>NZ_LMJC01000004.1:0-145766 GCF_001429215.1 Acidovorax sp. Root267
GAGAGCTTCTGAGCTGGGAGAGCTTCTGAGCGGGGCACACTGCCCGAGCCCATGGGGTGTGATTAAAAAAAGCCCCTGGCGATTGTCTATCAAGCGCTCATAGCTATCAAAAAAGGAGCATTCTGGCGCCATTACGTTTGCCACGGCCCGCGTATCGCCGCTGCCGGGGGTCGTCGTTTTTCTTGGGACAAATGTTCGCAAACGTAACGGAAAGCGCTATGCTGAACGCACAGGCCTCCCGCTCTTGTGCGGCTGCGGGTTTGTCTTGGATGCGTTGGTCTTTTGCCGGGAGTTCTTTCATGGTTCACGGCTTTGACTTTGCGGGTGCATGGGCTGTCGGCCCTTGGGACCAGGGTTGCCGGTCATCTGCCTGGCGCACATCCTGCGTGTCGCTTCTCGCCCGCTTGCACCACCACAACCCAGCCCTCTGCCGCCGGCCTGCAGACCGATGGCGCCCTGGCGCGTGGTGGAGTTGCAGTTTCTTCCATGTCCCCACTTCAGGAGCGTTGCCATGAACCAGTTCAAGATATCCACGCGCCTTGCCGGTCTGCTCGCAGCCTTGTGCCTGCTGGTGTTGCTGGTCGGCGTGGCGGGGTTGTTCGGCATGGGGCAGTCGAATACGGGGCTCAAGTCGGTGTACGACGATCGCGTCGTGCCCCTCAAGCAGATCAAGGTGGTGGCAGACATGTATGCCGTCAATGTGGTCGATGCCGCGCACAAGGTGCGTGACGGCGCCATGACTTCAGCGCAAGGGCTGCAGTCGGTGGCTGACGCACGCAAGGCCATCGAGTCGAACTGGAAAGCCTACCTGGCCACACACCTCGTGCCGGAGGAAACCCAGCTGGTCGAGCGCTTCAAGCCCCTGCAGGTCAAGGCCGACGGGGCGGCCGATGCGCTCACCGGCCATTTGCGATCGGGCGATGTGGCCGCGCTCACCGCCTTTGCGGCCAAGGAGATGTACCCCGCCATCGATCCGCTGCAGGATGTGCTGAGCCAGCTCATGCAGGTGCAGCTTGACCGCGCCAAGGCCGAGTACGACCGCGCCGAGACGAGCTTTCAGACGATCCGCGCCATGGTGCTCACGGCGGTGGTGCTGGGCATCCTGCTGGCGGTGTTGATGGGCGGCGCCATGATCCGGCAGATCTCGCGTGCGCTGGGCAACGCGGTGCAGATCACCGATTCGGTGGCGCAGGGCGACCTCACGGTGCCGATCAAGGCGCAGGGCAAGGACGAGATCGCCCAGCTGCTCGGTGGCCTGACGGCCATGCGCGACAACCTCGCGAATGTGGTGTCGGGCGTGCGTGGCAATGCGCAGGGTGTCGCATCGGCCAGCGCCGAGATCGCCTCGGGCAACAACGACCTGTCCATCCGCACCGAGCAGCAGGCCAGCGCGCTGCAGGAGACGGCGGCGTCGATGGAAGAACTGAGCTCCACCGTCAAGCAGAACGCCGACAACGCGCGCCAGGCCAATCAGCTGGCGATGAGCGCATCGACCGTGGCCGGGCAGGGCGGCGATGTGGTGTCCGAGGTGGTCGAGACCATGAAAGGCATCAACGACAGTAGCAAGAAGATCGCCGACATCATCAGCGTCATCGACGGCATCGCCTTCCAGACCAACATCCTGGCGCTGAATGCGGCCGTGGAAGCGGCCCGTGCGGGTGAGCAAGGCCGGGGCTTCGCCGTGGTGGCCGGAGAAGTGCGCAGCCTGGCAGGGCGCAGTGCCGAGGCCGCCAAAGAGATCAAGGCCCTGATCACCGCCAGCGTCGAGCGCGTGGAGCAGGGCTCGGCGCTGGTGGACAAGGCGGGTGTGACGATGACGGAGGTGGTGTCCTCCATCCGCCGCGTGACGGACATCATGGGTGAGATCAGTGCGGCCAGCAGCGAGCAGAGCACGGGTGTGTCGCAGGTGGGCGAGGCCGTGACGCAGATGGACCAGGTCACGCAGCAGAACGCCGCGCTGGTGGAGGAAATGGCCGCTGCCGCCAGCAGCCTGAGCCAGCAGGCCCAGGCGCTGGTGGGGGCTGTGGCTGTGTTCAAGCTGGACGCCGACGCCAACGCCAATACAAGCACCAGCATTTCCCTTGCACCTGCAGCCCGGGCCTCCATGCCTGCACCGGGGATGGCCGCCCATCGCGCCACACCGTCCAAGGCCGGTGGCAGCAGCTTCCGCGGCCCCAAGACGGCGGTCAAACCCCAGACAAAACTGCCCACGCCGAAGGCAGGTGCCGCCCCTGCCGACGGCAAGCCCGGGGCGCACAGCCCGGCACCGGCATTGGCAGGAGGCGATGACGACGAATGGGAGCGTTTCTGAGCCCACGCATGCAAAGCGCGGCAAAAAAATGATCAATACAGGCTGCCAGCGATTGTCTGTCAAGCGCTAGTAGCTATCAAAAAAGAGTGCAGAGGAGTGCACATGGAGGGGGCCTTCTTTGTGTTTTTCTTTCTGCCGCACACCAAGGCGCTCTCAGGGCTCCATCTGTTTTGAAGCTTGTTTTTGCTTTCCGGCAGAGTCGTCGACCGCCAACGCCGTAGCCAGCCTGCCGACGGTGGCCAAGGCTGCTTCAAACCGCTCTTGCGCCGGGTGCCCGTAGTTGATGCGCACGCAGTGGGCAAAGCGCCGGTCGGCCGAAAAGATCTGCCCCGGCGCCAGGCTGATGCCCTGCTGCAGTGCCTGGCGGTGCAGTTGCAGGGCGTCGACCTGCGGCGGCAGCTCCACCCACACAAAGTACCCGCCCTCGGGCTGCGACACCCGCGTGCCCGGCGGGAAGTGCCGGGCCACCGCCGCCAGGGCAATGGACTGCTGCTGCGCCAGGCTGCGGCGCAACTGGCGCAAATGCCGGTCGTAGCCGCCCTGGGCCAGGTATTCGGACAGCGCCTGCTGCGACGGCGTGGCGGCCGACAGGGTGGTCATGAGCTTGAGGCGTTGCACCGCCGTGGCAAAGCGGCCCGCCGCCACCCAGCCCACGCGGTAGCCGGGCGCCAGGCTCTTGCTGAACGAGCTGCAGTGCATCACCAGGCCTTCGGTATCGAACGCCTTGGCCGGGGGCGGACGGTGCGGGGCGAAGTGAAGCTCGCCGTACACGTCGTCTTCGATCAGCGGCACCTGGTGGCGGGCCAGCAGGGTGACCAGCTCGCGCTTTTTGGCTTCGGGCATCAGGCTGCCCAGGGGGTTTTGAAAGCTGGGCATGAGCCAGCAGGCCTTGACCCGCTGGTGCGCTGGCTGGCGCTCCAGCGCCTCGGCCAGGGCGGCCAGGTCGATGCCGTCGCGCGGGTGGGTGGCAATCTCCAGGGCCTGCAGGTTCAGCCGCTCCAGTGCCTGCAGCGCGGCGTAGAAGGTGGGGGATTCGACCACCACGATGTCGCCCGGCTGGGTGACGGCCTCCAGGCACAGGTTCAGGGCCTCCATCGCGCCGTTGGTGATGATGATTTCTTCCACATCCACCGCGCTGCCGTGCAGGCCGTAGCGCAGCGCGATCTGCTGGCGCAGGCGTTCGTCGCCCGGCGGCAGGCTTTGCACGATGTTCCAGGGGTCGAGCTTGCGCATGCCGCTGGCCAGGCAGCGCGCCAGCCGGTCGAGCGGAAACAGCTCCAGCCCCGGAAAGGCCGAGCCCAGCGGCACCAGGTCGCGGTCGCGCGCCAGGCCCAGCACTTCGAACACCAGCTCGCTGATGGCCACGCCGGTGGAGGTGTGCGCGGGCTGCGAGGGCAGGGGCTCTGCGGGGCGGGACCCGGTGGCGGGCAGCCGGGCGCTGACGTAGTAGCCCGAACGGGGCCGGGCGTGGATGAGGCCCTGGGCCTCCAGCAGGTAATACGCCTCGAACACGGTGGACGGGCTGATGCCACGCGTGCGGCTGGCCTCGCGCACGGACGGCACGCGGTCGCCCGGGCGCAGGGCGCCGCTGTGAATGAGCTGGGCGATGGCGTCGGCGTGGCGTTCGTAGCGTTTCATGGGAGGCTGGGGTTGATCCAGGGCAAACTGATCTGTATTTTTAACTGGAAACTGAATCTGTACTGTTTTTGGGGCGGAGCGTAGAGTGCCGTGGTGCGCTGGTGCGGGTGGTGACGAACGCTCCGCCCAGCTGGCGACCCTGTCGATCCCCACTCGAAAAAAATCCATGATTGATTGCCTGCGCAGCCTGCTGCGCCCTGTTTCCCGCCTGGCTGGCGCCACTGCCGCAATGGCGCTGGCGTGGAGCGCTGGCGCCTGGGCCCAGCCCGTGTCCACTCCTGCGACGGCTGCGGCGGCCCCGTCCGCCACGGTGTCCGCGTCGTCGATGTCCTCGCGCGTGTTGGCCTGCACGGCCTGCCACGGCAAGGAAGGCCGCGCCACGCCCGACGGCTACTTTCCGCGCATCGCGGGCAAGCCGGCGGGCTACCTGGCCAACCAGTTGCTCAACTTTCGCGACGGGCGGCGCAGCTACCCGCAGATGACCTACCTCATCGAGCACCTGACGGACGACTACCTGCGTGAAATGGCCGAGCACTTTGCCGCGCAGGATGTGCCGTACCCGCCGCCGCCCGCTCCCCAGGCGCCTGCCGCCGCGCTGGAGCAGGGGCGCCGGCTGGTGCACCAGGGCGACGCTGCGCGCCGCATCCCTGCCTGCGTGTCGTGCCACGGCAGTGCCATGACGGGCGTGGCGCCGTCCATCCCGGGCCTGCTGGGCCTGCCGCGCGACTACCTCAACAGCCAGCTGGGCGCCTGGAAGACCGGCCAGCGCCGAGCCCATGCGCCCGACTGCATGGCCGACATCGCCCGGCAGTTGACGCCTGACGATGTGAGTGCCGTGTCGGCCTGGCTGGCGGCCCAGCCGGTGGCCGGGGGCGGCAAGCCTGCGCGCACCCTGCCGGCCGCCATGCCCGCCCGTTGTGGCGGCGTGGCCGAGGTGCCCGTGGCTTCAGCGGCTGAGGCAACGGCTGCTCCGGCGGCTTCTTCACGTTGAGAAAGGATGCACCCATGAAACGCATCCTCTGGACCTTGTCTTCCACCCTGGCGGCCTTGGGGCTCGTGGCCGCCGCGCTGGTCACCCTGAACCTGCGCGGCGAAGAGCCGCTGCCTGCCGCCGAGACGCTGCAGAGCACGCCCGCGCTGGTGGCGCGCGGCGAGTACCTAGCCCGCGTCGGCAACTGCATGGCCTGCCACACCACGCAGGGCGGCGCGCCTTTTGCAGGCGGGCGCGGCATCGAGACGCCTTTTGGCGTGGTGCACAGCTCCAACCTCACGCCCGACCCGGCGCAGGGCATCGGCAGCTGGACGTCGGCCGAGTTCTGGCGCGCCATGCACCATGGCCGCAGCAAGGATGGGCGCCTGCTGTACCCGGCCTTTCCGTACCCCAACTACACCCAGGTGACGCGTGCGGATTCGGACGCCATTTTTGCGTACCTGCGCAGCGTGCCCCCCGCCAGTGAGCCGAACCGCGAACACGCGCTGCGTTTTCCGTACAGCACGCAGGCGGCGCTGGGCGTGTGGCGTGCGCTGTTCTTTGCCCCGGGCGCGGCCAGCACCGCGGCCGACGCCGCGCCCTCGACGACGGCGGAATACGACCGCGGCGCCTACCTGGTCAACGGCCTGGGCCACTGCACGGCCTGCCACACGCCGCGCAACGCGCTGGGCGCCACGGCTGACGCCAAGGCCTTCAACGGCGGGCTGATCCCGGTGCAGAACTGGTATGCCCCCGCGCTCAACGCGGCGGCCGAGGCGGGCGTGAAGGAATGGGCCACCGACGACGTGGTGGCCTTGCTGAAAACCGGCGTGGCCCCGCACGGGTCGGTGCTGGGCCCCATGGCCGAGGTGGTGTTCCGCAGCACGCAGTACCTGACCGATGCCGACGCACGCGCCATGGCCGTGTACCTGCAAGCGCTGCCGCAGCAGGCCGCCCGCGCCAACCCGGCGCCCTACACAGCGCCACCCACCGCCGCCATGGCGCGGGGCGGCAAGGTGTACGAGCAGCAGTGCGCGCAATGCCACGGCGATGTAGGGCAGGGCCAGGCGGGCGCCTTCCCGGCGCTGGCGGGCAACCGCGCCGTGCTGCTGGCCGACCCGACCAACGTGGTGCGGGTGGTGCTGCAGGGCGGCTACCTGCCCGCCACGGCCGGCAACCCGCGCCCGCACGGCATGCCGCCGTTTCAGCAAACGCTGGGTGACGAGGACGTGGCGGCGGTGGGCACCTTTGTGCGCAACAGCTGGGGCAACCGGGCGCCCGGTGTGGGTACCATCGAGGTTTATCGCGCCCGCGAACGGCGCGGCATGTAGAGGCGCGGTGGTGCGGTGGCAGGGTCTGCCGGCAGCGCCCGCCGCGCCGCCCCACCCCCAGAGGAGCCCCCGTCGATGCAAAGCCCGGCCTCGTTGCCAGAACCCACACCGCAGAGCCCGGCCGCCGCCACCCCGCGCGGCTGGTGGGCCGTGTGCCTGTGCGCTGCCTGGTGCGGCACCTGCGGCGTGTACCGCCCCCTGTTCGACGAACTGGCCCGTGCGCACCCGGACGTGCGCTTCGAATGGGTGGACATCGAGGACGACGCGGAGATCGCCGGGGACCTGGATGTGGAAACCTTCCCCACGCTGCTGATCGCCGACGGCGAGCGGGCGCTGTTCCTCGGGCCGCTGCTGCCGCAGGCGCCGGTGCTGGGGCGGCTGCTGGCCAGCCTGCAGGCGGCAACACCGGGTGCTGCAGGTGCGGGGGGTGAGGCGCAAGAAGTCTTCGAGCGCGTGCGCGCTGCGCGCAGCAGATAGGCGCCCCCGGCGACCTTCTGATTTTACGGAATGCTCCTGTTTTTATAGCTGCTAGCGCTTTATGGAAAAGCGTTAGAGCCGTTTTTTGCTTGGATTTTGTGCCTACACCCCGTCCCCCCTGGTTCCAGATCGGCTCATTGCAGGCCCAGTGCGACAAAGGCACCTGGTCGCGCGGGGCAGAGCTGCACCGCCAGGGGGCCGTGCTGCGCATCGCCGTCAAGCCGGATGGTATCGATAGGTGGGCGCTGGAAGGCGAGGTGCTGGGCAGCCAGCCGGTGCCGTATGCCGTGCGGGTCCAGCTCACCATGTCCGACGCCGGCGTGGTCCAGTCGTGGTGGGGCGAATGCAGCTGCCCGGTGGGGGCCGACTGCAAGCACGCGGTGGCGCTGGCGCTCAAATCCGTGCACCTGGGGGGCGAGCCTCCGGCCACGGCCACGCAGGCTACCCAGACTGCAGACGCGCTGAAAGCCCTGCAGCAGCGCAAGGAAGCGCTGGCGCGCACCGAGGCCGAGGCGCGGCTGGTGCACTGGCTGCGCGAATGGGACCGGGCTGCCGGCGCGTCGGCCACCGCACCGTCCGATCCGCAGGCGGACCGGCCCGAGCAATACTTGTATCTGGTCTCCACCGTGGGGCTGCCCCGCGCCACGCTGCAGCAAATGCAGCTCGAAGCCGTGGTGTCCTACCCCAAGGTGACGGGCGGCTGGGCCAAGCCCAAGCCGGTGCGCACGCAGCCCGCGCCAGGGCAGGCGGTGTACGACCGCGCGAGCGACGCCGACCGCCAGGTGCTGCAGCTGCTGCGCGCCATGCCGCGCGGGCTGGGCTACTACTCGGCCTACAGCGCCGGGCCGGTGGCGGTGCTGGAGGGCTCGGTGGGCGTGCTGGCGCTGCAGCAGGCGGCCAGCACCGGCCGCCTGTTTGCGGATGCGGGCGGCTCCATGGTGGGCGCACCCCTGGCCTGGGGGCCACCGCTGGCTATCACCTGGGCGTGGCACGAGTCGCGGGCCCCGGCAGCGGCCGGTGGCGACACCACCTGGGCGCTGCGCCCCGGCCTGCCCGGCACGACGGCCACGCTGTGCAGCAACACGCCGCCTTTGTACGTGGACTCTGCCAACGGCCTGTGCGGCACGGTCGATACCCAGGGCCTGAGCGCGGCGCAACTGGCCATGCTGCTCAAGGCGCCGGCGCTGAGCACCGCGGCGCTGCAAAAACACCAGGCCGAACTGGCCACCCGCCTGGGTGGCGTGCTGCCGCTGCCGCCGGTGGGAGCGCCCCTAGCCCGAGTGCAGGGCGTGAAGCCGTTGGCGCGGCTGCATTTGGGGCCCACGCCGCCTGCAGATATGCCCGACATGGGCCTCATCACCGCGCAATTGCAGTTCGACTACCAGGGCCACGTGGGCTGGTGGGAGGGGCAGGACCTGGCCGTGATGGTCCCGGGGGCCGACGGCGTCCAGGTGCTGCTGCAGCGCGATGCACAGGCCGAGCTGTCGGCCATCGAACGCCTGCTCCATCTGGGCCTGCTGGGCACCGACGACGGCCTGTTCGGCATTCCCGGCGAGCAGCCGCAAACCGCCTGGATGCACTGGGCCGACAACGGCTTTGCGGTGCTGCGTGATGCGGGCTTTGCCGTCACGGTGGATGCGGCGCTGCACGGCTGGATCACCCATGCCGACACGCTGGCCGTGGCGCTGCAGCCAGACGGTGCGGGCGAAGGAGACGGTGGGTTAGGCGAGGGCGAAGGCGACGAGGCCACCTCCCCCTGGTTCGCGCTGTCGCTGGGCATGGAGGTCGACGGCGTGCGCCACAACATCCTGCCCTGGCTGCCCGACCTGATCGCCGCCGCGGCCGACCAGCCGCTGGATGCCGCCACCGGCCTGCCGCAGCTGCCGCCCTATGTCTACCTGCCATCGCTGCAGGGCCCAGGCTTCGTGCGCCTGCCGACCGACACCCTGCGCCCGTGGATGGCAGCGCTGCTGGACCTGGTGGGCGACCGGGTGCACGATTTCACCGCCGACAGCCTGAAGCTGTCGCGCCTGGACGCCCTGCGCACCAGCGCCGCGCTGGGCCAGGGGGTGGATTGGCAGGGCGCCCACGCACTGCGCGCGGTGGTAGCCCAGCTGCAGGGCGCCAGTGCCTTGCCCGAGGTGCCGCTGCCCGCCGGGGTGCGCGCCACCCTGCGGCCGTACCAGCAGCAGGGCCTGAACTGGCTGCAGTTCTTGCGCGCCCACGGCCTGGCCGGGGTGCTGGCCGACGACATGGGCCTGGGCAAGACGCTGCAGACCCTGGCCCACATCCAGGTCGAAAAAGACGCCGGGCGCCTGACCGACCCCGCGCTCGTCATTGCGCCCGTGAGCCTGATGGGCAACTGGCAGCGCGAGGCCGCGCGCTTTTGCCCCGGCCTGCGCTGCCTGGTGCTGCATGGCGCGGGTCGCCATGCGGTGGCCGACGCGGTGGCCGAGCACGACCTCGTGATCGCCCCGTATTCGCTGCTGCAGCGCGACCGCGACCGGTGGCTGGCGCAGCCGTGGCACCTGGTGGTGCTGGACGAGGCGCAGAACATCAAGAACGCCAGCACCCAGGCGGCGCAGGTGGTGGGCGAGCTGAATGCGCACCACCGCCTGTGCCTGTCGGGCACGCCCATGGAAAACCACCTGGGCGAGATCTGGAGCCTGTTCCACTTTTTGATGCCGGGGTTTCTGGGCAGCCAGCAGCGCTTCAAGCAGGTGTTTCGCACGCCCATCGAAAAGCAGGGCGACGGCGCGCGCATGGCGCAGTTGCGCGCGCGCATCACCCCGTTCATGCTGCGGCGGACCAAGGCGCTGGTGGCCGGCGAGCTGCCGCCCAAGGTCGAGACCGTGATGCCCGTGGAGCTGGCCGGCGCGCAGGCCGACCTGTACGAGACCATCCGCCTGGGCATGGAGAAAACCGTGCGCGAGGCCCTGCACACCAAGGGGCTGGCCAAGTCGCAGATCACCGTGCTGGATGCCCTGCTCAAGCTGCGCCAGGTGTGCTGCCACCCGCAGCTGCTGCCGCTCGAGGCCGCCCGGGCGGTCAACGCATCGGCCAAGCTGGAGCAGCTGATGGTGATGCTGCCCGAGATGCTGGCCGAAGGGCGGCGGGTGCTGCTGTTCTCGCAGTTCACCAGCATGCTCACGCTGATCGAGGCCGAGCTGAAAAAGCGGGGCCTGCCCTGGGTCAAGCTCACCGGGCAGAGCCAGAAGCGCGATGCGGTCATCGATCAGTTCACCAGCGGGCAGGTGCCGCTGTTTCTCATCAGCCTGAAAGCGGGCGGGGTGGGGCTGAACCTGCCGCAGGCCGACACCGTGATCCACTTCGACCCCTGGTGGAACCCCGCAGCCGAAGCCCAGGCCACCGACCGCGCCCACCGCATCGGCCAGACGCAGAGCGTGTGGGTGATCAAGCTCGTGGCGCAGGGCACCATCGAAGAGCGCATCCTGGCGCTGCAGGACAGGAAGGCGCAGCTGGCCGGCAGCCTGTACGGCGGCGCCGCCGCGCGCACGGAGCCGCTGTTCACCGAGAGCGATCTGGCCGAGCTGCTGGCGCCGCTATCACTGTCATAGCTGCTCGCGCCGATTGGATAAGCGCCGGGTGCCGTTTTGGCACTGCACCGCCCGGCGGGCCGCATGAACACAGGCATGGGCACGTTGACAACAGTTTTCCCTGTGCGCGCCTTTGCAAATCAACACTTTGCACGCTACAATACGACTCTCACGACCAAACGGGCGGGTACCAACCGCCCGTTTTTTTTGGTCGAACGCTTTTGGAGCTCGAAGCTGTCGGAGAGGGTCTCCGGGGGTTATCGGGTTTTTTGTTTTGGATTTGCGCAAAAAAATGGGTGCACGTGCAGTGTGCCGATGGGTGGGCAACGTGCCTGATCCCGGTTTGCGTAAGTTGTGTTGTTTTTTCCGGGATTGAACTGAACACGTGGCATTGCAGCAAGTCGTTGAACAAATTGTGACGGGCCTGGGGTATGACCTGGTGGAGATTGAACGCTCCGCCGGTGGTTTGCTGCGCATCACCATCGACTTGCCCTGGGTTCAGCCGGCCGCCGGTGCGCCGGCACCCGTGCTGGACCAGTTTGTCACGGTGGAAGACTGCGAGAAGGTCACGCGCCAGCTGCAGTTTGCGCTGGAGGTGGACGGTGCCGAGTACAAGCGCCTCGAAGTCTCGTCTCCCGGCATCGACCGTCCTTTGCGCCACGAACAGGACTTCGTGCGTTTTGAGGGCTCGATCATCGACGTCACCCTGAGGGCGCCCATTGGTGTGGCAGCAGCTGCAGGGCAGGTGAATGCCACCCGCAAGAAATTTCGCGGCACGCTGGAGCGGGCCGAGGCTGGAGGTTGGCAGATCGTCTGGAGTGACGAGCCGCCGGTCAAGCCAGGTCAAAGAGTCAGCAAGAAACGCGTGCCCGCCCCTTTGCAGGCGCTGGGCTTTACCTTGGATGAGGTTCGGGATGTGCGCCTGGCGCCCATCGTGGATTTCAAGGGGCGTGGAGGCAAGGCCGGGTCAGCACCCGCCTGAGTCGCTGAATGAATTGGGGCGGAGGGTCGCTGCGTGCAGCCCCTGCCTTCGGGTGATTGAAACAGGAGAGTCGTCGCATGAATCGCGAATTGTTGATGTTGGTTGAGGCCATTTCGCGCGAGAAGAACGTGGAGCGTGATGTGGTCTTGGGCGCCGTGGAGTCGGCCCTGGCCCAGGCTACCAAGAAGCTGTACCAGGGCGAGGTGGACATTCGCGTGTCCGTGGATCGCGACAGTGGCAACTATGAGACTTTCCGCCGCTGGCTGGTCGTGCCCGATGATGCGGGCCTGCAAAATCCTGAAGCGGAAGAACTGCTGATGGATGCGAAGGATCGCATTGCAGACATCGAAGTCGGTGAGTACATCGAAGAAGGCGTCGAGTCGGTGCCCATCGGCCGCATCGGCGCCATGGCCGCCAAGCAGGTCATCCTGCAGAAGATCCGCGACGCCGAGCGCGAGATGCTTCTCAACGACTTCATGTCGCGCGGCGAACGCATCTTCACCGGCACCGTCAAGCGCATGGACAAGGGCGACATCATTGTCGAGTCCGGCCGCGTGGAAGGCCGCCTGCGCCGTGGCGAGATGATCCCCAAGGAAAACCTGCGCAGTGGCGACCGTGTGCGCGCCATGATCATGGAAGTGGACCTGACGCTGCGCGGCGCGCCCATCATCCTGTCGCGATCGGCCCCCGAGTTCATGATCGAGCTCTTCCGCCAGGAAGTGCCCGAGATTGAGCAAGGCCTGCTGGAGATCAAGTCCTGCGCCCGCGACTCCGGCTCGCGCGCCAAGATCGCCGTGCTCTCTCACGACAAGCGCGTGGACCCCATTGGCACCTGCGTCGGCGTGCGCGGCACCCGTGTGAATGCGGTGACCAACGAGCTCGCCGGCGAACGCGTGGACATCGTGTTGTGGTCCGAAGACCCCGCCCAGTTCGTGATTGGTGCACTGGCTCCGGCCAACGTGTCCTCCATCGTGGTGGATGAAGAAAAGCACGCCATGGACGTGGTGGTGGATGAGGAGAACCTCGCCATCGCCATCGGCCGCGGCGGCCAGAACGTTCGCCTCGCTTCCGACCTGACCGGCTGGAAGATCAACATCATGGACGCCGCTGAAAGCGCGCAGAAGCAGGCCAACGAGACCGACACCGCCCGCAAGCTGTTCATGGAAAAACTCGATGTGGACGAGGAAATCGCCGACATCCTGATCTCCGAAGGCTTCAACAGCCTCGAAGAAGTGGCCTATGTGCCGCTGCAGGAAATGCTGGAGATCGAAAGCTTCGACGAAGACACTGTCAACGAGTTGCGCGCCCGAGCCAAGGACGCGCTGCTCACGATGGAAATCGCCCGTGAGGAAAGCGTGGAAGAGGTCTCCCAGGACCTGCGCGACCTCGAAGGCCTCACCCCGGAGCTGATTGCAAAATTGGCCGAAGGCGGTGTGCACACACGTGACGACCTGGCCGATCTGGCCATTGATGAACTGACCGACCTGACCGGACAGTCTGAAGAAGATGCCAAGGCCTTGATCATGAAGGCGCGCGAACATTGGTTCGCGGGGCAAGAGTAAAGGTCAGGGAGGCACGAACCACATATGTCCAGTAATACTGTCGCCGAGTTTGCAACCGAACTCAAAAAATCATCTGAAACCCTGCTCGACCAGCTCAAGGCTGCGGGCGTGGGCAAGGCTGCCCCTTCCGATGCGTTGACCGAATCGGACAAGCAAAAGCTGCTTGCCTACCTGCAGGCCAGCCATGGCACGGCCTCGGCCGATCGCAAGAAGATCACGCTGGTGAAGAAGTCCACCAGCGAGATCAAGCAGGCCGATGCCACCGGCAAGGCTCGCACGATCCAGGTGGAAGTGCGCAAGAAGCGCACGTTCATTCAGCGCGACGAAGGCGCCGAGGGCTCTGCGGAGTCCCATGCGTCCGCCGCCGTGGAAGAGGCTGCTGTTTCCAGCGAAGACCTGGAACTGTCTCGCCGCGAGGAGGAGGCCCGCCGCCAGGCTGAGCTGATCCGCCGCCAGGAAACAGAGCTGGCCGAAAAGCGCGCTGAACGCGAAGCCCGCGAAAAGCGCGAGCGCGAAGCCGAAGAGCGCGCCGCCGCTTATGCCGCCCAGGAAGCCGAAAAGAAGGCGCAAGCCTCTGCCGTGAAGCAGGAGGCTACCCGCGAGCAAGCAGCTGAAACGGCTGCGCGTACTGCCGCCCAGACCGAAGCCCGCGAGAAGGCCGCTGCTGAATCCAAGGCGCGCGCCGACGAGGAAACAGCGCGTGCCGCCGATCTCGACGCCCGTCGCCGCAAGGCCGAGGCGGAAGCTGCCGCAATCCGTTCCATGATGGCCACGCCCAAGAAGGCGGTCATGGTGGCCAAGAAGCCTGAGGAACCCAAGCCGGTGGCCAAGCCCGCTGCGGTGGGTGACGCCAAGAAGGGTACCTTGCACAAGCCTGCTGTAGGCACCGGTGTGGCGCGTGCAGGCGCTCCGGCCACGGCTGGCGCAGGTGCGGGTGCACCGGGTGCGGGCAAGGAAGTGAAGTCGGCCAAGCTGTCCTCCAGCTGGGCAGGCGATACTGCCAAGAAGAAGGAAATCAAGACCCGTGGCGACAGCAGCGGCGGTGTTGGGCGCAACAACTGGCGTGGTGGCCCCCGTGGCCGCCGTGGCGACAACCGCGATCATCGCGACGACCACCAGCAGGCTGCTCCGGTGGAGGCGCGCATCATCGAAGTGCACGTTCCAGAAACCATCACGGTGGCGGAACTGGCGCACAAGATGTCGATCAAGGCCAACGAAGTCATCAAGGCCCTGATGAAGATGGGCCAGATGGTCACCATCAACCAGCCGCTGGACCAGGACACCGCCATGATCATGGTGGAAGAAATGGGTCACAAGGCTGTGGTGGCGGCGCTGGACGATCCAGAAGCCTTCACCGACGAAGATTCGGGCCAGAAGGATGTCGAGCTGTTGCCACGCGCACCCGTGGTCACCGTCATGGGCCACGTGGACCATGGCAAGACCTCGCTGCTCGACTACATCCGCCGTGCCAAGGTGGCTGCGGGCGAAGCCGGTGGCATTACGCAGCACATTGGCGCCTACCACGTGGAAACGCCACGCGGCATGGTGTCGTTCCTCGATACCCCGGGTCACGAGGCCTTCACGGCCATGCGTGCCCGCGGCGCGCAGGCCACCGACATCGTGATTCTGGTCGTGGCAGCGGACGACGGCGTCATGCCCCAGACGAAGGAAGCCATCAAGCACGCCAAGGCGGCGGGTGTTCCTATCGTGGTGGCCATCACCAAGGCTGACAAGCCCGACGCCAACTTTGAACGCGTCAAGCAAGAGCTGGTTGTGGAGCAGGTGGTGCCGGAAGAATACGGTGGCGATTCGCCTTTTGTGCCTGTGTCTTCCAAGACCGGCATGGGCATCGACACGCTGCTGGAACAAGTGCTGCTGCAGGCCGAAGTGCTGGAACTCAAGGCTCCGGTCGATTCGCTGGCCAAGGGCCTCGTGATCGAAGCCCAGCTCGACAAGGGCCGCGGCCCTGTGGCAACTGTGCTTGTGCAGGCCGGTACCCTCAAGGTGGGCGATATCGTGCTGGCCGGCCAGACCTATGGCCGCGTGCGCGCCATGCTGGACGAAAACGGCAAGGTTGCCAAGACGGCAGGCCCGTCGATCCCGGTGGAAATCCAGGGTCTGACGGAAGTGCCCCAGGCAGGCGACGAATTCATGGTGCTCACGGACGAACGCCGTGCCCGTGAAATCGCTACCTATCGTGCAGGCAAGTTCCGCAACACCAAGCTGGCCAAGCAGCAGGCTGCGAAGCTCGAGAACATGTTCGCCGACATGACGGCAGGCGAAGTGAAGACACTGCCCATCATCGTCAAGGCCGACGTGCAGGGTTCGCAGGAAGCGCTGGCCCAGTCGCTGCTCAAGCTCTCGACCGACGAGGTCAAGGTGCAACTGGTGTACGCCGCCGTCGGCGCCATCAGCGAGTCCGACATCAACCTGGCGATCGCCTCCAAGGCCATCGTGATCGGCTTCAACGTGCGGGCAGATGCCGGTGCGCGCAAGCTGGCCGAGGGCAATGGCGTCGATCTGCACTACTACAGCATCATTTACGACGCTGTGGACGAGTTGCGGGTGGCAATGTCCGGCATGCTGGCCCCCGAGCAGCGCGAAGAGATCATCGGTACGGCCGAGATCCGCACGGTGTTCGTGGCCACCAAGATCGGCACGATTGCTGGTTCGTACATCACCTCGGGCATGGTCCATCGCAACGCACGCTTCCGCTTGTTGCGCGACAACGTGGTGGTCTACACCGGCGAAGTCGATTCGATCAAGCGCCTCAAGGACGATGTCAAGGATGTCAAGGAAGGCTTTGAGTGCGGTATCAAGCTCAAGAACTACAACGACATCAAGGAAGGCGATCACCTCGAATTCTTTGACATCAAGGAAATCGCCCGGACGCTGTAAAGCAACGGTACGACGACATGGCTGCAAAGAAGTCCTCCACCCCCAACCGCGCCTTCAAGGTGGCCGATCAGATCCAGCGCGATCTGACGGAGCTGATCGCGCGCGAGTTGAAAGACCCGCGCGTGGGCATGGTGACGCTGCAGGGTGTGGAGGTGACTCCCGACTACGCCCATGCCAAGGTGTTCTTCAGCCTGTTGACGGGTGACCCTGTGGAAACGCAGGCGGCGCTCAATCAGGCTGCAGGTTTCTTGCGCAATGGGTTGTTCAAGCGCCTGCACATCCATACGGTGCCCACGCTGCACTTTGTGTTTGACCGCACTTCCGAGCGTGCGGCCGACATGAACGCCTTGATTGCCAAGGCTGTTTCGTCGCGCGCCAAAGAGGAGTAGTCCATGCACGCGCCTCGCACCAGGGTGCAGCGGCGCCCTGTGCATGGGGTGTTGCTGCTCGACAAACCGCTCGGCCTTTCGAGCAATGACGCCTTGCAGAAGGCGAAATGGCTGCTGCGCGCCGAAAAGGCGGGCCATACAGGCACGCTTGATCCACTGGCGACCGGCGTGTTGCCGTTGTGTTTCGGCGCAGCCACCAAATTCAGCCAGTTGCAGCTCGATGCCGCCAAGACCTACGAGGCCGTTGCTTTGCTGGGCACCACCACCACCACCGGCGACGCCGAAGGCGATGTGGTGCAGCGCTGCGATGTGGACCCCGCACAGCTGACCCCTGAGCGTCTGGAGGCCGTGCAAAAGCAGTTCACCGGCCCCATCCGCCAGGTGCCGCCCATGCACAGCGCGCTCAAGAAAGATGGCAAGGCGCTGTACGAATACGCCCGGGCCGGTGTCACGGTGGAGCGTGAGGCGCGTGATGTCGTCATTCATGCATTAAAACTGACCCTGGCGCAAGCAGATGAAGCGCAGGTAGCTATTAAAATGATAGTGACCTGCAGCAAGGGCACCTACATTCGCACTTTGGGTGAAGACATTGGGGCTGCGCTGGGTTGCGGGGCACATCTGACCTTCCTGCGCCGCATCGATACCGGCGGTATCGGTGTGGAGCGCTGCGTCACGCTGGCCCAGCTTGAAGCCATGCCCGAGGCTGAGCGCCTTGCCTGCCTGGAAGCCCCCGAATCGTTGCTGGCACAACACGTGCGTGTCACGCTGGACAGCGACAATGCGGCGCGGTTCCTGTCGGGCGTGCGTCGCCGTGGGTCTTGGCCCGATGCAAGTGCAGTGGCCGTTTTTGGCGACACCCCTCCGGCCTTGCTGGGGGTAGGTCACATCGCTGGCGGGGAGCTGGTGCCCGACAGGCTCCTGAGTCCGCTGGAAATTCAACAAATTTTGGAAGGCACGCCGCACCTACAAGCCAGCGGCACATTGGAAAAACTATGACTAAACAAATCCGCAACATCGCCATCATTGCCCACGTTGACCATGGCAAAACCACCATGGTCGACCAGCTGCTGCGCCAGTCCGGCACCTTCGCCGACCACGAAAAAGTGGTTGATACGGTGATGGACAACAACGCGATCGAAAAAGAACGCGGCATCACGATTTTGGCCAAGAACTGTGCCGTGAGCTGGAAGGGCACGCACATCAACATCGTCGATACCCCTGGTCACGCGGACTTCGGCGGTGAAGTAGAGCGTGCGCTGTCCATGGTCGACAGCGTGGTGCTGCTGATCGACGCGCAAGAAGGCCCCATGCCCCAGACGCGTTTCGTGACCAAGAAGGCCCTGGCCCTGGGCCTGCGCCCGATTCTGGTCGTGAACAAAGTGGACAAGCCTGGTGCCAACCCCGACAAGGTTGTGAACGCAGCCTTCGACCTGTTCGACAAGCTGGGTGCTACCGACGAACAACTCGACTTCCCCGTGGTGTACGCCTCGGGCATCAACGGCTGGTCTTCGCTCGAAGAAGGCGCACCGGGCGAGCAGTGGGGTCCCGACATGTCGGCCCTGTTTGACACCATCCTCAGCCACGTTCCTCCGAACACGGGTGACCCAGCCGCTCCGCTGCAACTGCAAATCTCGGCGCTGGACTTCTCCACCTTCGTCGGTCGCATCGGTGTAGGCCGCATCAGCCAAGGCACCATCAAGCCCGGCCAAGACGTGCTGGTGATGGAAGGCCCCGATGGCAAGAGCATCAAGGGCCGCGTGAACCAGGTGCTGACCTTCCAGGGTCTGGACCGCATGCAGACGCCCCTGGCCGGCCCTGGCGACATCGTGCTGATCAACGGCATCGAAGACATCGGCATCGGCGTGACCGTGACCGATCCCGCCAACCCTTCGCCGCTGCCCATGCTGAAGGTGGACGAGCCCACGCTGACCATGAACTTCTGCGTGAACACCTCGCCACTGGCTGGGCGTGAAGGCAAGTTCGTGACCAGCCGCCAGATCTGGGACCGCCTGCAAAAGGAACTGCAGCACAACGTGGCCCTGCGCGTGTCCGAGACCGACGAAGAAGGTATCTTCGAAGTCATGGGTCGCGGCGAACTGCACCTGACCATCTTGCTGGAAAACATGCGCCGTGAAGGCTATGAGCTGGCTGTGTCCAAGCCCCGCGTCGTGTTCAAGAACGTGAATGGCGAAAAGCACGAGCCTATCGAATTGGTGACGGTCGACATCGAAGAAGGCCACCAAGGCGGCGTCATGCAAGCCCTGGGCGAGCGCAAGGGCGAGCTGGTGAACATGGAGCCGGACGGCCGTGGCCGTGTGCGCCTGGAGTACCGCATTCCCGCACGGGGCCTGATCGGCTTCACCAACGAATTTCTGAACCTGACGCGCGGCTCGGGCCTGATCAGCAACATCTTCGACAGCTACGAGCCGCACAAGGGCGACATCGGCGGCCGCAAGAACGGCGTGCTGATCTCCATGGACGACGGTGAAATCTTCACCTACGCCCTGGGCAAGCTGGACGACCGTGGCCGCATGTTCGTGAAGGCGAACGACCCGGTGTACGAAGGCATGATTGTGGGCATCCACAGCCGTGACAACGACCTGATCGTGAACGCGACGCGTACCAAGCAGCTGACCAACTTCCGTGTGAGCGGCAAGGAAGACGCGATCAAGATCACGCCTCCGATTGATGCCACCCTGGAATACGCAGTGGAATTCATCGAGGACGACGAGCTGGTCGAAATCACGCCCAAGTCCATCCGGATCCGCAAGCGGTTCCTGACGGAAAACGAGCGCAAGCGCGCAGGCCGCTCCTGAGCTGCTTTACTGGTTGGGGCCGCTTCTTGTGGTGGCTTAAACCGGTAGCATCGTTGCGCGTCGAGGAGCTGCGCTCCCGATGCGCGACCCGAAGGGCCACTGCCATGCTGTGGCCCTTTTTGCCGTCTTGAATCCCTTGTTCCCCCAGATTCCATGAACTGCAGGTTCCCATGCTGAAGCTCACGCATTCCCGCGCGGTGGCCTTGATGGTGGCGGTGACCCTGATGTGGTCCATCGCCGGTGTGGTCACGCGCCACCTCGAACACGCGCGCAGCTTCGAGGTGACCTTCTGGCGCAGCTTCTTCACACTGCTGGCGTTGCTCATCATCTTGCCGACCTTGCAGGGCCGGGCCGTGTTTTCCTCCATGCGCCACAGCGGCCGCGCGCTGTGGGTCTCGGGCGTCTGCTGGAGCGTGATGTTCACCGCTTTCATGGTGGCGATCCTGCTCATGCCGGTGGCCAATGTGCTGGTCACCATGGCAGCGGGACCGCTGCTCACGGCGCTGTTTGCGCGTGTTTTCATCGGCCACCACATCACACCGCGCACCTGGGCTGCGATTGCGGTGGCGGGTCTGGGCATTGCGTGGATGTATGGTTCACAGATGGCGGGCCTGCCGCTGGCGGGGACCTTGGTGGCATTGTGTGTGCCGGTGGCAGCAGCCATCAACTGGACCGTGGTGCAGCATTCGCAGCGGCATGGCCATGCGGTGGATCTCGTGCCGGCCGTGCTGGTGGGCGCGGTGATTTCGGTGGTGGCCACACTGCCACTGGCCCTGCCATTCCAAGCGTCATTGCATGACCTTGGATTGCTCGCTCTGCTGGGCGTGGTGCAATTGGCGATCCCTTGCGTGCTGGCGGTGCGCTGCGGGCGTGTGCTCAAGGCGCCCGAGATGGCGCTGCTGGGCCTGTTGGAGGTGATCTTTGGCATCTTGCTGGCATGGCTGGGTGCGGGCGAAGAGCCCAGCGTAGCGGTGCTGACTGGGGGCGCGCTGGTGATCGGTGCGCTGGTTTTCAATGAACTTTTAGGCTGGAAGGAACAAAAATGACGGAGACGACAGTGGCGGCGGAAGTCGTGAGTGAAGTGCGTGGCCAGATAGGCTTCATCACCCTGAACCGCCCACGTGCGCTCAACGCCTTGTCGCTGGGCATGGTGCGCGATCTGATGGGTATTCTGCTGGCCTGGCAGAACGATGCGCGTGTGCTCGCGGTGGCGATCCGTGGCAGCAACAAGGAGGGTCCGTTCGGTGCTTTCTGCGCCGGTGGGGACATTCGATTTCTGCACCAGGCGGGCAGCCAGGGCAATCCGCTGCTGGAAGACTTCTTCACCGAGGAATACGCGCTCAACCACCTGATTCACAACTACGGCAAGCCCTATATCGCGTTCATGGACGGCATCGTGATGGGCGGCGGCATGGGCATCAGCCAGGGTGCAGCGCTGCGGGTGGTGACCGAGCGCACCAAGATGGCGATGCCCGAGACGGCCATCGGCCTGTTCCCCGACGTGGGGGGCGGCTACTTCTTGAGCCGCTGCCCGGGCCGCGTGGGCGAGTGGCTGGCGTTGACGGGTGACACCATTGGCGCGGGTGATGCCATCGAAAACCTGTTGGCGGATGGTTGTCTGCCTTTGGACCAACAGGCGGCCGTGTGGGAGGCACTGGGAGTCCAGAGCTTTGCAGATGGTAAGGCGGCTCGGGATTTTGTTGCTTCTAAATTTATAGCTAGTGACGCTCGCCATTCAAGCGCCAGGGCCCAAATTGACCAATATTTTTCGCTCCCAACCGTGGGTGCGATTGTCGCTGCGCTGGAAACTGCTGACACCGACTGGGCGCGTGCCACGGCCGCCACGCTGCGCAAGCGCTCGCCGCTGATGCTGCACGTGGTGCTGGAGCAAATCCGCCGAGCGCGCGACATGGGTCTGGCGGAAGACTTGCGCATGGAGCGCGACATGGTGCGCCACTGCTTCTTCCTGCGCCCGGGCGAGAGCGAAACGCTGGAGGGCATCCGCGCCCTGGCCGTGGACAAGGACCATGCACCGAAGTGGAACCCTGGACGTATTGAAGATGTGGCGCCGGAGATGGTGGCGCCGTTCTTCGCCAGCCCCTGGCCCACACACGCCCACCCGCTGGCCCATTTGTCCTGACCTTAGGCGGCCGGCCATGGTCGGGCCGGGCCGCAAGCGGCGCGTCAGGGGTTCAGCTGCTGGTACGCCGCTGTGGCGAGGCTCAACAACTCGGGGCGTGACAACTGTCCGCTCAGCGCGTAGCCAAAGCCGGCATCCGTCCAGTAAAAGCCCGGCACCGGGCCTTCGTGTGTGAACTGGAACGCGGTGGTGGGTGCTGCCGTCGGTGCTTCCACGCGCGCTTTGGTGCCGCCCTGATTGTCATTGGCAGGGCGGGGCGAGGTGGGAGTTAGAGCGCCCAGGTACAGCGTGATTCGTTGGCCTGCGCTGTTTTGGTACATGAACTGTGCGCGCACTCCGGTATCGCCGGGCAACAACCGGCCTCCCACCAGTTCATAGCCCTGGGCGCCCAGCACAGGGACTTTCAGCTGTCGGTCCAGCCGTTTGGACAGCCATTGCACCAGGTGGTCTTGCTGGGCAGCCGTGACCTCTACCGGGTGACGCACTTCGGGTTGGTACACCGCGTGGGCCACCGAGGCCTGCTGTGCGAACCGCTGTGCCGGTTCGGCTGCCACCAGCGTGGCACCTTGGCCAGTAGCCAGTGTTTTACCGGGTAACCCTGCGGGCCACTGGCTGCGTCCCGTCCAGCCCAGCACAAAGGCCAGCAGGACAGAGGCTGCCATGCCACCCCAGCGCCACCACTGCGCCTGTTGCTCCCGGCGGTCTGTGGCGCGCAATGCTGCGGCCAGCAAGGCGTCGGGAACGGGGGCTTGGAGAAGGTCTTGGTGCAGGTCGTGCAGCCGCTGCCGCTGCGCCTGCCAGTGGGCCAGTGTGGCCTGTGCCTCCTCATCGTCCCGCAGTTGCTCGCGCAGCGCCTGTTCCTGGGCGGGCGGCAACTGGCCGTCCACAAGGGCATGCCAGGCGCTGCTCTCATCAGCGCGTGCTGGGGGGGCTGGGTGTTTCGGGTCCATGGTGGAGGATCGGGTCAGGGTGGCTATTTGAGGCGGCGCATCGCAGGCGGCGTGCCTGCTGCTGCGGCTGGGCCCGCCGGGGCGGCCGGTGCCGAGCCTGGTGTGGGCTCCCGGTCCATCAGCACCCGCAGGCGCATGCGGGCTCGCGACAGGCGTGACATGACGGTACCCACCGGAATGTTCAGGATGCGTGCGGTATCTTCGTAGCTCATGTCCTCCATCGCCACTAGCAGCAGCACGGCCCGCTGGTCGGCGGGCAGGCGCTGCAGGCAGCGCTCCAGGTCCCGGGCGTCATCTGAGGGCGCGCGGGCGACTTGCAGCTGGTCTTGAACCTCATCGATGGCCAGAGGGGGCAGCGCGGGCAACGCGCGGCGTTGGTTGAGATACAGGTTGTGCATCAGGGTGAACAACCATGCGCGAAGGTCGCTGCCGTTGCGCCACAGCAGCCACTTGCTGCAGGCCCGCTCCAGCGTGTCCTGGACCAGGTCGTCGGCAGCCCAGCTGTCGCCCGTGAGCACCCGCGCATAGCGGCGCAGGGCAGGCAGCTGTTCGACAACCTGGGTGCGGTCCATGCGGTGTGACCCTGCAGAGGCCTCAGGGGCGAGCCGTGCGCCAGACTTGGTTCACACCTTCGCCGGTCTTGTCTCCGGGCTTGGTGTCTTTGACCCAGTAGTACAGCGGCTTGCCCTTGTAGGCCAGTTGGGTCTTGCCATCATCGCGGGTGACGATGGTGTAGTCACCGCCGGGCGCCGTGCTGGCCGCGAGGGGAGGCCAGTTGGTGGCGCAGGCGCCGTTGCAGACCGATTTGCCACTGCCGGTTGTGTCGCGGTCGAAGGTGTAAAGCGTCATGCCTCCCGCGCCGACGAGTACGCCGTCCACGGTCTTCACGGGGAATTCGGACATGGACGCGCAACCCGCCATGCCAGCGATGGCGATGAGTGCGGCAGCCATTGATACCAATTTCTTCATGGGTTTCTCCTGAGAGGGTGCAGGCGGGCGCGAATGCTGCCTTGCACAGGGGTAAACACATGGGTGCAGCGGTTTATTCCACGGCACCAGAAAAAATTCCTCCAAAACAGGCGCTACGTGGCCTCGTAGGGCAGGGGGCTAGCGATTCCTGCTTTTCATGGCACGTTCGACCTCGCGCTTGCCTTCGCGGTCCTTGATGGTGTCGCGCTTGTCGTGCTCGGCCTTGCCTTTGGCCAGGGCGATCTCGCATTTCACGAAGCCGTTTTTCCAGTGCAGGTTCAGGGGCACCAGGGTATAGCCCTTTTGCTCCACCTTGACGATCAGATGTTTGATGTCGTCCTTCTTGAGCAGCAGTTTTTTGGTGCGCGCCGATTCGGGATTGACGTGGGTGGAGGCGGTCTTGAGCGCATGGATCAGGCAGCCGAGCAGATACAGCTCACCGTCGCGGATCAGCACATAGCCATCGGTCAATTGCACCTTGCCCTCGCGCAGCGCCTTGACCTCCCAGCCATGCAGCACCATGCCCGCCTCGTGGCGCTCCTCGAAGAAATAGTTGAAGGCCGCCTTTTTGTTGTCGGCAATGCGGGACGTGGGATCGGGTTTTTTGGCCATGAAGATGTAGATGCGGCACAAACCGGGAGTTAAAAGGCCTCCCTACAATGGGTGGGTGTCGCTGGCAGCGATTCTAATTTCCCCCGCTTGCGCACATTGATGCCGGGCACAGTCTGCATGAAAACCGTTCACAAGTCCGTCCTCATCTGGTACAGCCCCGAAGAAATGTTTGCCCTGGTCACCGGGGTGGAGCACTACCCCCAATTTCTGCCATGGTGCGATCACGCGGGCGTATTGGAGCAAACCAAGGATGGCATGACTGCCGAGGTGGGCATCGCGTTCAGCGGGATTCGCCAGACCTTTGTGACGCGCAACACCCACGAGGCTGGGCGGCGCGTACAGATGCACCTCATCAAAGGGCCGTTTTCGCAGCTTGACGGCGATTGGCACTTCCATCCCGTGGGCGATGGCAGCCAGCGCGCCTGCAAGGTCGAGCTGAGCCTGAACTACGGCTTTGACAACGCGGCGCTGGCCGCGCTGGTGGGCCCTGTGTTCGACCGCATCGCGGGCAGCATGGTCGATGCATTTGTGAAGCGGGCGGAGCAGGTGTATGGCTGAGCTGGTGCTCAGGCCTACCGTGCAGGTCACGGTAGTGGTCTGTCTCGCCCCCCGCAGAACGCAGGAATGGGTGCTGGAGTTGCCCCAAGGCGCTACCGTGGGCGATGCACTGCGGGCCTGCGGGGCGGATGTCGCGCTGGTGCCGCAAGTCAGTGCAGAAGATGTGCCGACCTTGGGAATCTGGGGCCGTGCTGCGTCACTGGATGCGCCTGTCAAGCACCTGGACCGCGTGGAGGTTTATCGCTCGCTGAAAGTGGACCCCAAGGTGGCCCGCCGTGAGCGTTTTGCGCGCCAGGGTGCCCGCACTACTGGTTTGTTTTCCCGTCAGCGGCCGGGGGGGAAATCGGGCTACTGACACCGCCCTTGGTGACGGCTGTGCGTCAGCGTTTGCAGTCGGCAGCGATGATGCCTTCGATGCGCTTGGATTCTGCCGCGCGGGCGGATTCGTCGAGGAAGATGCGTTCGCCTTGTGCGTTGGACTGAGTGACTGGCTTGCCCGAGTCAAACGTTGCCTTGGCCTGACGCGCACGTGTGCAGTTGTCCGCCTTGGCCTTGGCCAGCTTTTCTTCCTCCGTCTTTTTCTTGGCTGCTTCCGCGGCTTCTGCCTGTGCTTTTTTCTCTTCCAGGGCCTTGTCCTTGCCGCTGCCCGGCGCGCTGGCGGCGGGCTTTGGTGCGGAGGCTGCTGCGGTGGCGGTGGCCGCAGGCACGCCATCCGCTGGCGTGGCTGCCGCTGGGGCGGGTGCTGAACGTGGGACGCCACCACCCGGTTGCTTCAGGATATTTTTTTCAGGGGTTTCCTGTGGTGGCGGGCGGTCACTGAAGACCTTGCGGCCGTCCTTGTCGATCCACTGCCATTGCGCTGCTGCGCCCATGGTCCAGGTGCAGGCCACGGCCAGCAGGAGAAGCTTGTGCATTTTCATGCGGACAAGTTTATCCATGTGATTCCCCCCCCGCCAGTGCGTTGCGGACGGGTGGGCGTGTTTTCGCCACACGCGGCGCGGGTACAATCCGTTTTTTGGAGCTTTCTCATGCGCCTTCTTGGAAAAGCGCTCACCTTCGACGATGTGTTGCTGGTGCCAGCGTACTCCCAGGTCCTGCCCAAGGACACGTCCCTTGCGACGAAACTCTCCCGTAACATCCAGCTGAATCTGCCTCTTGTGTCCGCCGCCATGGACACCGTGACCGAGGCGCGCCTGGCCATTGCCATTGCCCAGGAGGGCGGCATCGGCATCGTGCACAAGAACCTCACGGCGCAAGAACAGGCTGCCCACGTGGCCAAAGTCAAGCGCTACGAATCGGGCGTGCTGCGTGATCCGGTGGTCATCACCCCCGAACACACCGTGCTGCAGGTGCTGCAGCTGTCCGAACAGCTCGGTATCTCGGGCTTCCCGGTGTGCGATGGCGGCAAGGTTGTGGGTATCGTCACCGGCCGCGACTTGCGTTTTGAGACGCGTTACGACGTCAAGGTCCACCAGATCATGACCCCGCGCGAAAAACTCATCACGGTCAATGAGAAGGAGGGCACCACGCCCGCCGAAGCCAAGGCGCTGCTCAACAAGCACAAGCTCGAACGCATCCTGGTCGTGAACGACGCCTTTGAGCTCAAGGGTCTGATCACGGTGAAGGACATCACCAAACAAACAAGCTTCCCCAATGCGGCGCGTGATGCCGCTGGCCGTCTGCGCGTGGGTGCTGCGGTGGGTGTGGGCGAGGGCACTGAAGAGCGCGTGGAAGCGCTGGTCAAGGCGGGTGTCGATGTCATTGTGGTGGACACCGCCCATGGCCACAGCAAGGGCGTGATCGACCGCGTGCGCTGGGTCAAGCAGAACTATCCGCAGATCGATGTAATCGGCGGCAACATCGCCACCGGCGCGGCCGCGCTGGCGCTGGTCGAAGCTGGTGCGGACGCCGTCAAGGTCGGTATCGGCCCGGGCTCCATCTGCACCACCCGCATCGTGGCCGGCGTGGGCGTGCCCCAGATCATGGCCATCGACAACGTAGCCACCGCACTCAAGGGCACGGGCGTGCCACTGATTGCCGATGGTGGCGTTCGCTACAGCGGCGACATCGCCAAGGCCCTGGCCGCTGGCGCTGGCACGGTGATGATGGGCGGCATGTTTGCGGGCACTGAAGAGGCGCCCGGCGAGGTCATCCTGTTCCAGGGGCGCAGCTACAAGAGCTACCGCGGCATGGGCTCCATTGGCGCCATGCAGCAGGGCAGTGCCGACCGTTACTTCCAGGAATCGAGCACCGGCAACCCCAATGCCGACAAGCTCGTGCCTGAAGGCATTGAAGGCCGCGTGCCCTACAAGGGTTCCATGGTTTCCATCGTCTACCAGATGGCCGGTGGCGTGCGTGCCTCCATGGGCTACTGTGGCTGCGCCACCATCGAAGAGATGAACAACAAGGCCGAGTTCGTCGAGATCACCACCGCCGGCATCCGCGAAAGTCACGTGCACGACGTGCAGATCACCAAGGAAGCGCCGAACTACCGCGCTGATTAAGGGACAACCCCCTGAGTCGCTTCGCGCCTTCCCCCTTCTCTCGAATAGCTTCGCCATTCGGGAAGGGGGACGCAGCCAGTGCGGCGGGGCGGCCCTTGCACGGCTGCCCTGGCCTGGATCGCGGGCGTTCGCAGGACATTGGTCTGGTCTACCGTCGGAGATTCTGAGTCTGGCCTGATTGAAAATATCTGGTCAGAATGATATAGTCTGGTCTGAATTCGCCATTCAGGCCAGACTTTTTCTTTTGGGGTTCACGCATCCATGCAGTCCGTCGGCATCTACGAAGCCAAGAGCAGGTTCTCTGCCCTGATCGAGCTGGTCGAGCAGGGCGAGGAAGTGCGCATCACCCGCCACGGCAAAGAGGTGGTGCGCCTGCTGCCCGTGCGCCGTCGCCCCGTCATCACCGACGAGCAGATTGCCCGCGAACTGGGCCAGATGGATGCTCTTCACGCCAGCATCCGCCCCGCAGGCGAGGCCGCCACTACCGCCGCCCCCGACACCTTGCGCCGCAAGGGCAGGGCCGCAGCATGACCGCCTTCGTCCTCGACGCTTCCGTCACCGCCGCCTGGCTGCTGCCCGACGCGGCCAGTGAGCACACGCGCCGCCTGTACACCTTGATCCGCCGCGACGAGGTTGAGCCCCAGGCCCCCAACCTCTGGCAGTGGGAGTGCAGCAACCTCATCAGCAGCGGCGTGCACAGCGGCCGCATCCCGCCCGCATCGGTCGAAGGCCTGTGGGGCGTGCTCGAGGCCATTCGTCACCGCGTCGAATTGCACGACCTGGCCCCTGCCCAGCACAAGGCGGTGCTCGACGTGGCGCTCGACACCGGCCTGCCCACCTTCGATGCCGCTTACCTGTGGCTGGCCCGCTCCCTGCGCCTGCCCCTGGCCACGTTCGACCCCGCCCAGGCAGCCGCCGCCAAGCGCAGCGGCGTACCGCTTCTCGACCTCTCCAGCCTCTGAGCAGGCGCCCCATTTTTTGCCATCCCCTCGACCACCCACCGCCATGCAACACCAGAAAATCCTCATCCTCGATTTCGGCTCGCAAGTCACCCAGCTCATCGCCCGCCGCGTGCGCGAGGCCAATGTGTACTGCGAAGTGCACCCGTGCGATGTGACCGACGAATGGGTGCGTGACTATGCCAAGGACGGTTCGCTCAAGGGCATCATCCTGTCGGGCAGCCATGCCAGCGTGACCGAAGACACCACCGACCGCGCCCCGCAGGCCGTGTTCGATCTGGGCCTGCCCGTGCTGGGCATTTGCTACGGCATGCAAACCATGGCGCAGCAACTGGGTGGCAAGGTCGAAACCGGCCACAAGCGCGAGTTCGGCTTTGCCGCCGTGCGCGCCCGCGGCCACACCGCACTGCTCAAGGATATTGCCGACTTCACCACCGCTGAAGGCCACGGCATGCTCAACGTGTGGATGAGCCACGGCGACAAGGTCACAGAACTGCCCCCGGGCTTCAAACTCATGGCCAGCACCGACAGCTGCCCCATCGCCGGCATGGCCGACGAAGAGCGCCGCTTCTACGCCCTGCAGTTCCACCCCGAAGTCACGCACACCGTGCAGGGCAGGGCGCTGCTCGACCGCTTCGTGCTCGGCATCTGCGGCACCAGCCCCGACTGGGTCATGCGCGACCACATTGCCGAGGCGGTGGAACAGATCCGCCAGCAGGTGGGTAACGAGGAAGTGATCCTCGGCCTCTCAGGCGGCGTCGATTCGTCCGTGGCCGCAGCGCTCATTCACCGCGCCATCGGCGACCAGCTCACCTGCGTGTTCGTCGACCACGGCCTGCTGCGCCTGAACGAAGGCGACATGGTCATGGACATGTTCGTCGGCAAGCTGCACGCCAAGGTCATCCGCGTGGACGCCAGCGACCTGTTCCTGGGCAAGCTGGCGGGCGTGAGCGAGCCCGAAGCCAAGCGCAAGATCATCGGCGGCCTGTTCGTCGACGTGTTCAAGGCCGAAGCCGCGAAACTGAAGGCCGGTGACGGAGGCCACAAGGGCGCTACCTTCCTGGCCCAGGGCACCATCTACCCCGATGTCATCGAATCCGGCGGCGCCAAGAGCAAGAAGGCCGTCACCATCAAGAGCCACCACAACGTGGGCGGCCTGCCCGAGCAGCTGGGCCTGAAGCTGCTGGAGCCCCTGCGCGACTTGTTCAAGGACGAAGTGCGCGAACTCGGCGTGGCCCTGGGCCTGCCGCCCGAAATGGTCTACCGCCACCCATTCCCCGGCCCGGGCCTGGGCGTGCGCATTTTGGGCGAGGTGAAAAAAGAATACGCCGACCTGCTGCGCCGCGCCGACGCGATCTTCATTGAAGAGCTGCGCAACCATGTGGACGAAGCCACCGGCAAGAACTGGTACGACCTTACCAGCCAGGCCTTCACCGTCTTCCTGCCGGTCAAGAGCGTGGGCGTGATGGGCGATGGCCGCACTTATGACTACGTGGTCGCCCTGCGCGCCGTGCAGACCAGCGACTTCATGACCGCCGACTGGGCCGAGCTGCCGTACGCCCTGCTCAAGAAGGTGTCGGGGCGCATCATCAACGAGGTGCGGGGCATCAACCGCGTGACGTACGACGTGAGCAGCAAGCCGCCGGCGACGATTGAGTGGGAATAACAAGCACTGTCACGCCAAGACCTTGAAACAATGATCTGGCTTGATGCTGCGAGGGTCGTCTCGATCCTGGCCGTGGTGGTCCTGCACGTGGCCGCCAGCGTGGTGACCCTGACCGCGCTGGGCTCCTCCGGCTGGTGGTACGGCAATCTGTACGACGCACTCGTGCGCTGGTGTGTGCCGGTGTTCGTGATGGTGAGTGGGGCGTTGTTGCTCGACCCCCGCAAGACCGAGAGCGTGGCCGAGTTCTACCGCAAGCGGGCGGCACGGGTCCTGCTGCCAATTGCTTTCTGGAGCGCGGTTTACATTCTCTGGAACCACCGGGGGGCCCTGGCCGAGCTGCGCGCGATGGATGTCTTGCACAGCGTTGCCAGAGGGTGGCCTCACTACCATCTGTGGTTTCTGTACATGATCCTGTGCCTGTACCTGTTCGTTCCCTTTTTGAGAACGCTGGTCCGCAACACAAACCGGCGCGATCTGTGGTGGCTCGTGGCCTTGATGTTTGTGCTGTCTGGCGTGAACGAGTTTTCCCGCGTCTTCTCTGGCGATGGAGCGGGCCTCTTCATCAACTGGTTTCTGCCGTACCTGCCGTACTTCCTCTGCGGCTACCTGATCCAGACCTGTGACAGGAAAATCCCCTTGGCTGTGTTGATGGCGGTCTTTGGGTTGGCTGTGGCGGTCACCGCCGTGGGCTGTTACTGGCTGGGCCGTGCGCAAGGGCTGGACAAAGGGCTGTATTTTTATGGCTACCTGAGCCTGTCCGTCGTTCCCATGTCGATCAGCGTGATGCTGATGCTCAAGCGATGCACGTTGGCGGGTAGATGGGCGCAGTCTGTTCAGCGGGTTGCTCCGTTGACGCTGGGCGTCTATCTGGTGCACCCCATTTTGCTGGAGTTGTTCAGGGAATACGGTTTCAAGCCCGAGGACCATGCGCCGTTGCTCACCGTGCCGCTTGTGGCTGCTCTGGTGTTTGGGGGCGCGCTGGTGGTGGCACTGGTTTTCCACCGTATCTCCTGGTTGAAGAGGTTCATTTAGGCGGACCATGCCAGACCGCGCCTTCCCCCGCCCATGGAAGAAGGCAAACCCCGATGCTGGGCCAGGATCAGGCTTTGGCTTCGCCTGTGACCGGGTCGTAGGCGATTCCGTCGAAGTTGATGATGCTGTTCGTGGCGGAGTCGTAGGTGGTCAGGCGGTAGGTGTCGGCACCTTTTCCGTCCAGGCCGATGTACGGTGCGCGGGCAAAAACGACGCGGTTGTTCTGGGCCACGATTTCGTCGGGCGTCCAGCGGTTGTTCATGAGCCATTCCGACGGATTGACGCCGTCGGGCACCTCGACAACGCCATCCGTTCGCATCTTGGCGAGTGTCGGGTCCATGTTGAACCCCTCGGCCGCCAGCAGCCTGGCGGTGTTTTTCTTGTAGAACGATGCAGTCTCCGAAGGCATCTCGGTCAGGTCGCTCTTGACGAGCGTCGAGCCATCCGTCGGGAACTTGGACAGTTTGCCGCTGCGAATGGCTTCATAGTCGGCCGCAAATTCGGGGTGGTTCTTGAAGAACATGTAGCGGCCGACCACTTCCTGGTCCCCACCGCTCAGCGACATCGAAATCATCCGCACATAGTCCGGCACTTCATAGTCTTCTGCAAAAGTGTCGCCCAGGTCACTTTCCCATTCGCGAAATTCTTCCAGGTTGCTGAAGGGCGCCTTGACTGCGGCCTGGGTCGTCCCGGTTTCCGTCGCGGCCTTGCTGCTGTAGAGGGCCGCAGTGGATTGGTAGGGTTTGGTTTGTGCGGCAGTGGTGGTAGCCCCGGTGGTGCCAGCCGCTGTTCCCTGCGCCGCCTCGGCAGACAGCTGTTCCAGCGTGGTCTGCAGTTCTTTGAGAAAGGTGACAGGGTCTGCGCCCGCGTGATTCTGGGCCGTGCGCTCGGCCGCCTTGGCCGCCATGGTGCTGGAGACGCCCAGGGACGTCAGCATGTTGGTGGCTTGTGAAATATCGAGCATCTTGCGACTCCTTCAATGGACTGGCAGTCCATGGCGTGGCACCGGGCCAATCACCGGGCCGATGGGGGTTCTATGGACGTTGCCCTGATGGTCCCTGAATTCGCCCGCGCCAATCCCGGGGTAAGCAGCGGAAAAACGGTGCTTTTCGGTACGAGGCCGCACCCTTTTCGCTGATGGGGTCGGGGCAGTCGGCGAGAGGCGCCCGCGCCCCGCATAAGCTGTGCAGAATGCGATGGCAGCAGTCACCGCCTGTGCCCGCGCCGTGCCGCAACCTTCTGTGAAACCACCCGTTGCACGCCCACATCCACCCCAGCTTCCACCCCACGTCCTCCATGGTCCGACCCTTGATGCCCCCCACTGGCCCCCTCACAACGCTCTTCCCCCTGGGGCAAAGGGCCTTCGCATGACGGCGCCCGCTGATTTCTGGCCCGGATGCGGCTTTCAGGCACTGGCCCGGGATACGCGCGGCTGGCTGGTGCCCACCGATGCGTACCTGCAATGGCTGCTGACCCGACCCGAACTGGCCCTGGTGCCAGAGTCGTGCCCGTCGGAGGTGGCTTTGCACGAATCGCTGGCCGCTTCGCCCGCACGCAGCGTCGCCCCTCAGGAGCTGGCCGCGGTGCAGGACAGCGATGCGCGTGAGAACTACACCGTGTTCCTGCGATTTCGGGATGCGCTGATGGAGGCGGGTTCGCTGGAGGCCTGCTATCTGCAGCTCATGCGCAGCGGGGCCGTCAACATCCCGGCCGTGTTCATCGACGCCATGGTGCAGGCCGTGCTGCGCCATCTGCTGGACCGCTGTGACGATGCCATGGAGGCGCGCGCGGCCGAGATGCTGTTTCGCCCGCAGCGCATTGCGCAGCAAAGCGGGCAGATGCTGGCTGGCGATAGGACCACGCTCGACCTGCTCAACGAGACCGCCGGGCTGGGGGACGTAGGCCGTCTGCTGCTGCAAAGCGGAGCGTTGCAGCCCGCCATCGACCTGCAGGTGCTCACGGCCGACAACGCGCCGCTGTATTGGGCGCAAAGCGACCGGCACCACTTCTTGCTCGACCTGACCCACGAACTGACACAGGACCTGAGCCATGGCCTCACCTTCAAGATGACGCGCGCCCGCTCGGGCCTCAAGGCGCTGTCGGGGGTGCTGGAGCGCTGGGTGCTGCACTTTCTGGGTGTGCAGGTGCACATCGAGCCTGTGCACCAGGTCACCGACAGTGCGTGGCGTTGGCACGTGGGGCTGGATGTGGAGTCCACGGCCATCCTCAACGACCTGTATGAGGACCGGCCGGTGGATGCCGACCGCATGGCGCGCCTGGTAAGCCTGTTTACGCTGACTTTCGGCAACCCAGCCGAGATGCGCGCCGATGTGGCGGGCAAGCCGGTGTACTTGGGTCTGGCCACCACGGCCGAGGGCGTGGTGCGCATCAAGCCGCAGAACCTGTTGCTCAATCTTCCACTAGCGTCTTCATCTTGAAATGCTATTGAATAAATAGCTGCTAGCGCTTGATCAATAAGCGATAGCAGCCAAATTGGTTCAAATTTCTCCCTGATGGATGAGCACCAAGTGCCGTGCGTTCATCCAATCGTCATCAGGCTCGCATTGCCTCCGGCCGCCGCCGTGTTCACGCTCAGCGCGCGTTCGATGAGCAGGCGCTCCAGCGGGATGTCGGTCGCGCCGGGCTGGAGCGCGGTCACGCCCACGATGGGTCCGGCGCGGCGGGCGAGGGCGGTGCACACCGCCTGCAGTGATGCGGCGTCGCCATGGTGCAGCACGGCATCCAGTTCCAGGGTGCCGTCGTTCGGTGTGTTGTCCTGCAGCATGACCTGCGCCTGCACCAGCGTGGGCAATTGGGTGCGCAGGCTAGCCTGGGCGTTGGGCCACAGGGCCGTGCCACCGGTGGCGAGCACGGCGGCGGTTTGCGCCAGCAGGTCGTCCACACCTTGCGCCACGCACAGCACGCGGGCACGGGGGGCCAGGGTGTAGACGTTGCGCTCGCCCGTGGGGCCGGGCAGGGTGCGGGCCGTGCCGCTTTGGGTTTCCTGGGCAAAGCGCTCGCAGGTGCTGGCCAGGGCTGCATTGCCTTGTTGCTGGGCCCATTGCTGCAGGGTGGCCAGGGGCGCCAGCAGGCGCTCGCGCACGGCTTCCTCGGGTGGCGTGGCGCGGTCAGCTTGGGCAAAGGTGCGTGCCAGCGCATCGGCCGGGCGCTGCGACAGCAGGCGCAGCAGGTACAGCGGCCCGCCTGCCTTGGGCCCCGTGCCCGACAGGCCCTCGCCGCCAAAGGGCTGCACGCCCACTACTGCGCCCACCATGTTGCGGTTGACGTACACGTTGCCTGCGTGGGCGCGGTTCACCACGCGGGCAATGGTTTCGTCGATGCGGGTGTGTACGCCCTGCGTGAGGCCGTAGCCGGTGGCGTTGATCTGGTCGAGCAGCTGGTCCAGGTCGTTGCGTGCGTAGCGCACCAGATGCAGCACAGGGCCGAAGACTTCGCGTTGCAGCTCGCCGATGTGGTTCAGCTCGATCAGCGTGGGGGGGACAAAGGTGCCTTGGCTGGTCGCGGTCGCAAGGTGCTGCGGGTGCTGGAACACCCGATGGCCTTGGGCCTTGAATTTCTCGATGTGCTGGGCGATGCCTGCTTGTGCTTCGGCATCGATCACCGGACCTACGTCCACGCGCAACTCGCCGGGGTTGCCCACGCGCAGTTCGCCCATGGCACCTTGCAGCATCTCCACCACGCGGTCCGCAGCGTCTTCCTGCACGCACAACACGCGCAGCGCCGAGCAGCGCTGCCCTGCGCTGTCAAAGGCGGACGACACGGCATCGCCCACCACCTGTTCCACCAGCGCGGACGAGTCCACGATCATCGCGTTCTGCCCGCCGGTCTCTGCGATCAGCGGGATGGGGCGGCCTGCGGCATCCAGCCGCCCGGCCACGGTGCGCTGCAGGATGCGGGCGACTTCGGTGGAGCCTGTGAACATCACGCCCATCACGCGGGCGTCGCCGATCAGGCGGGCGCCCACGGTTTCGCCCTGGCCGGGCAGTAGCTGCACGGCGGCGCGGGGCACGCCGGCCTGCCACAGCAGGCGCACGGCCTCGGCGGCGATCAGCGGGGTTTGCTCTGACGGCTTGGCCAGCACGGGGTTGCCAGCGGCCAGCGCGGCCGCCACCTGGCCCATGAAGATGGCGAGCGGGAAGTTCCAGGGGCTGATGCAGGCCACGGGGCCCAGTGGGAGGTGGGTGGTGTTGTCGAAGGTGCTTTGCACCTGGGCTGCGTAATAGCGCAGGAAGTCCACGGCTTCGCGCACTTCGGCGATGGCGTTGCTGGCGCTCTTGCCTGCTTCGCGCATCAGCAGGCACATGAGGGGCTGGATGCGCTCCTCCAGCAAGTCGGCCGTGCGCAGCAGCGCGGCAGCACGCTCGGCAGGCGGTGTGGCCGCCCAGGGGACTGCGGCGGCCTCGGCATGGGCCAGGGCCTGGTCCACGTCGGCAGTGGTGGCCTCTTGCACGTTACCCACCACGTCGCTGTGGTCGGCGGGGTTGCGCACGGGCTGGTTGGGGCCTGCAGGGGCATCGGTCCCCAGCAAGGGAGCCGCCGTCCAGACATGGGCCGCCGTGGCTTGCAGGGCGGTGGCCAGTTCGGTCAGCGTGTTCTCGTTTGACAGGTCCAGCCCGCGCGAGTTGGCGCGGTTGGCGCCATACAGGCCCTGGGGCGTGGCAATGCGGGGGTGGGGCAGGCCCGCGGCGCCTTCCACCGCAGCTTGCTGGTCCACCACTTGCACGGGGCTCTTGACCAGATCGTCCAGTGCAATCGTTTCGTCGGCAATGCGGTTCACGAACGAGGTGTTGGCGCCGTTTTCCAGCAGGCGGCGCACCAGGTAGGCCAGCAGGGTTTCGTGCGTGCCCACGGGGGCGTAGATGCGGCACGGGCGGCCCAGCTTGCCCGCAGTGATCGCGCCCACCACCTGCTCATACAGCGGCTCGCCCATGCCGTGCAGGCACTGGAATTCGTATTGCCCGGCGTAGTAGTTGCTGCCCGCCAGTTGGTAGATGGTGGCCACCGTCTCGGCGTTGTGGGTGGCGAACTGGGGGTACACGGCTTCGGGCGCGGCCAGCAGCTTCTTGGCGCAGGCGATGTAGGAAATGTCGGTGTGCACCTTGCGGGTGTAGACGGGGTAGTCCGCGAGGCCATCGACCTGGGCGCGCTTGATTTCGCTGTCCCAGTACGCGCCCTTCACCAGGCGCACCATCAGGCGGCGCTGGGTGCGGCGCGCCAAGTCCACCACATAGTCGATGACGAAGGGGCAGCGCTTTTGGTAGGCCTGGATCACAAAACCAATGCCGTTCCAGCCCGCCAGGGTGGGTTCGTGGCACAGGCGCTCCAGCAGGTCCAGCGACAGCTCCAGGCGGTCGGTTTCTTCGGCGTCGATGTTCAGGCCAATGTCGTACTGCTTGGCCAGCGCGGTCAGGCGCAACACCAGCGGGTACAGCTCGTCCATCACGCGGCCAAACTGTGCGCGGCTGTAGCGCGGGTGCAGGGCCGACAGCTTGATGGAGATGCCCGGCCCTTCATAGATGCCACGCCCGGCAGAGGCTTTGCCAATCGCATGGATGGCCTGCTCATACGACGCGTAGTAGCGCTTGGCATCCTCGCTGGTCAGCGCCGCCTCACCCAGCATGTCGTACGAATAGCGAAAGCCCTCGGCTTCCATCGTGCGGGCGTTGCGCAGGGCTTCGTCGATGGTCTCGCCGGTCACAAATTGCTCGCCCATCATGCGCATGGCCATGTCCACGCCCTTGCGGATCAGCGGCTCGCCGCCCTTGCCGATCAGGCGGCTGAGCGAGTTGCCCAGGCTGCCTTCGCTGTGCGTGGCCACCAGCTTGCCGGTGATGAGCAGGCCCCAGGTGGCCGCGTTGACGAACAGCGAGGGGCTTTTGCCCAGGTGGGCATCCCACTGGCCGTGGCTGATCTTGTCGCGGATCAGCGCATCGCGTGTGGCCTTGTCGGGGATGCGCAGCAGCGCCTCGGCCAGGCACATCAGCGCTACGCCTTCTTGCGACGACAGCGAAAACTCCTGCAGCAGCCCCTGCACGATGCCCGCACGCCCGGCGCTGGCCTTGCGTTCGCGCAGCGCCTTGGCAATGCGCAGCGCCAGTTGCTCGGCGGACGCCGCTTGGTCGGCAGGAAGTCGGGCCTGGGCCAGCAGCGGGGCCAGGGCTTCGGGCTCGGGGCGGCGGGTGGCGGCGGTGATGGCAGCGCGCAGCGGGTTGTTCAGCGGTGTGCGGGGTGCGAAGTCTGCAAACGGGGCGGAGGGCTGCGTCATGGCGGTGTCTTTCAGGGGTTTGGCGGGGCCCAACACGGTGGGAAGTGTTGGTTGGGCGCGTTATTAGCGATGATCCTTGGGTTGTTGATGAATAAATGGTTGAAAATTGGCGCTGAAGCCGAATAAAACTCTAATCGACATGCAAACAGAACCCGATATGGACCGCATTGACCGCAAGATCCTGTCAATCCTGCAGGAAGACGGCCGCATTGCCAACCTCAAGCTGGCCGAGGCTGTAGCCCTGTCGCCCACGGCCGTGCTGGCGCGGGTACAACGCCTCACGCGCGATGGCTTCATCCTGGGCTACGAGGCGCGCCTGAACCCCCTGAAGCTGGGCGCGGGAATGCTGGTGTTTGTAGAGGTGCTGCTGGACCGCACCACGCCCAACGTGTTCGACCAGTTCAAGGCTGCCGTGCAGGTCCACCCCGAGATCATGGAATGCCACATGGTGGCGGGCGGGTTCGACTACCTGCTCAAAACCCGCTCAGCCGATATGAATGCCTACCGCGTGTTTGCGGGGAACGTGCTGTGGCAACTGCCGGGCGTGCGCGAGACGCGTACCTATGCGGTGATGGAGGAGGTCAAGCACACCAACCACCTGCATCTGCGTTGAAAGCCACGTGGAGAGTGCAACGACACCGCAGCCTCCAGGCCACACCCACATTGGCTCGACCTGCCAAAGCCCGCATAATGCCCAGCAGACCTGCCAGATTGAGGAGAAGAACCATGATCCGCTTCCCATACGCTGCTGCTGCCCTGCTGGCAGCCGCCTTTTTCAGCCAGTCGGCCGCGGCCTCGTGCTACGTGGTCTACGGCCCCGACAAGGACATCGTGTACCGCGCGCCGGAGCCGCCGGTGGACATGTCCTACCAGATTCACCAGACCCTGCCTCTCGTTGCCCCGGGCTCCACGCTGGTGTTCTCGCCCGACAACCACAACTGCGACCTCCCCATCAACAAGCTGCCTCTGGCGTCCGCACAGGGGGCCACGGGCTCCATGGGCATGGGCGGCCGTCCTGCCCGCGCAGATCGCGGCTAAGAAGCGGCTCACGATCCCCTGCGCGATCGTGAGCAGGTTCTCAGGACCCCGGTGCGGCGGCCCCGGCGGAAGGGCGTCCCGGGCCTGAGACAATCGGGGGATGAGCGAACCGAAAGAACTATCCCCCGCGTTTGAACCGACCGAGCAGAATTCCCAGGGCGACCTGCCCGAGGGCTGGCTGCAGGTCCAGTCCATGGACCTGGATGCCCAGGGCGTCGCCCGCAAGCCCGACGGCAAGGTCATCTTCATCGACGGTGCCTTGCCATTCGAGCTGGTTACCGCCAACACCCACCGCAAAAAGAACAACTGGGAGCAGGCCAGCCTGTTGGCGATTCACCGTGAATCGTCGCAGCGCGTGCGCCCTGGCTGCCCACACTTTGGCCTGCATGCCGGTGCCTGCGGCGGCTGCAAGATGCAGCATCTGCATGTCGGCGCCCAAGTGGCCGTCAAGCAGCGGGTGCTGGAAGACAACCTCTGGCACCTGGGCAAGGTCAAGGCCCAGACCATGCTGCGCCCCATCGAAGGCCCGTCCTGGGGCTATCGCTACCGCGCCCGGCTGTCCGTGCGCCATGTGATCAAGAAGGGCCAGGTGCTGATCGGCTTTCATGAACGCAAAAGCCGCTATGTGGCAGACATGCAGCAGTGCCCTGTGCTGCCGCCCCATGTGGACGCCATGCTGATGCCCTTGCGGGCGCTGATTGCAGGCATGGACGCACGCGACACCTGCCCACAGATCGAACTGGCCTGTGGCGACACCGTGACTGCCATGGTGCTGCGCCACCTGGAGCCGCTGAGCGCGGATGACCTCGCCCGGCTGCGCGCCTTTGCGGCCGAGCACCACGTGCAATGGTGGCTGCAGCCCAAGGGGCCGGACACCGTGAAGCTGCTGGACGAAGGCGGCGAGCAGCTGTCGTATGCACTGCCGGACTTCGGCATCACCATGCCCTTCAAGCCCACCGATTTCACGCAGGTGAACCCGCACATCAACCGCGTGCTGGTGTCGCGCGCGCTGCGCCTGCTGGATGTGCAGCCCCATGAGCGTGTGATCGACTGGTTCTGTGGCCTGGGCAACTTCACACTGCCGCTGGCCACGCAGGCCCGCGAGGTGCTGGGCATTGAGGGCAGCGAGGCGCTGGTGGCACGTTCGCGCGAAAACTATGCCTTGAATCAGGCCGTCGCGCATGACCATAAAGCGCTGGCAGCTACTGATTTTGTAGCGCGCAACCTGTTCGAGATGACCCCAGAGATGCTGGTGGCCGACGGATCTGCCGACAAATGGCTGGTGGACCCGCCCCGCGAAGGCGCATTCGCCCTGGCCAAGGCCCTTGCGGACATCGAGCAGGCGCGCATCGGTGCCGAGGGCGCAGGGCCATTGCCTGCTGGGGCCGAGGGCTGGACGCCCCCGAAACGCATCGTCTACGTGAGCTGCAACCCCGCCACGCTGGCCCGCGATGCCGGGCTGCTGGTCCACCTGGGGGGCTACCAGTGCACGGCGGCGGGCATGGTGAACATGTTCCCGCACACGGCCCACGTGGAGAGCATGGCGGTGTTCGAGCGCGTCTGAGCCCAAGGCGAGGGCAGGGCGGCCACTGTGCTGGCTGCCCCCTCAGATGCTGATGGCGGGATGGGGTTGTTAGCTGCGACTGCGGCTGGCAGCGGGGTCGCGGGGTTCGGTCTCGATGTCGCCGGACCGCTCTGTGCGTTCGGGCTTTTCCACCTTGCCGAGCACCGAAGGTGTGCCTTCCAGCTTGTTCTCGCGCATGTAGGCGTCCATGTCCTTCCACCCGGCAAACACCGAGGCCTTGGCGGCCTTGGGGTTCAGGGTGTAGCAGTCTTCCAGGCCCCGCAGTGCGTGGCGGCAGGCGCCGCCGATGGCCTTGGCTTCCTCCTCACGCTGGGCGACGCGCGGGTCCGGGCCCAGGCCGGGAATCTTGTCGCAGGCAGTCAGCAGCAGGATGCTGGAGAGAGCCAGCAGCCGCAATGCGGTGGAGGAAGGTTTGCGATACATGTACTTGCATTATCGGCACGCCGTGCGCGCTATTGAGGCCCGGGCGGCGCAAAGGTACAAGAAAAAAGGCTCCCGGAGGAGCCTTTGAGGATGGTCACACGCGAGTACGAGGGGATCAGTCCCGCTCGCCACCCATGATGCCCAGCAGGGCCAGCAGGCTCTGGAACACATTGAAGATGTCCAGGTACAGCGCCAGTGTGGCGCTGATGTAGTTGGTTTCGCCGCCGTCCAGGATCTGCTTCAGGTCATACAGCATGTAGGCGCTGAAGATGCCGATGGCAGCCACCGAGATCGCCATCATGCCGACCGAGGAGCCGACAAACACGTTGATGACGGCGCCGACCATGAGCACCAGTGCGCCCACCATCAGCCACTTGCCCATGCCCGAGAGGTCGCGCTTGATCACGCTGGCCAGGCTGGCCATCACGAAGAACACGCCTGCGGTGCCGGCAAAGGCCGTCATGATGAGGTCGGTACCGTTCTTGAAGCCCAGCACCATGCCGATCAGGCGCGAGAGCATGAGGCCCATGAAGAACGTGAAGGCCAGCAGCACCGGCACGCCAGCGGCCGAGCGCTTGGTCTTTTCGATCGCGAACATGAAGGCGAATGCGCCGCCCAGGAAAACGATCAGGCCCACGCCGCCGCGCAGCGACTGGGTGATGCCCGTGGCCACGCCCACCCAGGCGCCGAGCACCGTGGGGATCATGCTCAGCGCGAGCAGCCAGTAAGTATTGCGAAGCACCTTGTGGCGCTCTTCCTGCGAGATGCCATAGCCCGCAGAGTGGCCCAGGGTGGTGACTTGGTCATTCATCTTGTGTCTCTCCTTGTTGGCCTGCACAACGCAGACACGACAAATTTTAGGTGGTGATGGTTTTTGGCCTTGCAATAACCGCTTTGGGTCACCTACTTTTGGTAAGGGTTCTTTCACCCTGGGTGGGGGTGAAGGGCCGCTGCGATGCCGCTATGCTTGCCAGTTCTGGTGCCGGGGGCGGCCTGCTGGCAACCCTTTCACCCTCCATTTCATTTCTTCCTTTTCCGGATTGCTCCATGAAAACCAAACCCGAACTCGAACTGGCCGACGTCAAGGCGGTGGCCGCTGCGGCCGAAGCCGAAGCCCTGAAGAACAACTGGGCGGTAACGATCGCCATCGTCGACGATGGCGGCCACCTGCTGTGGCTGCAGCGCCTGGATGGCGCCGCCGCCGTGTCCTCGCACATCGCCCCGTCCAAGGCCCGCACGGCTGCCCTGGGCCGCCGTGAGAGCAAGGTGTATGAGGACGTCGTCAACGGGGGCCGCACGTCCTTCCTGAGCGCGCCTGGCATCGACGGCCTGCTCGAAGGCGGTGTGCCGATCCTCAAGGACGGCCAGTGCCTGGGTGCTGTGGGTGTGAGTGGCGTGAAGTCGACCGAGGATGCGCAAATTGCCCGTGCCGGGATTGCAGCGCTTGGGCTTTGATGCACATGGGTTATCGAAGGCGCTATTGAATTTATAGCTGCGAGCGCTTGTCCATCAAGCGCTAGCTGCCAAAAATCTTCAAATTTGCACTCCAAACCTGCATTCCCAACAAAAAAACCGGCCCAGTGGCCGGTTTTTTTGTTGGGTTCGAAGCTTCCTGGGGCGGGGAGAACTGGGCAGAAAAAAAGCCTGGCTACGCGGGCGAACCCGTTGGCTGGCAAAAACGACCCTTGCGAGCTTGTTGCAAGCCCGGGAGTCGCCCCACGATGAAACCTGTCTGGAGTGCCTGTGCTGGGCCTTTGCGTTCACCCGTTCACGCTGGAGGGAGAAACGCCGTTATTTGGTCAGGATCAGCTTGCCCAGCTTGGTGGCCTGCAGGCGGTAGACCGAACCGTTGTGGCTGATGGCGACCGCCTTCTGGCCTTGCAGCAAGGCACTGCTGTCCACGGCAGCAGCGCCAGCCTCTGCAAAAGGTACGGCCCCTTCGTGGCCGACCTGCGAGGCAGCCTTGTCGGCGGAAAGAGGACGCAGGAGCGAGGCGGCGGTCAATGTGGCTTGCATGAAGATTTTTCCTGTTGCGTTGCAGTGCGTTTTGTTAATGATAACGATTCGCAATTACAAGTCAAGCGGGTTTGATGTTTCTTTTTGTTGTTTTTTCTGGCCGGTCCGGGGCGCTTTTCCGGGGGCCTTCAACGCCGCTGCCCGGCCAGCAAAGCTGTACCGGGCAGCGGCTTGAACAGGCTGCCGGGCTGAGAGCCCGGCGGAGTCAGAGGCTGTTGGCGCATCGGGTGCGGCGGGCATGCCAACCGCACGCTCCGCTCAGGACTGGGGCTCGGTCACAAACCCGATCTTGCGCACACCTGCACGTTGCGCTGCGGCCATGGCCTGGGCCACGCGTTCGTAGCGCACTTCCTTGTCTCCGCGGATGTGCAGGTCAGGCTGGGGCTCCTTGGCGGCCTCGGCCTGCAGGCGGGGAAAGAGTTCTTCTTCCGTGACCTGCGATTCGTTCCAGAAATACTTGCCATCGGCCGACACCGACAGGCGCACGGTCTCGGGCTTGATGTTCTCGGGCTGGTTGGTGGCGCGGGGCAGGTCCACGTTGACCGAGTGCTTCATGACGGGCACGGTGATGATGAAGATGATGAGCAGCACCAGCATGACGTCCACGAGGGGCGTCATGTTGATTTCGTTCATCACGTCATCGGCGTCGTCTTGGGTTCCGAAGGCCATGGCTTAGCCACCTTTCTTCATGGGCAGGACCTTGCCTTGCTCGCCGGGCGCATTCACGCGGGCGCCGGTGACAAAGTAGGCGTGCAGGTCATGGGCGAAGCTGTTGAGGCCGCCCAGGATGGACTTGTTGCCACGCACCAGCGCGTTGTAGCCCAGCACCGCAGGGATGGCGACCGCCAGGCCCAGGGCCGTCATGATCAGCGCCTCGCCGATGGGGCCGGCCACCTTGTCGATGGTGGACTGGCCCGAAGTGCCAATGGCCAGCAGCGCGTGGTAGATGCCCCAGACGGTGCCGAACAGGCCAATGAAGGGGGCGGTGGAACCCACCGAGGCCAGGATGGCCAGGCCGGACTGCAGGCGCGACGTGAATTCGTCGATGCAGTTGCGCAGGCAGCGGGTGACCCAGTCGCTCACGTCCAGGCTGTCGTGCAGGTGCGCCTTGGTGTTGCGGTGGTGGGCCGTGGCCTCACGGCCTTCCAGCGCCAGGTGGCGGAAGGGGTTGGTCGGGTCGGCGCCCAGCTTGGTCAGGCCAGCGGCGAAGTCTTCGCTGTGCCAGAAGTCCTGGGCAGCCCGGGTGTGCTTCTTGAACTTGATGATGTCCAGGGCCTTGATGAGGATGACGATCCACGAGGCCAGCGACATGGCCAGCAGCAGGATGGCGACGGCGCGGGTGACAAAGTCGCCCTGGATCCAGACGTTGGCGATGCCGAATTGCGATTCCATGAGAAAAACTCCCTAAAGCGGTAATTGGTGGTGAATTTGGTTATTCGAGAACGAAGTTGACAGGGACCAGGTTCCACATGGTCTCGGGCACGCCGTTGCGTTTGCCGGGCACGAAGCGCCAGCGCATGACGGCTTCCTGGGCCTGTCGGTCCAGGCGGTCGAAGCCGCTGGACTTGCTGATTTCCACCTTCTGCGGGGTACCGTCGATGCCGATCAGCACGCGCAGCATCACCTTGCCCTGCTCGCCCATGCGTTTGCTGATGGCGGGGTAGCTGGGTTTGGGGTTGTTCAGGTAAGCGGCGTCGCTGGACGGCAGCTCGATCTTGGGGGGGGCGGGCGGAGCCGGGGGCGCCGGGGCTGGCGCGGGCGGAGCCATGGGCGCCTCGATGGGGGGCGCAGGCGGCTGGGGTGTGGTGATGCCCGTGGGGGCATTGGGTGCGGGGGTGGGGTCTGCGATGGCCACCGGCATGGGCGCGGGACGCGGAGCCACCTTGGGGGCGGGCTTGGGCGGTGGCGGGGGGGCGGGCGGCGGGGGCGTGATCTTGGGTGCGGCGGGTGGCGCGATGAACTCCGTCAGCAGTTCCGCCGGCACGATGATCTCGGCGGCCTTGCGCAGCAGGCCGGACTGCAGGGCCCAAAGGCCCGCAACATGCAGAGCGACGACAGAGCCCACGATCACGGTGTTGCGGCTGAACCCCCCGGGGGTGGCAAAACGATCAGGGTGAGACATAAAAATGATAGCGGCTAGCGCTTGTACATCAAGCGCTAGCGCCCTAAAAGACCTCGATTATTTGCGAAAAATCCACCAGGCCGAGCCTGCGACGAGGATCAGGCTGCCTGCGAGTGTAGAGAGGAGTTCCATGACTTGCTTTCCAGGATGGAGCTGGCAAGCTGGATCGTTTTCGGCGCTGCCTCATTGTGCAGGGCGGCCACCGGATTCGATGCACTGCACTGCGCCACGACATCGCGGGCACAACTTTCGCAGCACCCGCATTGGGTGGCCACGCCCAGTTCGAACTGGATTTCGTCAAAGCTCATGCCTGCACGTGCGTGGCGGGCAATCTCACGGTCGGAAATCCGGCGGCAAACACAGACGATCATGGCGGCAGGCAGTGTGGCTGGCTGTTGAAGGTGTCTGCATTATAAATACGAATCTATCGCATTTGCAATAAATCATTTCCCGCAACGGGGACAAAGCGCCAGATCGCCGGAAAGTCGTCAACGCCGCACCAGCAGCGCGGGGGAGGCGTCGGCCAAGGTGGCACAGCCGGTGAGCGCCATCGCGATCTCCAGTTCATCGCGCAACAGCCGCAACACGTGGGCCACGCCGGCAGCCCCGGCATTGGCCAGGCCGTGGACGGCGGGGCGCCCCACCAGCACGGCACTGGCCCCCAGCGCCATCGCCTTGAGCACGTCGGTGCCACGCCGGATGCCCCCGTCCACCAGCACAGGCATCGTTGGGTGAACGGCGCGGACCGCCTCGACCACCTGCGGCAGCTGGGTGGCGGTGGCCGGCGTGGTGTCCAGCGTGCGCCCGCCGTGGTTGGAGACGATGATTCCTGCCACGCCCAGGCTGGCGGCCTCACGGGCGTCGTCGGGGTGCAGCACCCCTTTGAGCAGCACGGGCAGCCGGGTGATGGACTGCAGCCACTGCACATCGGCCCAGGTGGGGGCGTGCTGCAGCAAGTCATCGAACAGTGCGCTCTGGCCGTGGGCGAGCGGGACTTTCGGCGGGGGCAGCATGCCCAGCAGGTTGGCGGCGCTGATGCCAGCCGGCAGGCGGAACCCGGCCCGCCGTTCGCGGTCGCGTGCCCCGTGGCAGGGCGCGTCCACCGTCAGCACCAGGGCTTCGCAGCCCGCGCGTTCGGCCCGTTCGACCAGTTCACGGGTGAAATCGCGGTCGTGCTGCAGGTACAGCTGGAACCACAACGGCCCCCGCCCCGCATCGTCCCGGATGGCACTGGCCACAGCCTCCAGCCGGGTGCTCGCCTGGGTGCTCAGCACCATGCCCGCGCCCAGGGCGGCCGCGGCATAGGCTGCGCCCAGTTCGCCGTCGGGGTGGGCCATGCGCTGGTAGGCCACAGGGGCCAGCAGGATGGGGTGGGCCAGCGTGCGGCCCAGCAGTTCCACGCGTGTGTGCCCGCCCGCCAGGGGCCGCAGCACGCGGGGCAGCAAGCCGATCTGGTCCCAGGCCCGGCGGTTGGCAGCCAGGGTGATCTCGTCGGCCGCAGCTCCGTTGAAGTAGGCCCAGGCCCCGGGCTCCAGGTGGGTGGCGGCATGGGCCTCGTGGTCCGCCAGGTTCACGATGCCGGGCGGCAGCGCGGTGCGGGGATCGGCGGGAGGCTGGCTCACGTATCCGCCCACATGCGCAACAGGTTGTGGTAGGTGCCCGTGAGCGCCACGGTCTCAGGCGACTCGCCGTGCTGCTGGCGCAGGCGCAGCAGGGCCATGTCCATGTTGTAGAGCAGGCGCCGCTGCTCGTCGCTGCGCACCAGGCTTTCCACCCAGAAGAAGCAGGCCATGCGGTGCCCGCGGGTCACGGGGCTGACCTGGTGCACGCTGGTGCCGGGGTAGATGACCGCGTGGCCTGCGGGCAGCTTCACGCGCTGCTCGCCAAAGGTGTCGTCGATGCACAGCTCGCCGCCGTCGTATTCGTCGGGCTCCGACAGGAACACCGTGCACGAGATGTCAGTGCGCAGGCGTTCACGCCGGTCGGCCATCTGGCGCACGGCGCTGTCCACATGGTCGCCGTAGTGGTTGGCTCCGCCGCCGTAGCGGTTGATGCGTGGGGGAAACACGCGCTTGGGCAGGGTGGCGGTCAGGAACAGCGCACTGCGGTCCAGCGACGCCATCACCAGGGCTGCAATGCGCTGCGCGGCCTCGCAGTCGCGTGGCAGTTGTTCATTGTTCTTGGCCTGGCGCGCCTGTGTGCCCGCGCTGTCCTTGCCGTCGGCCCAAGGGGCATTGCGCAGCAGCTGGCGGGCGGTCTGCAGGTCGTGGGGCGAGAGAAGATCGGGGAGCGTGAGCAGCATGGCGTGGGTTGTAAAGCAAAAAAGCCGCCCCGGTAAGGGGGCGGCAAATACCTTGAAGAAACGTTGTGACGCAGATCAGAATTTCATGCTGGCCGTGACCTGGAAGATGCGGCCTGCGCCGGGCACGTAGTGGCCGCTGTAGATCGAGTCGGCGTACAGCTTGTTCGTCACGTTGCTCAGGTTGGCCTTGATCGTGTAGCGCTCGTTGATGGCGTATTCGGCCATCAGGTCGGCGGTCACGTAGCCAGGCACTTCCCAGCCGGGGTTGCGGTTGGGGGTTTGCGAGCTGCGGAAGTTCAGGCCGCCACCCACACGCAGTTCAGGTGTGATCTGGTAGGTGGTCCACACCGTGCCGCTGTGGCGGGGCGTGAGCGATGGGCGGCTGCCCTGGCCTTCGGCGCCTTCAGCTCCGATGTCGATCTTGGCGCTGGGCATCCACATGTACGAACCGTAGACCTCCCACTTGGAGGTCAGGCGGCCAGTGACGTCGATCTCGGCGCCGGCAGCGTGGCGCTTGCCCGACAGCACGGCGATATTCAGGTCGGGATCGGTGTTGCGCTCGCGGTACTTTGTGGAGTGGAACACGGCCAGGCGCGTGGTGAAGCGCTTGTCGGCCGAGTCCAGCTTGGCACCGATCTCGATGTTGCGGCTGGCTTCGGGGGGCGTGTTCACCGTCGCGGCGCTGTACGAATACGTGTCGCCCGAGGTGTTGAACGAGGTGCCGTACGAGAAGTGGTACGACTGCAGATCGTTGGGCTGGTACAGCACGCCCGCACGCTTGCTCCACTCGGAAATCTTCTGGCGGTAGCTGGTGGTAGTGACAGGGCCTGGGGCTGCAGCAGGGATGCCAAACGTGTTGTAGCTGCCATCCATGTTGTCGTAGCGCAGGCCGGCCAGCAGCTTCCAGTGGGGAGCGATCTGGATCAGGTCCTGGGCATAGAAGCCGTAGCCCTTGGCATCGAAGTCGCTCGACGTGCGCAGCACGCGGCGTGTTTCGTCCACGCCGACGCCATCGTTGGGCGTGGCCACGGTGGTGGGGGGCTTGACCAGGTCCACGCCACCTTGCGCGGCGTTGCGTGCGGCGTACACGGTCTTCTTCTCGTGCGCGAAGTCGGCGCCTGCCAGCAATTCGTGTTTGTAGCCCAGTGCTTCGAACTTCTTGCTGAAGTCGCTTTGCAGGTGCACGGTGTCCATGTTCTGGATCTTGAGCTGCGTGCCGCGCGTCAGGCGCGTGGCGGGGCCGAAGCTGTCCAGCGTTGCGGCGATGCCGCCCGGCTGTTGGGCCGCGGCGGCCAGACGCACGGTGCCGGCGCGCTGGTCGCGCTCGAAGCGGCCAAAACGCACCTGGGTCTTGAGCTCCGATTCGCCGTCAAAGCGGTGGATGTGGCCCAGCGTGGCAAAGCTTGCGCTGCCTGCGTTGTAGTCGCTGGCGGCGCCGTAGTAGTTCTTGGGGTCCAGCGGCAGCAGCGTGGTGTCGCTGACAGGCGAGTTGGCGCTGCGGCGGATCCAGGGCATGCCGTAGTTCATGCCGTTCTTGTTGTCCAGGTGGTACAGGCTCACGGCGAACTCGTCGCGCGTGCCGATGCCAAAGGCGTAGGTGCCTGCAATGCCCTTCTTCTCAAGGCTGCTGCCCGAGCCGTTGTTGTCGGCCGTGGTGCTCATCGCGTTCAGGCGCAGGGCGGCGTTTTCACCCGTGAGGATGTTGAAGTCGCCCGTGATGCGGCGGTACTGGTGGCTGCCCAGGGTCAGGTCCACCTGGTGCGAATCGATGAGGCGGGGGGCCTTGCTGACCTGGTTCACAGCGCCGCCGGTGGAGCCGCGCCCAAACAGCATGGAGGCGGATCCGCGCAGCAGCTCGACGCGGTCCAGGTTGAAGGTGTCGCGGTCATAGAACGCGGGGTCGCGCATGCCGTCGATGAACATGTCGCCCGTGCTTTGGAGCGCAAAGCCGCGCAGGCGGATGTCTTCCTCGCCGCCCTCGGCCGCCAGAAAAGTGATGCCGGCGGTGTTCTTCAGGGCTTCCTTGACGGTGTCGAGGTTACGGTCGTCGATGAGGCGCTCGGTGACCACCGTGATCGACTGCGGAATATCACGCAGCTGCTGCTTGCCCTTGCCAATGGTGGTCTCGGTGGCACGCACGCTGTCTTTGCCCTCAGGGGCTTCGGCCCGTTCCTTGACCACGACGGGGGCCAGTGTTTTCTCTGGTGTGGTGGTTTGTGCCATGGCGCCCACGGAGGCGGCCAGCATCAGCGCGCCCAGCGGAAGCAGTGCCTTGTCGGAGGACAAGCCGCGCGATGTGGTGGACACGGGGGAGGGAGAGGATTGTTGTGGGCGCAGCACGGAGCTGCGGCGCTGAGCGCGTGTTTTTGCCAAGATGGCCTCCGTCGATGGGGAATGGGTGCAGGTGGCGCGTGGGGCGCTGATTGCAGACGAAAGGCAGTGGCTAGATCAACATGGCTGTGCTTCGACTTGCTTCTTTATGTTACATCAAATGCGGGTCATTCTCATTTGCATTGATGCCAATACGCCACAGTTTGCCGGAGTCCAGACGAAAAAAAAGCCGGCTGGGCCGGCTTCTTTGTGCACCAGGGTGCGTGTTTACTTGACGTGCTTGCCGATCAGGCCAGCCAGTTCAAACATCGAGACCTGGGGCTTGCCGAACAGCTCCTTGAGCTTGGCGTCGGCGTTGATGTTGCGCTTGTTGGCAGCGTCTTGCAGGTTGTTGGCCTTGATGTAGACCCACAGCTTGCTGATGATCTCCGTGCGTGGCAGCGGTGCCGAGCCCACCACGGCGGCCAGCGCGGGGCTGGGCGTGAGTGCTTTCATGAAAGCAGCGTTGGGGGTGCGCTTCTTGGCGGGGGCAGCAGCCGTCTTGGCTGCGGGGGCTGTTTTTGCCGGAGCTTTTTTTGCAGTTGCCATGTTGGGTTTTCCTTGTTGGAAGTAAATTTTCACCAGCGAAAACTAGGCTTTCCCACTGGCAGGCTGATGCTACTGGGAAAAAAACGCGTTTCCAAGGGAGAAACGGCTTTTTTTGCCTCGATTTGTAGCGGTGGTGCCGCGTGCAGGCCAATAAGTCGCCCACGCGGCGCTTCTGCCTTGACAAAGCCGCCTGCGCTGGCCGCGTTTTCCAGTCCGCCCCCTGGGGCTGTATGACAATGCGGGGCAACCTGTCCGGCGCTGTGCGCCCGCTGCGTTCCCGTTGTTCACTTCGTCCGAAAGGCCTTCCAAAAATGACTGCTGCACCTTCTGCCGCCCCCTTTAGTACCTGCGATTTTTGCGATGTGCACAAGGGCGACATGACCGGGGCTTTTCGCGTTCTGCCCCCCGTTTTTCAGAGTTTTGGCGGCGTGGCCGCGTTTGCAGGCCCGATAAGCACCGTCAAGTGCCATGAGGACAACACGCAGGTCAAGGCTGCGGTGGAGTCGCCGGGAGAGGGCCGCGTTCTGGTGGTGGATGGTGGCGGATCGCTGCGCCGGGCGCTTGTGGGGGGCAATCTGGCGGCTGCCGCTGCGCTCAATGGCTGGGCCGGTGTGGTGGTGGACGGCTGCGTGCGTGACGTGGCCGAGTTGAACGCGGCGGCCGTTGGCATTCGTGCACTGGCGCTGATTCCCTTGCCGACCGAGCGCCGGGGGGAAGGACAGCGCGATGTTGCTGTGCAGATCCAGGGGGTCTGGGTGCGGCCGGGCGACTGGTTGTATGCCGATGCGGATGGCATCGTCGTCAGCGCGCGCCCGTTGGCTGCGTAGCCGTTGGGGCTGGGTGGCTGGTGGGCCCCCATCAGCCTGCGCGGCCGCCATGCCGACCCACACGCAGGGCGGCGCGTGAGGGCAGGGTGGCCAGCAGCATGCTGGCCAGTGCGATGGCAAACGCCGCCCATTGCCAGCGGGTCAGTGATTCACCCAGCACCAGCACGCCTACCAAGGCTGCACTCACTGGCAGCATGACCGAGAAGACGCCACCCTGCGCTGCTGGCACGGCCTTGAGCCCGGTCATCCAGAGCCATACCGTCCACACGCAGGCCGCCAGCGCGTAGAACACCAGCAACGTCCAGATGCCCCAGCCCACGGCGGCAAAGTCGAAATGCCAGGCTGCGTACAGCCCGAACGGCGTGGACAGCACAAAGCCCCACAGGTTGATGAGCGAGGAGATGCGCTTGGGGCCCAGGCTGCCCGTGAGCTTCTTGCCGATCACCGTATAGGCCGCCTCGCACACCACCGCGCCCAGCAGCAGCCAAGGCCCCAACCAGGCAAAGTTTTGAGAATTTTTAGTGCCCAGCGCTTGTCCAGTAAGCGCTGAATGCTCTTGTTTTGATAGCGAAAACAAGGCAATTCCCGCCACGGCACAGGCCACGGCCGCCCAGGTGCGTGGTGCGACGCGTTCCCGCAGAAAAGCCCAGCCCATCACCGCCACTGCGGCGGGAATCGCAGCCAGGGTCACGCCGGCCGAGACGGCATCGGTCAGACTCACTCCGTAGATCATGCAGATGGTGAACAGGAAATTGCCCAGGAACGATTGCAGAAACAGCAGCCGCCGGGTTTGTGGGGTGAGTGGGGGCTCGTCCACGGGCTTCCTGAGCCAATGCAGCATGGCCACACCGCCAATGCCAAAGCGCATCCATGCGAGCAGGAATACCGGCAGTACGGCGGCCAGGGGTTTGGACAGCGCCACGTAGCTGCCCACCAGCGCCATGCTGAGGGCCAGGCACAGATACGCGAAAGGTCGGCTGGGGATGGTGTTCACTAGACTGGAGATTGACAAGAACCTGTTTTATGCCAAAAAGAGGTGCGCATCATGCCCGACGAAATCCTGCCCGCTGCCTCCCTGCGCTGTGTCTTTGTCTATGGCACGCTGCGGCGCGGCGGATCCAATGACATCACCCGCCTTCGCCCGGCGCCCCGGTTCCTGGGCACCGCCCAAGTGGAGGGGGTGCTCTACCACCTGGGAGCCTATCCGGGCATGGCGCTGGGCGGGCCCTTGTGGGTTCAGGGCGAGGTGTATGCCATTGAGCCTGCTCTGGAGACCGTTCTGGACGAGATCGAGGACCTGGGCGCCAATCCCAGCGACGAGTATGTGAAGCGTGACATCGTGGTCGATGTGGGCGGGCGAGCCGTGTCCTGCCTGGTCTATGAGATCAATCCCCGATATGTGGTCTCTGCGCCGCGCATTCCCGAGGGGGACTGGCTGAAGGCCCCGCGTTTGGGCACCCTGTGACGCCATAGATTTTTGTAATGCAAAAACTGGATTTCGTAATGCAGAATACGATAGATGTTGCATTGCCGCAATTTTTCTCGATATGAGAAATCAATTTCTGTATTGAGAAATGGTGTGATTAAGTTGTTGTTTTTCAAGGAGAAAATTTATCTCTTGTATAAGACATAAGAGCTTGCTCAAGTCTTATAGAAGACTTAAAGTTATCTCCAAGGGCAGCACAAGCAGCCCGGCGTTTTCAACCAACCTCTGGAGTGATCTCATGCCCCAATCCCTCAACGAACAACTGAGCCGCGAACAGCAAATTGCCGCCCTGGAAAAAGACTGGGCCCAGAACCCCCGCTGGAAGGGCGTGAAGCGCGGCTACTCCGCCGCCGATGTGGTGCGCCTGCGCGGCTCGCTGCCTATCGAGCACACGCTGGCCAAGCGCGGCGCTGAAAAGCTGTGGGACAAGATCAACGGCGGCGCCAAGAAGGGCTACGTGAACGCATTCGGCGCGATCTCCGCCGGCCAGGCCATGCAGCAGGCCAAGGCCGGTCTGGAAGCCGTGTACCTGTCGGGCTGGCAAGTGGCCGCTGACGGCAACACGTCCGAGACCATGTACCCCGACCAGTCGCTGTACGCCTACGACTCGGTGCCCACCATGGTTCGCCGCATCAACAACACCTTCAAGCGCGCCGACGAAATCCAGTGGGGCCGTGGCATCAACCCCGGCGACAAGGAATTCATCGACTACTTCCTGCCCATCGTGGCCGATGCAGAAGCCGGTTTCGGTGGTGTGCTGAACGCCTTCGAACTGATGAAGAACATGATCCAGTCGGGCGCTGCCGGCGTGCACTTCGAAGACCAACTCGCTGCCGTGAAGAAGTGCGGCCACATGGGCGGCAAGGTGCTGGTGCCTACGCAGGAAGCCTGCGAAAAGCTGATCTCCGCACGTTTTGCGGCCGACGTGATGGGCGTGTCCACCATCGTGCTGGCCCGTACCGATGCAGAAGCTGCCAACCTGATCACGTCTGACCACGATGCCAACGACAAGCCGTTCCTGACCGGCGAGCGCACGCAAGAAGGTTTCTACCGCGTCAAGAACGGCCTGGAACAAGCCATCAGCCGTGGCGTGGCCTACGCTCCCTACGCCGACCTGGTGTGGTGCGAAACCGGCGTGCCAGACATCGGCTTCGCCCGCGAATTCGCCCAGGCCGTGCACGCCGCCTGCCCCGGCAAGCTGCTGTCGTACAACTGCTCGCCATCGTTCAACTGGAAGAAGAACCTCAACGACAGCCAGATCGCTTCGTTCCAGGAAGACCTGTCGGCCCTGGGCTACAAGTACCAGTTCATCACGCTGGCCGGCATCCACATCAACTGGTTCAATACGTTCCAGTTCGCCCATGCATACGCCAACGGCGAAGGCATGAAGCACTACGTGAACATGGTGCAAGAGCCAGAATTCGCAGCACGCGACAAGGGCTACACGTTCGTGTCGCACCAACAGGAAGTGGGCGCAGGCTACTTCGACGACGTGACCACGGTGATCCAGGGCGGCTCGTCCTCTGTGAAGGCCCTGACGGGTTCGACCGAAGAAGAGCAGTTCCACTGATCTGACGCCGAGTGACACGGGGATTGAAAATCCTTGTGTCGGTGGTCCAGTTCTTCCCAGGACTACCAATCAGCATGCACCCCAGCGCCCGATAAAGGGCTCTGGGGTATTCGGCATTTCATCAACTTTTTTACGATTAACTGTGAGTCAAGAATTGAGAGGGCGCTTACTGCTCTGGATATCCGCTCTAGTTGATGCGCAATCCTGTCTAGAGTTGGCGGCGCGCTTGCTGTATGCGGCGGAAGCTGACGCAATCTTGGCGACCGAAAGGGCTCAGCATCAGCACTATGAAGCGCAAACAGGGCGGCCATACTCTCGCCTAGTGGCTTACGCGGATGATGCTGTAGTGCTCGCTAGCTACGACCGCGTATTGCCGTTGCCGCGCGAATGCTCCGAGGCTTCGATGCATCTGAACAAACTGGCTGCGGTGTACTTCATGCAGCTATACAACAGCGGTTATGCGGACGGTGGTCAAGTGGCGGGCAACAAGTCTCCAGAGACTAAGGCGCTAAGAGAAGAACTTGAAGTAGCCGCGTTTCCTGTGCGGGAAGAACTGCTGCGATTTCGAAGCTGGCTAGCTGCGGTTGAAGATTTCCGCAATGATGCCGTAGCGCATGCACAAGGAAACGCATTTGCTGTGCAGCACAGGTTGCAAGGAGTTTCCATGACTGTTCCCGTGATGACGCCAATACAGTGCGTTGAGTTGAGCGAAGTTATTCAGCGTCTGCTGCCTGAGATTGAGAGAAAGTACCATCTCCTCTCTCCCGACTCTTAGGGCTACTCGGCCTAACGCGGCAGCTATCTGCAGGCCGGAAAGGGTCTGAAGACGGTGCCCGGCGCCCATTTGGCGCCCATTTCTCTCGACAGCGATTCCGCCAGCGAACCTGCTGATGCCTCTCTCGTTCAATCCATCAGTGTGGAAGCTGGGGATGTGATCTTGATGGATATCAGGCTGCCGCATTGTGGCTCTTCAGAAGAAGAACTCTCCCGGAGCGCGTACCTTGGCGCCGAGAAAATTTTGCTCTCTACCGTATTGGGCGCACACCGCCGGCCGCTGACAACGGCGATGGAGATCGGCAATTTTGAAAGATTGCAAGATTGGGACACCGCGCATCCATGACAGATGCCCAGGATCATCCGGCCTCCAGCGCAGCCGTGGAACGCACTGATGTTGCGTCATCGGCCGCCTGTGATGACTTTCGGCTTGAAAGGTTGCATCCCGAACGACCATATGGCCGTTGCGACACAGAGCCGGTGCAGAAAAACAAGAGGCCACCCTGCGGAGGGACTTTTTTCCGCTTTCCTGGGTGTTGGTCCGGACCCAGGCACTTCACCGCCCACGAGCTTTACCGTGACGCTTCTTGCAGCCTTTTCAAGGGGGCTTGTCAGTGCATCTGGAGAGGACGGGCTATTGCGGAGACGTCGCAATCGAGCGGACCCAGCGTCGAGGAAACCGTGGCGCCCTGGGTTTGGCCTGCTGGTATGGTCAGTGTCCATTCCAGGTCGTAGTAGTTGGACCCCAGGTAGCGGGTGTGTATGGCTACCAGGGGTTTTTTGTACTCTGCGCCTTGCACCGTCCAGTGCGTCTGTTGCCCGATGGGGTAGTCCCGGCCGCACCGCAAGGCAACACGCAAGATGGTGTCTGATGCTGGCGGGAGAGTGATGGTCAGGCCATCCTCAAGTCGCGCGGGCAGGAAGGTCATGTAGTCCATTTTTTTGTGCGACAAGACATTGTTTTCGGCTTTGCCGTTGAGCAGAGCACCGGTGTTCTTGACTGCGTAAATCCCGCTGGAGCCCACTGTGGTCAAGGGTTGCAAGCCTTGGGTGAAGTCAAACAGGAGTGCATCCTGCTCGCCGGATATGAAATACAGGTTCTGCGAAGCCTGTCCCGTGGTCGCTCGGGAGGTGCACGGCGCGTTGAGCGTTCGATTGACCGCATTGCCCATCACCATGGGGTCCAGGCCAATGACCTGATCCTGGCAGATCCCTCGGCTCGCCAGGCTGTCGCGCATTGCATGCAGGTGCTTGAACGTGTATCCCGGAATTTTGTAATCCAGGGGTTCCAGCTTGGGGAAAAACAGCGAAGCGAGCAAGAGATCGTATTTGCCCTTCTTCTCGAACTGCGTGTAGAGGGTCAGATGGGCGACGACAATGAGGGCCAGGGATGTTGCGGCCACGGCATTGAAACGCCTGGTGGACAGCCTGGTTCTTTCGCTGGCGCGCGCCAGTCCCGAGGCAGCGAGTACAGCAAGCCATGGGTGCACCACATCCAGGTGCCAGAAAGCGCCCTGGCTCAGGAAAGCCATGGAAACGATGAACCACAGCGCCGTGGTGGTCAATATCCAGCGGATGGTGCGCTCTTTGCCCGCAAAGACGATGCCCAACAACACACCCACTCCCATCAGGGCCAGTTGAAAGCCTGCCAGTGCGCCCAGTCCGTTGATGGTCGGCTGGATGCTTTCAATGGCGCTGTAGGGCATCAGGAAAACGTCGCGCCATTTGGCCACGTCCACCAGATTGGTGAGCCAGCCATTGCCGGGGGATATGCCGGCGGACGCCGGGGCCGACGATAGGAGCTTGGAAATAACACCTGACATGCTGATCCACACCCATGTCAGCCCTGCAACGAGGAGCAGGGACGCCAGTGTCTTGCGGTTCAGGAGAATCTGGTAATTCAGCAGTGCGTAGGCTCCCAGACCCAGCAGCAGGGGCGCGGCAGAAGGGTGTATCTGCACGAGCAGGAATGCGGCCAGGGGAAGCAGCAGCCCATCGTGGCGGCGTTGGTGCGCTAGGCGGATGAACAAGCCCAGGACCACATTGCTCAGTGTCATTACCAGGGCGGGGTTCCAGGCGCTATGGGTATAAAAAGACGCAAAGATGGGAAACGCCAGCACTGCATAGGAAAGTGCGCACCTGGAGCCCAAATGCGCCTGGATTACACGCAATAGGTACCAGACCGACAGCGCAAACAGGGCACCAAATGTGATGAAGATCGCGGCTTCTGTGTCCCTGACAAGAAGGGGCAGGGCAAGCAGATAGTAAAAGCCCGGTGGCAGGTTAAAACGTTCCCCGAACAGCGGTGGGCCGTTGAGCGGCCACTCCTGGTGATGAATCAGTCTGCGTGCAATTTCCACATCGCGGATCTGGTCCGGACCATGGAATGTGATGTCAAAAAAATAGACCTGGATGGCCCCGAGTACGGCGACGAAGATCAGTGCTATCCAGTCACTCGATGTTCGCTGGGTGGTTGGAAAAGCGGCTGTCTGCATGTCTACCTTCTGGATCATCTGGTGGTTGGGTACGGTGCCCTGTTTGTGGAAGGGCAAGAGCGTACAAGAGCCACACTTTGCTGGGTTGGGTCGGGGCCGTTCACGGAGATTGCCTGTGGCATGTCCGAGGTCTTGTGCGTGAAGGTCCAGGCGTTGTTCAGAAGGAATGCTAGACGGCCGCGCACTGGTCCCACGGTGGCGCAGAACGCGGGGTCATTGCGCGAGGATGTGCCGAGACGAGCGGCGTGGCGGACTCAATGGCTGGCTGGGCTTTCAGAAGATGGGCTCAGCGGCAGCTTTTGGGAGACGATGTAGCGGGGCCGTTGTTTGACCTCGTCATAGATGCGTGCCAGATATTCGCCGATGATTCCGAGGCCGATCATTAGCGAACTGCCAATGATCAACAGCAGCAAGATGACGGTGGTAAAGCCGTTGATGGCTGCCCCCGACAACTTCATGTACACCGTGTGCATCCCCAGAACCACGGAAAAGGCAAAAAAGAGCACGCCAAAAATCGTGATCAGATGCAGTGGAAAAGTGCTGAAGCTCGTGACGGCAATGGCGGCGAGGCGAATCAATCCGAAGACGGACCATCCCGAATCGCCAGCGATGCGTGGCTCGACCTCGAAGGGAATCTGTGTAGACCTGAATCCCATCCAGCTGATCATGCCGCGAAAGAACACGTTGCGCTCTTTCATCGTGCGATACGCTTCGATGACCCGTTGATCGAGCAACTTGTAGTCTGATGCGCCGTTCAGGTCATGGCCCGAGAAGGCCCGCAAAATCAGATAGAAGAGTTTTGCCCGTGCAGCAGAGAGGGCAGATTCGTCGCCCCGGCTGGATTTGACGGCTTCCACGATGTCAAACTCGCCCGTGCGCCATGTCTCGATCATGGTCGGCAGCAGGGAAGGGGGATGCTGCATGTCTCCATCCATGATGATCACCGCTTTGCCGCCTGCGGCCTCCAAGCCTGCCGAGACTGCTGCTTCCTTGCCAAAATTGCGGCTCAGGCGCAGACCCCGCAACTGGGGCAGGGTTTGAGAGATCGTTGTGATCTCGTTCCAAGTGTTGTCCTTGGAGCCATCATCCACCACCACGATTTCCCAAGTGGATGCTGACAAAGTCAGAAATTTCTCCACCTCCCGCAGCGTGTGGCGAATGCCTGCTTCTTCACAATAAACCGGGATGACAACGGAAATCTCTGGGTGCATAAACATTCTCATAAAGCCGATCCCGGCCGAAGATCGGCTACGAGCCGGTGGTGTCTCTGCGCAGGACTTTCTCACGTTTCATGGTGCCCAAGGTCGTTGTCATGTCTCTTGCGGCTAAAAATCATCGCACAGTTTCCACCTGGATCGGCAGTGGCTTCCGCGTCGAAATTTCATTGGCCTGCGTGGCCAGAGAGCCTAGCGCCCGCTTGGCGGACGTACCTGCCCTCCCCCCATGGCTGTGGCGGAAATGCCATCGGTGGATAGGGGCAGGTGTCCTGTTTGGGCATTCAATTCCGATGCGAGGGTAAAATGGCGGAAATTCCACTGCACAAGAGCGAGAAAGGCAATCTGGTTATGACACCGCGAACTACATCGGAGATGTTGACCGGCCGTTGAGGCTGGCTGTTCGCGCCTGCACGAGATTGCACACCTCCTCCAGAAAGCGCGGACCTGTTCCGCGCTTTTTTGTTTTCTGGGCCTGGCGCGTGCCCGTACCCACTGCACTGATTGAAAAGAAAGAGTTACTCCCATGATTCACATCACGCTTCCTGACGGTTCGCAGCGCGAGTTTCCAGGTCCTGTCACTGTGGCCGAAGTGGCTGCATCCATCGGCTCGGGACTCGCCAAGGCGGCCCTGGCTGGCAAGATCGATGGCAAGGTGGTAGATACCAGCTATCAGATTACGGCAGATAGCCCACTGTCCATCATCACGGCCAAGGATGCGGATGGTCTGGAGGTGGTTCGCCACTCCACGGCCCACTTGCTGGCTTACGCCGTCAAGGAACTCTTCCCAGAGGCGCAGGTGACCATCGGTCCGGTGATCGAAAACGGTTTCTTCTACGACTTTGCGTACAAGCGTCCTTTCACTCCCGAAGACTTGGTGGCCATCGAAAAACGCATGGCCGAACTGGCTGCGAAGGACGAGCCCGTGGTGCGCCGGGTGCTGCCGCGTGACGAGGCCGTAGCCTATTTCAAGGGACTTGGCGAGCACTACAAGGCGGAGATCATTGCCAGCATCCCCAGCAATGAAGATGTGAGCCTTTATCGCGAAGGCAATTTCGAGGACCTGTGCCGTGGTCCCCACGTTCCCAGCACAGGCAAGCTCAAGTTCTTCAAGCTGATGAAGGTGGCAGGGGCCTATTGGCGTGGCGACCACCGCAACGAGATGCTGCAGCGCATCTACGGTACCGCGTGGACGTCCAAGGAAGAGCTGCAGCAGTACCTCACGATGCTGGAAGAGGCCGAGAAACGTGACCACCGGAAGCTGGGTCGGGAGCTGGATCTGTTCCACATGGACGAGCATTCCCCGGGTACGGTGTTCTGGCACCCCAAGGGCTGGGCGCTGTGGCAAGAGGTGGAACAGTACATGCGCCGCGTGTACCGCAACAATGGTTACCAGGAGGTCAAGGGCCCGCAGATCCTGGACAAGAGCCTGTGGGAGAAAACAGGCCACTGGGACAAGTACCGCGACAACATGTTCACGACCGAGTCGGAAAAGCGCGAGTACGCGCTCAAGCCGATGAACTGCCCTGGGCACATCCTGATCTACAAGCAGGGCATCAAGAGTTACCGCGACCTGCCGCTGCGCTATGGCGAGTTCGGTGCCTGCCATCGCAACGAGCCCACGGGTGGCCTGCACGGCATCATGCGTGTGCGTGGCTTCACGCAGGATGATGGACACATCTTCTGCACCGAAGAGCAGGTGCTGGAAGAGTGCGCCAACTACACCGCACTGGTGCAGAAGGTCTACAAGGACTTCGGCTTTACCGACATCATCTACAAAGTGGCCACGCGGCCCGAGGCGCGCATCGGCACCGATGAATCGTGGGACCGCGCCGAGAAGGCGCTGATGGATGGCCTGCGCCATTCGGGCTGCGAGTTCGAGATCGCCGAAGGCGAGGGCGCGTTCTACGGTCCCAAGATCGAGTACACGCTCAAGGATGCGCTGGGTCGCCAGTGGCAGTGCGGCACGATGCAGATCGACCCCAATCTGCCTGAGCGCCTAGACGCAGAATATGTGGCTGAAGATGGCAGCCGCAAGCGCCCTTTGATGCTGCACCGTGCGACCGTGGGCAGCATGGAGCGCTTCATCGGCATGCTGATTGAGCACTATGCCGGCGCCTTCCCTCTATGGTTGGCGCCAGTGCAGGTTGCAGTGCTCAACATCACGGACGCACAGGCCGATTACTGTCGCGAAATTGCTGCAAAGCTGCAAAAAGCACTGCCGAATCAAGACCTTAGAGTGGCGGTCGATCTGCGCAATGAGAAGATTACGTATAAAATACGTGAGCATTCGTTGCAAAAGCTGCCGTACATCCTTGTCGCGGGCGACAAGGAGAAGGCCGCAGGAGCCGTCGCAGTGCGTGGCCGGGGCAATCGTGACCTCGGCGTGATGTCTGTTGAAGCGTTCGCTGAGCTGATCGCCCAAGACATCGCCACCAAAGCCTGATTTTTCGTGAAAACATGCTTCGGCGCCTGCCATGTGTGCGGTTGTAGCTACAAAGTTTGTAGTAATTTGATTGAAGGAAGATAGCCATCGCTACTGAATTTCGTGATCGTCGCCACCGTGAAGAGCGCAAGCATCGCCTGAACCGTGAAATCATGGCTCCGGAAGTTCGTCTTTCCGGGCCTGAAAATGAACCCTTGGGCGTCGTCAGCCTGATGGAAGCCTTGCGCATGGCGGGTGAGCTGGATGTGGATCTGGTGGAAATCGCTGCCACGGCGAATCCTCCGGTGTGCCGCCTCATGGACTATGGCAAGTTCAAATACCAAGAGCAAAAGCGTGCGGCGGAAGCCAAAGCCAAGCAAACGGTCATTGAGATCAAGGAAGTCAAGTTCCGCCCAGGTACGGACGATGGTGACTACAACATCAAGATGCGCAATATCCGTCGGTTTTTGGCGGATGGCGACAAGTGCAAGATCACGCTGCGTTTCCGTGGCCGCGAAATCACGCACCAAGAGTTGGGTCTTGCCTTGTTGAATCGCATTCGGGACGAATTGGCAGACAGCATCATCATCGAGCAGTTTCCCAAGTTGGAAGGCCGTCAGATGATCATGATGATCGCCCCCGGTAAAAAGAAGCCTGCTGCAGCCAAGCAAGCTGCAGAAGGCGCTCCGGCAACTGGCACTGCAGCCTGAGGTTGCACTGGTTGGTGTGAAATTTTGAACGCTGCTCCTGCGAGGGGCGGTGTTCAAAAAGGCAGTGTTTCGGCGCTGCCGAGCGAAAGGCGCGAGCCTTTCGATAAAAGTGGCTCGGGGCCAACAAGTTTGCAGATCGGTTTGCAAACGCCTCACGAGCACAAAGAAAAGGAGCATTCACATGCCCAAAATGAAGACCAAGAGCAGCGCGAAAAAACGTTTCCGCGTTCGTCCCGGTGGCACCGTCAAGCGCGGTCAAGCCTTCAAACGTCACATCTTGACCAAGAAGACCACCAAGAACAAGCGCCACCTGCGTGGTGCAGTTGCTGTGCATGAGACCAATATGGGCTCTATCGCACAAATGCTGCCCGGCATGGGCGTGTAATTAACGACGAACAAGGAGTACATACATGCCTCGCGTCAAACGTGGTGTAACGGCCCGTGCCCGTCACAAGAAAGTTCTCGCCCTTGCCAAGGGTTTCCGTGGTCGCCGCGGTAATGTCTACCGTATCGCCAAACAGGCGGTAATGAAGGCTGGGCAATATGCCTACCGTGACCGCCGCACCAAGAAGCGCGTGTTCCGCCAGTTGTGGATCGCCCGTATCAACGCCGCTGCCCGTGAACTGGGCCTGACCTACAGCCAGTTCGCCAACGGCCTGAAGAAGGCATCCATTGAGATCGACCGCAAGATGTTGGCCGATCTCGCAGTGCACGACAAGGCTGCCTTTGGCAGCATCGTAAGCCAAGTCAAGGCCAAACTGGCTGCTTGAGTTCACGATGAGCGGCTATCTTTTTGATAGCTGCTTGCGCAATAACAGCAAGGGCTAGGGCTTGAAAAGGCGCTAGCCCTTGTTCATTTTCAAGAGTCGATATGAACGAGTTGGATTCCCTGGTCGAAAGCGCGACGCAACTGTTTTCCCAAAGCGCCACCCCTGCTGATCTGGAAAACGCCAAAGCGCAGTTTCTGGGCAAGGCGGGCCGCGTAACCGAGCTCATGAAGGGCATGGCGCAGCTGTCCGTCGAGGAAAAGAAATCCCGCGGTGCCGCCATCAATGTTGCCAAGCAGGCCATCGAAGCCGCTCTCACGGCGCGGCGTCAGGCGTTGGCCGATGCCGAGTTGCAGGTGCAACTCAAGGCCGAAGCGCTGGACGTCAGCCTGCCGGGCCGCCAGCGCGGGCAGGGCGGGCTGCACCCGGTGTCGCTCACGCTCGAGCGCATCGAGGGCATCTTCGGCTCGATGGGGTTCGACGTGGCCCAGGGCCCCGAGATCGAGACCGACTGGTTCAACTTCACCGCACTGAACACCCCGGAAGACCATCCTGCGCGTTCGATGCACGACACGTTCTACGTGGAGGGCGGCACTGACACCGCCCCCAACCTGCTGCGCACGCACACCAGCCCGATGCAGATCCGCCACGCGGTGCAGCATGTGAAAAAACACCGCACGCTGCTCGACGCCGGCCAGGCCATGCCCGAGATCCGGGTGATTGCGCCGGGTCGCACCTACCGGGTGGACAGCGATGCCACCCACTCGCCCATGTTCCACCAGTGCGAAGGCCTGTGGATCGGCGAGAACGTGAGCTTCAAGGACTTGAAGGTCATCTTCACGGCGTTCTGCCGCACCTTCTTTGAGAGCGACGATTTGGTGCTGCGCTTCCGCCCCAGCTTCTTCCCCTTCACCGAGCCCAGTGCCGAGATCGACATCCAGTTCCAGACCGGCCCGCTGGCCGGGCGCTGGCTGGAAGTGGCCGGCTCCGGCCAGGTGCACCCAAACGTGGTGCGCAACATGGGCCTCGATCCGGAAAAGTACATCGGCTTTGCCTTCGGCATGGGCCCCGACCGCCTGACCATGCTGCGCTACGGCGTGAACGACCTGCGCTTGTTCTTTGACGGCGACATCCGCTTCCTGTCGCAGTTCCAGTAAAGCCCGCCGATTTAGCGACGCGCGCACGCCCGGCGGCAGCGCGCCGATCCTTTAGAACAAGAGTCCGACTATGCAATTTCCTGAATCCTGGTTGCGCGAGTTCTGCAACCCACCCCTCACGACGGCCGAGCTGGCCGAGACGCTGACCATGGCCGGCCTCGAGGTGGAAGAGCTGCGCCCCGTGGCGCCGCCCTTCACCAAGATCGTGGTGGGCGAGATCAAAGAAGCCGTGCAACACCCTGATGCCGACCGCCTGCGCGTGTGCCAAGTGGATGTGGGACAGGGCGCCTTGCTCAACATCGTGTGCGGCGCGCCCAACGCCCGCGTGGGCATCAAGGTGCCTTGCGCGCTGGTGGGCGCTGAGCTGCCGCCTGGCGACGATGGCAAGCCATTCCTCATCAAGGTCGGCAAGCTGCGCGGCGTAGAAAGCCAGGGCATGCTGTGCTCGGCCCGCGAACTCAAGCTGTCTGAGGACCATGGCGGTCTGCTCGAGCTCGATGCCGCTGCGCCCGTGGGCCAGGACATCCGCACCCACCTGAACCTGGACGACACGCTGTTCACGCTCAAGCTCACGCCCAACCTGGCGCATTGCCTCAGCGTGTACGGCATTGCGCGCGAAGTGTCGGCCCTCACCGGCGTGCCGCTGCAGCAGCCTTCGTTTCCCGCCGTGGCTGCAAAACTGTCCGACGAGCTCGCCGTCAAGGTGAGCGCGCCCGACCTGTGCGGCCGCTTCTCCGGCCGCATCGTGCGCAACGTGAACACGCGCGCCGCCACGCCCCAGTGGATGTTGGACCGCCTGGCCCGCTGCGGCCAGCGCGGCGTGTCGCCGCTGGTGGACATCTCCAACTATGTGATGTTCGAACTGGGCCGGCCGTCGCACATTTTTGATCTCGACAAGATCCACGGCGGCCTGGACGTGCGCTGGGGCAAGCCGGGTGAGCAGCTCAAGCTGCTCAACGGCAACACCATCACCGTGGACGACAAGGTCGGCGTGATTGCTGACGAGCAGCAGGTCGAGTCGCTCGCCGGCATCATGGGCGGCGACGCCACCGCCGTGTCCGACGACACCAAGCACATCTACATCGAGGCGGCCTTCTGGTGGCCCAAAGCCGTGGCCGGGCGCTCGCGCCGCTTCAACTTCTCCACCGATGCCGGCCATCGGTTCGAGCGTGGGGTGGACCCGAGCCTCACGGTCGAGCACATCGAGCGCATCACCCAACTAGTCATCGACATCTGCGGCACGCCGGACACGGCCTGCGGCCCCATGGACGACCAGTCGGTGAACCTGCCGGTGCCCCAGCCCGTCACGCTGCGCGTGGCGCGTGCTTCCAAGGTCATCGGCATGCCCCTGACCCAGGCGCAGTGCGCCGACGTGCTGGCCCGCCTGGGCCTGCCGGTGGTGCAGGGCGAAGGCACGCTCACCGTCACGCCCCCCGCGTACCGCTTCGACATCACCATCGAAGAAGACCTGATCGAAGAAGTGGCGCGCATGGTGGGCTACAACAACCTGCCCACCACGCCGCCCCTGGCGCCCATCACGCCCAAGCTGCCGGCCGAGGCCACGCGCAGCCCGTTTGCCGTGCGCCGCTCGCTGGCCGGTCTGGGTTACCAGGAGACCATCAACTTCAGCTTTGTCGAAGAGCGTTGGGAGCACGAGCTGGCCGCGAACCCCCAGCCCATCAAGCTGCTCAACCCCATCGCCAGCCAGATGAGCGTGATGCGCTCGACGCTGCTGGGTTCGCTGCTGCAAGTGCTGAAGTTCAACCTGGACCGCAAGGCCCAGCGCGTGCGCGTGTTCGAACTGGGCCGCGTGTTTCTGCGCGACGCCACGGTGCGCAACACCGACACCACCGTCGAAGGCTTCAACCAGCCCATGCGCGTGTCCGGCCTGGCCTACGGCCCGAACGATGCGCTGCAGTGGGGCCGCAAGGAGCAGGCCATCGACTTCTTCGATGTGAAGGGCGACGTGGAGGCCTTGCTGGCCCCGCTGCAGGCCAGCTTCGAGCCTGCCACGCACCCAGCCATGCACCCAGGCCGCTGCGCGCGCGTGGTGGTAGACGGCCGCGCCATCGGCTTCGTGGGCGAGCTGCACCCGCAGTGGCGCCAGTCCTGGGACCTACCGCTGGCACCGGTGATGTTCGAGCTCGAGCTCGACGCCGTGATGCAGCGCGTGGTGCCGCAGTTCAAGGCCGTGGCCAAGCACCAGGCGGTCGAGCGTGATCTGGCCGTGGTGGTGGCTGAGCGTGTGACGCACGCTGACGTGATCTCGGCGGTGCAGCAGGCCGTGCCGGGCGGCATGTTGCGCTCGACGGTGCTGTTCGACGTGTACCGCCCCAAGCCGCTGCGTGCAGGCGAAGAAGCACCCGCTGGCGGCCTTGCTCAGGGTGAAAAGAGTCTGGCCGTGCGCCTGACCCTGGCCCGGGACGAGGCCACGCTGACCGAGGCCGAGATCGAGGCCGCGATGCAGGCCGTGGTGGCCCAGCTGGTGCAGCGCACGGGTGCGCGTCTGCGTGTTTGATGACAACGATATTGCCCAAGAGGGGAGTGATGCCATGATCGAATTTGCCGTCGAAAGCCTGGAAACACCGGCACTGACCAAGGCGCAGCTGGCCGATCTGCTGTTCGATCAGATTGGCCTGAACAAGCGCGAGTCCAAGGACATGATCGACGCGTTCTTCGATCTGATCTCCCAGAGCCTTGTGGAAGGCAAGGATGTCAAGTTGTCGGGTTTCGGCAATTTTCAGATTCGCACCAAGGCGCCGCGCCCGGGGCGCAATCCGCGCACGGGCGAGGCCATTCCGATCAAGGCACGCCGCGTGGTGACATTTCATGCCAGCAGCAAGCTCAAGGAACAAATCCAGACGGCCGCTGCTTCGTGAATTTGTGCCGTTTTTGTGACCAGAATGTTGCCGATGGCTGGCGGTCTGTGCGCGTCTGCAGTACGCTAGTCGGCTGTTCGGTTTGAATCCACAACCCATGGGCACCCCCCTCCCTTCCATCCCCGCCAAGCGCTACTTCACGATTGGTGAGGTCGCGGAGTTATGTGGCGTCAAGCCCCATGTATTGCGTTACTGGGAGCAGGAGTTCACGCAACTGCGTCCCATGAAGCGGCGTGGCAACCGGCGCTATTACCAACACCATGAGGTGCTGATGATCCGCCGCATCCGTGACCTGCTGTACGACCAGGGTTTCACGATCAGTGGCGCGCGCAATCGCCTGCAGGAGCTTGCGCATCCTGCCCGCGATGATGTGGGGCCCGATGCGCCATTGGATGGACTGGATTCCGAGATGCCGAGCATGTTGGTGGACAGCGCCCGTGACCTCTCTATCGAGGCGACGGGGTTCACGCTGGACTCCAATGCAGTGCGCAAAGAATTATTTGAGATTCGTGCGCTGCTTTCTCTGAACTGATGGTTTTTCTGCATATAATCTAAGTCTTGTCGGCGTGTAGCGCAGCCTGGTAGCGCACTTGCATGGGGTGCAAGGGGTCGCGAGTTCGAATCCCGCCACGCCGACCATTTATTCATCCGCCAGTGTCCGTAGTCATCCGGACCTGGCGGATTTCTCTTTTGTGGCGCGGGTTTTGGCGTTCTCCATCGTTCGGTGGTGTTCGCTGACAGCCGCCTATACTTTGGGGCAACTTTTGGGGCAGCAATTGCCCCCATTTCGGAGTTGCCCCAATGCCCCTCACTGACACCGCTATTAAGGCGGCGAAGCCATCGGAAAAACCGCGCAAGTTGTACGACGCTGACGGCCTGTATCTTGAGGTCGCTCCATCGGGTGGAAAGTGGTGGAGGTTCAAGTACCGAATCGACGGCAAGGAAAAGCGCCTGAGCCTTGGCGTCTACCCGGATGTCCCGTTGTTGCAGGCCAGAAAAGCCCGTGACGAGGCGCGCCGCCAGGTGCTTGATGGTTCCGACCCCTCAGCGAAGCGTCAGGCTCAAAAGCGCGCGAGCGCTGTTGCTGCTGATAACTCGTTTGAAACGGTCGCGCGGGCATGGCATGTGAGCTGGGCGCGTACGCGTTCCAAGAAGCACGCGGACCAGGTGCTGAGGCGCATGGAGCTTGATGCCTTCCCCCAGATCGGTGCGTTGCCAGTGTCCAACATCAAGGCGCCGCAGATCGTGGCCATGGCCAAGAAGGTGGAACAACGTGGTGCGCACGACCTAGCCCGGAGGGCAATCCAGATTTCCGGGCAGGTGTTTCGGTACGCCATCGGCCACGGCCTTGCAGAGCACAACCCCTGCGGCGACATTCAGCCGGCGGACGTGTTGGCCCCGGTGCGGGAGCAAAACTACGCGCGTGTGGATGTGGCAAAGCTCCCGCAGCTGCTGCGTGATGTGGATGACTACCGTGGTCACGTGCGCACGCGCTTGGCCATGCACCTGATGGCGCTCACTTTCGTGCGCACCAGCGAGTTGATAAAGGCTGAATGGTCAGAATTCAATCTGGCGGCGTCGCAGTGGCGCATACCGGCCGGTCGGATGAAGATGAAAACAGAGCACATCGTTCCACTGTCCACTCAGGCAGTAGCCGTGCTGCAGGCCCTGCAGCGGGCGGGTACAGGTCACCAGCTGCTATTTCCAGGCGGCCACGATCACGAAAAGTCGATGAGCAACAATGCGATTTTGTTTGCGCTGTACCGCATGGGCTACAAGGGCGAAATGACTGGCCACGGGTTCCGTGGCATTGCTTCGACCGTTTTGCATGAGCTCGGCCAGGATCATGCGGTCATAGAGTTGCAGCTTGCGCATCAGGAGCGGGACCGCGTGAGCGCTGCCTACAACCATGCTACATACCTGCCCCAGCGCACTACGCTGATGCAGTTTTGGGCTAACCACCTCGATACTCTTCGAGGCCGTTCGATCACAATTCCGGCTTGAGATAGCGCGCATCTCCTCACTGCCTGCGCACGCTCCAGTCCCATGACCGCTTGTAAAAAAGCGGCAACTCACCTCGGCCCCCAGCTCTTTGCCGAACGGCTCCTCATCTGATGCGCCAAGCGTCGCCACAAGTGCCCGCGCCCCGCAGCGCACAATCGAATTGTGTGCTGCGGGGCGCTGGAGAGGTGCGAACGGGCGCTCTAGCGGCGAGCGCGTGAAAACGCGAGCGTGAAAACGCCCATTAGCAGCGACAGAATGATCAGCCCCCATTGAGACAGCGTGGGGACGGAGGTTACAGCCGCCGTAGCAACCCGAACGCCCGGCGAACAGACTTCCACTCCCGGGGACAGGCCCGTTACCGCCACCGGCGTCACGCAGAAGAACATGAAGCTACCGTTGTCAGCGGGCCCAGTGGTATATCCAGCTGCATTGCCCACATCTACGCCACCAATGACGCTAGCTGTCGGACTGCGCACCCAGCGGAAGGTCGAGATACCTTCCAAGTCAGCATTTACATCACTATATGCATAGGTGCCCGTGAGCAGCTGACCGACCGTTGGCGTTCCGGCGATAGCCACGCTGGATGCAACTGGCACGACCTGCGGAGCCACCGTGATGGTCACCGTAGCGTCATCGCACATCGCGGCGTTAGGGGCAGGGAGGCATATGCGGTATACGAATGTGTCCGTGCCGGTGTACCCGGGATTTGGGGTGTACACGTAAGTGCCTGTCGCTGGATTGAGGACGACGCCACCGTTGACGGGCGGAGTGATCGTCGAGAACGTGGAGCCTGGCAGGATGAAGTCGTTCGTCGCCACTGAGGCATTGAGCGGCGTGTTCATTGCAGTGGCCCCGGTATCGTTCACAGCGTCGGGCGCCACTGTCACCTTGACGGAGGCAGAGACGCACACGGCCTGGTCCGGTGCCGGTTTGCATTGCTGGTAGGTGAAGGTATCTTCACCGACAAAACCGACATTGGGCGTGTAGGTGTAGGCGCCGGTAGTCGGATCGAGCGTGACGGCGCCGTTGGGAGGTTGCGCGGTGACTGTGAAGGTTGCGCCAGGGACCGTGGTGTCGTTGGTTGCCACATTGCCTGAGACCGGGGTATTGCGTGGCGTGTTCGCTACGTCGTCCGTCGAACCGATGGCTCCCGGCGGCAACGTGACAGGTGTGGTCCCATAGTTAACCCAGGTGCTTGGCACTGTCGCCGAGTCGGTCACGGCCAGGTTGTCCAGCTCGAAGCCGCCCCCGCCCGCGTGCCGGATGACGACCCGCCTGAAGCTGGTACTGGTCCCTTCCAGCAGTAGGTTGATGTAGCCGTAGGGCTCGCCAGTGTTGCGGCCTGCCGGAGGATTGGGGTTGCCAAAGTACGCAGCCTTCGCATACTGGCTGCCGTTGATGGCGGTGACACTGCCCCCGCCGCCGAGAAGCGTCGTCAGCGAGTTGGTTGTGAAGCTCGCCAGCAACGTGTTGGTGTCGTCATAAAACTCGATGGTGTTGCCCGTGTTACCTGCGGACCACCAAAAGCCTACGTACTTCCGGTCCCCCGTCAAAGTGATGGAGACCTGATTGCCGTTCGCCACGGAAAGATAGGTCCCTGTTCCGCCTGCGCCGCCAAAGTTGCCAGCTGCAGCTCGGGTGACGCCGCCGGTAGCGCCCGACCACGCCCCTACGGAAAAACTGCCTGCCGCGCCGATCGCGCCCGTGGCGCCGGAGAAGTCTTCGACAATGGCTCCGGCCCGGGTCGTGTTCTGCTCCCCAGGGGGGGAGAGGTACATGCCAAGCGATTGCGCGCTGACGGTGGTGCTCGCTCCCAGAGCGGCTGCACCCAGCAGTACTGCAGGCAGGATGGTCGCGCGAAAAGAGTGTTTGAGAAGTGGCATAAGCGATAGAAAAAAGGAAGGGATCAACGCCAACAGAAGGTGGCCAGTCGCCAACGCCGGACGCAATCGACCTGCGCCAGGGCCACCTTTCGAGCCACATTTTTGTCCATATCTCTGACCCGAACCTTTCCCTGCGACGGGGTGTGACGATTGTTGACAAACTTCGTTGCGTGGCGAGTACGGATGACGTCGTTTTCGAAGCCCCGGATCCATTGCGCATTCGTCGTCTGAAAATGTACGCGCCTCGCGGTAGAGGACATGGTGACAGCGATCATGCGGCAAGTGGAACGCGTCGACGGAGTTGCTTACTGCAAGAAACTTCGGCTCTGCACAAGGCGGGCCACGAGCACCTTGATTTCTTCGGTATCGCTCCCCTTGATGATTGCATCGTTACACGCCTGAACCTCATTGGCCGGCCAAGCCGAGGCTCGGGCCCCCAACTTGATGGGGGGCGTAAACAAACCATCCTTGATGCGTTCATACAAGGTGGTTCGACCCACCCCTGTAGCCTCCAGCACGCTTGGCAGTCGCAACAGCGGTACAACTTTTTGAATGGCTTGCATCACTCAGCCTCCGCCACCAGTCGCTGGTAGGGCGCCAGCACCAGCACTTCAAGAAAGTCGATGCATTCCACGACGGCAGCAGCCAGCCCTTCCAGCGAGCCAGTGTTCTCAATGTCCGCATGCGACTTGATCGTGAGCCCTGGAGCGCCGTCTGCGGGCTGCGCTGGCGCGGCGGCCAGGTCGATGCGATGGACGCGCACCACCTTCGCTCCCAGCCGGCGCAGCATGGTTTCTTGCGCCGTGGTGGCCAGGTCAGGCACAACGATGCGGGACCAGCCGCAGCCCACCAACCGCCCGATCTGGCGCTCAACCTGCCGGCAGTAGAAATCGGGGATGAACCGGCAACGGAACTCCCCCCAGCGCTGCATTGCCCATGCCGGGGTGCGCGGCGGCGGCAGCGTCTCGCCGCCATCAGTAAGCCAGAGCATGAAAGCGGGGTCGCTGCACACGCCGGCCGCCAAAGCATTCAGCGGGGTGTTGCGCAGTCGAGGTTCCGACAGCAGACGCACGTCCAGGCGCCAGGCCTGGGCCACGTCGCGCTGCACGGCCTCCGTGAACGACACGGCCGCGAAGCCTTGGCCGGGGGCCAGCATCGACGCGATGGTTTTTTTGCCGGTGGCCGGCTTGCCTGTCAGGGCGACTATCAGTGGTTGTTTCATGGGTTTCCTCGGGTTCATGTGAATCAGTCGTCGATGTCGCCAGCTGCTGCGCGCTTGCGGTCAAAGCAGGGCGGGCGCAGGGAAATCGGCCGTGCGGGCGGTGAGCGGGCCGCTGCCTTCTCTGTGGCGATGCGTGTCATGAAAGTGGCCTGCAGCCGCACCAGACGCATGCGCACCGGGTCGGCCATCACGGCGCCGTAGTCGGCGGGCCATTCGCGGCAAGCCGGCAGGTGGGCCAGGGCCTGCCAAGCGGCGCGCATGGCTTCGACGGGTGGCAGCGTCATGCGGCGCCCCAGGTGTCAATGTGCATGTGCGCGGCAGCAGGGCCGCACGCTTCCACGCAGCTGCGCGCCGTGGCCACCGGCTGTGTGCCGAAGACCTCGCGCACGGCCGGCGCGTTGCAGTGGCGCACTCCGTTGCGGTCCACACCGTGGCTGCACAGAGCGCAACCACGCAGAGGGGGCACCAGCAGGGCCAGGGCTTGCAGGTTCATGGCCTGGGCCTCGCGGGTGTCCGTCACTGCACCGGGTGGCGCGGAATAGACCGGTGCTGCGCTTGGGCGCAGGCGTCGGCCCGGTTGCGCATCACCCCGACCGGCTGCACGCCGTGGGTGGCCACCAGCGCCGGGCAGTGGCACAGCAGCTGCTGGGCAGATGGGCGCCCATGGCTGCAATGCAGGCAAATCGCGGGAGTCCATTGCGCTTGTTCCTTGGGCGTCATGCACTGCGGCGGCCGGCGCGCTGGGGCAGCGTCACCACGGTGGCGCCCTCGGGCTCAAGTTCCAGCGTTTGCTGGGCGGACTGGGCTTCCTGCTGCGCCCTGGCCAGGGCGCGGCGGGCGCGCTTGAACGTGTCCGCGATGTTGGTGTGGTCCCTATCGACGTAGCGGAACTTCGGATTTGCGAGGCCGCCCAGCGTGGGCATGGTCAGTTTTGCGGGCACGGTCATACCTCCTGCAGTGGTTCAGGGTTGAAAAAACTCGGGGGAAGGGTGGGCAGCTGGCCGGTGGGGTGGCTGCTGCGGTTCGGCTGGCGTTGTCCAGTCTTCGATTTCGTGGCGCCCTCGGCCTAAAAAGGCCCGGCGCAGCTCGCCGGTCAGGCGTGCTCTACAGTTATTGAAACAAGTCCAAGGCGCCGACTTCGCGGCGCGGGACTCGGGGTCCTGGCGGCCATCGGCTACCCGGTTCCACGACTGGCGGCGCGAGATCAGCCACCGGCCCGACTGCAGCGCCAGGCCCACGGTCACCTTCTTTTCCACGTCCTCGCCGTAGCGGTTCGTGGTCTGGGTTTCGCGGTGCGCCACTGTCATGGCCCACTCGCCGCGCTTGCGGCATGGGCCACCCATCAGCTCCATGAACCGGCGCCAATCGGCCTTGATGGAGCCCACCTTGTGCACGGCCCCATAGATGCGCCAGGCGATGGTGTCGCCCTCGATGCGGGCTTGTTCCACCTGATCGTGTGTAACCCGGCGCATTTCACGCCAGGCCACCACGCTGGGCTGGCCGATTGGCTGGAATTGGCGAATGCCCCAGGTCGCGGCCCAGGCATCCACCCGCACATAGCCGGGCACATCGCCCGCATCCACATCGAACAGCTGGCCCTGCGCGTGGCCCTCGCCCTGGCCGTCCAGATGGTTGATCTGGTACGACCCGCCCACGTTCTTGGCCACGTATTTGGCGATGTAGGCAGCTGCGCCGCCAGCATCCAGCCACTTCACGTTCACCCGGTTCTTGCGGGCGCCTGGCTGGCGCGTCTGCAGGTGCGCGCGGGTCTTCTTGCACTTCACCTCGGGGAACTCGTCGTCCTCGGGCTTGAGCCAGTGCTGGCGGATGATGACCGACGCCAGCCGCGCTTCTTCGCGAGATTGGAACCAGAAAAGCGAATGCCAGTGTGGGCATCCATCGTGGTGCGGTTCGGCCACGCGAAAGCCGTAGAACCGAACGCCCGCCTTGTCCAGCGCTGCGCGGGCATCGGCCCACCGCTTGCACAACCAGGCCTGCCCCTCACGCGGGCTTGATCCGTCATATTTAGGGTTCTTGCGCGATGGCAGGCGCGTACCCTTTGGGGGCGCCAGCATGGCGTGGAACCGGCTTGGCAACGTCTGCGTAAAGAACAGGCCCACATGGCCCGCCGCGTCGGCGTATTCCTCGCAGCCGCGAATGCGCACCATCAGCTCGCCCCGCCGCACGTCGCGGTCAGACACGCCAAGCTTGGCCAGCTCGCCCAGGCGGTACACCTGCCCAGCCTCATTGCGCACCAAGGTGTTTTCCATCATGGCCGCAGCGCGGGCCAGCTGCTGCTGGCGGTTCTCCACCGCCGCGTTGCTGCAGTAGCCACCCTTCTGGTGGTTCACCACACCCAGCTTGATGGAGCCCAGCTCGCGCACACGCGCTACCCGCTGGCGCAGGCGCTTGCGCCAGAAGGCCGCGTCCTGCCCCTTGCCAATCAAGCCCTTGGTGGTGTCAGCCTCTGGCGGGTCCACGTCCATCAGCTTGCAAGACGTGCGCACCAGCACCACCTGCTCGGCCTCGGTCAGCGGCTCGGGCCAAAGGTCCATCAGGCGCGCAACCCCACCGGCCACTGCATCCGCCCATTCGCAAATGTCCGAATCGCTCATGCTCAAGCGCAGTGCATCGCCGTGCTCGGCCTTGAAGGCCTGCAGGCGCTCCAGCCAGGCACTGTTGCGCTGCCATACAGGGGTGTCAGGTGGCGAGCGGCGCAGCTCGGCTACACCATCGGCCCATTGCGTGGGCAGGGTGGCCGTGAGTTTGGCGGCCAGCGTGTTGGCCTGCCACCGCTCAACGGTGTGCCAGTCTTGGTACTGATTGCGCTTGGCCATCACCACCGCCCCGTCAGTGCATGCAGGCGGCTGAATTCGCGCCGCGCAAACCGGGCCTCGGCTTTCAAGGCCACGCGCTCGGGCTCTGGCAGCTCGCGCCAGTGGCGCTGCGCCAGCGCGCCCAAGTCACCGTCCACACCGGCCAGCAACATCAACGCCATGCGGTGCGTTTCAGCCAGGCGCGCCCACTCGCGGGACTCCGCGTCTGACCACCGCTTCTGGCTGGCCACTTTCACAAACTCATCACGCAGGGATCCATTGCCCACCCCGAACAGGCGTGCGTAGTGCACCTGTGCAATGGGTGAATGCAGCGGCTCGGGGCGCATAGCCTCAGACATGCTCAGCGGCCCCCAACCTCGCGCACCGCCGCGATGTACCAGGCATCGCCGTACAGCCGCTCAACCCAGGCCACAGCCCCGGCGCGGTTCAACGCCTGCACACGCATGCGGCGGCGGCGGTGGTGCACGTCTATGTGCGTCACGCGGTAGCAGCTCATGGGGCAACCCCCGCCAGCGCGGCCACGATGGCCGCCAGGCCTACCACCATCAAAGCAATGGCCAGCCAAAGCAAAGGGGCAGCACCCATGGCCACGCCCGGCACAGCCACGGCGAATGCCAGCAGGGTTACGCGAAAGGCAATCAAACGCATGGCAACTCCAAAAAACACAAGGCGAACGAATCCCCGCGAGGCCCCCAAAGGGGCACCGTCAGACGTTTGGAAAAGGGAGGGGGAGGGCGCTACCCGGCGGCGGGCATCGCTGCGAAAAGGTCGCCGGTCACAAAGCCACCATGGCGCGGCTGATAGTCCGCCGATGGCATCGACTGCAGCTGCTGCTGCAGCAAGGCACGCTTGATGTGGGATGACATGGGCAGCACCACCGTGGGGTCTGGCGTTGCGCTGGGGGAAATCGTGCGGTTGATTTCAGTCACGGCGCTGAACACGTGGCCGCATTCGTAGTTGCGGCAGTAGAAGATCGTCTCGCGGCTGGTGTTGGTCAGCTGGCCAGAATGCCGCGTGTAGGCGTTCTGTTTGCAGTGCGGGCACATCATTCGCATGGGTTGCTGTCCTCGATAGCTGCAGTGGGCGTGACGTAGTGCGCACAAACGGCCTTTGGCTCTGCGCTCGCTTGCGCGAAGGTCAGCACAATGGCATCAAAGAGATTGGCGCCACGTTGGGCGGGCAGCTGGCTTTGCTGCAGGTTCTTCGCCATTGGGGCGACGCCCTTGCGGGCAAAGGTCAGGCCCAGTCGGCGCGCTCTCAGGATGATGACGGGGTGGCTTGGCACAGCGCGGCGGCTTTCAGGCGTTGGCGGCAAGGGCAGCGCGGCGGCGTTTGTGCTCTGCCACCCCCAGGCGGTAGGCATGCAGCGCAAAGCTACTGGCGCTGCGGCTTTCCTCGCCAGCCAGCTGGAACGCTTCGTCGCGCTCGGCTTGTGTCAGGCGCAGCGCTATGGGCTTGTCATGCACCAGGCGTTCGGCCGCCAGGGCGGGGCCTGGGGCGGGCTGGCGGGCAGCGGGCGGGGTGGTCAAGGATGTGAACATAGTTAAACCACAAAGGAAGAACCCATGGAACAAGTGAACTGGGAGATTTTTCGCGCTGCGGTGGATGTGACCTCGCGGCACCTGGCCCCCGACCACACACTGGGCAGGGCGGCGGTTACCCGGTACCAAAAAGAGATCATCAAGACGTACCGCATGCTGCTGGAGACTGCGGCGGGCATTGAGCAGGGGATGCAAGGGTCGGAGACTCGCCACCTTGGTCCGTTACCCGATCCATCAACGTGATACGGCGCTGCACCTCGGCGTGGAACAGGCCCTCATGCCAGCCATAGTCCACCATGCGCAAGCCCAGCTGGGCACCTGGCACCAGCACCTGCAACTGGCTCCGCAAGGCACTGGCCAGCGCTGCGCAAATGGCGGGCAGCGCCCCGTTTTCATGGCCTGGCGCATTGCCGCCTTTGAACTGGACGTGAAAGGCTACATGGCCCCAATGCGCAGAGTCTAAGGACATTGGCTGTACGTCGATCTTTGGCGCGGCGGAGGCAGTTGAAAGCGATGTGTTCATAGTAAAAAAGCCAAGTTGGTTAAAGAGGGATTCCGATGCAACCTGAATTGATGGGCCCGCCAGAAAACAAACCCATGGAAGTGGCCAAGCCGATCACGACGCTGTCTTTCGTGCAGGACTCGTCGTTCCACATGGTGCTGACGGTGCAAGACCCGGAAGGGGGCAACCTGCGGGAGTTGCCGCTGGTGATCGTTCCGCATGCCATTGCGTGGGAACTGCACAACCACCTGGGCCAGTACCTTGTTCGCCAGCAGGTGTACGACAAAGAGTTTCGAGATCAGCCAGATGAATTACCCGGCTGTGGGTAACCACCTTGGTTCGCTGGTTCGTATCCCCCGGCTCGGGCGTGCGGTGGTACCCGCACACCACGCCCAGGGCGGTCACAGGGCCAGCACCGTTCGTGCGGTTCGCTGGAACGACTTCGAGGAACAGTCGTGGCGTGGTGTGCATGTACTATCTGGAGTGAATTGGTTACAACGTAAGACGTATTTTGCACGGAAATCTGTGCATGTCAACAAATGAATACAGAAATCCGTGCATCAATGGGCACAAGGCTTCGGCTGGAACGTGAGCGCTTGAAGTTGAACCAGCCTGAAATGGCCGCTCTTGGCGATGTGAAACCGCGCACCTATCAGGACTGGGAGCGCGGTATTGCAGCTGTAAGTGCCGAGTTCTTGGCAGTTGTTGCGGCCCACGGTGTAGACGTTGGCTACATCGTCACAGGCCAGAGTCGGGGCGGGTCCGATGGCGAACTATCCGAAGCGGAGTCCACCCTGCTGACGCGCTGGCGTAGCGGGAGCCCAGTCTTGCGCGGTTACCTGCAGGAAGTGGGGCAGGGGCCTGCCTCGGGCGGCAATACCGTCACCATCGGCGGCGACGTGGGCCAGCAGGTTAATGGTGATCAGGTCGTTTCCGGGCCGATGACATTCACCGTTGGCGGTAAGCAAAAGAGGAACTGATCGTCATGGCCACAAATACTGACGACGTGACGCTACGCACGCTGTCCAGCGCCCTTGCCACCCTGTCGCTGGCTCAGGCCTTCATGCTCGATGAGCTTCAGAAACTATCGCCTGAAGGGGCGAAGCGAGTCGCTGACTCGCTGCGAAGCTATGCAATACACGTAGAAGAGCGCAATGGCCCCCAGTCCATTGATGCCGCAACTACGCGCGTGACAGTGGCAATGCTCACCCGCCAAGTAGATGAGGACTTCACCGAATGAGCAACGTTTTCGACGGAGTTGACCTGTTCAGCAAGCAGTTGCGAACCGGTGGTCAGCCCCCAGATAATGGGGATATGGAACGCGTTGCCAAACTCGAAGAAGCTGTAGCGGGGATTCGATCTGCCATTGCGGAACTCCCCACAAGGGCCGATATGGCCGAGTTGCGCGCGGACATTGCAAAGAGCCAGGCGGACATGCACAAGGCCATCGCCGACAACCACCGATGGACCCACGGCGCTTTGGTTGGGATTGCCACCATTGGCGTGGTTGGCGTCATCGGGGTGATGGGCGCTATCTGGAACGCGGGCAAGCCCAGCGCACCCGCCCAAGCTGCCACACCGGCGCCGATCATCATCACCATTCCCCAGGGCTATGAGCGCGGCAATGCTGCGCCCGCGCCGGCTGCACCTGCAAAGCCCTGACCGAACGCCGCCCGGCCTGGGTGAAATTGCGGGACCTCAACAGCGACGGGGCTTCTCACGCCGCACTGCGAGTGCAGCATGTAAAAATTTGTTCCTGTACATCAACAACAAGGAACAACGTGCAGGGACAAGGGAAGGTAGTGATAGGCCACGATGCTGGCCAGGTGGTTGCAGGCAACGCAGTGACCCACATCGACAGATACGTATCAAACGTAAGCCACGGCCCCATCGCCGTGGCTTTTTTTTGGGCTCCGTCAGCGCGGTGTTGGCATCGGTCTGTATGGCGGCAGTGCTCGACGCTGACACCACGCGAAGCTCTGCAGCGCCCGAACTGCCATCTGCGTGCCATTACCAGGGCGGCACGTATTCAGCAGGCGCCGTGCTGCGCATGGGCCGGATAGAAAAAGTGTGCGTGTTGTCTGACGGCCTGCCAACATGGGTGCGGGGATAGTTCAGCTGGTGCACGCCTATTGCCACAACGGAGGCGGTACCTATTCGGCGAGTGCAATGCTTCGCATGGACCGAATAGGAAAAATGTGCAAAATCTTCTACGGGCTACCAACATAGGTGCGTACATAGTGCGCTGGCATTAAGGGGGTAAGAAGGCACGATGGATTCATACAGCGCGCAATTGATTGAAGAAATTAAGCGTTCGTTCTCAATGGTGCGCAACAGCGCTACTTGGGCAGAATTTTCTGCAGCCCACCAGCTCATCCGCCAGGAACAGCCCGAACCCGGTACCGCAGTGACTTATGCGAGCGTGTATCACGGCATAAAGATGACCGCGACCTACACAACGAAACCATCGACAACGGGCCACCTGATCACGCTGCAGCTCTTCGCACCCGGAGCCCAAAGCCCGCGCGAAATGATGGTCATGTACACCGCAGATTGAACTGCAATTGTGGGCTTGCTGCTGCTCTGCTTTCCAGTTCAAACCGGCGACGAGGCGCTCCACTTTTCAATGCATCTTCAATACGTCTTCCACCAAAAGCCGTAAGAGTTTCTCTCGCATTTCGTCCTCTGAGTCGGTGACAACGAGAGCGACGTCCGTAACATCGCCCCACGCCACCACTATAGGGAGGCCCCTAAAGTTGACATCGGTTTGCTGTAATAGATGCGTGAGAGCCACGATGTGCGCATAGGCCTCATCGGGTACCGTCTCAGCAAGGGTGATGTTGATGCACATAGCTGATCTAGGTTGCAAGTCGCTGTGTAGAACAGCGAGTTGACCCCGTTCAAGGGTCATCAAACAATCAGTAGATTGCGCCCGTTTTGATCGCTTTGCTGTAAGCAGTTGTTTCGTTCTGGGGCACAAGCATTCGGCTTGGTGGGGCGTTTTGGAGGGCACAGCGCAGCGTGTAAGGGCCGCCCGAATCTATGCGGCCAAACGCTGCTCAGCCTCCCAGCCAAGGCACGCAAGCGCCACCGTGCGCGGCACGGGCTTTTCCCCGCTGCGGTAGTAGGCGAGCATCCGGCGCGAGAGGCCCAGCGCGTCGGCGGCTGTGTCCAGCGTCATGCCGTGGCGGGCCATCCAGTTCAATATGACCTCATGCGAATAGCCACCCGCCTGCTCAACGGCGCGGGCGCGCAGGTTGTCGGCGGCCAGCTCCAGGGCATCGGTGCCCCACGTCACACTGCCGCCCCATTCGCCCAGCTTAGCGCGTTTGAACACGGCGGGCGCGGCCAGCTCGCGCAGGGTAGGGTGGCGCTTGATGATGGGTTTCACGTCCACCTGCAGCTGCTCGCCATCGGCAAAGGTCAGCGCCAGCACGCCATCGGCCAGGGCCTTTACGGCCGTCAGGGTGAATTGCTTGCTCATGGGTTCAGTTCCTTCCATTTGGCCATCAACAGGCCTTGGTTTACCGCAGCCCATGCCAGGGCGTCGGATAGTTCGCGCTTTGAAATCCGCGTGGTCAGCGGCTCCAGCGTTGCGATTTCCACCAGGGCTTCGCGGCCGTCATTCAGGCGCACATGAAAGTGTGGCGGCAGGTGGTCTGCTGCGTACATCGTGACGGTAGAGGACGCGAGGCGGGCTAGTGTTGGCATGCTCCAATCATAGTGCAACTGTTGCACTAGTGCAATAGTTGCACCGTACTTTCTCATGGATTGCGTTCAACCCACTGTGCACCCTCACGCTCCAGCCGCGACAGCCTGGCCGCCAGGTCATGTGCGGGCACCCCGCGCGCAGCCTCCGTAGCAGCGAACTTGCCATAGGTGGCGGCGATGTGGCGCACCCCGCCCGAAGTGGTGAACTCGGCCCCGCTGCTGTGTTGCAGGTTGCCGGTAGGCAACCGGGACCACTCCCGGTGCCAATGCTTGTTTTTGCCGCTCAAATCACCACCGTGAACACACGGGCCTCCTTGCTGGGGCGGTTCTCCACCCAGGTTCCCCCGGTGCGAGCGCAGGCGGTCTTGATGCCTTTGCGAAAGTGCGAAGCGCTCCATTTGCAAGTGGTTGCAATCATCACCACGCCAGGCTGCACCGTGATTTCACCTTTCAGGCCCAGCGCCTTGAGGCGGCCCATGGCGTCGGCAAACTTCACGGCCATCAGTTCTTTGAAATTGGTCTGCATTTGAATCTCCTCAGAGAACCCGCATCCGGCGGGCGTCGGCTGCAACCGTTGCGGGTGCATGGCGCTAAGTATAGTGCAACTGTTGCACTATTTCACGGCGGCAACTGCAATGGGCACGCCCACCCGAGCGAGCACGGTTTTGGCGCGGTCAGCATTGAGCCTACGCAACGAATCAGGCCATACCTTTACCGCAAAGGAGTCCCCTTCTCCGCTTACCTGAAAGCCCCTCCAAAACCCTGCCATCGCAGCGTCTCCGGTTATCAGTCCCACGTTCGGAAAATGTTTGAGAGATGTTGCAAGCATCTGAAGGTGGTGGCAGTCGGCTACGGCGTTGTAGGCCATGTCTTCTGGTGTCATATCGCCCTTTTTCTTCTTGATCAGCAGGTTGTAGGCTGAACTCCGTTCTTTCCGGTAGAGGGCGGCAAGGAACGCGACGAATACGAACGAACGCACACCTACTTTGTGCCTCTCGGCAATCGTTAGCAATGCATCTTCTGATGCTCGTTCGTGCCCGGTCTTCACGGTGGTTCTCACCACATCGCTAGCCTCAAGGTAGAAGTTCATCTCGTCAAGCATCGAAGCGCTTGCCGCTTCCAGCTCTCTATGGACGCGCCCCGCATTTTCCGGGCCAAAGGTTGCAACCGTCGCGTGCTTGAAGAACCCCCGAAGTTTCGCCTGGGAGTCCCCGAGGAGTTCGACATACTCCTTGAAGGTGGGCCGCCTACGATGGTCGCCTTCAATATCGGCAAAGACGGAGGTAACGTGGATGCCAGGCTGATCCAAAAAGGATAACCATAGGCGTTGATTTTCGGTTTTTGCATCCGTGCCAACAATGTCCGAGATAACGTTTCGGTCCAGCATGTACATCGTGCATTGCGGGTTTAGCGTGTGCGTGCTCCCACCTGCATAAAGCACGTGTGTGCGCAGGGGAATTGCCAGCTTAAATGTCACGTCGGCGCCTTGGTATGTGGGCATTGGAATAGTTCAGCTGCAAAACTGCATTCTGCCCAGTGGCTCGCGTTCACGTTGCGCGAGTTTCAAGCTCCATGCGAGTGGTCAACCCGCTATCGCCAAGGGCGTTTGTCAGCTTCACGGCCAGCCATGGCGTGTCGTCGATGACTTCTTTGTACCCTCTCAGGTCCACCGGCGTTTGTGGCATCAGGTCGGGGCGCCCGATGGCCAGGGTTAGCTCCATGGTGGCTTTGCCGCGCTCGATACGCCCGCGCTCGGCCCGCGCTGCGGCCATGGCGTCGGCTTCACTGCCGTATGTGTCTTTCAAGCGCTTTTCGTTGTCTTCGGTGCCCACCAGCACGCTGCGTTTTTGCGCTGTGTTCGGATCGTGCCATTGCGCACGCACGCCGCTGTAGGCGTTGCGGTCGGCGCTGTGGTAGCGGTGCTGGTCTCCATCTGCGCGGGTGATTGTGATGCGCTCCAAGTCGTCGCCGTTGGCGGCCTTGGTGCTGCCAATGGGCTTGAAGATCAAGCGCCCTTTTTTGACGGTGGCCACCGCGTCGTGTTTCTTGGCAAGGCGCGTGAGGAAGTGCAGGTCACTCTCGTGCGTCTGGTCGATGTGTTCCACGCGCGTGCTGGCCAGGGTGTCCTCGATGCGGGGCTGCAGCTTGTTGCGCGTGGCAATGTCTCCCACGATATCGCCCAGGGTCTTGCCGTGGTAGCTGCGCTCGGCCCGTGTGCGCAGTTCGCGCCGCATCTCGGCAGAGCGGGCGCGGATGCTGATGGTGTCGGGCGCCCCGGTGTGCTCCACTTCGTCCACCTCGAACTCGCCTTTGTCCTGCATGGGGCTACCTTCCCACCCCAGCATCAGCGCCAGCTTGGCGCCTTTGGCAGGTATGCCCATGCGGCCGTCGCTGTCGTCAATCACCAGGTCGAGCTGGTCGGCTTCATCGCCACGGCTTTCCGTGAGGTTGAGCGACACCAGCCGCGCCTCTACCTTCTTTGAAATATCCCGGCCGTCCACCACCAGCGAGAACGTGGGCGCGCGGTGCAACTGGTCGGCGTTACGAAGGTAGCCCAGATATTCGTAGTAGGCCATCAGAGCCACCACTCCCAATAGTCATCACCCGGCCATGGGTCCACACCGCCCGATGGCTCGGCCCGCTCATCGTCCACGGCCGCCAGCTGCAGGTCGAACTCGATGCGGCGGGCTGCGCCGTTGTCGATCAACACTGTGCGGGTTTCGGTCAGGCTCTCGATGGTCCAGGCGCCGAACACTTCGCCAGCGCCCGACACCAGCGCCCACGCCTTGCCGCTGTCGGCCATCTTGCGCAGTGCATCCAGCGAACGCATGGACCCCGCGAACTCGGGCGCCAGCACTCCCGACAGGTTGATGGTGTCTTCGCCCAGGCCCACAAATTGCCGGGCGGGCCTGGCCCCCACGCGCGAGTTGCTGGGGTGGCGCCAGGCCGTTTGCCTGCGCAGCTGGTCGGTGGGCAGGGTCTGCAGCCCGAAGGTGAACTGCCCCAAAGAAAACAGCATGCGGGGTTCTCCTGTCAATCAATGTCGCTGTATTGCGAAAACACGCGCGAGCTTTTGGCGCGCTCGCGGCGGTCCAGTTCAAACGTCACTGCGCGGGCCACGGCTTTTTCATCCATGCCCGGCGCCGGATTTACGGTGATGTTGTTGGTGGTGGAACTTGCGCCCCCGCCCCGTTGCGGCAGTTTCAGCGGTGGCAGATCCTCTGCAAACCGCAGAGCACCCGGTCCAGCAACCGCTGGCATGGCGGGTAGCCCGGCCGCCAAACCCAAGCCTGCTGCACCGCCCTGGGCGCCTTGTTGCGGCCCAGAGAACATGCGAGCCAGTAAACCGATCATGGGCAAATGCTGGGCCACTTGGATGATCTTGGCCACGATGCCGCCCAGCACTTCGCCCACCAGCTGGCCAGCACTGGCAAACCCGGCAAGCTCTTGCTGAGTGGACTGGATGGGGCCGATCAGTGCGGTGAACCACTGCCATGCCTGGCCCAGCCAGCCCACCAACGTGCTGCCGAACTCCAGCAGGGGCGCCATCTGCGAAAGCACTGGTTCCAGCCCAATGGCCAGGCCGTCCCACACCCCGCCCAAGAAGGCCTTGATAGGACCCCAATACTTGTAGATCAGCAGGGCCGCAGCGGCGATTGCAGCCACCACGGCGATCACTGGGCCACCAGCCGCCAGCATGGCCAGCAGGCCGCCGCGCACGAACACCATGGCAGCCTGGCCAGCGATGCGCAGCCCGCTTGCCAGCGGCCCGGCGGTCACCAGCCCGAGGCGCGCAAAGACAAAGCGCAACAGCATCACCTTGCCCGCGATCAGCGCCAGCGGCACCAGCAGGAACCCCAGCCCGGCAGTGAGTGCAGAGAAAGCCACGACTGCGCCCAGCACCCAGCCCACCAGGGTGGAGTGGTTTTGCACAAAGCGCATGAAGCGCTCGATCAGCGGATTTACCACCTTGAGCAGCTTGAGCAGAGCAGGCGCCAGCGCCTCGCCCACGGTAGCGCTCAGGTTGAACGCCCGGTTCTTCGTCATCTGCCACTGTGCAGACAGCGCGGCATTGCGCGCGGCGGCCTCACGGGCCATGGAGCCCTGGGCCTGCGACCCGTTGGCCAGCGCGCGCTGGCGTGCCAGTTCCTTTGGGTTGGCCGCCAGCTTGGCCAGGGTGTCGGAGTGCTCCTTGCCCACCAGCTCCACCATGACACCCAGGCGCTTTTCTTCGGGCAGCGCGTTGATAGCTTCCAGCACCATCTTGATAGTGCCCATCGCGTCTTTCGTCATGCCCTTTTCCACCTCGTCGGTGGATAGGCCCAGCTCGGCCATGGCGCTGCGGAAACCCTTGGTCCCCTTGGTTGCGGCGGCCAGAGTCTGGACGATGGAGTTTGTAGCCGTGCCCGCCGTTTCGGTGCGCTCGCCCAGCGTCAGCAGGGTGGAGCCCAGCGCCGCATAGTCCCGTGGGTCCATCTTGGCCAGTGCGGCCACACCAGACACGCGGGTCATAAAGTCGATGATGTCTGCGCCCTTGCTGATGGCGTTGTCGTCAAGGAAGTTGATGGAATCGGCCAGGCCCCGAATCTCGGTCAACGGAATGTTGAACGTCTTCGCCACCTTGCCCATGCGCTCGGTGATTTCATCGGGCACCGCGTCAAAGGCGGTGGCCATCTCCGAAGCCATCAGGGTGAATTCCTTGAGCTTGTCGGTGGGCACCTCCATGCGGGCCGATGCCGTCATCATGTTGGTGATTTCGGTGGTGGTCAGCGGAATCTGCCCGCTCAACGCGCGCACGTCGCGCTCCGCCTGGCGGTACACCTCGGTCAGCTGGCCCATTTCATTGCGGGCGCCGGGCACCTGGCGGGCAATGCCCAGCATGGCGTCTTCGTGCTTGGAGTAGTTGGCTACCGGCCCCATGCCAATCTGTACCCCCCGGCGCCCAGCTGCTTGCATGGCCACGCCCGCACCGGCCGCCATGCCGGTGTGCAGCATGGCCTTGGCGTGCTTGTCGCGCAGCTCTTGCAGGTGCCGCTGCTGGGCGGCCAGGCGCTGCAGCTCCACACGCTGCTTTCCCATGGCGGCCGTGGCGCCATCAATATCGGTTTTGAGGCGGGCCTGCGCCGCGCTCAGGTTGCCGGTAACGCCCATGGCGTTGAGTGCGGCGCGGGCCTTGACGGCGGCGGACTTCTGCACTTCCAGGGCCTCGGCCAGTTTGCGCACCCCGCTTTCCTCGCGCTTGATCTGCGCGGCCGTGGCCGTGCCGCTGGCCCGCATGCCATCGAGCAGGGCCTGTTTCATCTTGAGGGCGTTGTTCAACCGGGCCAGCTCGGCCGCGTGCTTTTGCACGTTGCCCACGGCCCCTTGTTGGTCGTTCAGTTCCTTGAGTCTGTCGCGGGCGGCCTTGAGGGCGCGGGCGGTTTCGCCGCTGGCTCCGCTGATGCGCTTCATGGGCGCCAGCACGCGCTCGGCCATGTCCAACACAACGCGCAGGCGCAACTGGTCAGCCATGGCGCACCCCACGGGCGCGCGGGGCGCGAAGGGTCAGCGGGTGGGGGCGGTTTCTGCCAGCAGCGCGTCGATCTCGGCCAGTTCGGCCGCACGCTGGGGTGCCAGCATCGCGTCGCGGTGCAGTATCCAGACGTACACGGGCAGGAACAGCAGCCACAGGCCCGACAGGACCACGGCTGTAAGCAGCGTGTATTTCAGCAGGGCGGAAAGCATGGGTCATTCTTGCACATCCAATGGCGCAGGGGGTGGGGGTCATTCCTGGCTCTCGTAGCGCTCGCGCGCCCGTTCCCGCCAGTCCATCAGCTCGGCCAAGCTCATGGGGTCCATGTCGGCGGGCCGCCAGTGAAACACCAGGGCCAGGTCTGCCATGGCGTTCTCTACGCGGTTTGGAAGCTCTCCCGCTGCGCCTTCGGCACCAAAAAACCGACCACCTCCGAACCTAGCGCCACCAGGTCGGCGGGGTCCATGGCGTCCACCTCTTGCCGCAGCAGGGGCGGCTCGGTCACACGGGGCAGCAACGCCTGCAAGGCCGTCACGTTCATCTGCAGCACCTCCACCAGCGACAGGCCGCGCAGGGCGCCTGCGTTGGGCTTGCGCACCTGAACGTGCGTGATGGTCTGGCCGGTGCGCTGGATGGGCGTATCCAACGCGATGCCCACGGGGGTAGCGGGAGCGGCGATGCCCCCGGCAATCGCGGTGTATGCGGCAGCAGTTTCTGCAACGGCAGTGGCCAGGGTTGCGGCGGTGGTGTTGGAAGTAGTCATGGTGTGAACTCAAAAGACAGGGAGAAGGTGAATGGGCGCGGCCCGCTCGGGGCCGCTGCGGTGGTGCTGGCGGTCAGATGCCCAGGGCGGCGCGCACTTCGGCCAGGCGGTCAACGCCGTTGACCATTTCGACCATGTTCACGGCGTCAATCTCGATCAGCGTTTCGCCGTTAATGGTCAGCTTGTAGTAGCTCAGCGCGGCCTTGTACTTGATGGCCGTGGCTTCGCCCGCCTTGGCGCTACCGGGGTCGATTTCAGAGAACCTGCCGCGCATCACGATTTCGAGCGCGTCCACGTTTTCGCCGTCATCCGCCTGCAGCGCGCCCGAAAAGCGCAGCATCACGCCATCGTGGCGCAGCGTGCCCCAGCTCTTGAACAGGTCGCTCATGTAGCCCGCTGCGGTCAGCTCGGCTTCCATGCCTTCCATGCCGAAGTCGGCTTTCACGGGTGCGTTCATGCCCCCGCTGCGGTAATCGTCCATCTTGCGGGCGAGCTTGGGCAGGGTCACTTCGGGCATTTCGCCCGCGTAGCTGACGCCATCCACAAAGGTGGCAAAGTTTTTGATCTTGCGGGGCAATCCCATGGTGTTCTCCTGTTGTCAATCGGTCGGGGTGGTGAGGCCTTATTCGCCGGTGCCCACGCGCAGGGCGAAGTCGGCAAAGTAGCGGTCGGTGATGCGTTGCTGGAAGGTGAGGTCTTCGAGCGGCGGCACGGGGGTGTAGTCGTAGTCCAACGTGAGCTTGCCGTTCTTGAGGGTGGCCGCTTCGTTGATTTCTTCGTCGTACCAGGCGCTGGCGCCCAGGACGTAGCCCAGGGTTTTCAGCTCGCGGAACTTGGCGTTGATGCCTTCCAGAATGTCTTTCACCAGGCTGGGGTGCATCGGCTTGTCCACCGCCCAGAAGTGGCCCTCGGCCATGGTGTCGGCCAGGATTTGCGCGGTGCGCGTGGCGCTCTCGAAAGCGAACAGTTCGTCGGTGCTGCAGGTGCGAGATCCCCAGAAGCGGAACCCCTGATTGCGGATCAGCGTCGTGATGCCCGCGCCGTTGAGCAGGCCCGCGTCGGTGTCGGGGTTCTGCAAGTCCCAGAACACATCCTTGCTGATGCCCAGCACGCCATTCATCGGCACGTTGGATAGCGTCTTGTGCCAGCCCTGCTCGGCGTCGATCTTGGCGCGCATGCCCATGGCATAGGCCACTGGCGAGGCGTCCACCACAACGCCGGTGCCAGGCGTGGCCACCTTCACGCGGGGCCAGATCAGCATCAGCTCGCGGCCCTCGAAGTTCTGGCGGTAGTCCATCACCTCGGACACGTCTTCACCGTAGCCCTCGGCATAGACGAACGCGCGCAGCTTTTGCGCAACGGCCACCAGGGCGGTGGTCACTGCCTGGGTGTCCAGGTCCGGCGCGCCCAGGATGCGGGGTTGCACGCCCAGCTTGGCCTTTGCGGTCAACAGGGCCTGCATGCCGGTGTACTGCGATCCCACGGCAGTGCCGATGACTTTGCCGTTCTGGTCGGTCAGCTTGGCGGCAGCGTCGGCGCCCTCGCCATCGGCCACGCGCACCACCACGGTGATGGGGCGGGCTTGGTCGCGGATAGCCGTCAGGGCTCCCCGCAGGGTGCCCAGCGTGCCGGCCTTGGCAATGGCGGCGTCCACCTTGGTGACCAGCACCGGGGTGTTGAGGGGGAACGCGGTCGCGTCGGCGTCGCTGGCCGTCACGATCAGGCCCAGTACGGCCGTGGAAATGATGCGAATCGCGCGCTGGCCTTCGTTGATTTCGAGGGTGCGCACGCCGTGGTGATAGTTTGCTGGTGCAGCCATGGGTTCTCCTGTGAGTGATGCAAAAAAAAGGGGTGGGGTCAGGTGGTGCTGGTCGGGGCGTCCTGCCCCTTCCATGACAAAGCGCTGATGGCGATGCACACCACCGGCAGCACGGGGCGGCCCCAGGTGGTGAAGTCCACCTTGTGGCCGTAGTTGGTGCGCAGGCACAGCGGACCAGCCTGGCGCGTGGCGTGCAGCTGATAGGCGCCGTTGTGGTGGCGCAGCACCCAGCCCGCATGTCCGCGCCCGGTGGCCGGGTCGCCCCACACGTCCACGGGCTTGCAGTTGTCTGCGGGGTGGCCCAACTGGATGGCCAGGGCCGATGCACGGTTGCGCAGGCCCAGCCACACCCAACGGGCATAGAAGCTGGTCGGGTGGTGGCCCTTGGCGTAGTAGGCGTCGCCGGGGTAGTCGGCGTCGTCGTAGGAATACACACGCCCATCACCGGACTGCAGGTCGCGCATGTGGTTGATGCGCACCCATGCGGTGCCACGCAGCACGGCCCAGCCGTCGCCGTTGATGGATACATCGTTGTCCCACCAGCGCGCCCACCTCGGCAGGGTCTTGGCCTCGCGCTTGGTGCCCAGCAGGGCGACCGGCACCACCACGGGCGCCAGCAGGTCAACGGGCAGCATGGCCAGGCCGCGCACCGATGCGCGCAGGAACGACAGCGCAGCGGCGCGGCGGTGAGCTGCTGGCACACCTGGCAGCACCAGCACCCACAGCGAGGGCACCAGGCACCACAGGGCGACAGCGGCGGCGACAGACAAAGCAAGGGTGGCGGCGTTCATGCGGTTTCCTCGGGTTGAAGGGGGGCGGTCAGGATTTCGGCGGCGCGGCCGTTGGCCAAGATGCCCGCCAGCTCCAGCGCTTGCACACCTGCGGCCGTGGCCGGGTCATCGAGATTCACGAACGTGGCCAGGGTGAAGCGGCGCATCCAGGCATCCATGGCGGCATTGGCGCGGGCCGCTGCCGTCATGGCTTCCCACTCTGCCGGGGTGAACCGCTGAATGAACTGTTCGTGCGTGAGCAGGCGCGGCGCAGGCACCTGAACCGCGTCAGGCGCCCAGGTGAAGGCCCGCACGGCCGCCGCATCGGTGAGGGCGAGCACGTCCGCTTCGGCCGCGTCGCTGCTGCGGCGCACGGCCTCGCGCTCGGCCAGCACGGTGGCCACGTCCGCCAGCTGCGCCCAGCCCGCTTTCTCGCGTTCTCTCGCACGCTCCAGCTTCCAGTCGGTGCTGGCCAGGTGCGCTGCGGCCTCGGCCTTGATGGCGGCAATGCGGCGGGCCTGCACACCCGCCAGCACCAGCCGCGCCACGCCTGCCTGGGCGTCGTATTCCACGGCCGCCAGGTCTCCGTCGAAGCCCTCGGGCGCGTCCACCAGGTGGTAGCCGTTGGGATCGTCCGGGGTGGTGGTGCCGATGATGGCGCCGTCAATGATGATGAGTTGGGTTTTCATGGGGTGCGGTCGCTTTGCTAAACGATCAGGTAACGGATTTGCGAGGCGCCTGCAGCTGACGTTGTCCTGTGCCCCACGCCCGCAACTCGCACGTACCTGTCAACGTAGGCTGTGCTCGTGGTGGAGTAGGTATCAGCGCCCGCACCCGCGTGTGATGTCGGGCCAGCAGCGGAAATCTTTTGCTGTACCAACACCACGCGGGTGGCGACTGCTACGCCTGGCGGCATGACCAATGCTGTTGCTCCGTTGGTGTGCTCTACTGCCAGCGCGGAGATAGCGTTGCGCCCGTTTGCAGATGCCACCAGCAGGCCCCAGGCGGTTTCGTGGTCGTAGAGCGCGCCACGCGCGGCGCTGCTGGCTAGCAAGGCACCGGCTGCTGTTGCATTGGCCAGTACCGCAGTCATGGCGGTTTTTGAATTGAGCAGGGCGGCGCGGCCGGTGTCGCTGTCGCGCAGGCAGGCCAGTGCCGTGGCACTGCCCACCACTGCCGCCACAACGGCCGCGCTTGAACACACAGCGCTGGCGCCCACCGCCGTGGAAATCAACCTCTGGTAGGCCGCCAGGTTGGCATCGGTCGCCAGCCAGGCTTCCAGCTGGGCCCCGGTGGGGGCCACGGCCGCAAACAGATAGTCCATCGTCACGCCGCCGCTGTAGAGCTGGCGGAACTGGCGGCGCAGCTCGGAAACTTCCCCATAGGTTGGAGCCATGAGTGCGTCAGACATTGGGCACCTCCACCACCGCATAGCCGCTCACTCGGCCCGCGCCGTCATAGGCGTAGGTGGTGGTGCGGGTCTTACCTTCCAGCGTTTCGGCCACGGTGTTGACCCGTCCGGCTGCGGTGTAGGTCAGCACGGTGGAGCGCACGCCCTGCGGCAATGTCTCTGTGATGCCCGACACCCGGCCGTTCCCGTCATAGGTGACGGTGGACGCGCTGGGCCTGGCGGTGGCCAGCGCGATTGCGGCGGCGCGGGCTGCGGCCTCGGCCGTGACTTCCGCAGCTCGCGCCGTGGCTTCGGCCTGCACGGCCAGGGTGATGGCCTCGTTTCGTGCCTGGGCTTCGGCGTCCATGGCATCGCCAATTGCCGAATCCATTTGCGTTTGCGTGGCCAGGTCGCCCACGTTGCCAATGGCTGCTTCCAGTTCGTCGCGACGCTGGCGCAGCTGCATAAGCATGGCGTTCACTTCGGCCATGGACGGCCCCACCAGCGTGTCGATGCGGGCCAGGCCAAACCGGGTCAGTTCATCGACCACGCCCTGCATGTCGGCCCGGCGTTCTTCCAGATCGGCAATGCGCGTATCGATATCACCAAAGACGCCATTGAAGAAGTCCTCGGACAACGGCGTTTGGCCGTCGCGCATCCGATATGCCTCGAATCGTTTTGGCATGTCGGCCCCGCTTACAGCGCCAGGTCGTAGCGCTCGGCCACGTGCCAGGGGTTTGCGCCCGTCACGCCCGCGCCGTCGATGCGGATGCGGTACGCGCCGGTATTGGCGCCCAGGGCAAACCGGAACTCGCGCCACAGGCTGCGGCCGTCCACAACTTCATCGCGGAACGAGGTGGCGGGCACGGTGGCGGCGCCCACGATCAGGCGGCAGTCCACCGTATGACCAGCGGCGGCGCTGAAGTCTTCGAGCAGCAGCCGCACCCGGATGTTCTGCGATGGGGTGCCCAACAGGCGGTCGGTGCTGACGTGCACAAAGGCCGTGCCACGGCGGCGCACCGTGACCTGGGCATTGCCAGGGCGAACTGCGGGCATCAGGTCCTGGGTGCCGATGAACACCGCGCGCAGCGGCACCAGGGCCGCCCCACCGAAGGCGGGCGGGGTGTCGGGCGTGACGGGGCGCCACAGGCCGCCCGTCTGGTATTCCCACACCAGGCGGCAACCGGCCGGCACGGCGCTGTCATAGAGCAAGTCCAGCTCTTGCACACCGCCCGCCAGCTGCAGCGGCTGCATCTGCACCACCGCGCGGGGCGAAACGAACCGGGCGAAGTTCAGGCGCAGCATCAGGTCGCGCTCTGCCGCCTGGGTGAAGTAGGCCCCGTCTTGGGTGTACATCAGAATGCCCTGGGTGTATTCCGTGCCCTCGGTGAAGCCCACGCGGTGGCCCGCGCCGGTCACCAGTGCCACCGCATAGCGCTTGCCCGCTTCCACCAGCAGCGGGTCGGGCAAGGCCACCTTGAGCCAGCCAGCCGTGACGGAACCCGGCGCCAGGGTGGCGCGGGAAAGCACCTTTTCCATATCGGGCTGGCCCAGGGCGGCCTCGGTCACCAGCACGGTGAGGCCCCCGGCCGCGTCGGCGCTGGTCACAAAGATTTCCACGCTGGTGAGCCAGCCCGTTTGCGCCATCAGCACGGTTTGCGCGAGCACGGAGCCCTGCACCACGTAGTTTGTGGTCACCATGTCCCAATAGGGTTCTTCCCAGCGGTCCACCCACATGCGCGTGACGCGCAGGAACTGGTGGTCGATGTTGGCCCGCGCTTGGTCGGCCGGGTCCACCGTCCACACTTCATCCCCCCGGCGCAGGATGCCGGTTACCGGGTCGTAAACACCGGATTTCCAGAATGCGCTGTTGGTGCAGTAGGTGAGCGTTTCACCCGTGCGCACGCGCTCGCGGCTCAGGGTCTTTTGCACCGCGTTGAGGGTCTGGTACTGGTATTGATTGATGGCCAGCTCGCCCGCGCGGGTTTCCATGCGCAGGCGGGTGACTTCATCGAATGCGGGCAGCATCAGCCCCGCCGCGCTGGTGCGGGCCTCGGGGTCCATGGGGTTGAGCAGCGACAGGGTGCCGGTCTGCTGCGCAGCGATGGGCGGCCGGATGCCCTCGAATGCGTCGGCGCTGTATGCCGCGTGGGTGGTTTCGCTCTCGCCCGTGTCGAGGAAGTGGTCCCCGCCGTAGAACTTGTAGTCGTCGGGGATTTCCATCCGCTCCTTTAGCTTGGCCATGTCCACGCCCAGCTGGGCCACGTGTTCAAGGCTGGCGCGGGTGGACAGGTCCGAAGCCAGGCCCGCGATGTCGCTCATGATGTGAGCGATGCGCGGCTCGGCCGCAAGAATCCAGCCCTCTGCCGTGCGCAAGCGGGCATCCACGCGCTGCAGGTTGGGCAGGCGGCGGCCTTCGGCCAGCACCACCTCTTGCACGCCGGTGGGCGACAGGCGAACGTGCGCGATCAGCGTGTACCCGGTGGGCGGCTCGGGGCGCTCAGGTGTGGGGGACTCCAGGCCCTGGGCAATGTGCACGGTGGCAACGCGGCGGCGCTGCATGGCCACGGCCTGGGGTTCCACCTCGCGGGTCTGCAGGTCGATCAGGAAGTCGCGCGGCTCAATGCTGGTGTCTTCTTCCTGGCCAAACACGCTGACGGCCACCCACTTTTGATCCTGCAAAGGGAGCATGGCGAACACGGATTGCACCTGTGCAACGTCCAGCGCGTACACCTTGCCCGTGGGGCCGTCATACAGGCGGCCCACGGCCACTTCCAGCTCGGTGGCACTGCGGCCGGACACGGTCAGGCCCACAAACTGGCGCTCGCTGGTGATGGCGTCGCTGACGATGTGGCGGCGGGCTTCGTCGCCCCAGGCCTGGGTGTTGTTGAGGTCGGCGGCCTGCAGCTCTTGGCGGTCGCGATAGATGACGCTTAGTTCCATGGGGGTTAGCTCCTGTTGATGGTTTGACCGGCCAGCACGGCACCGGCTTTGTAAATACGGCTGGCGCGCGCGGTGGCATGCAGCCGCGTGCGCACCAGCACCTTGTCGTGTGCGGCCCGCGCCCAGTCCATGGCGTCGAGCACCGGGGCCATGCGCTCGCGGGCACCCCCGGCCGACAGCGCGGTATTCATAGCGCTGCCCGCCATGGCGAAGGGCTGGCGCTGCTCTGGCATGCGCACATGGGCCAACGCGATGAATGGCGGGCTGGAAAGGCGGGTGAAGCCCAGGTAGGAGGGGCCGTGCTTGGGCACGTTGGCCACGGCCGGGTCGTGCAGCCGGATGCGGGCATACATGCGCCGGGCGCTGTCGCTGCGTACGGTGAAGCCCGCGAGGGGCAGGCCCGCGCACAGCACATGCGGGCGCGGTGCGCGCTCGGCCACGGGCTCGGCATCGGGGGACAGGGGCGCCATGGACGGCGCCATTTGCTTGAGCGTGAGCAGCTGCAGGCGCTCGCGGTAGTTCACGTTCTGCACACGCCAGTAGCGGTTGGACGCATCGGCGCGGCTGGCCACGCCCTGCAGCGGCTGGCCCAGGTGCTGGCCACGGGCCACAGCGCGGCGGGCCAGGTCCACCGTGGCGGTGTGCTCTTGGTCCATGGCGCTCCAGCCGTGGGTTGTGAGTGGCAACACCTGGCCGGTGGGGTAGCGGATTTCTGCGCGCACAGCGCTGCGGGCCATGGCGGCGGTTCGCGCTGGTGGCTCTGCGCCCGTGCCCACGTAGCCGTGGCCCAGCATCAGGCCCTCGCAGGCCGCGCGCTCACGCTGGCTGTAGATCCGCATTTCTGGGTGGGCGGCCAGCCATTTGGCGCGGCTCTCTCCATCCCAGAAGCCCAGGAAGGTTTTGGCGGGCGGCATTTCCAGGCGCTCGATGCGGGCACCGGCCAGGCGGGCCAGTTTGCGCAGGCCGCGCGGGGTGCCGATGAGGGCATGCAAGCGCGGGCTGGCCGCGATCACGGCGCGGCGCTCGGCCTCGCCCTGGGGCCACACGGGCACGTCTTCGGCCAGGCCCATGTGCGGCAGCAGGTGCGCGGGGATGCGCGCGGGATCTTGCAACGTCGAAAGCGCAGAGTCGCCCACGGTCCACGGTCCCATTGCCGACGATGCCGCGCGCTCCAGGGGCGTGGCGTTGGGCGGCAGCAGGTGGTGGCGGTCAGTCATGGCGCGCCTGTGGTGTAACGGTGATGGACGTGATGACGGGCACTTCACCGGCACCAGCTGCAATGTCGGCGGCGGGCGTGGCCAGCACCGCGTCGCGGATGCCTTCGCCCATGAGGGCGGCCAACAGGGCGGCGCGTGTCACGTCCACGCGGAACGCTGCGCGCAGTCCCAGCTGGCGCACGCGCTGGGCGGCAGCTGCGGCCAGCACGGCGCCATCGGGGCCAGGCGGGTGCACCAGGGTCGCGGCCACGGCCAGCGGCAGCACGCGGGCGGCTGTCACGTCTACATCCACCGTCAGGGGGCGCACGTCTTCGGCCAGCAGCGCGGCTTCGGTCTGGCCCACGATGGCGTCGCCTGGCACTGCCACCCGCCAGCACATCGAATTAGCGCCCGCCTCGGGGTGTTCGCCAAACAGTGCGCGGCCGATGGCCTGCTGCTGGGCGTCCACGTCTTCAACACGGGCGGCCACGCGGGCCAGCAGGGAGACTTTGACGCGGCCGGGGCGGTCGGACCAAACGTCCACCTGGCGCACGTCCACCGATACGGACAGCGCGCGCAGGCGCCAGCTTGTTGGACTGCCAGCGGCCGACAGGGCGTGATAGCCCATCAGCACACGCGATTGCAGACGTTCGTCGTCTTCACCGGGCAGGCGCGCCAGGTCATAGCGGGCGGCCAGGTTGTCCAGGTCGGTGCCCACGGCCCAACCCAGCATGACGGCGCGGGCGGCATCGTTGATGCGGGCGCGGATCAGCAGCTCGCGGTAGGCGGCCACTTGTAGCAGCTTGGCGAGGGGTTCGCTTTCAAGGTCGATCACCTGGGCTGCATCGGGGTACAGGCGCAGCAGGTCGGCGCGCAGCTCGGCAAGCACGGTTTCGTAGTCGAGGGTTTCGACCACGGCAGGGCGGGGCAGTGCGGACAGGTCGAGGGTGTTCATGGGGCGCGGCCCGTTACGGATACGTTCAGAGACAGCGGGCCAACACGGCCGCGCTGGTCGTAGGTGCCGTGCAGGCGAAACAGCACGGCGCCGGGGCGGTTGGCCTCGCGCAAGGATTCGATGCGCGACAGCCGGAAACGTGGCTCCCAACGCATCAAGGCGCTGGCCACTGCCGCATAGACGCGCACCTGGGTGGGCAGGTTGTCGGGGTGGTCGATCAGCTCGGGCACCAGCGAGCCGTACTCGCGCCGCATGACGCGCGAGCCAATGGGCGTCGTCAGAATGTCGCCCAGGGACTGGCGCAGGTGGTCCAGGCCGGTGATGGATTGGCCGGTGGTGCGGTTCATACGGGTGGGTCCGTTTCTTCGCCGCCGCGCTTCACGCCGGGGTGCAGGTGGTTCACCAGGCTGATGTCTTGCGCCAGTACATCGGGCGTGACCTTGAGGCCTTCGCCGTTGAGCGTTGCGGTCGCGCCCCCGGCTTTCATCACGATGGCATCGGGCGTGATCTGGATAGACGACTCCATCACGCGCAAAAGAATGCTTGTGATTGCTGCCAGCGTGAATTCGCCGGACGTGGCGTCGTGTTCCATGTAGCCAGCACCGCCGAACTCCATGCGGAACAGTTCGGGGTTTTCGCTGACCTGGGGGTTTGCGTCGCTGTAGGCACCGGGCAGCACCACGGCGTTCATGAGGTCGCCGCCCGGCGCGAGCATCAGGCACTGCTCGCCCACCTTGGGCGGCCACCACACGCTACCGGCTTCACCGGCCGCGCGGCCCGTTACCCAGGGAATCCAGTTGGTCGTGATGTTGCCGCAGCGGATGCGGCAGCGCGCGGGTCGGCCGGTGCGCACTTCGGCAATGGTCCCCACCCGTGCGATGTTCTCCAGGCGGCGCAGGATTTCAAACGGAGATTCGGGCTGATCAATGGGGCGATCCATGCATTTGATGGTGCCCGCGCGTGCGCGATAAAGCACGCGGTTTGCCCTGTGTGCGCGATGCACACATGCAGCAGTTCAACCGCCCGCGATGTGTGAAAGCAAACGGTCCTGCAGCCGCTTGGTGAAGTTGTCGGAAATGCCCAGCAGCGGGCGCGCAGGGTAGTCGTATTGCGGGCCGCCCGGCTTCACGCTGTCACGCAGGCCGAAGTGATGCACCCGCGCTATGCGCTCGGTGCGGCCGGTGAAGGCCACCACCGCATCGCCGCCATCGACGTGGCCGCGCAAGTGCTTGGCGCCGGCCAGCTTTGCAAACAGGCGTTGGGCGTTGCGCTTGCGCAGCTGCCCGCCCTGGTCGCGCAGCGGGTTCTTGCGCGGCGCCCAGGCTTCACCGTCCGGGCCGTGCTGCGCGCGGATGGTGGCGGCGTTTTCGCGGCGCAGCTCGCGCGCAATGTCGAGCGCCAGTTTGCGGCGCTCTCCATCGGTGAGGCGGTCTAGCAGGGGTTGCAGCCACCCTTCCAGCTCCATGAAATCGGCCATGTGTCAGCTTTCCCCGCGCTGGCGGGCACGCACCCAGCGGCGCCAGCGGCCACGGATGCGCTGGTATCCCTCCCACACCAGAAAGCAGGCAGTGAACAGGTATTTCATCGGGCGGCGTAGTCCCATTCGGCCAGCTTCTCGTCGCGCAGGAACACTTCCCAATGCTCGGCCTGCAGGATCGCCAGCGGTGGCGGTGGTTCCTTGGGGTGGATCAGGTCCAACGCACCGGCCGGGCCGTTGGCACGCGGGCGGGCGATAACGCGCTCTGTCAGCTCCAGCTCGATCTGCAGGTCGATGGCCTTGGGGTTCAGATACTCGGCCTCGAAACGGATGGCGCGGGCGCGGCGCTCGGGGTTGTCGAACACCTCGGGCTGATTGCGCTTCATCCAGCCCACCAACGGGGCCATGACGGCATCGGCGTGGCCTGCATAGTCAAGCAGCAGCGCGCGCAGGGTGTAGGAGTACTCAAACGACAGCGCATCGGTGCCGGTGTGCATGACCCGGCCGCCCGTGATGAAGATGGCGAGTTTCTGCGGGTCTTTCTTGAGCGCAGGCAATGCCTTGGTCAGCGTCTCGCGCAGGCTATTCGGTTTTTCCACTTTGGGCGGCCTCCGTCATTGCGCGGGCGCTGTCGTAGGCGCGCTCGCAGGCAAGGCCACGGGTACGGGCGGTGTCAGCGACGTGCGCCAGCTCTCCCGCTCTGTCGTCAGCGCGTCGCTGCAGGTCGGCAAGCAGTTCGGCGGGGGCGGTGTCTGGCGCGCACTGGCCGGCAGCGGCGCGAGCCTGGGCGGCGGTACGGTGCTGGGTGAGGTAGTCGGCAAGGTCGCGCTGCATCCGGTTGCGAGCATCCAGGGCGCGAGCGCGGCCATCATCAGCAACAGCCAGCGCGGCCTGCGCTTCGGTGTCGTTTTTGGCAATTTCGTCACGGTGCTTGTCTCCAAGTTTGCGATAGCGCTCTGAGGTTTTGAGCGCAGACAGCGCGGCGGCGGTGCGCTCGGTCTGCAGGGTGGTCTGGGTGTGGGCGGTTTCCAGCTGCGCTTCGGCCAGGCGCAGGGTCTGCATCAGCAGCCCGAAGCCCAGGCCCAGCCCGAGGGCGATGGCGGTGTATTTCCAGACGTTGGCGCGCAGGGTGGTCAGCATGTCAGCACAGCCCGTGCGGGTGGCCGCCGCAGAAGGTGAAGTACAGGGCCGCGAGGCCTGCGACTGCCAGCAGCACCAGCACCACGGCCGTGATGGCCATGACCTTGACGGCTTTTTTCAGAGCATCGACACACATTTGGCATGCCTCCTTTGTTGACGGGTCCACACGCCCTTGCAGCCCTGCGGCCCCCAGTTCTGCGGCAGGCGGCAGTCTCGGCCGGCCTGAAACCGCCAGGTCAGCAGGGCCTCACACGCCCCCGGGTAGTTGCCCCGAAGCAGCCAGGTGCGAGGGGAACCAGGCTTGCGCCAATTGCCGATGCCGTACTGGCCCACGAAGTCCTCGTAGAGGTCGTATTCGCCCTGATAGAGCGACACCCCCGGCAGGCTGGCTTTGAACCGCTTTTCATCCTGGGTGTGCAGGTTGCGGGCGAGCTGCTGGGCGCGCTGGCGCGGAATGGGGGGGTCAGACAGGCGCACGGGCGTGCCGTCTTCGTAGCGGGTGGAACCGTGGCCGATGGTGGGCACATCGCCCTTTGTGGGGATGTAGGGCAGATGCACCACGGCGCCACCGGCTTCCACGCGGGTGGGGCCGTCGCCCTCGGAGGCGGTCCAGGCGGCGAAGCCAGCCGCCGACATGGTGAGGCAGGCCACGGCCACGCGGGCCAGGCCCTGGCGCAGGGCCGTGCTCATGGTTCCACTCCGTAAGCGGCGCGCTTGGCATTGCGTTCGGCGCGTTCATTGCGCCACTTCCACAGCAGGTAGGCCAGCTGGACACCCACGTAGAGGATGGTCAGCGCTGTGAGCGTGTGGCTCATGGTCCAGCCGTTAGCGGCCTGGTGGGCCACGACTGCGACAGGGGGCGAGGCCTTGGCGGTTTCCAGGCCCACGGCTTTGATGATGCTTTCTCGGTCCATGGTGGTCAGTCCCACAGGTTGATGGTTTGTTTTTGGGCTCGCTTGGGCGGGACAACGATCTGCACGACGGTGCCGACCGGCAGGCGCGGCCCCAGCTTGGCCAGGCCGGGGTTTGCGGCCAGCGTGGCCTCCACCACATCGGCCGTGGCGCCCGTGGTGCGGCGGCACAGTTCGTCCAGCATTTCGTGCTCTTGGGCAACGGCGCGCATCAGATGAGTTCCACGGTGGTGCGCGGCCGGCCCAGCATGTCGGCGACAGCCCAGCGCAGCCGGCGCTGGTGCTCTGCCACCTTCGCTTCAATGCGCTCGCGGATGCGTTCGGTTTTGCTGTCGTTGTGCGGCGTGGTGTCGGTTTCGCGGTACGCCTCGGCCAGCTCTGCCTGCACGTGCGCGTGGATGGCGCGCAGGTAGCGGCCGGCCTGGCGGCCGTCGCCGGCCACGGCCAGTGAGGCCACGCCCAGGGCGATCTGCTCGGCCTTGTAGCCGCGCAGCTCGCCGTTCACGGTGTCGATCGCGCTTTCGATGGCATCAGCCAGGCGCACGGCCGTGACCGTGCCATCCAGCAGGCACGACTCCCGGACCTTGGACGCGTCGATTTCCGGGAACCACGGGTCGTTGGTGACCTGGGCGTCCTCGGCTTCGATGGGCGGATTGGCGGTGGCAATGAAACTCATGGTGTGCGTTCAGGTGGCGGTGGTCCTGTGACTGCCTTTCGTGCGTTGCTTGCGCATTGCAGTGAGGCAGACACAGGAGCCGCCAGGGTGCGGGGTACGCTCGGTCAGGAGGCCGGCGCGGCGTTGGTCAAACGTCGCTCCATGCGCTCCATGTCTTTTTTCACGCCGACTTGCGCAAACAGCGTGTTCGCACGGGTGAAGTGCGCCATGGCCGCGCGGGCCTTGGTTTCCTCCACCGTTTTGTAGTCGGGCGTGTGGGTTGGGGTGCGGCCCACCAGGGCATAGCCGATGGCCTTGTGAAGCTTGGCGCGGGCTTGGTCTGGTGCGTCGTGGCTCTCGGTGAGCTGCGCCACTTCTGCCAGCACGCGCACCGCTTCGTCGCCAAACAGGTTCCCGTCCAGCGCCGCGGTGGCAGCCATGTCGATCAGGATCACGGCCGGGGTGCGCGAGTATTCCGGGGGCATGGCCATGCCGTTGGCGATCACATAGCCAGCCAGTTCCAGCGCGCGCCGCCAGGAACCCGTGTCCATATGCCAGACCATCAGCGTGGCCAGCACCATGTCGTGACCACCCTGGCCTCCCGCGAGGGCGCCGGTCAGGTATTCGTCGTAGGCGGGCATCAGTTCGCGCTTTGCCTCGATCTTGCGTTCGACCGACTGGATGCCGCGCAGCACGCGCTTGTGCTCAGCGAGCGCGCGCAGCATCAGTTCGTAGGCGCTGCCCCGGACCTCCTGGCCATGGGGCGCGGCCCTGGCCGACAGCTCAGCCAGCACGCGCAGTTTGTGGGCTTTTGCGGGGGAAGTCATGGGGCACCCGCTCAAACCAGCTCGATGTTTTCCAGCAGCACGGCCTTGCCCACGTTCTCCACCACATAGGCTTCGTTCACGCTTTCGTAGTTCTCGTAGCGGTCGCGCTTGGGGTTGTCGGTGAACATGCGGCGGCGGGTTTCCTCTTGCCAGTAGATGGACAGGTTGTCCCAGCTGGTGATGAGGACGGACGCACCAGGGAAGAAGGGCACCGCAGCGGCCTGCACGTTGCCGATGGCCTTCTGGCTCATGATGACCTGGGCGGCCAGTTCTTCGGTGGGCGCTTGCTTCACGTTGACCAGTGGGAAATACTTGTCATGCAACAGGTCGCGGCCCACCATCACCACCAGGCTGGTGTCGTTATGGAACCACGGGTCCATGAGGTTCAAGGCATCGAACACCAGCGCATCGAGGTTCTTGTAGTGGGCGCCTGCGGCGTCGCCCACCTTGATGGAACCGGCGCCGGCGGCGCCTTCGTCCATGACGCGCTCGGGCGCAGTCTCGCGCAGCTGCTGCAGCCAGCCCTTGTTGACGTCCTGCAGCATGGGGTTTGCCACGATGTCGGTTTCGGCTGCGGCAGAGGTGCCGTTGAAACCGACCATGATGCGGTCGAGTGCCTGGCGAATGATTAGTGCATCGCGCAGGCGCGGCTGAAAGTCCTTGAACTTCGCCCACATGTCGAGTTTTGCGTATTCCAGGTGGGTGTCGAAGTTCGTCTGCAGGGCGTGGTACTGCGTGGAGTCGAGGGCGGAAAGATCGCGGGTGGCGCGGTCCTTGAGCTTGGTGTTGGTGCGGCTGGCTGCAGGGCCACCGACACCCAGGCCCAGTTTCTGGCCCATCTGCTCGCGCACGGGCACGATATTGATGCGCTTGAGCACATCGGCGGATTCCTGGATCTTGCTTTCCAGCGTTTGAGTAACGGTAGGGGCCACCGTGAACTTTTGGTCTGTGCGTTCCACGCCGTTGAGGGCGGCGATTTGGCTGACGTAGGCATTGACGGCCTTGCGGGTAATGGGATGCATGTTTGGTTTCCGAGGTGGTGGATTGGGGATCTACTGGGGGAGCGATTGGGGGAATTGGGAGCGATTGGGGTTCAGCAATCGGTCTTTGCAACACCGTCGCCGCCGCTGGCAGGCGGGCGCGCGGTAAAGCCCGACTCGGGCGTTTCCTCCAGGCGTTTCACCAGGGCGTCATGCTTTCCCGTCAGCTCGGTGAATTTCTTGGCCAGGGTGTCGTGCTCGGTTTTCAAGTCGTCGTGTGCCTTTTCCTGCGTTTCGGCATAGGCGCCGAACGCTTCAAAGCCCTTGATGATTTCGGTGAACCGTGCGTCGTCATCCTTCGACTTGCCCTTGAACTTCTGCAACAGGCCGGACAGCACGGCGTTGAACTTGGACACGGCGCCCTCGGTCTCGGCGGATTCGTCATCCTCGAAAACCAGTTCCACTTCGATGGCTTCGGAGAACAGCACGTCCTTTCGGTCGCCGGCCTTGCGTGCAGAGAACATGCTTGCCTCGGGGTGCTGGGCTGCGAATTTCAGAGCCTCGGTGCCCAGGCTGGCGGGGGAATCGGTGACCGCCAGGCCGGTGAGATAGGCCTGATCGCTATCCGCGAACTTGGGGTGAATCTCGATGCTGGTGTAGATCTTCTGGCCGGCCTTGTTCATAGCCACCAGCTCGGGCAGCGGCTTGATCTGCGCGAACAGTGCCAGCTTGCCGTCTTCGACGTCGCGGGCCTCTACTGCAGTGACGTCGCCATAGGCGCGAAACGGGCTGTCCGGGTACAGGCTGCGGATGTGTTCCATCCAAACACGGGCGCCATATTTCGCCGGGCTGAAGGTCTTCGCCATCTGTTCGATTTGCTCGCGACTGATGGCGCGGCCATCGGTGGTGGCACCTTCGGTGGCCACACGGAAGAAGCGCGATTTTTGGGCCTTAGCTTCGGGCTTGTCGCTGGATTTCTGTGCCATGGTGATGGGGTTCCTCGGTTGCGTTGAGAGCGATGGTTTGCAGTAGTCGCCATCGTCTCGCTGTCGCGCGAACCCATCAATGAATGCCGCATGTGCAGCGTTCAGGCACATGCAGTAGGGCAGGGGAGCGTGTGCTTTTTCACAGCGTGGCGGCCCAAACTTGGCCCCATGCCCGCCGAAGCCATCGCCAAAGCCTTGCCCTTTTCAATCCTGCCCGGTGACGGCCTGGCGGCCGACAAGCGCCGCGCTGCGCGGCACCTTTACTGGCAGGGGTGGAGGGTCACAACCATTGCGGCCTATATCGAGGAACCGCGCTCCACCGTGCAGGGGTGGAAGGATGCCGAAGAGTGGGACAAGGCGCAACCCGTGGACCGGGTGGAGGCAGTGATTGAAACCCGCATGGCACAGCTTGTCATGAAGGACAACAAGACTGGAGGCGACTACAAGGAAATTGACCTGCTGGGCCGCCAGATTGAACGCCTGGCCCGCGTACACAAGTACGAGAAGACGGGCAAGGAGGCGGACCTTAACCCTGCGATCAACCGCCGCAATGACAAGCCCAAGAAACAGCCCGACCGCAACCACTTCGATGAGAACGAACACCAGCAGTTGCTGGACTGTTTCGCGGGTTCCTTGTTCGGGTATCAGAAGACTTGGCGCGCGGCACACGATCAGCGCACGCGGTTCATTCTCAAGTCGCGGCAGATTGGCGCGACGTGGTATTTCGCCCGGGAGGCCCTGGCCGATGCGCTGGAGACTGGGCGCAATCAAATTTTCTTGTCGGCATCGAAGGCCCAGGCGCACATTTTTAAGCAGTACATCATCGCGTTCGCCAAAGAGGCTTGCGGGGTGGAGCTGTCGGGCGATCCCATTGTTTTGAGCAATGGCGCAACGCTGTATTTTCTGGGGACCAACGCGCTGACGGCGCAGGGCTACCACGGCAATTTTTACTTTGACGAGTGCTTTTGGACGCGCAAGTTTGACGAACTCAACAAGGTGGCTTCGGGCATGGCCATGCACAAGCATTGGCGCAAAACCTATTTCTCCACACCCAGCAGCATCCAGCACCCGGCCTACGCGCTGTGGAGCGGGGACCGCTACAACAGGAAGCGCGCGAAGGCCGACCGCATCAAGCTCGATCTGTCGCACGCGCACCTGGGCGGCGGCTTCACGGGTGAAGACAAGATTTGGCGCCAGATCGTCACGATCTTGGACGCCATGCACGGCGGGTGCAACCTGTTCGACATTGAGGAACTGCGCCACGAGTACAGCCCCGAGGAATTCGCCAACCTGTTGATGTGCGGGTTCATGGACGACACGTTCAGCATCTTCCCATTGACAGAGCTGCAGGACTGCATGGTCGATAGCTGGGTGGAGTGGAGCGACGTGCACCAGCTGGCAATGCGGCCGTTTGGCTATCGGCCGGTGTGGGTGGGCTATGACCCTTCGCGCACTGGCGATTCTGCCGGCCTGGTGGTGTTGGCACCGCCAGCAACGCCTGGCGGCAAATTCCGGGTGCTGGAAACACAGCAGTTTCGCGGGCTCGATTTTGAGGCCCAGGCCGACGCCATCAAAAAAATTACGGAGCGCTACAACGTGGCGCACATCGGCATCGACACCACGGGCATGGGTCGCGGTGTCTACGAGATCGTGAGCAAGTTTTTCCCTGCCGCGAAGGCAATCAACTACTCGGTCGAAGTCAAAACCATGCTGGTTTTGAAAGCCAAAAACATCATCAGCAAGGGCCGCCTTGAATTCGACAACGGAGCAACTGGCATCGACCTGGCGCAGGCCTTCATGTCCATCAAGCGCACCTTGACCGCCAGCGGTAGCCAGGCCACCTACACCGCCGGCCGCACCGAACAAACGGGCCACGCGGATCTTGCATGGGCCTGCATGCACGCCCTCGATAACGAACCGCTGGAAGGCATGACCGGCACCAACCAATCGACTATGGAGATTTTCTGATGACAGCTGGCGACAGCCTGGCCGACACGGCCGCCACCACACCGCCAGCGACGGGCGAGCGCTCGCAGATTGAGGCCTTCACCTTCGGCGAGCCCGCGCCAGTGATGCAAGGGGAAATGCTGGACTACGTGGAGAGCTGGCTTAATGGGAAGTGGTACGAGCCGCCCTTGAGCTGGGACGGCCTGGCCAAGTCGTTCCGCGCGAGCCCGCACCACGCGAGTGCGCTCTACGTGAAACGCAACGTCCTGGCCAGCACGTTCATCCCGCACAAGCTGCTGGACCGGGCGACGTTCAGCAAATTCGCGCTGGACTTTCTCACGTTCGGCAATTCCTACCTTGAGCGCCCACGCAATCGCCTGGGCGGGTCGCTGCAGCTGCGGCACTCCCTGGCCAAGTACATGCGGCGCGGTGGCGAGCTGGACAGGTATTTCTTCGTTCAGGGCTACAAGGATGAACACGAATTCAAGCGGGGGGCGGTGTTCCACCTAATGGAGCCTGATGTAAATCAGGAGGTGTACGGCCTGCCCGAGTACCTTGCAGCGCTGCAGTCGGCTTGGCTCAACGAGTCGGCCACCCTGTTCCGGCGCAAGTATTACAACAACGGTTCCCACGCGGGCTTCATCCTGTACCTGTCGGATGCAGCCCAGCAGCAAGGCGATGTGGATGCGCTGCGCGAGGCCCTGAAGAAGAGCAAGGGGCCGGGCAATTTCAAGAACCTGTTCATGCACGCGCCCAACGGCAAGAAGGATGGCATCCAGGTGATTCCGTTGTCCGAAGTGGCCGCGAAGGACGAGTTTTTCAACATCAAGAACGTGAGCCGCGACGACCTGCTGGCGGCCCACCGCATCCCGCCCCAGCTCATGGGGGTGGTGCCCAGCAATACCGGCGGGTTCGGTGCCGTGGCTCCAGCTGCCGAGGTGTTCGCGCGCAACGAGATTGAGCCACTGCAGGCCCGCTGTGCCGAGCTGAACGAATGGATAGGCGAGGAGGTGATGCGCTTCACCGAGTACCGCATCAAGTCCACCGACAGTAGCGCAGACGGCAGCAGCAAGTAGCCGGCCCACCCCGATACAGGCCACCCCATGCGGTGGCCTTTTTTGCGCCCATGCGCAGGCGCTCGCCCCATCCACTCCTAACTCCTGCCGGCCCGCCCGAGGTCCCTTGACGGCCCCGTGGCGGGCCTGCGGACGCATCCCCAGGGCTGGCCGGCCCCCGGCCGCCGCACCCCACCCAGCCATCCCGGCGCGCAGTCGAGACCCCGCCGCGCCTGCCCGCTTAATGTCCCGCTTTCGTCGGGGGTGTCGGCCCCTGTCAGCGCAAAGCCTAGCGCGGACTCGCGGACAGATTTTGGATGGCTTCACATGACGAGATTTGACGGAATTTTCTGCCCTGTCGATGGACGAACCGCAGCCACGCTATCGCGCCCCAAATTTAGTTAAGGCGCACTGAGGTGAGTGTTCGGAACCTCGATAAAAACGTCATCCGAAGGTTCTTCTGCCTGTCCAACAGCACGGAATAGAACTCTTTTTTGTGCAACATCTTCTATATTTATCGCCTTCACCTCGGCCTCGGCGGCTTCCCTCGAATTGGGCACTGGGTTCATGTCGTCACCCACAAGCCCAGAAGGCTCAGGGAGGGATTTTCTAGAGTGGACGAGGTTAACTCTCTCAATAATATCTGTCAGGGCCCTGGGATCCCTAAAAAGTCTCGAATCAGTTATTACGCTTATGTCACCAGATTTTACTTCTGTGGACTTGGCATTGCTTAGCTCGCTGTCAAACCTTCCCTTATCCCAGTAATAGAGAATCAAAAAAGCTATAATCAAGGTGACGCCTAGCATCGCATAGCCAGATGCCTTATCCTGCTGGAGAAGCATGACCGACCCAATAGCAAGGATTGACATAAAAACGACTAGGGCGACCAGTGGTGTTTGGCTTCTCTCTGGTGACAGGGTGATATTCGTTTTGGTTGTTGATTTATTTGATAGCATCATCAACCCTGCTTTATTGTGATGTTGCCGTTTGCGCCTTTTGTGGCTGCAAAGCCCGGGAAATGTCGTTCCGCCCACGGTGTAGGAAGTAGGAAGAACTTTATTATATTTATTGCGTCACCCGAATAGTGAATTCGACAGTCATTTCCTATGCGGCAATTTATTAGTTCAAACTTTCCGCTGGCAATCATAATGTCGCAATTATCGAATCGGCATGTTTGAAATGAATATCCGTGCAAATGAATATGCTGATCGGTGTACCACAGATTTTTTGCGATAACTAATCCAGAAGGTGTATTGAAACTTGAAAGTACTCCAGCTGCATCCATTGGGTTTCCAGCGCTGCTAAGAATTCCACCGCTCATCTTTAGATCCTCAGATAACTCGTGCCACTTGGCAGAAGCTTGTTGTTTGAAAGTTACTGTTACTAACATTATGCTCGAGCAATCGGCACATCGTCCCAGCAGGTGGTGTAAGCAGGCGTCCGCCTTTCTTGCTTCATACCCCAAGTCCGGGTCTGGTTGTCCACCCCTGTGCTGGCAACGTGTACCGTCCCTTTTCCGTATCGACCATTGAGCGCATCAAGCGCTACCATCAGGCGCGAGCGGTCGCGCCCATCTTCATCTTCCAAATCCAGCTCGCCCTGCAGAACGCTCCCAGGCGCAAGGTCCAGCAGCATCACCCCAGCTTTTGCCATCTTGTAGCCCGGTTCGTAGATTCGCCGCATGCCCGTCGCAGCGGCGCGCACTAATTGGCTGGTGTCGGCCGTGGGGCGGCGCAGTGGCACCACCACGCTGCGATTGAAGCGAGGCCCAGGGCGAAATGGCGAGGTGTGCGCGAACACCAACACTTGGCTGGCCACGCCGCCTTGCTTGCGCAATTTCTCGGCCGCTCTGCTTGCAAACTCACTGACGGCCTCCAGCAGCGCTGGGAGGTCCGCCACAGCCCGACCGAAAGACCGCGTACATGCAATCTCCTGTTTGGGCGCGGGTGCATCGTCCAGCGCGATGCACTCCATGCCCTGCAGCTCGCGCACGGTGCGCTCAAGCACCACGCTCCAGCGCCTGCGCACGGTTGCCGGGTCCATGCGTGCCAGGTCCAGCACCGTGTGCACGCCACCTTCGTGCAGTTGTGTGGCATTCTTTCGGCCCACGCCCCATACATCCTCAACCAGCGTTGCCGCTAAAACATCGTCAAGATCCTGGGCGGGGAGGGCGGCTAGGTTGCACACCTGGGCCAGCTCGGCAGGGTAGCTGCCGGGCTTGCGCTCGGCGGTCTTGGCGATGTGGTTCGCCAGCTTGGCGAGGGTTTTGGTCTTGGCAATGCCTATGCCGCACGGGATGCCCACCCACTGATTGATGCGGTCTCGGATTGCGTGGCTGCGCTTTGTCAAATCGCCGCGCAACCCCTGCAGCCCGATGAAACTTTCGTCTATGGAATAGATTTCCTGCGTCGGTCCCAGGCCCGCCGCGAGGCTCATCATTCGGTCGCTCATATCGCCGTACAAGACAAAATTCGCGCTCAACGCCACAAGCCCGTGGCTATGTTCCAAGTGCTGTATTTGGAACCAGGGCGCGCCCATCTTGATTCCGAGCGCCTTCGCCTCATTGGAGCGCGCTACGGCGCAGCCGTCGTTGTTGCTCAGTACGACCACAGGACGGCCATTTAGGGACGGCCGAAAGACACGTTCACAGGAAACGTAGAAGTTGTTCCCATCGACCAGTGCGTACATGTGTGTGCACTCGCAAGCGCCCGCGGTTCAGGTGATAAATCGTTTCACGCACGCAGTGACCACCCCCCAGACCTCGATGGTCTGACCGTCACGCGGCACGATGTCTGGGAACGTTGGGTTTGCCGCTTTTAGTTTGACGCGACCTGCCCGTAGCACGAGATATTTCACGGTGAATTCGCCATCCACCACGGCCACGACGATCTGGCCATTGCTGGGTTTTATCGCCTTGTCCACCACGATCCAATCGCCATCATCAATCCCTGCATCTCGCATGGATAGACCCGAAACGCCCATGATATGCGTGGCCTGGGGGTGCCTGATGAGCTTTGCCGCCAGGTCAATGCGGGTTGCGCCGAAGTCTTCGGAAGGGGATGGGAATCCTGCACGTACACACCCGTTTGCCAGCGGCAGAGGCATTGGACTGCACTCCACCGGGGTTGGACTTCGAGGCATATAAATACTGTGCATTTATACAGTATACCGCCACGAAATAAAACGGGGAGGTGTTCTAAGCGCCCGGCGCATGCGCTGGCCGTGGGACAATCCCCCTTCTGGTGCCATGGGGCAACTTTTGGGGCAACTCGAAGCAGATTTCGGCTTTTGCTAAGTGTTCATGCGGGGTCTGGGTTCAAGTGTGAATCCCGCCACGCCGACCATTGATCGCAAAAGCCCAGAACCGAAAGGTTCTGGGCTTTTTTGCTGGCGCCGTGAAATCGGTGCCGTGAATTGCCGTGGTGGCTAGGGCTCTCGCACTTCCCGCGGTCCACCTCAGGTGCTCACAAACAACCGCCCTCGTTGCTACGTGCGCCCAGTGCGTCTTCGGGGTCAAGGACTCACATGATCGATGGATTGGTGTCAGGGCGCCTGTATGGCGATGCCGAGCAGCGTACCGACAAGACGGGCAAGCTCTTCACCGTGGCCAAGGTGCGCGCCAGCACGGCCGATGGCGAGACGTTGTTCGTGAATGTGATCGCATTTGACAGCGATGTTCGCGCGTCCCTGCACCACTTGCGCGATGGCGATGCGCTGGCCCTCGCCGGTAGCTTGGTGCCCAAGGTCTGGACCGACAAGCAGGGCGTCACCCGGCCTGCGCTGGACATGGTGGCGCATCGGGTGCTCACCGTGGCTGACAACGAGCATTGAGGTTCAGCCTCGGCGAGTTGCGCTGACGCCATGGCTGGGGCGGCCCGGATCAGCGAGGTTTTTTGGGGGCAGGCTCGCCTTGCTTGAACCCCAGTGCATGAAGTTCTTCTTCGCTCAAGTGCAGCTCGGTCAATTCGGGTTGCCGCGCTTCGATCGTACGCCGCCGTTCGTAATTGGTGGGAGGGCCTTTTTCCTCTTGCCGGCGGTCCGTGCCGCTGCGCCTTTCGCTTGTGGATCTGCGTTCTGTCATGGTGATGTCTCCGTGGTTGCGGTGGAGCTGGTCTCCTCACGGCTATCTCATCTCGCTGGAGTCTGCCTCCGGATCGCGGGTTTGAAAACAAAAAAATCACCGTAGACGCTCGATCGGGCCCGACGCGAAGGCAGGGTCCGGCACGGTGAGCCAGCATGAGCTTCCACGCAGTATGTCTTTCAGGCGTTTCATACCTCCGGTCAACCGCCAAGCATGCGTGCCGCTGCTACTGAGCCTGTCTGAAACGGCCCGCTTCAGGCGCTCGCCCTATGTTGGTGAGGCCGTGCACCGCATTGATGCGAGATCGCAGGGCCCACGCAGACAGCCGTGGAGCACGACCTCTCGAAAGCCCACACTGCCCCGGTTCTCAGGCCGCCAATCGCACCCCGGCATGGATATTGCAGTTGTATGGACACCCGCCGGTGAAGCTGCCTGCGGACTGACAACAACCCCTCCGCTAATGATGGCGGAACACCCGAGCGAGCCGCGGCTTATGCAGCCGGCCGCTTGGTAGTTCCAACCCACGCCCGTGGTTCCGCGGAGGGTGCGTTGTGCCGCAAGGCACGGCACATCCTGCACCCCTTGATGCGGTTCCCCGGGTTCTTGCAGGATGAGCAAGCATGAAAATCGTTCTCATTGGCCACGGCATGGTCGGCCACAAGTTCCTCGAAAGCCTGGCCGAGACCGGCATGACCGGCGTCGAAGTCACCGTGCTGTGCGAGGAGCCGCGCCCCGCCTACGACCGGGTGCACCTGTCGGCCTTCTTCAGCGGTACTTCGGCCGACGAGCTTTCCCTGGTCGAGCCCGGCTTCTTCGAGCGCACCGGCTACACGCTGCGCCTGGCGGCGCGGGCCGCATCGGTGGACCGCCGCATCCGCACCGTGACCACGGTGGACGGCGAGGTGCTCCACTACGACAAGCTGGTGCTGGCCACCGGCTCCAACCCCTTCGTGCCCCAGGTGCCGGGGCGCGACCGCGACCACTGCTTCGTCTACCGCACCATCGAAGACCTGGAGGCCATGCAGGCATCGGGCGCCAAGTCCAAGACCGGTGTGGTCGTGGGCGGCGGCCTGCTGGGCCTGGAATGCGCGAAGGCACTGAGCGACATGGGCCTGGAAACGCACGTGGTCGAATTCGCCCCGCGCCTCATGGCCGTGCAGGTGGACGAGGGCGGCGGCCGCGTGCTGCGCGCCAAGATCGAGGAGCTGGGCGTGCAGGTGCACACCGGCCGCAACACGCAGGAGATCACCGACGGCGCCCGCGCGCGCCACCGCATGGTGTTTGCCGACGGTACCTACCTGGAGACCGACATGATCGTGTTCTCCGCCGGCATCCGCCCGCGCGACGAACTGGCCCGCCAGAGCCTGCTGGCCATCGGCCCGCGCGGTGGCGTGGCCATCGACAGTGCCTGCCGCACCAGCGACCACGATGTCTACGCCATCGGCGAATGCGCCTCGTGGAACGAGCAGACCTTCGGCCTGGTGGCCCCCGGCTACGACATGGCGCGCGTGGCGGCACGCCACATCGCGGGCGAGACCGACGCGGCCTTCGTCGGTGCCGACATGAGCACCAAGCTCAAGCTCATGGGCGTGGACGTGGCCAGCATCGGCGACGCGCATGCGAAAACGCCGCACAGCCGCACCTGCCAGTACGTGGACGAGCGCCGCCAGGTCTACAAGAAGATCGTCATCAGCGAAGACGGCAAGCAGCTGCTGGGCGCTGTGCTGATCGGCGACGCCACCGAGTACGGCACGTTGCTGCAGATGGCGCTCAACGGCATCACGCTGCCCGAGGACCCCGAGTTCCTGATCTTCCCGTCCAGCGACGGCAAGGCCAAGCCCGGCCTGGGCGTGGACGCCCTGCCCGACACGGCACAGATCTGCTCGTGCAACAACGTCACCAAGGCCGGCATCTGCGAGGCTGTGGGCAATGGCGCCTGCACCATCGCCGAGATGAAGGCCTGCACCAAGGCCGGTGCCACCTGCGGCGGCTGCGTGCCCCTGGTCACCCAGGTCATGAAGGCCGAGATGGCGCGCCGCGGCATGGCCGTGAACAACCACATCTGCGAGCACTTCGCGTATTCGCGCCAGGAGATCTACCACCTGGTGCGCGTGGGCAACATCCGGAGCTTCGCAGAACTGCTGGCCCAGCATGGCAAGGGCATGGGCTGCGACATCTGCAAGCCCGTGGCGGCCAGCGTGTTCGCCTCGTGCTGGAACGAGTTCGTGCTCAAGAAGGAGCTGGCCGGCCTGCAGGACAGCAATGACTACTACCTGGGCAACATCCAGAAGGACGGCACCTACTCGGTGGTGCCGCGCATGCCCGGTGGCGAGGTCACGCCCGACGGCCTGATCGCCGTGGGCCAGGTGGCCAAGAAGTACGGCCTGTACACCAAGGTCACCGGCGGTGCGCGGGTGGACATGTTCGGTGCGCGCCTGGAGCAGTTGCCCCTGATCTGGGAAGAGCTGATCACCGCCGGGTTCGAGTCCGGCCATGCCTACGGCAAGTCCCTGCGCACGGTCAAGAGCTGCGTGGGCTCGACCTGGTGCCGCTATGGCGTGGGCGACAGCGTGGGCCTGGCCGTGGAGCTGGAGAACCGCTACAAGGGCCTGCGTGCCCCGCACAAGATCAAGTTCGGCGTCTCGGGCTGCACGCGCGAATGCGCCGAGGCGCAGGGCAAGGACATCGGCATCATCGCCACCGAAAAGGGCTGGAACCTCTACATCTGCGGCAACGGCGGCATGAAGCCGCGCCATGCCGAGCTGTTCGCCTCCGACCTGTCCAAGGAAGACCTGGTGCGCATGATCGACCGGGTGCTGATGTTCTACGTGCGCACGGCCGACCGGCTGCAGCGCACCAGCACCTGGCGCGAGAACCTGGAGGGTGGTCTCGACTACCTCAAGGATGTTTTGCAAAAGGACAGCCTGGGCCTGTGCGCCGAGCTCGAATCGCAGATGCAGCACGTGGTGGCCACCTACCAGTGCGAGTGGAAGACCGCCGTGACCGACCCCGAGACGCGCAAGCGCTTCCGCTCGTTCGTGAACAGCGACAAGGCCGACGAGAACGTGCTCTTTGTCGAGGAACGCGGCCAGATCCGCCCCGCACGCGCAGAGGAACGTGGCCAGGCCCCTGCCAAGGTCATCCCCATCCACCAGGCCGCCTGACATGAAGCACCCCCTGAGTCGCTTCGCGCCTTCACCCCTCTCTCGACTCGCTACGCGAGTCGGGAGGGGGACGCTCCCAGCGCAGCGGGGCGGCCCTTGCGCGGGAGCACTGGTGTCGGCTGCGCCAGTTGCTCGCGCTGCGGGCAACTTGTAGCGCAATGAATCAATAACGGAGAACTCCCATGAGCGCACTTCCCATGAACAGCAGCACCGACCCCCTTGCCTGGACCGACATCTGCGCGGTCGACGACATCCTGCCCAGCACCGGCGTCTGCGCCCTGGTGGCAGACCGCCATGTGGCGGTGTTCCGTACCGGCAGCGACCAGTTCTTCGCCATCGACAACGTGGACCCCAAGTCGGGCGCCAGCGTGCTCTCGCGCGGGCTGATCGGCAACCTGGGCGAGCGCGTCGTGGTCGCCTCGCCGCTGTACAAGAACCATTTCGACCTGCGCACCGGCGAATGCCTGGAGGCGCCCGAGCATTCGGTGCAGGCGCACGGTGTGCGCGCCGAGGGCGGGCGCATCAGCGTGGCCGTCGCCTGAATGCCCTGGGCGGTGTCCGGCGGGGTTAGCATCTGCGTATCCTGAATCCCGGAGTCACCGCATGCCCGATCTGGCCGCCGCGCCCCTGTCCGTTTCCAGCCTCGTGCTGCGCTCGCGCCAGCTCGAGATCGATGCGGTGCGCCACCTTGCCAGCCGGGCCGCGCTGGTCGACGTGGTCGGGCAACTGATCGAGGGGCTGCAGCGCGAGCGTGGCGCTTCGGGCGTCTACCTGGCCTCCAAGGCCCAGCGTTTTGCCGACATGCGGGGCCGCATCGTGCAGGAGGTCGTGGCACTGGAGGCCCAGCTGCGCGGGGAATTCGCCCAGCATGTCGAGCCTGCGCAGGGCGCCACGGCCAAGGCCCTGTCGCTGATGGCCTGGGCGCTGTTGGGCCTCGATGCGCTGCCCGCGTTGCGCAGCCAGATCGACAAGCAGGCGATGACCGCCCACGATTCGATTGCCGCGTTCAGCCACCTGATCGCCGGGCTGGTCGAGCTGGTCTTCCACGTGGCCGATGCGGCCGGGCTGCCCAGCGTCTCGCGCCAGCTCGTGGCCCTGGTGCACCTGGTGCAGGCGCAGGAAGAGGCGGGGCAGGAACGGGCCATGGGCGCGCTGCTGTTCGCCTCGGGCCAGGGCAGCGACGCCCACCAGCAGCGCGTGCTACACCTGATCGATGCCCAGGAGCGCAGCCTGCGCGCCTTTGCCGAGTTTGCCGATGCGGCGCTGCGCACCCGCTGGGAGCAGCAGCAACTTGCCCCCGGCATGGCCCAGCTGGAGCGGCTGCGGCGCACGCTGTGCGTGGTGCGGCCGGGTGCCGCGCTGGACAGCAACCTCAGCGACGCCTGGTTCGACGTGTGCACCGAGCGCATCACGGCCCTGTGGCAGTTGCAGGTGGACTTGGTGCAACGCCTGCGCGAGGACTGTGCGGCGCACATCGTGCAGGCCCAGCAGGACCTGCAGGACTCCAAGGGCCTGCTGCGCGGCCTGCGCGACAACCCGCCGCAGCGCACGCACGCAGTGGACCGCTTCTTTGACATCGCCATCGCGCCGACCGCGGTGGAGCAGTCGGCAGCGGGAGCGCAGGGGGCCGAATCGGCCTCGCTGCTGGAGCTGCTGCAGGCCCAGTCGGCGCGCATGGCCAGCATGGAAGCCGAGCTCGAAGCGGCGCGCCGCACGCTCAACGAGCGCAAGGTGATCGAGCGTGCCAAGGGCGTGCTGATGGCGCGCCTGGGCATGAACGAGGAAGTCGCCTTCCGCGTGCTGCAAAAGACTTCGATGGACCAGAACCGCCGCCTGCTCGATGTGGCCGAGGCCACGCTGTCCCTGCCGGACCTGGCATTCGCCCACCCCGAACGCAAGGGCGACAAGCCCGCCTGACCCATGCTGGTGCCCGGCCTGCACTGATGTGAGGCCACCGCCACACCATGCCCCCGGAACGTGCGCGGTTTGCGGGAATGTCCCCGGCCTGGGCTGCCCCAACAAGGGTACGGAACTTGCAAGGAAGGTGGTGGAGGGCGGGCTGATGGTGGCCTGCCAGCCATCTGTCTGCGGCTCGCCGCAGACAAAGGAATCGCGCTTCCAAGGATAACGGCGTCCCTTGCGTCCCCCAGGTGTCTGGGGGTGCAGCGGACGCCGTTTTTCTTTGTCTTCTTCCTGGGGCGCTTCCTGGGGTGCATCACCCCGAGGCGCCTGTCCGTTCCCCATTCCAAAGGAATTTCAATGGCCTACCTCGCCCCCGCCGAGTTCGTGACCAAGATGGTCGATTCCGGTGAATCCAAGCTCCTGATGTCCACCCGCGACACGCTGATCCGCTCCTTCATGGCCGGTGCCATGCTGGCACTGGGCGCCGCCTTCGCCGTCACCGTCACGGTGAACACCGGCAACGCGCTCCTGGGCGCAATGCTGTTCCCGGGCTGCTTCATCCTGCTGTACCTGCTGGGTTATGACCTGCTGACAGGGGTGTTCACGCTGGCCCCGCTGGCCGTGCTCGACAAGCGTCCTGGCGCCACCTGGGGTGGCGTCTTCCGCAACTGGACGCTGGTGTTCTGCGGCAACTTCGCAGGTGCCTTCATGGTGGCGGTGTTCATGGCCATCATCTTCACCTTCGGATTCAGCGAGGCACCCAACGCCGTCGGCGTGAAGATCGGCCACATCGGCGAGGGCCGCACGGTGGGTTACTCCGCGCACGGCGCCGCCGGCATGCTGACCCTGTTCGTCCGCGGCGTGATGTGCAACTGGATGGTGTCCACCGGCGTGGTGGCGGCCATGATGTCCACCTCGGTGTCGGGCAAGGCCATCGGCATGTGGATCCCCATCGCCCTGTTCTTCTACATGGGCTTCGAGCACAGCATCGTCAACATGTTCCTGTTCCCTTCGGGCCTGCTGCTGGGTGGCAACTTCACGGTCATGGACTACCTGGTCTGGAATGAAATTCCCACCGTCATCGGCAACCTGGTGGGCGGCCTGACGTTCGTGGGGGCCATGCTGTACTCCACCCACTACAAGACCGCGCCCAAGCGCAACGTGGCCTGAAGACCCTGCAGGGCCGGAACGGTCCGGCCCTGCGTGCGTGTACACCTGTGCCATGAGCGGCAAGAGCAACACCCTCGGCGTCACGCTGGGCCAGCACTCGCGGGCGGGGCAGGGCGGCGTCAACCAGGACTTTCACGGCGCCATGCTGCCGGCCGAGCCGCTGCGCACCTCCAAAGGCATCGCCGTTGCGCTCGCCGACGGCATCGGCTCCAGCGCCGTCAGCCAGGAGGCCAGCGCCGCCGCGGTGCGCAGCTTTCTCGACGACTACTACGCCACGTCCGACGCCTGGTCGGTGCGCAGGTCGGCGCAGCGCGTGCTCGGTGCCACCAATGCGTGGCTGCATGCGCAAACCATGCGCAGCCACGCGCGGTTCGACAAGGATCGCGGCTACGTCTGCACCTTCAGTGCGTTGATTCTGAAAGGCCGCGAAGTCCACGTATTGCATGTCGGTGACGCACGCATATATCGCCTGCATGCGCACTCATTGGAGCAACTAACGAAGGACCACCGTGTCCATCTTTCCTCCTTGGAGTCGTTCCTGGGCCGCGCGCTCGGCGCCAGCGACAACGTGGAGATCGACTATGCCTGCATGGTGGCTGAGGTCGGTGCCCTTTATGTCCTGGCGACAGATGGGGCCTACGCGTATTTCGATGCTTCGGACGTGCACCACGCGTTGTCCCGTTTTGCCGACGACTTCGACAGCGCTGCCGAAGCACTGATCACACTCGCTCAGGCGCGGGGCGCTGACGACGACATGACGGTGCAGTTGCTGCGCATTGATGCGTTGCCAGAGCCCAGTCCCCATAACCTGCAGGTGCTGCGCGAGGGGCTGGCGCTGCCACCACCGCTGTCACCGCGCATGCTGTTCGAGGGCTACCGCGTGGTGCGTGAACTGCATGCCAGTTCACGCAGCCACGTGCATCTAGCCGTGGACGAGCGAACAGGGCAGCAGGTGGTGCTCAAAACGCCGTCTACGGCGCTGAGTGATGACCCGGGCTATCTTGATCAATTCCTGCTGGAAGAGTGGGTGGCCCGGCGTATCCACAGCACCCATGTGCTCAGGCCCCATGTCAGTGATCGACCTCGCCAGCATGTGTATGTGGCAATGGAGTTTGTGGAGGGCCAGACGTTGGCCCAGTGGATGGTGGACCATCCCCACCCAGACCTCGACGCCGTGCGCAGCATCATTGGCCAGGTCGCCAAAGGGCTGCACGCATTTCACAACAAGGAAATGTTGCACCAGGACTTGCGGCCTGAAAACGTGATGATCGACCGCACCGGCACCGTGCGCATCATCGATTTCGGGTCTACCCTGGTGGCAGGGCTGGCACCCGCAACGCCCGGCGCCCACGAAGCACCTCCTATCGCGGGCACCTTGCAGTACACCGCCCCCGAGTGCTTTGTTGGCCAGGTGGGCACAGCCCGTTCCGATCTGTTTTCCCTCGCGGTTTTGGCCTACCAGATGCTGACGGCACAGCTCCCCTATGGCCTGCAGGTCGTACGCATACGCTCTCCGGCAGATCTGAAAGGGCTAAGGTATGTACCCGTGCGCCACCATCGGCCCGAGCTACCGGACTGGCTGGATGGCGTGCTGCAGAAAGCACTGCACCCAGACCCGCTCAAGCGCCAAGAGGCCGTGTCAGAGTTCCTGCACGACCTGCACTCACCCGGCCTGCAGTTTCAGCACAAGCGGGCTGTACCGCTCGTGGAGCGCAATCCGGTCGTTTTCTGGCAGTTCACCACGCTCGCGCTGGGCTTGGCGGTGGTGGTGCTGGTGGGCCTGCGTGTTTATGGGCACTGAGCTGTCCGACGTGGGCAGCCCTCGCGGCAACCGACGGTTGAGTGCAGGTTCTTCGACCCGTCAGGTGCCATAGCCCCTTGCGCGTAAGGGCCGTGATGTTGTTTGCCTGTGGGCGCTTCAGGAGTGCATGTTGGGTTATTCCCAAGCAAAAGGCCCCTGACTCTTGCGAATCAGGGGCCTTTATTTGGTGCCGGAGAGATGAATCGAACACCCGACCTTCTCATTACGAATGAGCTGCTCTACCGACTGAGCTACACCGGCGTAAGCCTCAAATTATAGCGTGGAATGGTAACTCGTCACCCGCTCCACCTCATTTTTTGACCCCAGGATCACGCTCACACGTTCGTGCAGCTGGGTCGGCTGGATGTCCAGAATGCGTTGTTTCCCATTGGTGGCGGCGCCGCCGGCTTGCTCTACCAGCCAGCCCATGGGGTTGGCTTCGTACATCAGGCGCAGCTTGCCGGGCTTGTTGGGCTCGCGCTTGTCCCAGGGGTACATGAAAACGCCGCCACGGGTCAGGATGCGGTGCACATCGGCCACCATGCTGGCAATCCAGCGCATGTTGAAGTCCTTGCCGCGCGGGCCGTCTTTGCCTTGCAGGCATTCGTCGATGTAGCGCTTCACGGGCTCGTCCCAGTGGCGCATGTTGCTCATGTTGATCGCAAATTCCTTGGTGTCTTCGGGAATGCGGATGTTCTCTTCAGTCAGCACGAACGAGCCTTGCTCGCGGTCGAGTGTGAACATGGCCACGCCGTCGCCCACGGTCAGCACCAGGGTGGTTTGCGGGCCGTAGATGCAATAGCCTGCTGCCACCTGCTGGGTGCCGGGTTGCAGGAAGTCGCCTTCCTCCACGCCACGGTCGCCATCGGGCTTTTTCAGCACGCTGAAGATGGTGCCGATGCTCACGTTCACGTCGATGTTGCTAGAGCCGTCCAGGGGATCAAACAGCAGCAGGTATTCGCCTTGCGGATAGCGGTTGGGCACCAGGTAGATGCCGTCCATTTCTTCCGAGGCCATGGCCGCCAGGTGACCGCCCCATTCGTTGGCTTCGATCAGCACTTCGTTGGCGATGATGTCGAGCTTCTTCTGGATCTCGCCCTGCACGTTCTCGCTGCTGGCCGTGCCCAGCACACCGCCCAGCGCGCCTTTGTTGACGGCGTGGCTGATGCTCTTGCAGGCGCGGGCCACCACTTCGAGCAGCAGGCGCAGTTGTGACGGGATGAGGCCATCCACCCGTTGTTGTTCAACGAGGTAGCGGGTCAGGCTGATGCTTTTTGCCATGTCAGTCAGTCTTTTCTTGGTCGTGGTTTATTCGGCGAGTGCACGGGTCACGACCTCGCGCACGTCGTTGGAGAGCGCGGGCCTTGCGGCAACACGGGCGATGGCTTCGCGCGCGGAGGTGCGCCAGGGGTCTGCGAGTTTCTTCCAGCGGTCCAGGGCCCGGGCCAGGCGTGCGGCCACCTGGGGATTGATGGCGTCCAGCTCGATCACGCGGTCGCTCCAGAACACATAGCCCGCAGCGTCCGCTCGGTGGAAGGCGCCAGGGTTGGCACTGCAATAGCTGAAGATCACACTGCGCGCGCGGTTCGGGTTCTTCAGGCTGAAGTCCGGGTGCTGCATGAGCTGGCGCACGGCGGGCAGAACGTTGCCACCACGGTCGGGCGCGCCGGCCTGCAGCGCGAACCACTTGTCAATGACCAGGGGTTCGTCCTTGAACAGCGCATGGAAGCGTGCCAGGGCAGGGGCGGCCAGCTCACTGCCGCTGGCCACCAAGGCGGTCAGTGCGTTGAAGCGGTCGGTCATGTTGCTGGCCACCTTGAAGCGCTGGTAGGCCTTGCCGGGCCAGACCACATCGCCCGTCTTCTGGGCGGCGATGCACAGCATGTGCAGCGCCAGCCCGCTGAGTGCGCGGCGGCCGGACGAGATGGGGTCGGGGCTGTAGCCTCCGGTGTCCTGGTTCTGCTCCCAGGCAGCTTCCCAGTCGGCCTGCAGCGACAGGGCCAACTGCTCGCGCATGGCTTCGCGCACTGCGTGAATGCGCTGTGGGTTCACCACCTCAAGCTGCTCGGCTATGTAGGTTTCGGACGGTGGTGTAAGCACCAGTTCCTTGAAGGCTGCATCGAGCGCCGGGTTGCGCAGCACGCTGCGCATGGCGTCCACAAACTCTGCAGAGAGAATTTGATGGTCAAATTGGCCGCTGGCGCTTGTCCCCATTGCGCTGTCAGCTATTGCATTAATAGCGGTTCGGAGCGCCAGGCGCTGGCCGGCTTCCCAGCGGTTGAAGGCGTCTGCGTCGTGCGCCAGCAGCGTAAGCAGCTGGGTATCGGTGTAGTCGATGTCGAGTACCACGGGGGCACTGAAGCCGCGCAGCAGGGACGGCACGGGCTCGGCATCCAGGTTCGTGAAGGTCAGTGTCTGCGACGCCTCGGTCAGCACCACCACGCGCGAAGTCGTGTGTGCAGTGCCCTCCGCAGCGCCTTCGCCCGCAAGGAGCAAGGGCAGAGCGGCGCCGGTGGTGGCATCGATCAGGCCCAGTTCTACCGGGATCACGAAGGGCTGCTTCTCGCTCTGGCCGGGCGTCGGGGCACAGCTTTGCGACAGCGTGAGCGCATAGCAGCGCGTGGCCGCATCGTAGCGGCCGGTGGCGCGCACGCGGGGTGTGCCTGCTTGGCTGTACCAGCGCTTGAACTGCGCGAGGTGCTGCGTGAGCGGGCTGCCTGGGTTGGCATCGGCGATGGCCTGCACGAAATCGTCGCAGGTCACGGCCTGGCCGTCATGGCGCTCGAAGTACAGCTTCATGCCCTTGGCGAAGCCTTCGCGGCCCACCAGGTTGTGCTGCATGCGCACGACCTCGGCACCTTTTTCGTAGATGGTGACGGTGTAGAAGTTGTTGATCTCGACGTAGCTGTCGGGGCGCACGGGATGGGCCATCGGGCCCGCGTCTTCGGGGAACTGGGCGGTGCGCAGCACGCGGACGTCTTCGATGCGCTTGACGGCGCGGGCCGAGGGGCTGCCGGCCAGGTCCATGCTGAATTCCTGGTCGCGGAAGACCGTGAGGCCTTCCTTCAGGGACAGCTGGAACCAGTCGCGGCAGGTCACGCGGTTGCCGGTCCAGTTGTGGAAGTACTCGTGGCCCACCACGCTTTCGATGTTGGCGAAGTCGGTGTCGGTGGCGGTGGCTTCGCTGGCCAGAACGTACTTCGTGTTGAAGATGTTCAGGCCCTTGTTCTCCATGGCGCCCATGTTGAAGTCGCTGGTGGCGACGATCATGAAGCGCTCCAGGTCCAGCGGCAGGCCGAAGCGGGCCTCGTCCCAGGCCACGCTGTACATCAGCGAGTTCATGGCGTGTTCGGTCTTGCCCAGATCACCTGGGCGCACGTAGACCTGCAGCAGGTGGTCGGTGCCCGAGCGGCTCTTGATCTTCTGCTCGCGGGCAACCAGCTTGCCTGCCACCAGGGCGAACAGGTAGCAGGGTTTCTTGTGCGGGTCCACCCACTTGGCAAAGTGGCGGCCGTCTTCCAGCGTGCCGCTGTCCACCAAGTTGCCATTGGACAGCAGCACCGGGTACTGGGCCTTGTCGGCACGCAGCGTGACGGTGTAGCTGGCCATCACATCGGGGCGGTCCAGGAAGTAGGTGATGCGGCGAAAGCCCTCGGCCTCGCACTGCGTGAAAAACGTGCCCTGGCTCACGTACAGGCCCATCAGGTGCGTGTTCTTGGCAGGGCAGCAGGTGGTGAAGATCTCCAGCGCGAAAGGTTCAGAACCCTCGGGAAGGTTTTCCAGCACCAGGCGCGAGCCTTCCATCTTGAACGAGGTGCCCTGGCCGTTGACCAGCACGCGCGCCAGGTTCAGGTCTTCGCCGTCGAGCTTGAGTGGCTGCGAGGCCACATCGGGGTTGCGGCGGAGCAGCATGCGGTTGAGCACGCGGGTCTTGTTGGGGTCCAGGTCGAAGGTGAGTTCGACGCTGTCGATCCAGTAGGCGGGGGCGGTGTAGTCCTCGCGGCGGATGGCGGTGGCGGGGCCTGCGCCGTCTCCGTCTGCGCTATGCAGTTGCAACATGGATGCTCTCCAGAAAGTCGGTGTTCATGAGTTCGGTGTAGTCGCGCACGGCGGTCAGCACGTGCGGGCCCGCCAGCTCATCTGCACTGTGCGTGCTGCAGATGGCCACGGCGCGCATGCCGGCCCGGCGGGCGGCCTCGATGCCAAAGGGGGCGTCTTCAAAAACGATGCAATGCTCTGGCGCTACCGCGATACGGCGCGCGGCCTCCAGAAAGATCGCGGGCTGGGGCTTTCCGGGCAGGCCTTCGTCGCCGCGCACGATGGCCAGCGGTGCGGGCTCCATGCCCAGGCGCGACATCGCGAACTCGACATTGTGGATGTCGCCAGCCGTGCCCACAGCCACCTTCAGCCCGCGTTCAGTCGCGCGCGCCGCAAAATGGCGAAAGCCCGCCACCTCGGTGAAGCGGGAGCCGAACAGTTCGCGGTAGATGTCTTCCTTCTCGCGCGTGAGCGCGTCGGCCTCATCCTGCGATACCTCGCGGCCCAGCAGTTCGCGGATGCATTCGGTGCCATTGCGGCCCGTGGTGCGGGCCATGAGGTCAGGCACGTCGATGTCCATGCCGCGACGGCGCGTGAACTCGACCCATGCCTGGGCGTGCCAGGGCATGGAGTCGATCATGGTGCCGTCCATGTCGAAGATGATGGCCTCGACGTGCATCACACGCCCTGCTTCAGGCTGGCTTCGATGAACGCGTCCAGGTCGCCATCCAGCACCTTCTGCGTGGCCGAGATTTCGACGTTGGTGCGCAGGTCCTTGATGCGGCTGTTGTCCAGCACGTAGCTGCGGATCTGGTGGCCCCAGCCCACATCGGTCTTGGTGTCTTCGAGCTTTTGCTGCTCTTCCTGGCGCTTGCGCATCTCGTGGTCGTACAGGCGCGAGCGCAGGCGCTGCCAGGCGATGTCGCGGTTGCCGTGCTGGCTGCGGCCGTCCTGGCACTGCACCACGATGCCGGTGGGCATGTGCGTCAGGCGCACGGCCGAGTCGGTCTTGTTGATGTGCTGGCCACCAGCGCCGGATGCGCGGTAGGTGTCGGTGCGCACATCGGCCGGGTTGATGTCGATCTGGATCGAGTCATCAATCTCGGGGTACACGAACAGGCTGGCAAAGCTGGTGTGGCGGCCGCCCGACGAGTCGAATGGTGATTTGCGCACCAGGCGGTGCACGCCGGTTTCAGTGCGCAGCAGACCGTAGGCGTATTCGCCCTCGACCTTGATCGTGGCGCTCTTGATACCGGCCACGTCGCCCGGGGTTTCTTCCTCGACCGTGGTCTTGAAGCCCTTGCGTTCGGCGTACTTGAGGTACTGGCGCAGCAGCATGCTCGCCCAGTCGCAGGCCTCGGTGCCACCCGCGCCAGCCTGGATGTCCACAAAGCAGTTGAGCGGGTCGGCCTCCATGCGGAACATGCGGCGGAACTCCAACTGCTCGATCTCGGGCTTGAGCTTGGCGGTTTCGGCCTCGATGGTCATCAGGCCACTTTCGTCGCCTTCTTCCTTGCTCATGTCATAGAGCTCGGTGTTGTCGGCCAGCTCGCGTGTGAGCTTGTCCAGCGTGAGCACCACGCCGTCCAGCGCCTTCTTTTCCTTACCCAGCTCCTGGGCCTTCTTCGGATCGTTCCAGACCGAAGGGTCTTCCAGCGATGCGTTTACCGTACGCAGGCGTTCAAATTTGGCATCGAAGTCAAAGATACCTCCGTAACTCTTGCGTTCGCACGGTCAGGTCGGAAAGGGTGTTGCCAATGAGGTTGATACGTTCTGCGTCCATGATTCTTGTCCTGGGTGTTCTGTGGAATAACCCGCGATTTTCTCATGGGATGGGCCAGAGCCCTATCAATGTCCCCTGGCAGGGCCGACGGTGCGCACGAGGCTCTGCTCATTGGGGACGCTGCGGATGTGATTATTCAAATTTGATAGCTGCCAACGCTTGATGGATAAGCGCTGGCGGCCATTTTTATTCAAATCTGGTTCACGCTTCGTTCAGGAACTGTTCCATGAGCTGCGCCACCTGCTCGGGCTGGTCGTGGTGCAGCATGTGGCCCGCGTCTGCCACGACAGCGGTGCGGCAGGTGCGCACGTGGGTCAGGCGCTGGTGGTATTCGTCCAGGGTGTACCGGCCGCTCCACCATTGGCCCAGGCTGTCGCCGCTGGCTTCTACGGCCAGCACGGGGGCTGAAATGCGTTCGTAAAGGGCCAGGGCTTCGTCCACCCGAAACAGCTGTGCGCTCGTGATCTTGTGGGCTGGGTCGCCCAGGATCTCCCACAGGCCTTGCGCGTTGGGCCGCGCCCAGTGCTGGGCCAGCCATTGGGCCTTGTCCTCGGACAAGCGGGGATTGGTCTTCATGAGGCGGCGTGCCACGCCGTCGGCGCTGTCGTAGGTCTTCAGATCCTTGCTGCCCTGGTGCAGCTGCTTGATCTCGTCAATCCACTGCGCATAACGCGTGGGCGCCTGCGCGGCCCGCGTGGCGGGCAGGCCAAAGCCTTCCAGGTTGACCAGCTTGCGCACGCGCTCGGGTCGCACCCCGGCATACATCATGGCCACGTTGCCGCCCATGCTGTGTCCCACCAGGTCGATGGCCTGACCGGGGGCGTAGTGGTCCAGCAGCAGGTCCAGGTCGGCCAGGTAGTCGGCAAAGAAGTAATGGTCGGCCTGCGCGCTGGACGTGAGCCCGAAGCCGCGCCAGTCCGGCGCGATGATGCGCCGCTGCTGCCGCAGTGCGTCCACCGTGAATTGGTAGGAGGCGCTGACGTCCATCCAGCCATGCAGCAGCACCAGCGTGGGCAGGTCGCTCTGCTCGGGGCCCCAGTGGCGCATGTGGTAATTCAGGTGGCGCAGCGCCAGCGTGCTGCTGCGGGAGGGCTTGAGGGGTTCGTACATGCGGCGGTGGTGCGGAGGGACGGGTGGGTACAAGGCAGGGGACCGCCAGTTCGCCGCAGGGCGGCATTTTTGCAAAGCCCGGTGGGTGCCCGGCGCGGTGGCGCCAATGTTACGTCGGTGGTGCGGGCCGCGCAGCGAGTGCTGTCGCCTAGGCGGCTGCGCTGTCGGGGCCACTTGGCGGGCCTCGGGCAAGCTTTGGCGTTCGCTTGTACCATCGCCGTCCGGGCTTGCTACCGCACTGGCTGCAGCTGCCTGCGCTGCGTGTCTTCTCTTCATGCGGCTGCAGGGTGTGTGGTCCATTTTTGCCGCTTTTTTCGTCTTCTGGAGCTTCTACCGCATGAACAAAGTCCCCTTGGGTCAGAGTGACCTGCTTGTCACCCCCATCTGCCTGGGCACCATGACGTTTGGTGAACAGGTCAATGAAGCCGATTCGCATGCCATCCTGAGCCGTTCGCTGGAGCGGGGCGTGAACTTCATCGACACCGCCGAGATGTATTCGGTGCCCGCCAAGGCAGAAACCTTTGGCGCCACGGAAACCATCATCGGCAATTGGTTTGCCAAGAACCCCGGCGCCCGCCAGAAGCTTGTGGTGGCCACGAAGGTGGCAGGCCCCTCGCGCGGCATGCCCTGGGTGCGTGAGAACAAGGGCATGTCTGCCAAGGACATCGTCGCCTCTTGCGAAGGCAGCCTGCGCCGCCTGCAGACCGACGTGATCGATCTCTATCAGATCCACTGGCCTGAGCGCCATGTGCCCGCTTTCGGCAATCTGTATTACGACCCTTCCAAGGAAACCTCCACCACCCCGATCCACGAGCAGCTGGAAGCGCTGGCCGGGCTGGTGAAGGCGGGCAAGGTGCGGTACATCGGTCTCTCGAACGAGACGCCCTACGGCGTGCACGAATTTGTGCGCCTGGCCGAGCAGCATGGCTTGCCCCGCGTGGCCACCGTGCAGAACCCGTATTGCCTGATCAACCGCACGTGGGAAAACGGCCTGGATGAAACCTGCCACCGGCTGGACGTGTCGCTGCTGGCCTACTCGCCGCTGGGCTTTGGCCTGCTGACGGGCAAGTACGACGAAAGTGGCATCACCGGCCCTTCCGCTCCCCAGGGCGCACGCATTTCCACGTATGAATCCGTGCGCAAGCAGCGCTGGGGTCGGCCCGAGGCGCTCACGGCCTCGCGCCGCTACAACGCCCTGGCCCGCGCCAACGGCATGACGCCCACGCAGATGGCACTGGCGTTCTGCTACACCAAGTGGCAGGTTGCCAGCACCATCATCGGTGTGACGTCGGTGGCGCAGCTCGATGAAGACCTGGCCGCATGGGGCACCACGCTGTCGCCAGAGGTGCTGCAGGCGATCGATGCCATCCGCTGGGAGCTGCGCGACCCGGCATTGTGAAGCCCCCCTGAGTCGCTTCGCGCCATCCCCCCGGGGGGACGCCCCCAGCGCGGCGGGGCGGCCCTTGCGCGGGGGCACTGGCCGGGCCGCGTCATTTTCAGGCGCTGGTGGTCGTGCTCAGCGCGCCTTCCTTCCACGGCACGCCGTTGGTTTCACCCAGGTCCCAGAACAGCCCGGCCATCACGGCCAGGCCTTCGCGCGCCACGGAGGCCAGCAAATGTTCGTTGGGCGCATGCTGCGCGCAGGCCGGGTACGAGTGCGGCACCCACAGCGTGGGCAGGCCGAGCTGGTCTGCAAAGATGTCGTTCGGCAGGGAGCCCGCCAGGTTGGGCAACAGTGTGGCTGGCTGGCCCGCGCTGGCTTGCAGGGACGCCAGGGTCCAGTCCACCCAGGGGTTGTGCAGGTCCAGCCGAGTGGCACCACACTCCATGCCGATGGAGATCTCCACCTGGCTGAAACCGTGCGCGTCCAGGTGCTCGCGCAGCGTGGTTTTCACGTTCTTCCAGTCGGTGCCCACCACGAAGCGCAATTGGCAATGTGCCGCCGCCTGGGAGGGAATGGCATTGACCGGCCGCTGCGCATTGCCCGAACCCAGTGCCAGCACTTCCAGCGTGTTCCAGCCCACCAGCTGCTCCGCAGGCGTGAGGCCGGGTTCGCCCCAGCCGGGGGTGAGCGCAGGGTCATCGGCACCGGTGCCAATGGCCACGTCCTTCAGGGCTGTGCGCAGCTTGCCGGGCACGGAAGGTGGCAGCAATCCCTTGACCAGAATGCGGCCCTTGGCATCGACCAGGGTGGCCAGGGCGTGTGTGAGCACGGTGGCGGGGTTGGCGAGCACGCCGCCCCAGTTGCCCGAGTGGTAGGCCTTGTCGCGGCTGCGTACCGTGAGCGAGAAATTGATGGCGCCGCGCGAGCCCAGGAAGAGGGTAGGGCGCGCCGCGCTCACACGGGGGCCGTCGCTGGCCACAAACAGGTCGGCCTTCAGGGCCTCGCGGTGCTGTTCGCAGAAGGCGCCCAGGCCGGGAGAGCCGGCCTCTTCGCCCATCTCCATGAGCAGCGTGACGTTGTAGCCCAGGCGGCCCTGGCGGGCCTCCAGCGTGTGTGCCAGCGCCGCAAGGCTGACGGTGTGCTGGCCCTTGTTGTCGGCGGTGCCACGGCCATACCAGCGTTCGCCTTCGATGGTCAGCTCCCAGGGCGACAGGCCTTCGCGCCAGGCGCTGTCCTGGCCGTTGACCACATCGCCATGGCCATAGGTCATCACGGTGGGCAAGGCGGGGTCTTCCACCCGGCGTGCCAGCAGCAGCGGGCCTCCCCTGGGGTCGGTGTTGTCGAACACCTGGCAGTCGAAACCCAGTGGCTCCAGCAAAGGCACGATTTCATCGGTCAGGTAGGCGCGCAGCGTGGGGGGGACCTGTCCTGTATCGCTTTCGGTGCGCCAGGCCACGCGGCGACGCAGGTCGCTGGCAAAGCGGCCATCGTCGAAGTAGCGGTGGACGTTCTGGATCAGTTGTTCTCGGTTCATCATGGGCTCCTTGCGGGGTTCACTCCGCCACGATCTGTGCGCGGTGGGCCAGCGCGCGGTAGCGGCCGATCTCGTTGTCCATGGCGGCGTGCATGGCCTTGGGGCCCACAAACACGGGCTCCATGCCCTGGGCTCGAATCTGGTCCTGCAGCTGGACATCGCGCATGGCGGCCTCTACTTCCTTCATCAGTTTGTCCACGATGGGCGCGGGCGTGCGCGCAGGGGCTGCCACGGCGTACCAGCCGTCAAAGGCTGCGTCCGGCAGCTTCAGCTCCCACACAGTGGGAATCGACGGCAGGGCGCGGGCGCGCTCGTTGCCCGCGATGGCCAGTGCGCGCAGCTTGCCCGAACGCACATGGGGTGCGGCGCTGGCCACGGTGTCGATGGCCATCTGGATCTCCCCGCCGATCAGCCCCATCATCGCCTGTGCGCTGCCCCGGTAGGGCACGTCCTGCAGGCGCACGCCCGCGGCCTGCTCCAGCAGCGCGCCCACCAGGTGCGGGGCCGAGCCCGAGCCGAACGTGGCGTAGTTGACGGTTTTGGGTGCAGCCTTGGCCGCAGCCAGCAGCGAGGCCAGGTCCTTGTGGGGCGAGGCGGCACTGACCACCACCACCAGCGGCGCACGCGCGATGATGGCCACGGGGGCCAGGTCTTTCAGCGGGTCGTAGGGCAGTTTGGGGCGCAGCGCGGCGTTGACGGTGTAACTGGTGGAGCCGGACACCAGCAGGGTGTAGCCGTCGGGTTCGGCCTTCACCACGCTGTCCGTGCCGATGATGGTGGAGGCGCCGGGCTTGTTGTCGATGACCACGGGCTTGCCCAGTCGGGTGGACAGCTTCTGGCCCAGCGCACGGGCGACGGCGTCGGTGCCGCCGCCGGGCGGGAAGGGCACGACCAGGCGCACCGCGCGCTCGGGCCACGCCTCGGCGGGCGCAGCCGTCTGGGCAAGGATGGGAGTGCTGGCGCTGGCGAAGGTGGCCAGGACGGCAGACAGCAAAGAGACTCGGACAAGGCTTTTCATGCAGGCTCCAGAGGTTGAGGCGGGGGGTGGTGGCGGCTCCGGCGCAAAGGCGACCGCTGGCACACGCTGCCATGGGTGAATTGGAGCCTTAAACCCTGCAAGATGGGAGCCGGTTTACCATTGCTTTGGATAGAGATTTGGCAACTGACCGTTGCCTTTTTGTTCAAGGTGCACCATGCCCGTTTCACTGCTCAGCCTGCCCTTGCGCTACTTCCTGGAAGTGGCGCGCACCGGCTCCGTCAACCAGGCGGCGCAGCGCCTGCACGTGGCCGCATCGGCTGTGAGCCGCCAGCTTGGGAAGCTGGAAGACAGCCTGGGCGTGGTGCTGTTCGAGCGGCAAGCCCGTGGTATGGCGCTGACCGAAGCGGGCACCCGGCTGCTCGCCCATGCCACGGCACACGACGCGCAGGCCACGGAGCTGGTGGAGCAATTGCAAGGGCTGTCGGCCCAGGAGGCCTTGCGCGTGCGGGTGGCCTGCACCGAAGGGTTTGCAGCGAGCTTCATGCCGCTGGTGATGAGCACGTTTCGGCAGATGCACCCCCAGGTGCAGCTGCAGTTGCTGGTGGACGTGCCGCAGGAAGTGTCGGCCCTCGTACAGCGCGGAGACGTCGATCTGGCGCTGAAGTACAGCGTGGCGCCCGAAAAGGGCTTGCAGGTGCTGCACTCGGCCATTGCTCCCATCTACGCCATCATGCCCGCGCAGCACCCGCTGGCCCGCCAACGCAGTGTGAGTGTGGCCGATGTGGTGCGCTACCCGCTGCTCCTGGGCGCTACTGGCATCACGGGCAGGCAGTTGTTTGACCTGAGCTGTGCGGTGCAGGGGCTGCGTTATGTGCCGGCGGTGGAAAGCAATTTTTCCTCCGCACTGCTGCCGCTTCTGGATGGGCAGGATGTGGCGCTGGCCAGCTACCTCACGGCGGCGCGCTGGGTGGAGGCGGGCCTGCTGGCGGCCCGGCCGTTTGACGAGGCGCAGTTGCAGCAGCGGCGCCTGCAGGTGCTGGCCGTGGAGGGGCGGACGCCGTCGGCGCTGGTGCAGCAGTTCACACAGGCGCTGGTGACTGCTATCGAACAGTATGGCAAGCGCAAGGTAGGGCGGCGCAAGACCTCCGTGGGGCGGGTCACCAAACATCCGTGATTCTGGTCGGCCTCATAGGCGATCGGGTCTCGCGAGTGGATACCATTCACCCCCTATCCGGATCGCACCATGGCCAAGAAAGAACACGTCTCCGAGACCCAAGCCACCCAGTTGCTCAAGGCGAACAAGGTGGCGTTCACCGAGCACCCCTACGAATACCTGGAGCATGGCGGTGCTCTGCACAGCGCCGAGGTGCTGGGCCTCGACCCCTTCACCGTCGTCAAGACCCTGGTGATGCAGGACCAGGATGCCAAGCCCTTGCTGGTGCTGATGCATGGCAACCGCAAAGTCTCTACCAAGAATCTCGCTCGACAGATTGGCGCCAAGTCGGTAGAGCCTTGCGCCCCCGAGGTGGCCAACCGCCACAGCGGCTATCTGGTGGGTGGCACATCGCCGTTTGGCACACGGCGCGCGATGCCGGTATACATCGAAGAGTCCATCCTCGCGCTGCCGCAGATTGCCATCAACGGCGGCCGGCGGGGATTTTTGGTGCAAATCGATCCGCAGGTATGTGTGCAGTTGCTGGGTGCCAAACCTGTGCACTGCGCGCTGGCAGAATAGGCCGCCACGGCAGACCGTCCGCCGTCCCCTGATATTGAGGAGTTGCTTTGACCGCCGTGTACCCCATCCTTGCCGCCGTGGCAGCCTATTTACTGGGCTCGCTGTCATTCGCCGTCATCGTGACGCGTGTGATGGGCCTGAGCGATCCGCGCACCTACGGCAGCAAGAACCCCGGCGCCACCAATGTGTTGCGCTCGGGATCCAAGGCTGCGGCCATCGTGACGTTGCTGCTGGATGCCGTGAAGGGCTGGCTGCCCGTTGCGCTGGTGATGTGGTTTGGCCACCCTTATGGGCTGGAAGACGGCACCGTGGCCATGGTGGGGCTGGCGGCATTTCTGGGTCACCTGTGGCCTGTGTTCTTTCGTTTTGAAGGGGGCAAAGGCGTGGCTACGGCGCTGGGCGTGCTGCTGGGCATCAGCGTCTGGCTGGGACTTGCCACGGCTGCGACCTGGCTCATCATCGCGTTCTTCTTCCGCTATTCGTCCCTCGCTTCGCTGGTGGCAGCTGCCTTCGCGCCGGTGTACTACCTGTTGGTGGATGGGGTGGTGTGGTATGCCGAGGGCACGATTGCGGCCTCCATCATCGTGATGGCCATGCTGCTGGCCTGGCGCCACAAGGAGAACATCCGGCGCCTCATCGAAGGCAAGGAGTCGCGCCTGGGCAGCAAGAAGGCCAAGCCGGACGCTGGGGGCAAAGGCAAGCCGGCAAAATAGCGGCCTGGACCGGGGCGGGCAGCGCCGCGGCGCGTTGCCTGCGGGGCACGTTCCGTCTGCGGGCTTCTACAGTGAACCCGGTCCGGAAATCAGCCCGCGGAGCCCGGCGCTGTGCTGGGCGGCATACAGCCCCAGTCGCACCATGGTGCGGTGGTTGAGTTCCAGGCTCACGGCCGAGCGGGCCAAAGCGGACTGGATGCGCGGTTTTCCCGTGGCCGTCTGGTACAGGCTGGGTTGCGCATGGTGGGTACCGGTACGGTCCAGCAGGCTGGCGACCAGGGGGTGGTTGGCCTTTTCGCTGCGGCGCAGCACGATGGCGGTTTCGCCGTTGTCCAGCTTCACAAAGGTGCCCGGCGGGCACAGGCCAATGGAACGCACCAGGGTGTAGCTCACCTCGTCGTGCTGATCGATCTCCTGCCCGACGATGGCGCGCACCGAGTCGGTGGCGCTGCGGCCCGCGCGGGATTTGCGCGGGCTGATCATGGCTGCGTAACGGTCGATGGTGCCCAGGATGCGTGTGAGACGGTCTTCAGGCTCCTGGTTGGCCAGTGGCACACGGTCGGCCACGGTGGCATGGTGCTGCCCCACCACGTCCAGCCAGAGTGTGTCGTTGATGAACAGGCGCTCCAGCAGCATCATGCTTTCTTCCGGATGGCTCTTGATGGCCTCCTGCTGGGCGGGCGTGGGGCGTTCGCGTTGTTCGGCCAGCTCGTCCTGCAGGGCGGTCATGCCGATGTTCATCGTCAAGGCCGCACGCACCAGGCTGTCACGTTCCCGGGGGGGCACGTGCAGCTCGTGCGCCATGATGTGGCACAAGGTGCCGCACACCAGCGCGTGGGAGGCGCTGTAGCCCACGGTGGACGTGGACGCCAGCTGGAACATGAGGTACAGCGCCGCGTCGATATCGTGCGCCACCAGGTCCTGCAGCCAGCCATCGAACTGGCGCACCTTGGCAGCGAAGTCCTGCACCTGCAGCGGCCGGGACAGCAGCACCGACAGCGCCGATTCCAGGTCTGACCACAGGCCCAGCAAGTCCTCGTATTCGCCTTCGGCGTGGTGTGGGGTGCCGGTGGAGTGGTGGGCAGACATGGCAGGCAGTGCGTGTGGGCCAGGCGCAGTTAATTGCGCTTTTCCAGCACCATCTGGTCGTTGATGCGGGTCATCTGGAACTCGGTCAGAAAGCTGTTGCCCAGCAGCACATAAGGCATGGGCTGCGGGGTGATGATGGCCTCGACCCCGAACACCTCAACATCACCGATGCGCACCGAGTCGAGCTTCATGCGCCACCCTTGCGCCACACCGTTGGCCGTGTTCATGCGCACGGGCTGGCCGTTCTGGTAGTTGAGCCCCATGCGCTCGGCGTCCTGGCGCCCGATGGCCACGGTGGATGCACCGGTGTCCACCATGTACTGCATGACACGCCCGTTGATGGTGCCGCTGTTGATGAAATGTCCCCGGCTGTCGGCCATCAGCACGACACGCTTGCCGCTTCCCCCCCGGGCGCCAACGCTCACTGGGGCCTCGCCCAGCCGCAGCACGCGCCGCGCACCTTTGACTTCGACGGTGGCTTCATCCGCCGTGATGGCAAGGACCTTCACGCCTTTGTATTCGTCGCCCGCACCCAAGGCACGCGGTGGGTTGGCGTCCACCACCAGCAGGGCCTTGCTGCCCAGCATGCCTGCCAGCGCGACCGCCTGGGCGCTGGCCCAGGACGGAGCCAGACACAGAGCGGCCAGCACCCATGCGAGAACAGAGTTGGCACCCATTGCGCTACGCACCGCCCGCATCCCCTGAAACCGGCGTGGCCCAAGCCAGTGCCACCGTGGAACTGGCTTTGCCAGGCCACGGGTGGCGTCCCCCTCCCGAAGGAGAGGGGGAAGGCGCCGAAGGCGACTCAGGGGGTGCTTCATCGTCAATCGCGGAAATTGTCGAACGACAGGGGTACATCGGTCACATCCTTGCGGATGAGCGCCATGGCGGCCTGCAGGTCGTCGCGCTTGGCGCCGGTGATGCGTACCTTGTCTTCCTGAATGGCTGCCTGCACCTTGAGCTTGCTCTCCTTCATGAGCTTCTGGATCTTCTTGGCCAGCTCGCTCTCGATGCCGTTGCGCACCTTGATGACCTGCTTGACCTTGTCGCCGCCCATTTTCTGCACATCGCCCATGTCCAGAAAACGCACGTCCACGTTGCGCTTGGTGAGTTTGTTGCGCAGCACGTCCTCGATCTGGGTGAGCTGGAAGTCGGCGTCGCCAATCAAAGTGATGTCTTTGTCCTTGATCTCGATGCTGGCCGAAGTGCCCTTGAAGTCGAAACGGGTGCCGATTTCTTTGGCGGTGTTTTCGACGGCGTTTTTCACTTCAACCAGGTTGGCTTCGCAGACGGTGTCAAAAGATGGCATGGTGGCTCTCAATCTCGGGGAAAACAGGTGCAAATCGCAGGGGCCCGAAAGGCTGAGTGCGACAATCGGGCCAATGGTAGTCGAGAAAAACGCCCCTTTGCAGCCCTGGAACACCTTTGGCATTGCCGCGCGCGCCCAAACCCTGGTGCGTGTGCGCTCCGTGTCGGATCTGCAGGCCGTTCTGGCCGATGGCGAGCTGGCTCCGGCACCCAAGTTCGTGCTGGGCGGCGGCAGCAACATCATCCTGACCGGCGACGTGAAGCCCCTGGTGCTCAAGATGGAAATCAAGGGCCTGCGGCTGGTCGAGGAAACCCCCAAGGCCTGGATCGTGGAGGCGGGTGCGGGCGAGGTCTGGCACGACGCGGTGGCCTGGACGCTGGCGCACGGGTTCCCGGGGCTGGAGAACCTGGCGCTGATCCCCGGCACCGTGGGGGCCTCGCCCGTGCAGAACATCGGCGCCTATGGCGTGGAGCTGCAGGACCGTTTTGAGTCGCTCGATGCCGTCGATCTGGCCACCGGCCAGCCGTTCAGCCTGGATGCCGCGCAATGTGGCTTTGGTTACCGCGATTCCGTCTTCAAGCATGCGCCCTCCGAATCGCTGGACGGCAGCGGATTGCCGCGCGGCATGGGACTGGCAGGGCGGGCGGTGATCACCCATGTGCGCTTTCGGCTGCCCAAACCCTGGAAGCCCGTGCTGGGCTACCTCGACCTGGAGCGCCGCCGCGCCGAGGCGGGCGTGGAGCACCCCAGCGCCCAGCAGATCTTTGACTGGATTTGCGACATCCGCCGTGCCAAGCTGCCCGACCCCGCCGTGGTGGGCAACGCGGGCAGCTTCTTCAAGAATCCCACGGTGTCGCCCGACCAGTGCGCCGACATCATCGCGCGCGAGCCCAAGATCGTGCACTACCCCATGCCGGACGGCAGCATCAAGCTGGCGGCGGGCTGGCTGATCGATGCCTGCGGCTGGAAGGGCAAGTCCATCGGCAAGGCCGGGGTGTACGAAAAACAGGCCCTGGTGCTGGTCAACCGGGGGCGGGGCGGGGACAGCGTGACGGGGGGCGAGGTCATGACGCTGGCCAAGGCCATCCAGACCAGCGTGTACGAACGCTTTGGCATCCGGCTGGAGCCGGAGCCGGTGGTGGTGTAGGCCCTGATTCTAATTAAATTTGCTATATGTTTGATAGCTTGTTGCGCTTATATAGCAAGCGCTAGGGCTCAAAAATGATCTAAAACACCTGGAGGAAATTCACTTCACGCGCGCTTCGGTGCTCCGAAACGGTCATGTCTTCGGGTTGAGCTTTCTGTGCCGTGCCCAGCCCAGCAGGCCCAGGGCGGTCAAGACCAGGGCAAGGGGGTTGTCCACCGGCACGGCCTGCACGTTTCCGGGTCCGGGCGGTGCGCCCAGGGCGGATTCATACGCGCCGATGTCGGCCCGCCCCATCTGCACCCGCGCCGCACCGCGCTCGTCGGTGGCAGGTAGCGACCCGCCGGTAGGGCCTGCGTTGACCGCCGGACTGCCCGCCTGCAGTGCATGGGTCTGGGTGGGTAGGGGGCTTGTGTAAGTCAGTGGCCCCAGCAAAGGGTCGGCGCTGGCGATGTCGCCGGCGGCGCCAAAGCCGCAGGCCGTGCCGCTGTCGAGGTTGTAGCCATCGGATGTGAGGGCCCCGGCCTGGAGGCGGCAATTGAGACCTGCCGAGGGATTGGCGACGATGCTGCCACCGATGTGGGCGGTGGCGCCGAAGACCTGCAGTTGCCCACCGTTGACACCTGAAGTGTTGTTGGCAATGGTGGTGAAGCTGATGTTTGCTGTGCCGCCGCCCCCTACCGAAAGGCCGCCGCCTCCGCCTGCTGCCGCATTGCCTGAGATTGTCGAGTTGACGAGGTCCAGCGTGCCCCTGGCGTCCACCCCGCCACCGGTGGCCCCCGGATTCGTCAGGGAATTTCCCCGGACGGTGCTGCGAGTGATGTTTGCGGTGGACAGAACGCGCACCGAGATACCTCCTCCTCCGTTGACGGCGGTGTTGCCCGAGACTTCACTGTCGATCAGGTTCAGAGTGGCGAACTCGTAGACATAGATGCCGCCGCCTTGCTGGGTAACAGATCCCGCTGCATTGTTGCCCCCAACAACGACCTGAGAGAGTGTCGTCGTTCCACCCCCGATGTAGATGCCGCCACCGAACACGGAGCCATGGCCCGTGCCGCCCACGATGGCAAGGTTGTGAAGGTGGACGGTGGGACTTCCGGTGATCTGGAGAACGATGCGGTCGCCATTGCCGTCGATGACGGTGGCGCCTGCACTGACCCCCATTCCGTTGATGGTGATGTCGCTGGCAATGCCGAGGACGTTGCCGGCGAGGGGCAAGCGCGTCAGCGTGTAGTGGCCTGAAGGCAGCGAGATGGTGTCGGCGCCCGGCAGGACATTTGCCTCCTGGATGGCGGCACGCAGCGAGCAGGTGCCCGCAGCGCCGGTGCCACAAATGCCGTCGCCTGCGGTGGCGTCATTCAGGTCCGCGGTGGTATCCACCGTGAATGTGGCGGCCTGCGCCCCGGTGCACGCGGCGATGGCGAGCAGGGCGGTGATGAGCTGTTTTTTCATTGAATTGACCGATAGCGCTTGTTTTAAGCGTTAGTTGCTATGGTTTTTGATATGTCCACCGCTGCTGGTGTGTGGGCACTGGCGTGAATCAGAATGAGAGGAGGTGCCGGGCGATGCTGTTAAGGGGCGATTCATGGGTGTGGCCGGGGAATTGACTGCGTCACGCGGGAGGTGAGTGCAAGGGCTGTCCAGCGGTTGAGATCGCCTTGCGAAGCCTGGCAGCCAGTGTAGAAATCGCTGCGGGTCGCCGCCCCACCCCTCGGGGTGGGGCTAACCGCCAGACCGTGTGGTAGGTTGCTGCTACCACGCTGCCGTCCACACAGCCCACCATAACCCTTCATGCCCCTTCCTCGCACCCACCAGCAAGCCATTGCGCGACTGCAGCAAATGGCCTGCCTGGATCTCAACGGGCCCCTGCTCATCGAGCCCGTGTTGCACGAACTGCACCGCATCATTGACTTTGATACCGGCGGGTATTTCTATCCTGGCGCTGATGGGGGGCTGGATGCGTACATCGAGCCTTCCATCGCACGCGGGTGCATGCACACCTATTTCGACCCGCAGCTCATGGCCACCGAACAACAGGTGATACGCCGCAGCGCGCACGATTTCGCTGCCGCCGTGCGCGGCGACCATGGAACTCAGGTGATGGAGGAGCTTTTGAAGGTGCCCATGGCGCAATTCATGCGCAGCGATTTCTACAACCTGGTGCTGCGGCCCGCTGAATTGCTGGACTGCCTGAGCCTGGTGCTGCGCACGCCGCAGGGCCAGGGTGTGGGTGCGCTCAAGTTGTACCGGCGGCCCGGGGCAGCGCGTTTTGCTCCCGAGGACGTGGCCATGCTCGGACGGCTGGAGCCCTGGTTGGCGCGGACCTTGCAGCTTGGCGAAATGGATACCGAAGACAGCGTGCTGCACGACAGCGCCGTGCTCATCACCACCCCAGGGGGGCAGTTGCTGTGGACCTCGCCGCAGGCCGATCAGCTGATGGCGCTGGCCTTTGGGCCGCGCTGGTACCGCCGCACTGAACTCCCCCCCGCGCTGCACACGCTGCTGCAGCGTCTGCAATCCGCGCAGCGGTTGATCCACGGCGGTCCGGCACCGGCGGTGCCGCAGTTGGAATTGCACAATGCAAGTGGCTGGTTTTTGCTGCGCGCCACGCAGATGACCGCTGCAACGGGCCAAGGGCACGCGATCAGCCTCCATATCACCCAGCGGGCTCCGCGTGTGGCCCGGCTTCTGCCCGCGCTGCGCACGCTTGGCCTCCCGCAACGCCAGCATGAATTGGCCTACTGGCTGGTTCGCGGCCTCCCGGAGGATCAGATCGCGGCCCGCATGGGCATCAGCGCGAATACCGCGACCTACCACCGCCGGCAGATCTACACGCGGCTGGGCGTACAGAACCGGCAGGAGCTGCAGGATTTCTTTTTTGTTCCCCAGTGAGGGGGTGGTGGTGGTGCAGTGGAGCCGGTTTTTCTAGGCGACAAAAAAACCGCCCGGCCGCAGGGCGGGGCGGTTGCTCTGTTTTTAATAGCTTGTAGCGCTTGTCAATAAAGCGCTAGAGGCCTTTTCCCCTATTTTTTGCTGCCGTCGTCGCCCAGCTGCGCCAGTGCCGCGTTGCCACCCAGTGACAGCAGGCCGGCGCGCGAGTACACGCCCAGCTTGTCGCGCGTGTCCGAGATGTCCAGGTTGCGCATGGTCAGCTGGCCAATGCGGTCCAGCGGGCTGAACGGCGCGTCTTCCACCTTTTCCATCGATAGGCGCTCGGGCGCGTAGGTCAGGTTGGGCGATTCGGTGTTGAGCAGCGAATAGTCGTTGCCACGGCGCAGTTCCAGCGTCACGGTGCCGGTCACGGCGCGGGCCACCCAGCGCTGGGCGGTTTCGCGCAGCATGATGGCCTGTGGGTCGAACCAGCGGCCCTGGTACAGCAGGCGGCCCAGCTTCAGGCCATTCATGCGGTATTGCTCGATGGTGTCTTCGTTGTGGATGCCGGTCACCAGGCGCTCGTAGGCGATGTGCAGCAGCGCCAGGCCCGGGGCCTCGTAGATGCCGCGGCTCTTGGCTTCGATGATGCGGTTCTCTATCTGGTCGCTCATGCCCAGGCCATGACGGCCGCCGATGCGGTTGGCTTCGAGGATCAGCTCCACAGGGTCGTTGAACTCCACCCCGTTCAGTGCCACGGGCTGGCCTTCTTCAAAGCGCACCGAGACTTCCTCTGCCTTGACGGCGACTTCGTCCTTCCAGAACGCCACGCCCATGATGGGGTTCACGATGCGGATGCCGCTGGACAGGAACTCCAGGTCCTTGGCTTCGTGGGTGGCGCCCAGCATGTTGCTGTCGGTGCTGTAGGCCTTCTCCGCGCTCATCTTGTAGCCAAAGCCGGCCTGGGTCATGAACGCAGACATCTCGGCACGGCCGCCCAGCTCGTCGATGAACAGCTGGTCCAGCCAGGGCTTGTAGATCTTGAGCGACGGGTTGGTGAGCAGGCCGTAGCGGTAGAAGCGCTCGATGTCGTTGCCCTTGAAGGTCGAGCCGTCGCCCCAGATGTTGACGTCGTCTTCCTTCATCGCGGCCACCAGCATGGTGCCGGTCACGGCGCGGCCCAGGGGCGTGGTATTGAAGTAAGTCAGGCCGCCGGTGGAGATGTGGAACGCGCCGGCCTGCAGGGCGGCAATGCCTTCGTGGGCCAGTTGCGTGCGGCAGTCCACCAGGCGGGCTTTTTCAGCACCGTATTCCAGCGCCTTGCGGGGGATGGCGTCGTAGTCGGGCTCGTCAGGCTGGCCCAGGTTGGCGGTGTAGGCGTAGGGCACGGCGCCCTTGAGCTTCATCCAGTGCAGGGCTGCGCTGGTGTCCAGGCCGCCGGAAAATGCGATGCCGACCTTTTGGCCGAGGGGGAGGTTCTGGAGGATGGTTGCCATGGAATGCTTGTCAAAAATGATAGCTGCTTGCGCTTTATGGATAAGCGCTAGAGGCCAAAAATAATCAAATTTCAGCCGAAATGGCAGATGTAGTGGTAGGCCTCGGTCACACGGATGTCGAACTTCGAGTTGCCGGGCACGCTGAATTTTTCGCCCGCCGAGGACTTCACCCAGGCGTCGGTGCCAGCCAGCTTGTATTCGCACGATCCGGCCACGCATTCCATGATCTCAGGCGCGCCGGTGTTGAAGGTGAGCGTTGCGGGCAGCACCACGCCCACCGACTTCTTTGTGCCATCGGCAAAAGTGATGCCGTGGCTCACGCACTTGCCGTCAAAGTACACATTGGCCTGGGTGGTGACGGACACGCCGTCGATTTTTTCGGTGGTCATGGGTGCGCTGGATAAGGTAGGAGGAAACCCGCGATTTTAGGGCAGGGGGGCGGCAACCTTGTCGGCAGGGTCCCACTAAAAATCCCCCATCTGCGGATTGCCCAAGCAAAAGAGCCCCGAAGGGCTCTTTGCAATGGCAATTACCGGTGGCTTAGCGCCAGTAGGGATTGCGGTGGTGCGGGTAATACGGGCGGCTGTCGTAGCCGTACTCGATCACCGTGACGGGTGGCGTCACATAGGTGGGTTGCTGCTGGTAGACGGGCTGCGGAGGGTAGGTCGAGGTCACCACACCAGGCTGGCTGTAGACGCCCTGCGAGGCGTAGGGGTCGGGTTGCGTGGAATAGGTTTGACCTGCAGGCTGCACGCTCAAGGGAATCCAGCGGCCTGGGTCGGTCTGGGTGCGGGTGGTGTACTGGCGCCCCGCGTATTCATAGACCACGTCGTAGCCCACCGTGCGGTTGTCGTAGTAGGTCTCGGTCGTGCAGCGTTGCACGTTCTGGTACTGCGGCTGGCCGCCTTCGATCTGGTTGCCGATCACGGCGCCACCGATGAGGCCAATGGCTGTGGCGGCGGCGCGGCCGCTTCCCTTGCCGATGGCATTGCCGGCAGCACCGCCTGCGATGGCCCCCACCACGGCGCCAGCGCCGCTGGTGCGGTTGCCGCTGTACACCGTTTCATTGCCACACACCTGCTGGGGCGTGGCAACCTGCTGAACGATGGGGGTGGCCGAGAGCACACGGCCCTGCTCTTGGGCACTGGCCATGGTGGCGATGGCAGCCATTGCGGAAAAAATGACGATCTTTTTCATGGAGAAACTCCTTACGGGTCGGTACATAACGCACCAGACTGCAGAAAAGTTTAGGCCCGCACGGTCAATTCAGGGCCTGGTCGCCGTAAATCTGCGTAAAGATTTGTGCAATTTCTCCGGTCTGGGCGCTTGATTCAGGCGCCTGCAGCCTCGTTCATCCAGATTTGCCACTGATCGGGCGCAAAGCCGACGGAGATGTGTGTCTGGCCACCATGCTGCCACTCCACCACCGGGCGTTTGATCACGCTGGGCTGGGCTTGCATCAGGGTACTGGCACTTTCCTCGTCCTGGACGGCCGCCTGTGTGTCAGATTCGAGCTTGCGCCAGGTGGTTCCCTGGCGATTGACCAGCTTTTCCCAGCCGGCGGCGGACATCCAGTCGGGCAGTCGGGCAGCGGGAACGCCCTGTTTCTTGAAATCATGGAACGCGTGGTCCAGCCCCTGCGCGGTGAACCAGGCGCGGGATTTCTTGACGGTGTCGCAGTTCGGAATGCCGTAGACGGTGATGTGTGAGGTTGTCATGCCGCGCATCATCCTCGAACTTGTGGCTGGGCGACAATCCCGCCCTGTATGCATACCAAAATCCACACCCTGGAAGGCTGGCTCCGCCATTGCGAGCAGCTTCATCCCCGCAACATCGACATGGGGCTCGACCGTGTCCGCGAAGTGGCACGCCGCATGGCGCTGCGGTTTGATTGCCCTGTGATCACGGTGGCGGGCACCAATGGAAAAGGGTCCACCTGCGCCATGCTGGAAGCCGTGGCGCAGCAGGCGGGCTACCGCACGGGCGTGTACACGTCGCCCCACCTGGTGCATTTTGAAGAGCGGTGCCGCGTACACGGCGAAATTGTGTCTGCTTCTGATTTGATAGCGCACTTTGAGGTGGTGGAGAGCGCCAGAACCCAAAATGGTGATGAAGTCTCCCTCACGTACTTTGAGTTCACCACGCTGGCCATCCTGCGTCTCATGAGCCATTCGCGGCTGGACGTGGCCATCCTGGAGGTCGGGCTCGGCGGGCGCCTGGATGCCACCAACATCATTGATGCCGACTGCGCCATCATTACCAGCATCGACATCGACCACACCGAATTCCTCGGGCCGGACCGCGAGAGCATTGGCCGGGAAAAGGCCGGCATCATGCGTACAGGCCGCCCGGTGATCGTGGGTGACCCCATGGCGCCCCAGAGCATCATCGACCACGCGCTGGAAATCGGGGCCGATCTGTGGCGCTTTGGGAAGGACTTCAACTTCTCGGGCGACAAGCAGCAATGGAGCTGGGCAGGGCGGGGCCGCCGCTATGCGGGGCTGGCCTACCCGTCGCTGCGTGGTGCCAACCAGCTGATCAATGCCTCGGGCGTGCTGGCTGCGCTGGAGGCCCTGCGCGAGCGCATTCCGGTCACGGCCCAGGCCGTGCGCAATGGCTTGGCCCTGGTGGAACTGCCGGGCCGGTTCCAGATCGTGCCCGGGCAACCGACGCTGGTGCTGGATGTTGCGCACAACCCGCATTCGGTGGCCGCGCTCACGGCCAATCTGGATGCCATGGGGTTCTTCCCCACGACACACGCTGTTTTTGGCGCCATGGCCGACAAGGACCTGGGCCCCATGTTGGCCAAGGTGGGTCCGCTGGTGGACCGCTGGTACTTCACCAGCCTGCCGACCCCGCGCGCCGAGACCGCCGCAGTCCTGCAGCAGAAGTGGAACGCAGTGCAGATGGTCGCGGGCGGGCGCCGCGACGTCACCTCCACCCTGCATGCAGACCCCATGGAGGCCTTGCAGGCCGCGGTCGCTGCCGCAGACCCGGCTGATAGAATCGTGGTCTTTGGCTCGTTTTACACGGTGGGTGGTGTGCTGATCAACGGAATACCTCGCCTGCACGCCAAACATCTGGGCCAATAGACAGGTTCTGAGGTCCGAACGAGTCGTTATTCCATGGCATTTTTCAAGTTTCGGTGGCCCGGTCAGGGTGAACAAGCGCAGGCCGAAAAGCCGTCCAAGCGACCGCGGGCCCCGCAGGCCGAGAGCATCGAGGTGATGCGTCGCCGGGCCCGCCATCGGCTGATCGGCGCAGCGGTGCTGGTGCTGGTCGGGGTGATCGGCTTTCCCATGCTGTTTGACACGCAACCTCGGCCCATTCCGGTGGATATTCCCATCGAGATACCGGACCGGAACAAGGTGGCCCCTCTGGTGGTTCCCGCGCCGGTGGCAGACGCGCCTGCGGCCGCCAAGCCTTCTACCCCACCTTCCCAGGAAGTGGCAGCCGCCCCGCGCCCCGCGCCCCAGCGCAACCACAGCGCGGTGGGCAATGGCCTCGCGGATGGCGAAGAGTTGGTGCAGGGATCGCGCCCCGCCGCATCCAGGCCCGCTCCTTCCGCACCTGCCAAGCCTGACGCAAAGCCGGAACCGAAACCAGAGCCCAAGCCGACTGCGCCTGCTGATCCCAAGCCCGTGCAGCGCCCGGACGAGGCTGCCCGTGCGCGTGCGTTGCTGGAGGGCCGGTCGGCAGAGCCTGCCGCTGCTTCCGCCAACGCGGAAGACGGCCGGTTCATCGTGCAGGTGGGAGCTTTTGCGGATGCGGACAAGGCCCGTGAGGCTCGCACCAAGGTGGAGCGTTCCGGGATGAAAACCTATACCCAGGTGGTGGACACCAAGGATGGCAAGCGCACGCGGGTTCGTGTGGGGCCATTCACCAGCCGGGCAGAAGCGGACAAGGCTGCGGCGCGCATCAAGGCGCTGGACCTGTCAGCGTCCGTCCTGACCCTGTAAATCACCAGGGGCTGCCTGCACCATGGCTGCACTCGACTGGATTTTTGTCGCGGTGTTGCTCGCCTCGATGCTGATAGGCGCCTGGCGCGGGCTGGTGTTTGAGGTGTTGTCTTTGTTGGGGTGGGTGGTGTCTTTTTTTGTGGCGCAATGGTTTGCCCAGGACGTGGCGGCGCTGCTGCCCATGGGCGAATCGGCAGATTCTTTGCGGTATGCCGCAGGTTTTGTCGTGGTGTTTGTTGCGTCGGTGTTTGCTTGCGGATTTGTGACCTGGCTGGCCAAGAAGCTGGTGGATGCCATTGGCCTGCGGCCCGCAGATCGCACGCTGGGCGCCGCCTTCGGGGTATTGCGTGGGGTGGTTGTGCTGTTGGCCGTGGCTGTGGTGGTAGGCCTCACGCCCATGCGTGAAGCCCTGTGGTGGCAGGAGTCCCAAGGGGCTCCGGTGCTGGCCGAAGTGCTCAAGGGCTTGAAACCGGCGTTGCCGGACGAATTTGGAAGGCATCTGCCTTCTTGATAGCGATGCGGTGGCGGCCAGAAGCCGTTGCTGCTTGATTGCCGCGGGGCTGTTCCCGCAAACGGATGGAATACAAACTATGTGTGGAATCGTCGGCGTCGTCAGCCCTGCGCCCGTCAATCAGCTGATCTATGACGCCTTGCTGCTTTTGCAGCACCGCGGCCAGGACGCAGCCGGCATCGTGACCCAGCAGGGCCGCAAGTTTTTCATGCACAAGGCCAAGGGCATGGTGCGCGACGTGTTCCGCACCCGCAACATGCGTGCGTTGCCAGGCAACGTTGGTTTGGGCCAGGTACGCTATCCCACGGCGGGCAATGCCTACAGCGAAGAAGAGGCGCAGCCGTTTTACGTCAATGCCCCCTTTGGCATCGTGCTGGTGCACAACGGCAACCTGACCAATGCCCGTGAGCTGCGCGCAGAGCTGTTCCTGACGGACCACCGCCACACCAACACGGACAGCGATTCTGAAGTTCTCCTGAACGTGTTCGCGCATGAACTGGAGCGCGCCACCCGTGGTGTACCGCTGCAGCCTGAAGATGTCTTCACGGCGGTGCGGGCGGTGCACAAGCGTATCAAGGGCTCGTATGCAGTGATAGCACTGATCGCGGGCCATGGTCTGCTGGCCTTCCGCGATCCGCACGGTATCCGCCCGCTGGCCATGGGGCGCAGCCAGGATGGCACCGTGATGGTGGGCAGCGAATCGGTGGCGCTGGAGGGCACTTCGCAGGTATTCGAGCGAAACATTGATCCGGGTGAAGCCATCTTCATCACGCTCGATGGCAAGGTGCATTCCCGCCAATGTGCAGAAAACCCGCAGCTCAATCCCTGCATCTTCGAATTTGTGTACCTGGCGCGTCCCGACTCGGTGCTCGACGGTATCTCGGTGTACCAGGCCCGCTTGAACTTGGGCGAGGCCCTGGCCAAGCGCGTGGTGTCCACTGTGCCACCCAATGAAATCGACGTGATCATTCCGATCCCGGAGTCCAGCCGCCCCAGTGCCACGCAACTGGCGCATCTGCTGGGCATCCCGTACCGTGAGGGCTTCGTCAAGAACCGCTATGTGGGCCGGACCTTCATCATGCCGGGGCAGGGCGTTCGCAAGAAGTCTGTGCGCCAGAAGCTCAATGTGATTGGCAGCGAATTCAAGGGCCGCAATGTGCTGCTGGTGGATGACTCCATCGTGCGTGGCACCACCAGCCGTGAGATCGTGCAGATGGCGCGCGACGCTGGCGCCCGCAAGGTGTACCTGGCCAGCGCCGCGCCGCCGGTGCGTTATCCCAACGTGTACGGTATTGACATGCCCACCAGCAGCGAACTGGTGGCCCATGGCCGCACGGTGGAGGAGATTCGCCAGGCGATTGGCTGCGACGCACTCATCTATCAGGATGTCGACGGAATGAAGAAGGCCGTGGGCGCCCTCAACAGCGCCATCGTGGGGTTTGATGCATCCTGCTTTGATGGTGTTTATGTGACCGGCGACATCACCGCCGAGGGCATCGCCAGCCTGAACGAAGGGCGCGTGGGAGCGGAAGAGGGCGAGGAAGACACCTCCCGTCTGGCGCTGCCGAACGCCCAGGTGTAGGGGGTTGGTTGCCGCAGATCGCTTTTTCCCTGAAGGCGATCTGGCGGCAGGCTTTGCTACCGCTTTCTGGATTGATTGAACTTTGAAGCTGGCCCCGAGAGGGCCAGAACTTATTGACATGACTGAAACCACTGCTTCCAGCGCGGGCCGCGTGCGCACCCGTTTCGCCCCGTCTCCCACGGGCTTCATTCACCTGGGCAACATCCGCTCGGCGCTGTATCCCTGGGCGTTCGCGCGGGCCACGGGGGGCGATTTCATCCTGCGTATCGAGGACACCGACCTGGAGCGCTCCAGCCAGGCTGCGGTGGATGTGATCATCGAAGGCATGGCATGGCTGGGTCTGGACCATGACGACGGCCCGTTCTATCAGATGCAGCGCATGGACCGCTACAAGGCCGTGTTGGCAGATCTGCAGGCCGCTGGCCATGTGTACCCGTGTTACATGAGCGTGGCGGAACTCGACGCCTTGCGCGAAAAGCAGATGGCCGCCAAGGAGAAGCCCCGTTATGACGGCACCTGGCGGCCTGAAGATGGCAAGACCCTGCCGCCCGTGCCCGCCGGTGTGTTGCCCGTGCTCCGCTTCAAGAACCCGCAGGGTGGTGTGGTGGCCTGGGAGGACAAGGTCAAGGGCCGCATCGAGATCAGCAACGACGAACTCGACGACCTCGTGATTGCCCGCCCGGACGGCACGCCCACCTACAACTTCTGCGTGGTGGTGGACGATATCGACATGGACATCACCCATGTGATCCGCGGCGATGACCACGTGAACAACACGCCGCGCCAGATCAACATCTTCCGCGCGCTGGGCAAGGAGCCGCCGGTGTACGCCCACTTGCCCACCGTGCTGAACGAGCAGGGCGAGAAGATGAGCAAGCGCAACGGCGCCAAGCCCGTCACGCAGTACCGCGACGAGGGCTACCTGCCCGACGCCATGGTCAACTACCTAGCCCGCCTGGGCTGGAGCCATGGCGACGACGAGATCTTCAGCCGCGAGCAGTTCCTGCAATGGTTCAACCTCGACCACCTGGGCCGCAGCGCCGCCCAATTCGATGGGGCGAAGCTGCGCTGGGTCAACGCCCAGCACCTCAAGGCCATGGCCGATGATGCCCTGGCCGCACTGGTAGCCCCGCAGCTGCAGCAGAGGGGGGTATCGGCCGAAGCGCTGGCAGATGGACGGCTTGGGCGGATTTGCGCCTTGTTCAAGGACCGGTGCGACACCACAGTGGCGCTCGCCGACTGGGCCCATGTCTTCTATGGCGAAGTGACGCCCGTGGATGCAGAACGCACCCAGCATGTCACCGAAACCATTGCTCCCGCACTGGATGCGTTGGCCGATGCGTTGTCTGCCTGCGCATGGGACAAGGCCTCCATCAGCGCTGCGTTCAAGCAGGTGCTCGCCAGCCAAGGCCTGAAGCTGCCCCAGCTTGCGATGCCCGCGCGGGTTCTGACCGTGGGCACGGCCCACACGCCGTCGGTGGATGCGGTGCTGGAATTGGTCGGACGTGAAAAAGTTGTAGCGCGTTTGCGAAACCGCTGAAAATCTGTCTATAATTCAAGGCTCAGATGATGACAACAAACACAGTGTGGTTGGTGTCATTAAGTGGGGGTATAGCTCAGCTGGGAGAGCGCTTGCATGGCATGCAAGAGGTCATCGGTTCGATCCCGTTTACCTCCACCAAAGTTTGTTATCGGTTAGTTCCAAGGTTTTGACCCCATCGTCTAGAGGCCTAGACATCACCCTTTCACGGNTGGGGGTATAGCTCAGCTGGGAGAGCGCTTGCATGGCATGCAAGAGGTCATCGGTTCGATCCCGTTTACCTCCACCAAAGTTTGTTATCGGTTAGTTCCAAGGTTTTGACCCCATCGTCTAGAGGCCTAGGACATCACCCTTTCACGGTGAGTACCGGGGTTCGAATCCCCGTGGGGTCGCCAAGTTGTAGCGCTTGGCTTGTGTTGAAGAGATGCAAGCGAAAAGCTGCCTGCCAGGAGTGGTAGTTCAGTTGGTTAGAATACCGGCCTGTCACGCCGGGGGTCGCGGGTTCGAGTCCCGTCCACTCCGCCAGTCA
>NZ_LMJC01000004.1:145781-146035 GCF_001429215.1 Acidovorax sp. Root267
CGAAAAGCTGCCTGCCAGGAGTGGTAGTTCAGTTGGTTAGAATACCGGCCTGTCACGCCGGGGGTCGCGGGTTCGAGTCCCGTCCACTCCGCCAGTCAAAACCCTTGCAGGTCTTTGATGTGCAAGGGTTTTTCTTTGGTGTAAGCCAGAGAAGTTTGGGGGTATAGCTCAGCTGGGAGAGCGCTTGCATGGCATGCAAGAGGTCATCGGTTCGATCCCGTTTACCTCCACCAAAGTTTGTTATCGGTTAGTTC
>NZ_LMJC01000004.1:146091-207703 GCF_001429215.1 Acidovorax sp. Root267
CGAAAAGCTGCCTGCCAGGAGTGGTAGTTCAGTTGGTTAGAATACCGGCCTGTCACGCCGGGGGTCGCGGGTTCGAGTCCCGTCCACTCCGCCAGTCATCCACCGCTGCAGTCGAAAGGCTGCAGCGGTTTTTTTTCGCTTGTCTTCTATGCCGGCTTGCGTTCCTGAAATTCCGACAGAATATGCATAAAAATAGCTACCAGCGCTTTTCTATCAAGCGCTGGTAGCTATCAATAGAGTAGCAATTGTTAACGGGGAGCCAGGCGGATGGCGCCATCGAGGCGGATCACCTCGCCGTTGAGCATGTCGTTCTCGAAGATGTGTTGCACCAGCTTGGCGTAGTCCTGCGGTGTGCCCAGGCGGCTGGGAAAGGGCACGCCCGCCGCCAGTGCGTCCTGCACTTCCTGGGGCATGCCAAACAGCATGGGCGTGCCGAAGATGCCCGGGGCAATCGTCATGTTGCGGATGCCATTGCGGGCCAGGTCGCGGGCGATGGGCAAGGTCATGCCGACCACGCCGCCCTTGGATGCAGAGTACGCCGCTTGGCCAATCTGGCCGTCATAGGCGGCCACACTGGCGGTGGAGATCAGCGCGCCGCGCTCGCCCGTGGCCTCGGGCTCGTTTTTGCTCATGGCTTCGGCGGCCAGGCGAATCATGTTGAAGCTGCCGATCAGGTTGACCGTGACGGTCTTGCTGAACAGGGCTAAGGCGTGGGCCCCATTCTTGCCCACGGTTTTCTCGGCGGGCGCGATGCCTGCGCAGTTGACCAGACCCATGAGCTTGCCCAGCGAAACCGCCTTCGCTACCACGGCCTGACCGTCGGTCTCGTTGCTCACGTCGCACTTCACGAAAGCGCCACCGATGTCCTTGGCCACGGCTTCGCCTTTGTCGGCCTGCATGTCGGCGATGACCACCGTGCCACCCTGGGCTGCCAGCATGCGTGCCGTGCCTTCGCCCAGGCCCGATGCGCCGCCGGTGACGATGAATACCTTGCCCTTGATTTCCATGTTTTGTCTCCAGTAAGTGACGTTAACGTAAACGTCAATTATGAACCATGCACAGTGAAGGGCAAAAAAAAAGCCCGGCGAAAGCCGGGCTGCTGGGGCGCCAAAACGCCCAGGAGCCTGCACTGCTTACTGGAAGCCCACCCGGTCCAGCATCTGCTGAACCTTGGTCGTATTGGCGCCCACCGCGCTGATCGGGATGGTTTCGCTCTTGAATGGCTTGCCGCCGGTCATGGCCTTGAGGGCTGGGTTGTCCAGCGCGACGCCCTTGGCAGCGGGCCACTCATTGTTGCCGTTGGCAAAGTAGTTCTGGGCTTCCGGGCTGGCCAGGTATTCCAGGAACTTGACCGCATTGGCCTGGTTCTTGGAGTGCTTGGCCACAGCGCCGCCCGCGATGTTCAGGTGTGTGCCCCAGGACTCCTGGTTGGGGAACACCACGCCCACCTTGTTGACCACGGCCACATCTTCGGGCTTGGTGGAACGCATCATGCGCGCCAGGTAGTAGCTGTTGGTCACGGCGATATCGCATTCGCCAGCGGCCACGGCCTTGATCTGGTCGGTGTCGCCACCCTTGGGGGGGCGTGCCAGGTTGGCGACCATGCCCTTGAGCCAGGCTTCGGCCTTCTGTTCGCCCATGTGCTCAGTCACAGCACCGAACAGGCTCAGGTTGTAGGGGTGCGAGCCAGAGCGGATGCACAGCTTGCCCTTGTTCTTCGGGTCGCCGAGTTCCTCGTAGGTATCGACATCCGCCTTGTCCATCTTGATCTTGTTGTAGACCACCACGCGGGCTCGTGTGGACAGGCCAAACCACGAGATGCTGCCATCTGCCGCCGGATTGCTGCGCAGGTTGGCGGGGATGGCGTCGTTGAGCACCTTGGACTGGATGGGCTGGAACAGGCCATCGACTTCGCCCTTGTACAGGCGGGCGGCGTCCACCAGCAGGATCACGTCCGCAGGCGAGGCAGCGCCTTCGGCTTTCAGGCGCGCGAGGATGCCCGCGTCGTCGGCATCCACGCGATTGATCTTGATGCCAGTGGCCTTGGTGAAGCCTGTGTACAGCGCTTCGTCGGTGGAGTAGTGGCGGGCCGAGTAGAGGTTGACCACTTGTTCCTGGGCATGGACAGCGCCTGCGGCGGCGGCCAGGGCACAAGCGCTCAGCAAGGCTTTCACAGTCTTCGACATGGATGCATCTTTCGGGGTTGTAACTCCGGCGATGATAAAGCAAACACGAATTATTCTTAATAAAGGCTGGGGTGAGTGCGGGGATTGGTGCGAAAGCCTGATGCAGCGCAAACGCGAGGCGCGTTGCTGGGTGCGCGGAGTGGGGGGCGGACGGGACCATCACTCCGGGTGTGTTGTGTGGCCCGCTCATGTGTTTGAAACCCGTGGCAGCCAGTTCCAGCGACATGCATCCAACACGGACGCAAAAAAAAAGCCCGGTCATGAACCGGGCTTTAAAAGGATCCCTGAAACGGGGGTTTCGAGAGGATCCAAGGAGACAACTGATGCACTGTGGAAGAGGTCCGCAGCGCGTGGTTGAATTATCAGGGTATTCCCTGAATGCGGCCTAGAGTTTGCACTCCAGACCACAGGTGCTGATTTAGCGCTTGCGGGGAGCCGCAGTCTTGGCGGCGTTGGCAGCGGTGCTGGCCACGGCGTTGAAGTTGGCTTCGGCCACGTCAGACGCTTGCTTGACGGCCTTTTGCACCGACTCAAATGCGTTGTTGGCGGCAGAGACGGCGCTCTTCATCACAGCCACGGCCGTTTCGGAACCGGCAGGGGCGTTCTTTGCGGCGCTGTCCACCAGGTTGGTGAAGGCTTTTTGCGCGTCGGTGGTTTGGCTTTCGAAGGCCTTGCCGAATTCGGCGCCCGTGCCCGAAGCGATGTCATACAGGTGACGGCTGTAGGCAGCGGTCTTTTCAGCCAGAGGCTGGAACAGGCCAGCTTGCAGGGCCAGCAGTTCTTGTGCGTCCTTCACGCCCAGGACGGCCTGGGTGTGGTTGGCGGCTTCAGACAGGGCAGCGCGCGAAGCGGTCACGTTCAGTTCCACCAGCTTTTCCACGCCTTCGAAGGCCTTGGTGGTCAGACCAAACAGGGTTTCGATGTTGGCTTTGTGCGAGGCCAGGATTTGTTCAGCGGTCAGCGTCATGTCATATCTCCTAAAAATGAGGGCCCTAGAGGCCAGGGTGGTTCACAGACATCTGCGCTGGCCCTGACTCGGTAAAGTCATGTTGCAGTGCAGCATGGGTTGAATTTTAGGGGCTTCGTTCACTATTGCAAGGGTTTTTTGTTGCGGTGCAGCAAATTAGGGACGACCACCCAGAAATCCGCCGTTCGCCACAATCTCGTCATGCACGCCTACTACGCAGACCATTTTGTGCTGCCCCTGCCCGAGGGCCATCGGTTTCCCATGGCCAAGTACCGCCTGCTGCGCGACCGGATCGCGCAGCGCCTGCCCGGTGTGTCGCTCCAGGTGGCCTTGCCCGCATCCGACCGCGAATTGGCGTTGGCCCATGCGCCTGACTATATCGACGCCATTGCCGACGGCACGCTGCCGCCCCTGGCCCAGCGCGAGATCGGTTTCCCCTGGAGCGAGGCCATGGCCGAGCGCGCGCGGCGCTCTGTAGGGGCCACGGTGGCCGCGAGCCGCGTGGCCTTGCGCGAAGGGGTTGCGGGCAACCTCGCTGGGGGCACCCACCATGCCTATGCCGACAAGGGCAGCGGTTTTTGTGTGTTCAACGATGTGGCAGTGGCCGCCCGGTTGATGCAGGTGGAATGGGCGCGCGGCGGGGGCGATGGACGCGCAGCCCGGCCGCTCCAGGTGGCGGTGATCGACCTGGACGTGCACCAGGGCAACGGCACGGCGCACATCTTCAGGGGAGACCACAGCGTATTCACGCTGTCACTGCATGGGGCACGCAATTTCCCGTTCCGCAAGGAGCCCAGCGACCTGGATGTCGAGCTGCCCGACGGCTGCACCGACCCTGACTACCTGCAGGCCCTGGAGCAGGCGCTTGATGCCCTGGAGCAGCGGTTTGCGCCCCAGCTCGTCTTCTATCTGGCCGGCGCCGATCCGCACGAAGGCGATCGCCTGGGGCGGCTGGCCGTGACGCACGATGGCCTGGAGGCGCGCGACCGGCGTGTGTTCGACTGGGCCTGGCAGCGGCGCATTCCCCTGGTTTTTGCCATGGCCGGGGGTTATGGCCGGAACCTTGACGACACGGTGTTGGCCCAGCTCAACACCTGGCGCGTGGCCTGGCAATACCACCAGCGCTGGCAGAATGTGCGGCCATGACTTCTGCCGCCAGCACCACCCCTGCCACTGCGTCCGCACTGGTCGCCCGCCCGTCCCCGCAGCCGCGCAGCGCTTACCAGGCTTTTCGCCCCATCACCACACGCTGGGCCGACAACGACGTGTACGGCCATGTGAACAACGTCGTGTACTACAGCTGGTTTGACACGGCGGTGAATGCCCACCTGATCGACCAGGGCGTGCTCGACATCCACGCGGGCGGCACCATCGGCCTCGTGATCGAGACCCAGTGCAATTACTTCGCGCCGCTGGCCTTCCCGCAGACGGTGGAGGCGGGCATTCGGGTGGCGAAGCTGGGCAGCTCCAGCGTGCGCTACGAAGTGGGCCTGTTCGCGCAGGGCGAGCCCATGACCGCCGCCGCCGGGCACTTCATCCATGTGTATGTGGACCGCGAAACACGCCGCCCCGTGCCCGTGCCCGACGCACTGCGCCAGGTGCTGCAGGCGCTGGTGGTCGCGGGTTAAGCGCCTGCAGTGCTTTTGCTATTGATTTAATAGCTGCTAGCGCTTGTTCATCAAACGGTAGGGCCGTTTTTGGCCTGAAACGCTTGTGCCGGCAGGGTGGTGGCGGCCTTCAAAGCGCCGCACGGCGGCATGGCCTACACTTTGCGGCTTTGCTGCACGGCCTTTTGCGTCCCCGGCCTTCTTTGCGCCCGCACCGACCATGATCATCACCAGCCTGCTCGACACCGACCTGTACAAGTTCACCATGATGCAGGTCGTGCTGCACCAATTTCCCGGTGCGCAGGTCGAATACAAGTTCAAGTGCCGCAACCCTGGCGTGCAGCTGGCACCATTTGCCAACGAGATCCGCGACGAGATCCGGTCGCTGTGTTGCCTGCAGTTCCAGGATGCCGAGCTGGCCTACCTGCGCTCGCTGCGCTTCATCAAGAGTGACTTCGTGGATTTTCTCGGGCTGTTCAAGCTCAACGAGAAATACATCACCGTCACGCCCCAGCACAACGGCGAGATCGAGATTTCCATTCGGGGCCCCTGGCTGCACACCATCCTGTTCGAGATCCCGGTGCTGGCCATCATCAACGAGGTCTACTTTCGCAATACGCAGAAAGTGCCCGATTTCCTGGAAGGCCGCAGGCGCCTGGATGCCAAGATCGCGCTGCTGCAGGGCGAAGGCCTGTCCGACCTAAAAATCGCCGACTACGGCACGCGCCGGCGCTTTTCCCGCGCCTGGCACGAGGAAGTGCTGCGCGTGCTGGTGGCCCGCCTGGGCACGGGCGACCGCCGCCCCGGTGCACCTGCGGGCCCCGGCCAGTTCGCGGGCACCAGCAACGTGCTGTATGCGATGAAGCTGGGTGTGACGCCGCTGGGGACCATGGCGCATGAGTATTTGCAGGCCTGCCAGGCGCTCGGGCCGCGCCTGCGCGACAGCCAGGTGTTCGGCTTCGAGATGTGGGCCAAGGAATACCGCGGTGACCTGGGCATTGCGCTGTCGGACGTCTACGGCATGAGCGCCTTCCTGCGCGACTTCGACCTGTATTTTTGCAAGCTGTTCGACGGCGCGCGCCACGACAGCGGCGACCCGTTTGCCTGGGGCGAGCGCCTGCTCGACCACTACCGCAAGAACCGTGTGGACCCGCTGACCAAGACGCTGATCTTCAGCGACGCGCTCACCATTCCGCGCACGATCGAGCTGTACCAGCAGTTCCGTGGGCGCTGCCAGCTGGCGTTCGGCATTGGCACCAATCTCACCAACGATCTCGGCAGCCCGCCTGCCCACGAGCCGCTGCAGGTGGTCATCAAGATGACGCGCTGCAACGACCAGCCCGTGGCCAAGCTTTCCGACACGCCGGGCAAGGGCATGTGTGATGACGAGAAATACCTGGCCTATCTGCGCCAGGTGTTCGACATTCCCTCTCCCGCGTGATGGGGGCGTGCCCGGGGGCCACCCTGCTGCGCCCTTTTTTTTGACCATGAGATGGAGACAAGAATCTTGAAATTCTCGCGCGGGCTGGCGTTGGCCGGCCTTCTGGCCACGCTGCCGGGGCTGGCCATGGCGGCTGACATTGATGGCAGCACGCTGTCGGTGCTCTGGGGTGTGCCGTTTGCGGGCATCCTGCTGTCGATTGCGCTCATGCCGCTCATGGCACCGATCTTCTGGCACCACCATTTCGGCAAGGTCGCAGCGGCCTGGGGCCTGGTATTTCTGGTGCCGTTTGCCATCACCTTCGGGGCCGGTGTGGCGGGCGCGAGCCTGGTGCATGCGCTGGTGGCCGAGTACATCCCGTTCGTCATTTTGCTCACCGCGCTGTTCACGGTGGCGGGCGGCATCTTCATCCGGGGCAATCTGCATGGCAGCCCCGGGCTGAACACCACGATCCTGGCCATTGGCGCGGTGCTGGCCAGCTTGATGGGCACCACGGGGGCATCGATGCTGCTGATCCGCCCGCTGATCCGCGCCAACGACAACCGCCGGCACACGGCGCATGTGGTCGTGTTCTTCATCTTCATCGTGTCCAATGCAGGGGGCTCGCTCACGCCGCTGGGTGATCCGCCCCTGTTCCTGGGGTTCTTGAAGGGCGTGGACTTTTTCTGGACGGTGGGCCACATCTTCCCCGAGACCCTGTTCCTCGTGGGCACGCTGCTGGCCATCTTCTTCGCGCTGGACTCCTGGTACTACCACCGCCGCGAAGAGGTGCTCAAGGCCGACCCGACACCCGACACGCCGGCCATCGGCTTTGACGGCAAGGTCAACTTTGCCCTGCTGGGCGCCGTGGTGGCGCTCGTGCTGGTCAGCGGCTTCTGGAAGTCGCCCGTGGTGTTCAACCTGGCGGGCACGGAGGTGGGCCTGCCCGGCATCGTGCGCGATGCGGGGCTGGTCATCGTGACCTTTCTGTCGCTGTGGCTCACGCCTGGCAAGGTGCATGAAGACAACCAGTTCGGCTGGGGGCCAATGCAGGAGGTGGCCAAGCTGTTTGCGGGCATCTTCCTCACCATCATTCCGGTCATCGCCATGCTCAAGGCGGGCGCCAACGGCCCGTTCGGCGCCATCATCGCGGCGGTGACGCGGCCCGACGGCTCGCCCGACCCGGCCATGTATTTCTGGGCCACGGGCATCCTCAGCTCGTTCCTCGACAACGCTCCGACCTACCTCGTGTTCTTCAACACCGCCGGAGGCGATGCGGCCACGCTCATGACCACGCTGGCCCCCACGCTCGCCGCCATTTCGGCGGGCGCGGTGTTCATGGGCGCCAACACCTACATCGGCAATGCCCCCAACATGATGGTCAAGGCCATCGCCGAAGACCGGGGCGTGAAGATGCCGAGCTTCTTCGGCTACATGCTGTGGTCGGGCGGCATCCTGGTGCCGTTGTTCGTGGTGATGACCTTCCTTTGGTTTAGGTAATGCACGTCCCCCTGAGCGGTTGTGCCGCTTCCCACTTCTCTCGCAGCGCTGCGCGCTGCGGGAAGGGGGACGCCGCCCTCGCTGCAGGGCGGCCTTTGCTCGGCGGCCACTGGCTTTTGGCCACGCCAGTTTCACAGGGCGACGTACCTCGCGAATGCATTGGAGATTGAAATATGAGCAAACCCCGCATCCTGATCGCGCGTGCGATCTTCCCCGACATCGTGGACCGCCTGCGCCAGCACTTTGACGTGCAAGACAACCCTGAGGACGTGATCTGGAGCCCTGCCGAGCTGGCCGAGCGCCTGGCCGACAAGGACGGCGCCTTCACGACCGGCAGCCAGCGCATCGACGCCACGCTGCTGGCCGCCGCAACGCGCCTGAAGATCGTGGCCAACATGGCCGTGGGCTACAACAACTTCGACGTGGATGCCATGACGGCTGCCGGCGTGCAGGGCACCAACACACCCGACGTGCTGACCGAGACCACGGCCGACTTCGGCTTTGCGCTGCTCATGGCCACGGCGCGCCGCATGACGGAGTCCGAGCACTACCTTCGCGCCGGGAAGTGGACCAAGTGGAGCTACGACATGTTCGCGGGCTCGGACATCCACGGCAGCACACTGGGCATCATCGGCATGGGGCGCATCGGGCAGGGCATTGCCCGGCGCGGGGCGTTCGGTTTTGGCATGAAGGTGGTCTATCACAACCGATCGCGCCTGTCGCCCGCGCTGGAAGCCGAATGTAAGGCTACGTACGTGGGCAAGGAAGAGCTGCTGCGCACGGCAGACCATGTGGTGCTGGTGGTGCCCTACACCGCAGCCTCGCACCACACCATCGGCGCGGCCGAACTGGCGCAGATGAAGCCCACGGCCACGCTCATCAACATTGCGCGGGGCGGGATTGTGGATGACGCTGCATTGGCGGTGGCGCTGCGCGAAGGGCGCATCGCGGCGGCGGGCCTGGACGTGTTTGAGGGCGAGCCCCGCGTGCACCCCGACCTGCTCACCGTGCCCAACGTGGTGCTTACGCCCCACATCGCCAGCGCGACGGTGCCCACGCGCCGTGCCATGGCCAACCTGGCGGCCGACAACCTGATTGCCTTCTTCGACGGGCGCGGGCCGCTTACACCGGTGAACCAACCCGTTTCGACGACCACAGCGCCGCGCTGAACTTGATATTTGCATAAAAATGGCCGCTGGCGCTTATCTGTATTACGCTGGTAGCTATCAAAATAATAGTAATAGCCCTTGACTACCGACACCCTCGTTTTGCTGGCCGTGTTGGCCCTGGTTCTGGTTCTTCTGGTGCTGCTGCTGGTGCGCCGCCCCCGGGTGGACCTGCCCCCCGAATGGCTGGCGCGCCTGCAGGCGCTGGAGCGGACGGCGCAGGCCACCCAGCTGGCCGTGGCCAAGAACGACGGTGCCCTGGATGCGCTGGCCCAGCAGCTCAGCGGCTTCACCCAGACTACACAGCACACGCTGGAGACCCTGCGCCATGCCGTCGATGAGCGCCTCGCCCAGGCCGTGACCGAGTCCCGCAATGGCCGCGCCGAGCTTCTGGCCGCGTTCGGGGTGTTTGAAGCCAGGCTGGAGCAGCGCCAGACCGCGCTCGATGCCTCGCTGGCCCAGCGCTTCGATGCCCTGCAGCAGGCTGTGGCCGGGCGGCTCGAGGAAAGCAGCAAGGCTTTGCTGGCCCACCTGGCCCAGGGGCAAAACGATGCGGCCACGGCGCGCAAGGAACTGTCGGACACCCTTGCGGGTTTTCGCACCGAACTCACCACCACCACGGCGGCGCTCGCGGCCGAAAGCGTCAAGTCGCGCGAGGCCATGGCCGAGAGCACGGCGCTGTTTGAAAAGCGCATCCAGGAGCGGTTCGAGGCGCTCACGCAGGCCACGCGCACCACGCTCGACTCGCTCAAGGGCGACCTCCAGAGCCAGCTGGGCACCATGTCCGGCGCGCTCAAGGACCAGCTCGAAGCCAACGGCAACCAGATCCGCCACCAGTTCTCGGTGTTGCAGGATGCCGTCTCGCAGCAGCTCACGGGCATGTTGCAGGGCAGCCAGACCAATGCCGAGCAACTGCGCAACGCGCTCAACGAACGCCTGGCCGCCATCCAGGCCGACAACTCCACCAAGCTCGAAGAAATGCGCCGCACGGTGGACGAGAAACTCCACGCCACGCTGGAGCAGCGCCTGGGCGAATCCTTCAAGCTGGTGAGCGACCGGCTCGATCAGGTGCACAAGGGCCTGGGCGAAATGCAGACGCTGGCCGGCAGCGTGGGCGACTTGAAGCGTGTGATGACCAACGTGAAATCGCGCGGCACCTGGGGCGAAATGCAGCTGGGCGCCATCATCGACAACGTGCTCACGCCCGACCAGTTCGCGCGCAACGTGAAGACTGTGCCGGGCAGTGATGAGCTGGTGGAATTTGCGATCCGCCTGCCGGGCAAGAGCGACGAGCACCCGGTCTGGCTGCCCATCGACTCCAAGTACCCCGTGGAGCAGTACCAGCGGCTCATGGACGCGCAGGACGCGGCGGACAAAACGTTGATTGCGTCGGCGGGCAACGCCTTCGAGACCTCGATCAAGCTTGAGGCGAAGAAGATTTTTGCCAAATACGTCTCGCCCCCGCACACCACGGATTTCGCTGTGCTCTATCTGCCCACCGAAGGCCTGTTCGCCGAGGTGATTCGCCGTCCCGGCCTGGTCGAGGCCATCCAGAACGACTGCCGCGTGATGATCACCGGCCCGGCCAACCTGGCGGCCATGCTCAACAGCCTGCAGATGGGTTTCAAGACGCTGGCCATCGAAAAGCGCTCGTCCGAGGTCTGGAGCCTGCTGGGCATGGTCAAGACCGAGTTCGCCAAGTTTGGCGATGTGGTGGAGGCCACCAAAAAATCCATCGACGCTGCCGCCAAGCGTTTTGACGAGGTGGGTGTGCGCACCCGTGCCATCCAAAAGCGCCTGCGCGATGTGCAGGACCTGCCTGCGCCACCCGGTGCCGCTGGCCTGCCCAGTGCCGGCCTGCCGCTTCCCGGCGGCGGCGCGGCAGTGCTGCCCGGACTGGACCCTGAGGACGATCCGCTGTGAACGGGGCCCTGGCCCGCCTGATCGCAGGGCAGATCTGCGTGCACGGCAGCATGGCAGGCATGCGGCTGGCCGCGCCCCTGCTGGCCCTGCGCGAGGGCTACAGCGCCGCCGCCGTGGGCTTGCTGGTGGCGCTGTTCGCGCTCACCCAGGTGTTCCTGGCCCTGCCTGCGGGCCGGTATACAGACCGCCGTGGCCTCAAGCGCCCGGTGGGCTATTCGGTGGCCGTGGCATGTGTGGGCGCTGGGCTGGCGGTGGTGTTCCCGACCTTTCCCGTGCTGTGTATTTCAGCCCTGCTGACCGGTGGCGCCGCGGGGGCTGCCACCATCGCGGTACAACGCCACGCGGGCCGTGCCGTGCATGACGCCACCGAACTCAAGCAGGTGTTCAGCTGGCTGTCCATCGGCCCGGCGGTGTCCAACTTCATCGGCCCTTTTGCGGCAGGGCTGGCCATCGACCACGCCGGCAGCGCCCCGGGCAGCCTTGAAGGCTACCGCGCGGCCTTTGCGCTGCTGGCGCTGCTGCCCTTGCTCAGCTGGTTCTGCGTGCGGGGTACGCAGGAGTTGCCTGCGGTGGTCGCCGCTTCGGCCAATGGGGGCCCGCCGCAGCGCGCCTGGGATCTGCTGAACGACGCGCCGTTTCGCCGCCTGCTCATCGTGAACTGGCTGATCTCGTCGTGCTGGGATGTGCACGCTTTTGCCGTGCCGCTGCTGGGGCACGAGCGTGGGTTGTCGGCGGCGGTCATTGGCACCATCTTCGGGGCGTTTGCGATTGCGGCCACCGTGATCCGCGTGCTGATGCCCTTTGTGGCCAAGCGCTTGCGTGAGCGGGGCGTGATGGCTGGCGCGATGCTGGTGACGGCCGTGTTGTTTGCGGTGTACCCGCTGTTGCAAAGCGCCTTTGCCATGGGGCTGTGCTCCGTGCTGCTGGGCCTGGTGCTGGGCACGGGGCAGCCCATGGTGATGAGCCTGCTGCACCAGATCACACCCTCGCACCGGCAGGGCGAGGCCCTGGGCCTGCGCCTCATGGCCATCAACGCATCCAGCGTGCTGATGCCCCTGATGTTCGGATCGGCCGGGGCGGTGATTGGCGTGAGCGGCCTGTTCTGGGTGGTGGGCGCGGCGGGACTGGGCGGCGCCCGTCTGGCGTGGCGCATTGGCGGCGAGAAAAAGCCGCACGGGGAGGGGCCTGTATAGGGCCCACCGGTCTGCTCAAGGGCCGACAAGACTCCCGTCCATGAGCCCCATGAACAGCGCGCCTGTATGCCGTCCGGTCGCGCTTAGATCGTGAACACGTTCTTACAGTTGATAGAACGACTTGATCAGCTCCCACGCCTCTTGCGGGTCGTCGGTGTAGTGAAAGAGCTTGAGGTCCTGCGCCGAGATCGTGCCTTCTTCGACCAGCACCTCGAAGTTGATCAGCCGCTTCCAGTAGTCCGTGCCAAACAGGACGATGGGCACGGGCTTGGCCTTCTTGGTCTGCACCAGCGTGAGCACCTCGAACAGTTCGTCCAGCGTGCCAAAGCCCCCGGGGAACGCCACCAGGGCCTTGGCGCGCATCATGAAGTGCATCTTGCGCAGCGCAAAGTAGTGGAACTTGAAGCTCAGGGTGGGCGAGATGAAACGGTTGCCGCTTTGCTCGTGGGGCAGGGCGATGTTCAGGCCCACGTTGAGCGCGCCCACGTCATGCGCGCCGCGGTTGGCGGCCTCCATGATGCCGGGGCCACCGCCGGTGCAGATGTAGATGCGGTCTGCGGGCTGCTGGCGCTCGCTGTGCTCGGCCACCACGCGGGCGAACTGGCGGGCCAGGTCGTAATAGCGCGCGTTGCGCACGGCCTGGCGGGCGCGCTGCAGGCGCACCTCGTCGCCACTGGCTTCGGCTTCGGTCAGCTGGGCTGCGGCCTCGTCGGGGGCTACGAACCGGGCGCTGCCATAGACCACCACGGTGTTCTCGATGCCTTGCTCGGCCTGGCCCAGGTCGGGCTTGAGCATTTCCAGCTGAAAGCGGATGCCGCGTGTCTCGCGGCGGAACAGGAATTCGGGGTCGGCAAACGCAAGGCGGTAGGCGTCGGCGTGCAAGGGGTTGCCGTTGGCGGCGTGGCTCTGCAGCTCCGCCCAGGCATCGGCAAGGCGGCGTTCGTTGAGTTGGGTATTGGCGTCCATGGCAGGTCGGGAAAACGCGGCGCAACCGTGCGGGTGCAATGGTCGGGCGTGGGTTGAACGTGTGGCAGTGGCTGCCGGTATCGTCCGATTATCAGGCACGCCCCGCGAGCAAAAAAGTGGCGCTGTGGATGCCGAGCACCGTCAGCGCCAGCGAGCCCGCCAGGTGCATGCCGGTGGTGCCCAGTGCCAGCAGGTAGCGCTGCTGCTGCAGCATGCCCACCACTTCGGCCGAGAAGCTGGAGAAGGTGGTGAGGCCACCGAGAAAACCCGTCACCAGGGCCAGGCGCCATGCCGGGTCAAGCTCTGGAAGTGCCTGGAAGATGGCGACGCAGATCCCCACCAGGTAGCCACCGATCAGGTTGGCCGCAAGGGTGCCCCAGGGAAGCACGGCCCCCTCGGTGTTCAGCCACAGGCCCAGGCGCCACCGTGCCAACGCACCAATGCTGGCTCCGAGGGCGATGGCGATGGCAGCGAACATGAGGGTGCTGATCGTACCCTGGGCTGGACCGAGCTACTTCTCCGCGCCCATGACCAGATCGGGAAGGATGGTCACGATCTGCGGAAAGATCGTGATGAGTGCAATGCAGACCACCAGGCACAGGAAGAACGGAATGGCCGCACGCGCGATGGTGTTGCTGTCCTTGCCGGTCATGTTCTGCAGCACGAAGAGGTTGAAGCCCACCGGCGGGGTGACCTCGGCAATTTCGACCAGCAGCACGATGAAGATGCCGAACCAGATCAAATCGAAACCAGCCTGCTGGATCATGGGCAGCACCACGGCGCTGGTCAGCACGATCATGCTGATGCCGTCGAGCGCCGTGCCCAGCACCAGGTAGACCACCACCAGCACGCTGATGAGCGCGAACGGCGACAGCTGCATGGCGTTGACCCACTCGGCCAGCTCGCGCGGGATGCCGGTGAAGGCCATGGTCTTGGTCAGAAAGGCCGCGCCCGCCAGGATGAACATGATCATGCAGCTGGTGCGCGTGGTGCCCATCAGCCCGTCCTTGAAGTTCTGCCAGGTGAGCGACCGGCTCCACAGCGCCAGGCCCAGCGAGCCCACCACGCCATACGCCGCGCATTCAGTCGCGGTGGCGTAGCCGGTGATGAGCACGGTGACGATGAAGACGATGAGCACGCCCACGGGGATCAGGTTGCCGGACTTGCGGATCTTCTCGCGCAGCGTCGAAGGCGGGTCGGCTGCGGGCACCTTGTCGGGGTTGCGCAGGCTCCACCAGCCGATGTAGCCCGAGAACAGCAGCATCAGCAAAATGCCCGGCAGGAAGCCCGCGAGGAAGATGCGGATGATGGACGCGTCGGCCGCCACGGCATACACCACCATGGTGATCGACGGCGGGATCAGAATGCCCAGCGTGCCGGCCGTGGCCAGCGACCCCAGTGCCAGCTTCTCGTCGTAGCCGCGCTTCATCAGCTCGGGCAGGGCCACCTTGCTGATGGTGGCGCACGTTGCGGCCGACGAACCCGACACCGAGCCGAAGATGCCGCAGCCCAGGATGGTGGTGTGCATCAGCCGCCCGGGCACGCGGTTGAGCCAGGGCCGCAGGCCCTCGAACATCTCTTCGCTGAGCTTGGTGCGAAACAGGATTTCGCCCATCCAGATGAACAACGGCAGCGCCGCCAGCTCCCAGCTCGCATTGCTCTCCCAGAACGCCGAGAACAAATTCTTGGCCGGCTGCGTGGAGGTGAAGAACGCCTGCCCCACCCAGCCGCAGATCGCCAGGGTCATCGCGATCCAGACACCGCCGGACAGCAGCACCAGCATCAGTACCAGCAGGACGCCGCCCACCATCAAGATATCCATGTCGAACTTTCTGGGCCGCCCGGTGCTATGTCCCACACGGCCTGTTGTTATCGGTAGTCACTCGTTGCGCACTCATTGCGTTGCGCTTTCCACCCAACGCAAAAAACTGGCGCTACCCAAAACCAGTGCCACCGTGGAACCGGCTTCGCCGGGCCACCGGTGGCGTCCCCCTCAGGGGGAAGGCGCGCAGCGCCTCAGGGGGGCTTCATATGTCAGAGGAAAAATCGCCCTTGGCATGGCGCTCTTCGACGGCGCGCACGAAGGTGGGCACGCCGCCGCGCAGCACGATGATGAATTCATCGACCACGGCCACCCACAGCAAAATGGATCCGAGCGCAAAGCTCAGCTGCGGAATCCACAGCGGCATGGGCAGCAGGCCCTGCGAGATGTCGTTGAACTCCCAGCTCTCATAGGTGTAGCTGCAGGCCGCCCACATGAGGTAGCCCACGGCCACCGACCCGATGGCCAGCGACACCACCTCGAGCTGGCGGCAGCGGCGCGGGGACAGCTTTTCCAGCAGCAGCGTCACGCGCACGAAGTCACCGTGCTTGAAGGCATGGGCCATGGCCAGGAAGGCGGCCGCTGCGCAGAACCACGCCACGATGTCGTTGATGGCGCCCGTGCGCAGCCCCAGTTCGCGCATGATGCTCTGCGCGACCATGAGCGCGCAGATCAGCGCGATGAACGCGGCACCCACGGCGCCGGCAGCGAGGTAGATGCGGTCGAGCCAGCGGCGCAGCATGGTCACTTCTTGGCCGGTGCGGCGGCGGCGGCGGGGGCACTCTTGCGGTAGGCGGCGATGATGGCTTCACCCTCGGGGCCGGCCTTCTTGACCCAGTCGCCCAGCATGATCTCGCCCACCTGCCGCATGTCGGCCATCAGCTTGGGGGCAGGGGTGACAATCTTCATGCCCTTCTCGACCAGGGCTTTCTTGTACCACTCGGTCTTTTCTTCGCTGAGCTTCCAGCCGCGCGACTCGGCCTCGGCCGATGCCTTGAGCAGGGCGTCCTGGCTGGGCTTGTCCAGTGCATCAAAAGCCTTCTTGTTCACGATGACCGCGTTCTTTGGCAGCCAGGCCTGGGTGTCATGAAAGAGCTTGATGCTTTCGTAGATCTTGCTGTCATAGCCGGTGGAGCCGGACGTCATGGTGGCCTCGACCACGCCCGTAGCCAGCGCCTGTGATAGTTCGGCCGCCTGGATGGTCACCGGCTGCGCACCGATCAGCTCGGCGATCTTGGCCGTGGCGGGGCTGTAGGCGCGCCACTTGATGCCACGCAGGTCGGCCACCGAGGCCAGTTCCTTCTTCGAGTAGATGCCCTGCGGTGGCCACGCCACGGCATACAGCAGCTTCATGCCCTGCGTGCCCAGCAACCGGTCCAGCGAGGCTTTCTGGGCGTCGTACAGGCGCTTGGAGTCTGCATACGAGGTGGCCAGGAAGGGGATTCCGTCCACGCCGTACAGCGGGTTTTCGTTTTCAAAATTGCCCAGCAGCACTTCGCCCATGGGGGCCTGCCCACCTTGCACTGCGCGCTTGATCTCGTTGGCCTTGAACAGCGAGGCGTTGGCATGCACGGTGATCTTGAGCTTGCCCGCGCTGGCCGCGTCCACGTCCTTGGCGAACTGCATCAGGTTCTCGGTGTGGAAATTGCTGACCGGATAGGCGGCGGCCAGATCCCATTTGGTCTGGGCCATGACCGAGGTGGCAGTGAAACCAAAGGCCATTGCCAGGCAGAGGGCTGTGGCGGGGAAAATTCGACGCTTCATGGAGTGCTCCGCAAGGTGGATCGTGGGGGTAAGCCACTGTATATAAAGCAAGGGGCCACGGCATAGGTGTTTTGCCTAAACGCTGACAAATTGCCAACAAATCATTGTCATGCTGCCTACAATCGCCATTGCATATCCCGTGCCAGTTTTCCTTTTTTCTCCGAGGCTCTGCTGTCCATCATGAAATCCGCGTCCAAGGCCAAGGGCGATTCCGGCCCCATCGTGTCGTCAGCGCACCTCGTATCGGCGCAGAGTGCCGAGATGAGCGAATTCGAGTTCGGGCTCATCGTGGCGGGCAACGCCTTCCACCGCTGGGTGGCGCACTGCATGTCGGCGGCCGGCCTCAAGGACCTCACGCCGCTCGATGTGCTGGTTCTGCACCATGTGACGCACCGCGCGCGCGACAAGCGCCTGGCCGACATCTGCTTCATCATGAACGTGGAGGACACGCACCTGGTGAACTACGCGCTCAAGAAGCTGCAGAACCTGGGCGTCGTCGCGTCGCAGAAAAACGGCAAGGAAGTGACTTACGCTGCCACCGATGTGGGCCGCGCCTACGTGCAGCGCTACCGTGAGATTCGCGAAAGCTGCCTCATCGATGCGCTGCAGGCCGACGACGCGCTGAACCGCGACATCGGCGAGCTGGCCCGTTTGCTGCGTGTGCTCTCGGGCATGTACGACCAGGCGGCGCGTTCGGCCGCGTCCCTGTGATCTGTGCCCAGATATTTGAAGAAAACCATGCTCTAGCGCTTATTCAATAAGCGCTAATAGCTATCAAAAAGATAGTGATTCATGTCCCACCAAGTTTCGCCCATGTCCCGCTGGCAGTTCTGGATCGACCGGGGCGGCACCTTCACCGATGTGGTGGGCCGGCGGCCCAACCCGGATGGTTCGTTCAGCCTGGTCACGCACAAGCTGCTGTCCGAGAACCCCGAGCAGTACAAGGACGCCGCTGTGGCGGGCATCCGCCACCTGCTGGGTTTGAAGCCCGGCGAGGCGGTGACGCCCGAGCTGGTCGAGTGCGTGAAGATGGGCACCACCGTGGCCACCAACGCGCTGCTGGAGCGCAAGGGCGAGCCCACGCTGCTCATCACCACCAAGGGCTTCAAGGATGCGCTTCGCATCGCCTACCAGAACCGCCCGCGTTTGTTTGACCGGCGCATCGTGCTGCCCGAGCTGTTGTACGAGCGCGTGATCGAGGCGCAGGAGCGTGTGGGTGCACGGGGCGAGGTGATCGAGCCGCTGGACGAAGCCCACCTGAAAGAACGCCTGTGGGCGGCCTACGACGCGGGCCTGCGCAGCGCGGCCATCGTGTTCATGCACGGTTATCGCTACACCGCACACGAAGAAGCCGCCGCCCGCATTGCGCGCGAAGTGGGCTTTACGCAGGTGAGCGCATCCCACGCCACCAGCCCCATGATGAAGCTGGTGAGCCGGGGCGACACCACGGTGGTGGATGCGTACCTGTCGCCCATCCTGCGCCGCTATGTGGACCAGGTGGCGAGCGAAATGCCAGGCGTGAAGCTGTTCTTCATGCAATCGTCGGGCGGCCTCACCGATGCGCAGGTGTTCCAGGGCAAGGACGCGATCCTGTCGGGCCCCGCAGGCGGCATCGTCGGCATGGCCCGCACCGCCGGTTTGGCGGGCCACGACAAGGTCATCGGTTTCGACATGGGCGGCACCAGCACCGATGTGAGCCACTACGCGGGCGAGTTCGAGCGCGAGTTCGAGACGCAGGTGGCCGGTGTGCGCATGCGCGCGCCCATGATGAGTATCCACACCGTGGCGGCCGGCGGCGGCTCCATCCTGGGCTTTGACGGTGCGCGCTTTCGTGTGGGCCCCGAAAGCGCGGGCGCCAACCCCGGCCCCGCCAGCTACCGCCGGGGCGGCCCGCTGGCCGTGACCGATGCGAACGTGATGGTGGGCAAGATCCAGCCCGCGCATTTCCCACAGGTGTTTGGCCACGGCGCCAACGAGGCGCTGGACGGCGATGCTGTGGTGCAGAAATTTGATGCCCTCGCCACGCAGACTGGGCGTAAGGCCGAAGATGTAGCCCACGGCTTCATTCAGATCGCTGTGCAGCAAATGGCCAATGCCATCAAGAAGATCAGCGTGGCACGCGGCTACGACGTGACGCGCTACACGCTGCAGTGCTTTGGCGGCGCGGGCGGCCAGCATGCGTGTTTGGTGGCCGATGCTTTAGGCATGACACGCGTGTTTGTGCACCCGCTGGCGGGGGTGCTCAGCGCCTACGGTATGGGCCTGGCCGACCAGAACGTGATCCGCGAACAGGCGGTGGAAACCAGGCTCGTGCCAAACGCGCTCGCTGGCATTGAAACCACGCTGGACCAACTCGCCACCACCGCGCGCACCGAGCTGGAGCGCCAGCAGTCGGGCCGTGGCACAGCCGTGGTGCACCGCCGTGTGCACGTCCGTTACGAGGGCAGCGACTCGGCGCTCATCGTGCCGTTGGGTTCGATGGCCGAGATCACCGCCGCATTCGAGAACGCCTACCGCCAGCGTTTTGCCTTCCTGATGCAGGGCAAGGGCCTGGTGGTGGAGGCTGTGTCGGTCGAGGCCGTGGTGCCCGGCGACGCACCGGTGGAGCCGCGCCACGCAATGCAGCCCGCGCGCGAGGTGCCGCGCCGCAGCACCGTGCGCATGTACACCGGTGGTGTGGATGGAGTGGCCGCCTGGCACGACGCGGTCCTGGTGGTGCGCGAGGATTTGCGCCCCGGCGACGTGATCCCCGGCCCGGCCATCATTGCCGAGAAGAATGCCACCACCATCGTGGAGCCCGGCTGGGAGGCCGCGCTGACCGACCTGGACCACTTGCTGCTCAACCGCCGCGTGGCGCGCGCCGTGCAGCATGCCGTGGGCACCACGGTGGACCCGGTGCTGCTGGAAGTGTTCAACAACCTGTTCATGAACATTGCCGAGCAGATGGGGCTGCAGCTGCAGAACACGGCCTACTCGGTGAACATCAAGGAGCGGCTCGATTTCAGCTGCGCGCTGTTCGACACCGCAGGCAACCTCATCGCCAACGCGCCGCACATGCCCGTGCACCTGGGCTCGATGGGCGAGAGCATCAAGACGGTGATACGTGACAACGCCGGGCGCATGCAGCCGGGTGATGTGTTCGTGCTCAACGACCCCTACCACGGCGGCACGCACCTGCCCGACATCACAGTGATCACGCCGGTCTACCTGGTGGACAACGCCGAGCCCACGTTCTACGTCGGCAGCCGAGGCCACCACGCCGATGTGGGCGGCACCACGCCGGGCTCCATGCCGCCGTTCTCGACCCGCATCGAAGAAGAGGGCGTGCAGATCAACAACGTGAAGCTGGTGGAGCGCGGTGTGCTGCGCGAGGTGGAGATGATTGCTCTGCTGGAAAGCGGCGAATACCCCTCCCGCAACCCGCAACAGAACATGGCCGACCTGCGCGCGCAGATCGCCGCCAACGAGAAGGGCCAGCAGGAGCTGCGCCGCATGGTGGGCGAGTTCGGGCTCGACGTCGTGCTGGCGTACATGAACCACGTGCAGGACAACGCCGAGGAATCGGTGCGCCGCGTGATCACGCGCCTGAAGGACGGTGCGTTCACGCTGCCACTGGACAACGGCGCGCAGATCAGCGTGGCCGTGAAGGTGGATGCCAAGAGCCGCAGCGCCACCATCGACTTCACCGGCACCAGCGCGCAGCAGACGAACAACTTCAACGCGCCCACGGCGGTGTGCATGGCGGCGGTGCTGTATGTGTTCCGCACGCTGGTGGACGACGACATTCCGCTGAACGCGGGCTGCCTGAAGCCGCTCAACGTCATCATCCCGCCGGGCAGCATGCTCAACCCCAACCCGCCAGCCTCGGTGGTGGCGGGCAATGTGGAGACTTCGACCTGCATCACCAATGCGCTGTACGGCGCACTGGGCCTGATGGCGGCGGGGCAGTGCACCATGAACAACTTCACCTTTGGCAGCACGCGCTACCAGTACTACGAGACGATCTCGGGGGGCAGCGGCGCGGGCGGCGTGTGGGATACCAACGGGCAGCTCACCGGTGGCTTTGCAGGCACCAGCGTCGTGCAATGCCACATGACCAACTCGCGCCTGACGGACCCCGAGGTGCTGGAGTTCCGCTTCCCCGTGCGGCTGGAGGGCTACGAGATCCGCAAGGGCTCGGGCGGCGCCGGGCAGTGGAAGGGCGGTGACGGTGGCATCCGCCGTGTGCGCTTTCTGGAGCCGATGACGGCCAGCATCCTGTCGAACGGCCGCCACCATGGCGCGTTTGGCATGGCGGGCGGCCAGCCGGGGGCCGTGGGCATCAACAAGGTGGTGCGCAGCGATGGCCGTGTGGAGCTGCTGGACCACATCGGCCAAGCCGAAATGCTGCCGGGCGATGTGTTTGAAATCCACACGCCGGGCGGCGGTGGATTCGGGTCTTCAGGTCAAAAATAGGGATGAAAATGGCAACTAGCGCTTATCCATAAAGCGCTGGAAGCTATTAATTCAGGAGTCTTCGGTTTCGGATGGCGCCTTGGGCTGGCTCAGGCTGGGCGGCACATTCAGCCCCATCTGCCGCGCGCGGAACAGTGCCGCGCGCATCAAGAAGATCGACATGATGGGCACCGTGATCGCCACAAACACGGCGATCAACAGCGCATGCAGCGCCAGGCTGCGGTCGGCCACCGAGAAGTACAGCACCGTGCCGTGCATGATCAGCCAGCAGCCCAGCGTGGCGATGATGGCGGGCGCGTGCACGCGCTCGAAGAACGTGGGCAGGCGCAGCAGGCCGGTGGAGCCCAGCAGCGCAAGCGCCGCACCCGACAGCACCAGCACGGCCACGATGATTTCGAGCCACAGGGGCAACACGGAGGTGGCGGCTTCGGTCATTCGATCACCTCGCCACGCAGCAAAAACTTGGCCATGGCCATCGAGCCGACAAAACTGAACAGCGCCAACAGCAGAGCGGCCTCGAAGTAGTTCTTGCTGCCGTACAGCAGGCCCAGCACCAGCATCACCAGCATGCCGCTCAGGTACATGCAATCGAGCGCCAGCACCCGGTCTTGTGCGGAAGGGCCCTTGAGCAGGCGGATCAGCGCGCAGCCCATGGCCAGGGCCAGCATGAACAGGGCGATGGGCAAGGCCCAGTCGAGGACAGGGGTCATTCAAAGATCTCCATCAAAGGGGCTTCGTAGCGCTGCTTCACATCAGCAATGACCGTGGCGGGGTCGTCCAGCTCCAGCACATGCAGCAGCAGCACGCTGCGGTCCAGCGACAGCTCGGCCCAGGCCGTGCCGGGGGTGATGCAGACGATCATCGCCAGCACGGCCAGCGCGTTGGGGTCGCGCACTTCCAGCGGAATGTGCACAAAGCCCGAGGGGTGCCGCCGGCGGCCCGGCGCCAGCAGCAGTCGTGCCACGGCCAGGTTGGAACGTGTGGTGTCGGCCATCACCGTGAGCGCCAGGCGCAGCACGGCGGCGGGTTTGCGGATGCGCACGGGCAGCGGGCGCAGCCCGGCCGTGAGCAGCGGGATGGCCAGCGCCAGTGCTGTGCCCAGCACGATGTGGCCCGCGCTCAGGCTGCGGTTGAGCAGCAGCCACAGTACCAGCAGCGCCAGCGAGAGTACGGGGGCGGGCACCAGGCGTTTGAACGGCCGCTGCACGGGGGGGTTGCGGGGCTTCATGGGGGCGTGGTTCCTTGGGGGGCAGGCGCGTCCGCGTGGGGCGGGTTGGGCACCGGGGTGGTGGTCATCACGGCGCGCACGTAGGTGGACGGCGCATGCAGCGCGTCGGCCGTGGCCTGGGTGTAGCGCATCACGGCGCCCGCCTGCCACACCAGGGCCGCGCTGGCCACCAGCAGCAGGGCGATGGGCAGGCCTTCCAGCACGAGCAGCTTGGGGGATGTGCGGTCGTGCGCCGCCCAGAAGTGGCGGATGCCCGCACGCGTGAGCGCCAGCAGCGCGAGCAGGCCCGACCCCACGAGCAGGGCCACCAGCATCCAGCCCGCAGCGCCCAGGTGGAGCCCGGCAGAGGCCCCGAGCCCCAGGGGATTGAGCAATGCGTGGACCATGGCGACCTTGCCCACAAAGCCGGGCAGGGGTGGCAGGCCCGCGATGACCAGCGTGCAGGCCATGAAGGCCAGCCCCAGGAACGCGGCAGCCGCCGGGATCACCTCGCCGATGAGCGCCTCCTCCTGGTCATCGAGGTTCATGCCTTCGGTGGGCACCAGATCGGCCGACAGGAACGGCGCATCGTCCGTCTGCTCGTAGGGGGCGAGGTTCGAGCCATCGTTGCGCCAGCGGTCGATCAGGTCGGCCAGCAGGAAGAGCGCGCTCACGGCCAGCGTGGAGCTGAGCAGGTAGTACAGCAGCCCGGCCGTGAGCAGGGTCTGCCCAAAGCCGGTGGCCGCCAGCAGCGTGCCCGACGACAGGATGGCCGCGAAGCCCGCCAGATGCCCCAGGCGCTGCGAGCCCAGCATGCCGATGGCACCGAAGGCCATCGTGAGCATGCCGCCGCCAATCAGCCACTGGCTGCCAAACTGGGCCGAGTCTCCGGCCTCGGGGCCAAACAACAGCGTCCACAGCCGCAGCACGCTGTACACCCCCACCTTCGTCATCAGCGCAAACAGTGCGCCCACCGGCGCGGTGGCCGCGCTGTAGGCAGGCACCAGCCAGAAGTTGAGAGGCCACACGGCGGCCTTGATGAGGAAGGCCACGGCCAGCACGGCCGCTGCCGCGTGCAGCAGGCCTCGGTCTGCGGGCGCAACACCGGCGACGCTCTGGGCCAGGTCGGCCATGTTGAGGGTGCCGGTGATGCCATAGAGCATCGACACACCGATCAGGAACAGCGACGAGGCTGCGAGGTTGATGGCGATGTAGTGCAGCCCCGCCGATACACGCGGGCGGCCCGAGCCGTGCAGCAGCAGGCCGTAGGACGCGGCCAGCATGATCTCGAAGAACACGAACAGGTTGAACAGGTCAGCCGTGAGGAACGCGCCCGCCAGCCCCATGAGCTGGAACTGAAACAGCGGGTGGAAGTGCACGCCCGCCCGGTGCCAGCGTGCGGCCGAGAACAGCACGCTGGCCAGTGCCACGGTGCTGGCCAGCACCAGCATCATCGCGGACAGCCGGTCGATGGCCAGCACAATGCCAAACGGCGCGGGCCAGTTGCCGGGCAGGTACACGCCCAGGCTGCCTGGAAGGCCCGGGTCCTTGGCCTGCACCAGCAGCATTACTGCGATCACCAGGCCCAGAAAGGTGGAGACGATATTGAGCGTGACCTTGGTGCGCTGGCGCTCTTCGCGCAGCAGCAGCATCAGCCCGGCCGTGAGCATGGGCAGCGCGATGGGCGCCAGGATCAGGTGCGGCATCAACCGCTCCAGAAGAAGTTGCATGGATGTCATGTGGTTCGTCCAAGGCGCTGCGCACAACACTGGCGCGCCCCGAGCGAGGGCAGCCAAGCAAGGGCCGCCCCGCAGCGAGAGTGGGAAGCGCCCCAGAAGTCCATGGCGCAGCGCATGAAACTGGCGCGCCCCAGGCCAGGGCAGCCAAGCAAGGGCCGCCCCGCAGCGAGGGCTGCGTCCCCCTGCCCGCAGTGCGCAGCACTGCGAGAGCGGGGGGAAGGCGCGCAGCGCCTTAGGGGGGTGTTCTTCATCACGGCATTTCCTGCGCATCCTTGGCGCGCGTGCCGTCCACATGGTCGGTGCCCGCCATGCCGCGCGATGCCAGCAGCACTACGAGGAAGAGGGCGGTCATCGCAAAGCCGATCACGATGGCCGTGAGCGTGAGGGCCTGGGGCATGGGGTCGGCGTAGTGGGCCAGGTCCTGCGGCAGGCCCGGCTGCAGCACAGGTTCCTTGTCGATGGCCAGGCCCAGGCGGCCCATGCTGAAGATGAACAGGTTGACGGCATACGACAGCAGCGACAGGCCCATGATGACCTGGAAGGTGCGTGGCCGCAGCAGCAGCCACACGCCCGAGCCGGTGAGCACGCCGATGGCCAGGGCCAAAATCAGTTCCATGGGCTTTCTCCCTGTGTGGTGGCAGCGTCTGCGGTGGTCTGCGCTTCATCCGAGGCGCGCGCATGGTTGTAGCGGTGGCTGCGCACCGACTGGTGGGCGATGCCGGTGAGGATGAGCATGGTCGAGCCCACCACCAGCGTGAACACGCCGATGTCGAAGAACAGTGCGCTGGCCACATGGACCTCGCCCACCACCGGCAGGTGCCAATGGGCCGTGTGGCTGGTCAGGAACGGGTAGCCCCAGGCCAGTGCGCCCAGCCCGGTGGCCAGCGCGGCCAGCAGGCCCACGCCGATCCAGCGGCGCGGGTACAGGGGCAGATGCGCCTCGACCCATGACGTGCCCGAGACGATGTACTGCAGCAGCAGCGCCACCGAGAACACCAGCCCGGCCACAAAGCCGCCGCCGGGCTCGTTGTGGCCGCGCATGAACAGGTACATGGACACCAGCGTGGCAAACGGCAGCATCAGCCGCACCAGCACAGCAGGCACCATGAGGTAGCCCACGGCGGTGTCGGCGGTCTGGCGCGGATTGGACAGGTCGGTGTCCACGTCGGCGGGCAGGGCGCGTTGCTGGGGCGGCAGGTCCATCACCTCGCGCGCGGGCCGAAAGCGCCGCAGCAGCGCATACACCGTGAGCGCCACGATGCCCAGCACCACGATCTCGCCAAAGGTGTCGAAGCCCCGGAAGTCCACCAGCATCACGTTGACCACGTTGGTGCCGCCGCCTTCGCTGAGCGCGCGCTCGAGGAAGAAGGTCGAGGTGCTGTCGGGGAAGGGCCGGCTCATCATGGCAAACGACAGCAGGGCCATGCCCGCGCCCGTGGTCAGTGCCAGCGCCATGTCGCGGTAGCGGCGCAATTGGGTGCGGCGCTCTTCGGCCAGCGTGGGCTTGCGCAGGGCTTCGTCGCGGCGCGGCAGCCAGCGCAGGCCCAGCAGGATGAGGATGGTGGTGACCACCTCCACCACGATCTGCGTGAGCGCCAGGTCGGGGGCCGAGAACCAGAGGAAGGTCAGGCACACGCACAGCCCCGCACCGCCCAACAGGGTGAGCGCCGCCAGCCGGTGGTACTTGGCCTGCCAGGCCGCCGCCATGGCGCACAGCCCACCCAGCAGCCATAGCAGCGCGAAGGCCGGAGACAGCGGCAGCTGCGCCCGGTCGCCAATAGGCAGGCCCCGTGCCCACAGGGGCAGCACGCAGGCCACGAGCGCAGCACTGACCAGCCACAGCATCTGCCATTGCAGGCGCCCGGTGCCCAGCATCCGGCGGCCATGGCGGCCCCACTGGGTGACGGCCGCCAGGGTGCCTTCGAACAGCCGCTGGCCGCTGATGTGGTGCATGACCGGTGGCGCATCCAGCACGCCTTTTTCGCGCTGCCAGCGCAGCAGGGCATACAGCGCGATGCCCCCGCCCAGGGCCACCAGGCTCATCACGAACGGTGTGTTGAACCCGTGCCAGACCGCCAGGCTGTAGGTGGGCAGCTCGCCCCCCACCACCGGCCGCGCGGCTGCGGCCAGGTAGGCGCCTACGGACCAGGCAGGCAGCGTGCCCACCACGAGGCAGGCCAGCACCAGCAGCTCGACCGGCACCCGCATCCAGTGCGGCGGCTCGTGGGGCGGGCGCGGCAGGTCGGTGGCGGGCGGGCCCCAGAACACATCGACCGTGAAGCGCAGCGAATACGCCACGCTGAACATGCCCGCCACGGTGGCGGCCACGGGCAGCAGCCATTCCAGCATCGGCGTGGTGTTCACGTACACCGTTTCGGCAAAGAACATTTCCTTGGACAGGAAGCCGTTGAGCAGCGGCACGCCTGCCATCGCAGCACTGGCCACCATGGCCAGGGTGGCTGTGATGGGCATCATCTTGCGCAGCCCGGAGAGCCGCCGTATGTCCCGCGTGCCACTTTCATGGTCCACGATGCCCACGGCCATGAACAGCGAGGCTTTGAAGGTGGCGTGGTTCATGATGTGGAACACGGCGGCCACAGCGGCCAGCGGGCTGTTCAGGCCCAGCAGCAAGGTGATGAGGCCCAGGTGCGAAATGGTGGAATACGCCAGCAGGCCTTTGAGGTCGTTCTGGAACATCGCCGCATAGCCACCCACCAGCAAGGTGCACAGGCCCGCGCCACCCACCAGCCAGAACCACTCCTCGGTGCCCGCCAGCGCAGGCCACAGGCGCGCCATCAGAAACACACCCGCCTTGACCATGGTGGCCGAGTGCAGGTACGCCGAAACGGGCGTGGGCGCGGCCATGGCATGGGGCAACCAGAAGTGAAAAGGGAACTGCGCGCTTTTGGTCAGCGCGCCCAGCAGGATCAGCACCAGCGCGGTCAGGTACAGCGGGTGCGCCTTGATCAGCGCGCCTGCGGCCAGCACGTGATCGAGGTCGTAGCTCCCGACGATGTGGCCCAGCACCAGCATGCCAGCCAGCATGCACAGGCCGCCCGTGCCTGTCACCGTCAGCGCCATGCGTGCGCCGCGCCGGGCATCCTTGCGGTGGTGCCAGTAGCCGATCAGCAAGAAGGAAAACAGGCTGGTCAGTTCCCAGAAGAACGCAATCTGGAGGATGTTGCCCGACAGCACCACGCCCACCATGGCCCCCATGAACGCCAGAAAGAACGCAAAAAAGCGCGGCACCGGGTCGGCCGCTGACATGTAATAGCGCGCATACAGCACCACCAGGCTGCCCACGCCCAGCACCAGCATGCTGAACATCCATGCAAAGCCATCCATGCGGATGACGAGGTTCAGGCCCAGGGCGGGGAGCCACGCCAACTCCTGTCGCAGCACGCCGCCATCGGCAATCTCGGGAAAGTAGAGCGCCACCTGCACGGTGCAGAACAAGGCGATCAGGCCTGCCAGCGTGGACTCGGTGTTGCGGGCATTGGCGGGCAGTACCGCTGCCAGCAGGCTGCCGATGAAGGGGAGGAGGATGAGGGTGATCAGGGGCATGCGCGAACAATTTTAGGGGCACCCCCCAAAGTCCCTGCCCAGGCCTTGCCGTTGCGCAACCCATGGCCCAAAAAAACAAGCCCGCCGAGGCGGGCTTGTAGCTTGCGGTGCGTGCTTAGTTTTTGCTAGCGCTGGCGGCGGAAGTGGACTCTGGCGGCGGGGTCACAGGGGCCGCCGCATCTTTTCCTGGGCCCTCTTGGGCCTTGCGGTCAGCGCCCTGTGCCGGGGCCTGTTTCTTGTGGCCGCGCTGGTTCTTCGCTTCGGCCTTGGCGGCCGCCGCTGCGCTGTACTTTTTACCACCCACGGTGAGGCCTTCCTTGGAGAAGTTCACCGCGCTTTTGTGGCCCACACCACCCACGCGGCCGACGAAGTCGTTCCAGTCCTTGAAAGGTGCACTTCTGCGTTCTTCCAGGATGCGGCCCGACAGGCCTGGCCCGATGCCCTTGATGCCGTCGAGCTCCGCCTCGGTGGCCGTGTTCACGTCCACGGCGGCGAAAGATGCCACGGCAAACAGCATGGCAACGAGGGCGAGCAGTTTTTTCAGCATGGTGATTGGTTTGCTGGTGTTCGTGGTGGGGTACGACCGAAGGATTTCAGACATGACTTACGCAAAACAGGCCTCAGGCACGTGGACTGCCCCAGGGCAAGGCGGTTCTGTTGCATCCCGGTTTGCGCAAGTCCTATCAGAGTTCTTCGACACGGCGGGCGGGGTAGCTGTCCCAGGTCTGGCAGCCGGGGCACTGCCAGAAATGCTGGCGTGCCTCGAAGCCGCAGGCCGCACAGCGGTAGCGTGTGAGCGGCTTGACGGCATGTTCCAGCGCACGCTGGATCTGGGGATGAAATTCTTCGTGCTCCAGCTTCTCGGTGGCCAGCCATTTGGCGGCGGCGACCAGCGAGCGTTCCTTATCCAGGTGCTGCACGTAGCGCTGCCGGGCGGACCCACGGGTGGCCTCGTTGGCGGTCTCCATGGCCACGATGCTCTCCAGCACATCCAGTGAAGGGGCCTGCGCATAGTGGGCCTGCAGCAATGCCTGCACTTCAGGCGTGCGCCCCGTGGCGGTGGCCGCCTCGACCATCAGCGGAGCGGCCAGGGGCAGGGCGGCGGGATTGCGCTCGCCCAGCACTTTCAGGGTGGCCAACACGGCGGCGGGCTGGCCCATGAGGCGCTGCAGCCGCGCCAGCTCGATGCGTGCACGGGCGGCCTCGGGGGCGGCGGCCACGGCCTGCTCCAGCAAGGCCTGAGCGCCGGGAAGGTCGCCCTGTGCACTCAGCGCCAGCGCCTGCTCGCACAGGTAGTGGGCCTGGCGGGTGCTGAAGTCGCCCTGATCGGCGTCGTGCATCTTGCGGGCAATGGTGGCGGCATGGGGCCAATCGCGTGAACGCTCATAAATGGCCAGCAGCGCCAGGCGGGCCTGGGCCTCGAAGGGGGTGCCTTCCAGGCGGTGCAAGGCTTCTTCCGCCCGGTCGAGCAGGCCGGCCTTGAGAAAGTCGAGCGCCAGTGCGTGCTGGGCACGTTCGCGGTCGGTGCGGCTCAGGTCGCCGCGCGATAGCAGGTGCTCGTGCACGCGCACGGCACGGTCGTATTCACCCCGGCGGCGGAACAGGTTGCCCAGTGCAAAGTGCAGTTCGGAGGTGTCGGGGTCGTTCTGCACGGCCTCGATGAAGGCGTCGATCGCCTGGTCTTGTTGCTCGTTGAGCAGGAAGTTCAGGCCTTTGAAGTACGCCTTGGGTGCGCGGCGGTTTTCGGCGCGCAGCTGGCGCAGGTCAAAACGCGAAGCCAGCCAGCCCAGCACAAAGGCCACGGGCAGACCCAGCAGGATCCAGGTCAGGTCAAATTCCATGGGCGGAAGGCAGGTCTGGCGGTGGTGGCGGTGCAGGGGGGGTTGTCGTGGCTGCGGCGGGGGAGGCAACGGGCGTGGGCACGGCCACTGCTGCATGGGCGCGGCGCGCTGCGGCGCGGTGCCTCCACCAGCGCGGCACCATGCCCAGCACACCCACGGCGAGCCCGGCCGAGAAGGCCGTCAGCACCACCAGCACCAACGGCGCGCGCCATTGCGTGCCAAAGAAGAAGTGCACGGTGGCGTCCTGCTGGTTGTTCAGCGCGAAGGCAAACAGTGTAAAAAAAATGGCTGCCTTGAGCAGCCACAGGAGGTATTTCATCGGTCTCCCCAGTGGTGGGGCGATTCTAAGAGCTTGGGCCTGGGGGGCTGCACGGCCCTTGCCGGATAAGAATTCAGATCAAATGTGCCTCTGGCGCTTATCCATAAAGCGCTGGAAGCTATCATTTTTGAATGGACGTGCTGCCGGCTGCCCCGGAGTTTTCTTCCATTTCGGCAGTGCGCTTGTCCACGGCCTCGCGCAGGGCCTTGCCTGGCTTGAAATGGGGTACACGTTTTTCGGGAATGGCCACGGCCTCGCCGCTGCGTGGATTGCGGCCCATGCGGGGGGGACGGTGGTTCACCGAGAAGCTGCCAAAACCCCGGATCTCGATGCGGTGCCCGCGCACGAGGGCTTCGCCCACGGCGTCCAGGATGGTCTTGACGGCGTATTCGGCATCGCGGTGTGTCAGCTGGCCAAAACGTGCGGCCAGTTCTTCAACGAGGTCTGAGCGGGTCATGGAGTCTTGGGGCATAGGCGGACTGCGGGTGGCAGGTCTTTGCTGAAAAAAGAGCGGGCGCCGAGGCGCCCGCTGTCTGACCGTTTAACGGGTCAGCGCTTTACTTTTCCGAGTTGTCCAGCTTGGCGCGCAGCAGGGCGCCCAGGCTGGTCGTGCCGGCGCTTTCGCGGCTGGACTGTTGGCTCAGGTTGGCCATGGCGCCTTGTTCGTCAGCCATGTCCTTTTGCTTGATCGACAGCTGGATGTTGCGGGTCTTGCGATCCACATTGACCACCACAGCGGTGACTTCGTCGCCTTCCTTGAGCACGTTGCGGGCATCTTCCACTCGGTCGCGGGAGATTTCCGAAGCGCGCAGGTAGCCCACGATGTCTTCGCCGAGGTCGATTTCAGCGCCACGGGCGTCCACGGTCTTGACCTTGCCGGTCACCGTCTGGCCCTTGTCGTTCACGGTCACGAACGTGGTGAATGGGTCGCCGTCGAGCTGCTTGATACCCAGCGAGATGCGTTCACGGTCCACGTCCACGGCCAGCACGATGGCTTCCACTTCCTGGCCCTTCTTGTAGTTACGAACCGCGGCTTCGCCGGCTTCGTTCCACGAGAGGTCAGACAAGTGCACCAGGCCGTCGATGCCGGCAGCCAGGCCCACGAACACGCCGAAGTCGGTGATCGACTTGATAGGACCCTTGACGCGGTCGCCGCGCTTCGTGTCCTGTGCGAATTCTTGCCATGGGTTGGCCTTGCACTGCTTCATGCCCAGGCTGATACGGCGCTTGTCTTCGTCGATTTCCAGAACCATGACTTCGACTTCGTCACCCAGCGAAACCAGCTTGGCGGGAGCGATGTTCTTGTTGGTCCAGTCCATTTCGGAGACGTGCACCAGGCCTTCGATGCCGGGTTCGAGTTCCACAAATGCGCCGTAGTCGGCGATGTTCGTGATCTTGCCGAACAGGCGGGTCGATTGTGGGTAGCGGCGGTTCACGCCCATCCATGGGTCGTCGCCCATTTGCTTCAGACCCAGCGAGACACGGTTCTTTTCGGTGTCGAACTTCAGGATCTTGGCCGTGATTTCCTGGCCAGCCGTCACCACTTCGGAAGGGTGACGCACGCGGCGCCATGCCATGTCGGTGATGTGCAGCAGGCCGTCGATGCCGCCCAGGTCCACGAACGCACCGTATTCGGTGATGTTCTTGACCACGCCTTGAACGATGGAACCTTCCTTCAGGGTTTCCATCAGCTTGGCGCGCTCTTCGCCCATGGAGGCTTCCACCACAGCGCGGCGGCTCAGCACCACGTTGTTGCGCTTGCGGTCCAGCTTGATGACCTTGAATTCCATGGTCTTGTTTTCGTACGGCGTCAGATCCTTGATCGGACGCGTATCGATCAGCGAACCGGGCAGGAATGCGCGGATGCCGTTGACCAGGACGGTCAGGCCGCCCTTGACCTTGCCGCTGGTCGTGCCAGTGACGAATTCGCCGGATTCGAGGGCCTTTTCCAGGCTCATCCAGGAAGCCAGGCGCTTGGCCGTGTCGCGCGACAGGATGGTGTCGCCGTAGCCGTTTTCGATGGAGCCAATGGCCACCGACACGAAGTCACCCACTTGGACTTCGACTTCGCCCTTGTCGTTCTTGAACTCTTCCAGCGGCACGTAGGCTTCGGACTTGAGGCCAGCGTTCACGACCACGAAGTTGTGCTCGACGCGCACGACTTCAGCGGTGATGACTTCGCCTGGGCGCATTTCCGTGCGCGTCAAAGATTCTTCAAAAAGGGCGGCAAAAGATTCGGACATGTGTTTCCTTGCCACAAACAGGATTCCGGGAGCACTATTGCTACCGTTTTTATAGCTGCTTGCGGTGGTTTTTTGCGGTAGAACCGCGGGTTAGGTTATCGATCCACACAACCTGTGCGCTGGCGCGCGAGAGGGGTTGCGTGGGCCTGTTGCAGGGCCTTTCAGCCTTGCTTGCGGAGCCCCGTTTTTGACGGAAAGCCCCACACGTTTCAACCTTGCGCAGACCCTGCGAAAGGTTGGCGCTCCTGCCACCAGGCCAGCACCTGCTCGACGGCTTCATCAATCGTCAAGGTGGAGTTGTCCAGGACCAGAGCGTCCTGCGCGGGCTTGAGAGGAGCGACGCTGCGGGTACTGTCCCGGGCGTCGCGCGCTTCCAGATCTGCGCGAAGGTCTTCGATACTAGCCGAAAAACCCTTTGAAATCAACTGTTTATAACGCCGCTCGGCGCGGCACGCCGCGCTGGCCGTCAAATACACCTTGAGAGGGGCCTCTGGAAAGATCACCGTGCCCATGTCGCGGCCGTCGGCCACCAGCCCGGGCAAGCGCCGGAAGCTGTGTTGCAGGTCTACCAGGGCCTCGCGCACAGCGGGCAGGGCGGAGACGCGGGACGCGTTCATGCCGGCCTCCTCGGTACGAATGGCTTCCGTCACATCGTCGCTGCCCAGCCACACCCGGCCGTTTTCGAAGCGCACGGGCAGCGTCTGGGCCATGGCCGCAATGCGGGCTTCGTGGGCCGCATCGATGGCCAGGCCGGCGCGCAGGGCGGCCAACGCGGTGATACGGTACATCGCGCCCGAATCCAGAAACCGGTAGCCCAGGCGCTGTGCGACAGCCGCAGCCACCGTTCCCTTGCCGGAGGCGGTAGGGCCATCGATGCAGATCACTGGGATATGGTCCGTGGCGGTCTGCGCGACCGAGAACAGGGCTTCAAAGTAGTCAGGGAAGGTCTTGGCCACGCATTTGGGATCTTCGATGCGCACGGGCAGGCCTGCCGGGTTGAAGGCTGCCAGCGAGAAACACATGGCCACGCGGTGGTCGTCGTAGGTGTGGATGCTGGCGGGTTTCCAGTCGGCCTGTTGCGCGGGCGGGGTCACGCGGATGAAATCCGCGCCCTCTTCGACCTTGGCGCCGAGCTTGCGCAGCTCGTTGGCCATGGCGGCGATGCGGTCGGTCTCCTTCACACGCCAGCTGGCGATGTTGCGCAGGGTGGTGGTTCCCTCGGCATACAGCGCCATCACGGCCAGGGTCATGGCGGCATCGGGGATGTGGTTGCAGTCCAGGTCGATGGCCTTGAGCGGCCAGCCCTGGCCAGGCTCGCCCCGCTGGATGTGCAGCCAGTTGGGGCCGCCGGTGATCACGGCGCCCATGGCACGGGCCGCTTCGACAAAGCGGATGTCACCCTGGATCGACTCCAGGCCCACGCCCTGAATTTTGATGCCTTTTTGGCCGCTGGCGCTTGATGTGATTGCGCCAATTGCTATGAAATAGCTAGCGGACGAGGCGTCGGCCTCGACATGGATGGCGCCCGGCGACTGGTAGCGGCTGCCCGCTGCAATCGTGAACCGCTGCCAGTTCTGGTGCTCGACCACGATGCCAAAGCGAGCGAGCAACTGGAGCGTGATCGCGATGTAGGGCTTGGAAATGAGCTCTCCCACCACATCGATCACGATGTTCTGGGAGCCAGCTGCCAGGGGCAGTGCCATGAGCAGGGCGGTGAGGAACTGGCTTGACACATCGCCGCGCACGCGAATGGGGGTGGCGAGCGCCAAGGCGGGCACACCTTCGGCGTGGGCGATGCGCAGCGGCGGGTAGCCGTCGTTGCCCAGGTAGTCGATCTGGCAGCCGAGCTGGCGCAGCGCGTCCACCAGGTCGCCGATAGGGCGTTCGTGCATGCGCGGGACGCCAGACAGCTCGAATTCGCCCCCCAGCAAGGCCAGCGCGGCCGTGAGGGGGCGCATGGCGGTGCCGGCGTTGCCCATGAAGAGCTGGGCTGGCGATTGGGGTGCGCGGCCGCCCAGGCCTGTGATGTGCACGGTGCTGCCCGCTTCATCCACCGTGCAGCCGATCTGGCGCAGCGCATCAAGCATCACGCGGGTGTCGTCGGACGCCAGCAGGTCGTGCACGGTGGTGGTGCCGTTGCTCAGCGCGGCCAGCAGCAGCACACGGTTGGAGATGCTCTTGGAGCCGGGCAGGTGGACTTCGCCTCCGGCAGCGTCAAGCGCAGGAAGGTCGAGGAAGGCGGTGCTGAACATGGGGGCTAGGGAGCAGGTGGTGCGCGCTGGCGCAGCAGTGGGTGGGCGGGTCAGCGCTGTTTGGAGGTTCTTTGGGCCCCCATGCGCCAGTGGGCACGGGTCTCGCTGGCCAGGGTCAGCATGTCTTCCAGTGCCTGGGCATCGCCCTTTTGCATGGCCTGCTCCAGGGTGTGCAACGCCTGCTGGAACAGCTTGGACTGGGCGATCAGCTCTTCGCGGTTGGACAGCAGGATGTCGCGCCACACCTTGGGGTCACTGGCGGCGATGCGCGTGAAGTCGCGAAACCCCGGGCCCGCCAGCGACAGGAAGTCGTCACCGTGTGCCTGGCCCGTGATGCTGTTCATCATGGCAAAGGCCAGCACATGGGGCAGGTGGCTGACGGCCGCGAAAGCTGCATCGTGCGACTCGGGCGACATGCTGGAGACGCGGCTGCCCAGCGCTGTCCAGATCTCCTGGGCTTTTTGCAGCTGTGCGGTGAAGGTGCGCTCGGTGGGGGTCAGGATGACCTGGCGCCCGCTGTAGAGATCGGCCTCGGCATGTTCCACGCCCGAAACTTCGCGTCCTGTGATGGGGTGTGCGGGCACAAAGGAGCCCACCTGGTCGCGCAAGGCGCGGCGCGCGGCCTGCACCACGTCGGCCTTCGTGGAGCCCACGTCCATGATCAGCATCTGGGGGGTGACCAGGTGCTTGATGGCCTTGAGCGTGGCTTCGGTGGCGGCCACGGGCACGGCCACCAGCACGATGTCTGCACCGGCCACGGCCAGCAAGGCGGAGGGGGCCTCGACATCGATCACGCCCATCTGGCGGGCGCGGTCGGTGGTGGAAGGCGACTTGCTGTAGCCCACCACGCGCTTGACGAGGCCGGCCTTCTTCATGGCCAGCGCAAACGAGCCGCCCATGAGCCCGCAGCCGATCAATCCCAATTGTTCAAACATGACGGCGGCTCCTTACGAGGACACGGGGTAGGTTCCCAGGACCTTGTAGAACGCGCACAGACTGCGCAATTCTTCCAGGGCCCGTGCCACGTGGGGCTGGGCGGGGTGGCCGTCGAGGTCGATGTAGAAGTAGTACTCCCACTGGCCCGTGCGTGCGGGGCGCGATTCAAAACGCGTCATCGACACGCCATGTGTTTTGAGGGGCACGAGCAGGTCATGCACGGCGCCGGGCTGGTTGGGCACCGAGACGACCAGGCTGGTGCAGTCCTTGCCCGAGGGCGGTGGCGTCTGCAGCGTGTGGGGCAGGCAGATGATGGCAAAACGCGTGCGGTTGTACGCGTCGTCCTGGATGGCGTGGGCGACGATATGCAGGCCAAATTGTGTGGCAGCACGTTCGCTCGACAGCCCGGCCCAGGCCGGGTTGGTGGTTGCCAGCCGGGCACCCTCGGCGTTGCTCGATACGGGGCGGCGCTCGGCATGCGGCAGGTGCTTGGTCAACCACGCCTGGCATTGGGCCAGCGCTTGCGGGTGGGCCAGCACCACCTCGATGCCGTCCAGCGAGTTGCTGGTGCGCAGCAGGTTGTGGCGCACCAGCAGGCTGACTTCACCCACCACATGGGTGGGGGTGTGCAGGAACAGGTCGAGCGAGCGGGTCACCACGCCTTCGGTGGAATTCTCTACCCCCACCACGCCGTACTGGGCGCTGCCAGCCGCGGTGGCGTGGAACACCTCGTCGAAGTTGGCGCAGTACATCAGGTCGGCCGCGCCGCCAAAGAATTCGATGGCGGCCTGCTCGCAGAAAGTGCCTTCGGGGCCGAGCACGGCCACGCGCTGGGGCGATTCAAGCGCCAGGCAGGCGGACATGATTTCGCGCCAGATGGCGGCCACGTGGGGCCCCTTGAGCGGGCCAGGGTTGGCCGTCTGGATCTTCTCGATCACCTGCGCCACGCGGTCAGGGCGAAAGAATGGCGTGCCTTCGCGCTTTTTCACTTCGCCTACCTGCTCGGCCACCAGCGCCCGCTGGTTCAGCAGCGTCAGTAGTTGCTGGTCGATGGAGTCGATCTGCACGCGCAGGCTGGCGAGGTCGGGTGAGGCTTGCGGAGTGTTCATGAATGGGGAAATGTCTTCTTGCTGCGGGGCTGTTTTTTGGCCGGTGTGTCGCCAGCGTTCACGCCTTCTCAGGCGTGTTTTTGCTCAAATTCTCGCATGTAGTCCACCAGCGCCTGCACACCCGCCAGCGGCATGGCGTTGTAGATGCTGGCACGCATGCCACCCACGGACTTGTGGCCCTTGAGTTGCAACAGGCCGCGTTCCTTGGCGCCGGCCAGGAAGGCGTCATTGCGGCTTTCGTCGCGCAGGAAGAAGGGGACGTTCATGCGCGAGCGGCAGTTGGCCGCCACCTTGTTCACATACAGCTGCGAGGTATCGATGGCGCCGTAGAGAAGCTCGGCCTTGGCCACGTTGCGCTGCTCCATGGCTTCGACGCCGCTCAACGCCCCTTCGGTCTGGCGCTTGAGCCACTGGAAGGTCAGGCCCGCAACGTAGATGCCCCAAGTGGGGGGGGTGTTGTACATCGACTGGTTCTCTGCCACCACGCGGTAGTCAAACGCACTGGGGCAGGCGGGCAGGGCATGGCCCAGAAGGTCTTCACGCACGATCACCAGCGTGAGGCCGGCAGGCCCGAGGTTCTTCTGCGCACCGCCAAAGGCCAGCCCGACACGCGACCAGTCCACCGGCCGCGATGCGACATGGGACGAAAAATCAATGACCAGGGGGGCATCGGTGCCCAACGCCTTCAGGTCGGGCAGCTGGTGGAACTCGGTGCCATTGATGGTCTCGTTGCTACAGAGATGCAGGTAGCTAGCGCCCCGGCTGACCGTCCAGGAGGCCGGGTCGGGCAGGGTGGTGAAGCCGGTGTCTTCTGCGGAGGCCACGATGTTCACTTCGGACGCGTATTTGCGAGCTTCCTTCTGCGACTTCTGGCTCCAGCTGCCGGTCACCACAAAATCGACCACGCCAGCGCGCGAGAGATTGAGCGGGACGATGGCGTTCTCGGCCAGGCCACCGCCTTGCATGAACAGGATCTTGAAATGCGAGGGCACGGCCAGAAGTGCACGCAGATCAGCTTCAGCCTGTTCGTAGATGGACAGGAACTCCTTGCCCCGGTGGCTCATTTCCATCACGCCCATGCCGCTGCCATGCCAATCCAGCATCTCGGCGGCTGCCTGCTCCAGGACTTCGGTGGGTATGGCGGCCGGGCCGGCCGAGAAGTTGTACGGGCGTGTCATGTTTTTTGAATCAAAAAGGCTGCTGGCGCTTATTAGGTAAGCGCCAGCAGCTTCAGTTTTAATAGCATACTGGGTGCGGCACCATGGGCGCCGCACCCGCCGGGCTGGCTCAGGCGTCTGGTGTTTCCGGGGTGTCTGCGGCTGGCGGGGCTTCGCCGTCGGAGGTGCCTTCACCATCAGCTTCGGGGTCGGCCACGTTGGCATCGTTTTCAACAATGCGCTGCAGGCCGCTGAGCTTGGAGCCTTCGTCCAGCGCGATCAGCGTCACGCCCTGCGTGGCGCGGCCCAGTTCCCGGATCTCGGAGACCCGGGTGCGCACCAGCACGCCCTTGTCGGTGATCAGCATGATCTCGTCGTCCGCATGCACCAGGGTGGCGGCCACGACCTTGCCGTTGCGCTCGCTTTGCTGGATGGCGATCATGCCCTTGGTGCCACGGCCGTGGCGGGTGTATTCGACGATGCTGGTGCGCTTGCCGTAGCCGTTCTCGGTGGCGGTGAGCACGCTTTGCGTTTCATCCTCAGCCACCAGCATGGCGATCACGCTCTGGCCATCTTCCAGCATCATGCCGCGCACGCCGCGGGCCTGGCGACCCAGGGGGCGCACGTCGTTTTCGTCGAAGCGCACCGCCTTGCCGCCGTCGCTGAACAGCATCACGTCGTGCTGGCCATCGGTCAGCGCCGCGCCGATCAGGTAGTCGCCATCGTCCAGGTTGACGGCGATGATGCCGCCCTTGCGCGGGTTGCTGAATTCATCGAGCGCCGTTTTCTTCACGGTGCCCATGCTGGTGCCCATAAAAACATAGCGATCTGCCGGGAAGGTGCGCATGTCGCCCGTGAGCGGCAGCACGACATTGATCTTTTCGCCGTCTTGCAATGGGAACATGTTGACGATGGGGCGGCCCCGCGAGCCGCGCGAGCCAGCAGGCACTTCCCAGACCTTGAGCCAGTACAGGCGGCCGCGGTTGGAGAAGCACAGGATGTAGTCGTGCGTATTGGCGATGAACAGCTGGTCGATCCAGTCGTCTTCCTTGGTCGCCGTGGCCTGCTTGCCGCGCCCACCGCGCTTTTGGGCGCGGTATTCGGACAAAGGCTGGCTCTTGATATAGCCCGTGTGGCTGAGCGTGACCACCATGTCGGTGGGGGTGATCAGGTCTTCGGTGGAGAGGTCCTGTGCGCTGTATTCGACGATGCTGCGGCGGGCACCCAGCTTGTGCTGGCCGAATTCCGTCTTGATCGAGGTAAGTTCGTCGCCGATGATGACCGATACGCGCTCGGGCTTCGCCAGGATGTCCAGCAGGTCTTCGATGACCGCCATGACTTCCTTGTACTCGGCCACGATCTTGTCCTGCTCCAGGCCAGTCAGGCGCTGCAGACGCATCTGCAGGATTTCCTGGGCCTGCGTTTCCGACAGACGGTACAGGCCGTCCTGGCCCATGCCAAGTTCCTTTTCCAGGCCGTCGGGCCGGTAGTCGTCGGCGTTGACCACACCGCCGTCAGCACGCGTGCGGGTGAGCATCTCGCGCACCAGCTTGCTGTCCCACGGGCGGGCCATCAGCTCGGCCTTGGCCACCGGCGGAGTGGGGGCGTTGCGGATGATGGCGATGAAGTCGTCGATGTTGGCCAGGGCCACGGCCAGGCCTTCGAGCACATGGCCTCGGTCGCGCGCCTTGCGCAGCTCGAACACCGTGCGGCGGGTGACAACCTCGCGGCGGTGTTGCAGGAAGACGCTGATCAAGTCGCGCAGGTTGCACAGGCGGGGCTGGCCGTCGATCAGCGCCACCATGTTCATGCCGAAGGTGTCCTGCAGCTGCGTCTGCTTGTACAGGTTGTTGAGCACCACTTCGGGCACTTCGCCGCGCTTGAGTTCGATCACCAGGCGCATGCCCGACTTGTCGGACTCATCCTGGATGTGGCTGATGCCTTCGATCTTCTTCTCGTGCACGAGCTCCGCCATGCGCTCCTGCAGCGTCTTCTTGTTGACCTGGTAGGGCAGCTCATCCACGATGATCGCTTGGCGCTGTCCGCGATCAATGTCCTCGAAGTGGCACTTGGCACGCATGATCACGCGCCCGCGCCCTGTGCGGTAGCCGTCCTTCACGCCATTGATGCCGTAGATGATGCCGGCGGTGGGGAAGTCAGGTGCCGGGATGATCTCCATCAATTCGTCGATAGACACATCCGGGTTGCGCAGCATGTGCAGGCAGGCATCCACCACTTCATTGAGGTTGTGCGGCGGGATGTTGGTGGCCATGCCCACGGCAATACCGGCCGATCCATTCACCAGCAGATTGGGGAGTTTGCTGGGCAATACCAGCGGCTCCTTTTCGCTGCCGTCATAGTTGGGGCCGAAATCGACCGTTTCCTTGTCGATATCGCCCAGCATTTCATGCGCGATTTTGGCCAGGCGGATTTCGGTATACCGCATTGCAGCAGCGTTATCTCCATCCACTGAGCCGAAATTTCCCTGGCCGTCTACCAGCATGTGGCGCAGCGAAAAATCCTGCGCCATTCGCACGATGGTGTCGTAGACAGCAGAATCACCGTGGGGGTGGTATTTACCAATCACGTCGCCCACGATACGGGCCGACTTTTTATAAGGTCGGTTCCAGTCGTTGTTGAGCTCGTGCATCGCAAAAAGTACGCGGCGGTGCACAGGCTTCAAGCCATCGCGCGCGTCGGGCAGGGCCCGGCCCACGATCACGCTCATCGCGTAATCAAGGTAACTGCGCCGCATCTCTTCTTCGAGGCTGATCGGCAGGGTTTCTTTGGCAAACTGGGTCATTGGGGACGGCGGTGGCGGCGAAGGAGAACCATTTTAGAGGTAAGACCGTGTAGCGACCACGCAACATATCGAAGCAATTCCGGTTTTGTCCTACGGGCCCCAGGTGGGTGCCCCCGCTTTTGCCCTGTTACGTATGGCACAATCGTTTGAACGCTTTGGGTGATGGTCACTCCAAGCGTCCTGATTCGCAGCGCGGCTGCGGCTTTTTCCCCAAGAGGAGAACCATGAAGAAACTGAACAAAGTGGCGATGTTGTTTGCCTCTGCAGCGCTCGCAACCGCCGCTGGCGCACAAACCGTTGACAACTGGAGAGATGCTTCTGGCCAACTGGTCTGGAAGAACGGCACCAACGAATACTGCTGGCGCAATGCCAACTGGACGCCTGCAACGGCTGCCCCAGGTTGCGATGGCGCTATCGCTGCTCCAGCTCCTGCTGCCGCCGCTCCAGCTGCCACCCCAGCTCCTGCTGCCGCTGCTCCAGCCCCAGCTGCTCCAGCACCCGCTGTGGCCACCAAGGTGACCTACGCCGCTGACGCATTCTTCGACTTCGACAAGTCGGTGCTGAAGCCAGAAGGCAAGGCCAAGCTGGATGACCTGGTCTCCAAGGTCAAGGACATCAACCTGGAAGTGATCATTGCCGTGGGTCACACTGACTCCGTGGGCTCCGATGCTTACAACCAGAAGCTGTCGGTGCGTCGTTCCGAAGCCGTGAAGGCTTACTTGGTGTCCAAGGGCATCGAAAAGAACCGCGTTTACACCGAAGGCAAGGGTGAAAAGCAACCCGTCGCCGACAACAAGACTGCCGAAGGCCGTGCGAAGAACCGTCGCGTGGAAATCGAAGTGGTCGGTACCCGCGCTTCCAAGTAATCCTCGGATTGCTTCACAAAAAAGCCCCGGTAACGGGGCTTTTTTGCGTTTGGGGTTTTATCCATTGTCTTGCGTCGTGGAGAATCAGCGACATGAGTGAAACTGTTAATGCAGACCCGGCCGAACTGGCCAAGTTTTCGGAGTTGGCCCATCGCTGGTGGGACCCTGAAAGTGAATTTCGCCCTTTGCACCAGATCAACCCGTTGCGACTTGATTGGATCAATGCGCAGTGCAACTTGTCGGGCAAACGCGTACTGGACGTCGGCTGCGGTGGTGGCATCCTGGCTGATTCCATGGCCCGAAAAGGCGCGGATGTGACCGGTATTGACCTGGCCTCCAAGGCCCTGCGAGTGGCGCAGTTGCATGCGCTGGAGGCCCAAACCACCCACATCCAGTACCGGGAAGTCAGTGTGGAGGCGCTTGCCAAAGAACAGCCAGCCAGTTTTGACGTGGTGACCTGCATGGAAATGCTGGAACACGTGCCTGACCCGGCGTCTGTGGTGCGTGCCTGCGCTGAACTGGTGAAGCCGGGCGGGTGGGTGTTTTTTTCCACCATTCATCGCAACGCCAAGGCTTTTATGTTGGCCATCGTGGGCGCCGAATATGTCTTGAACATGCTACCCCGTGGAACACACGAATACGCCAAAATGATTCGGCCCAGCGAACTGGCGGCCAGTTGTCGCGGTGCGGGCCTTAATGTTCAGAACACCAGGGGCCTGGAGTACAACCCTCTCACGCGGCGTTACTGGCTGAGTGACGACACCAGCGTGAACTACCTATTTGCCACCCGCCGCACTGCCTGACACCGAAAGCTATGTTTCAAAATATTCGCGCGGTGCTGTTTGATCTGGATGGAACACTGATTGACAGTGCCCCAGATTTAGGTGCTGCTGCTGACAAGATGCGCACGGACCGGGGCTTGCCATCCCTGCCACTGGCGCGGTATCGCCCTATGGCGGGGGCTGGTGCCCGCGGCATGTTGGGTGAGGCATTTGGCATGGCGCCCGACCATCCAGAATTTTTAACCATGCGCGAGGAGTTCTTCGTGAACTACGAGTTGCGCATGACAGAGCAGACCAGCATTTTTGAAGGAGTGCCAGAACTGGTGTCCCAGATCCTGCAGCGCAAGCTTGCATGGGGTGTTGTCACCAACAAGGCGGCCCGTTTTACCGATCCCCTGACCCGTGCGATCCCATTGTTTGCGACCGCAGGGGCAGTGGTCAGTGGAGACACCACTCCCCATGCAAAACCCCATCCTGCCCCTTTGCTAGAAGCGGCATCCCGCTTGAAAATTGAACCCGGCCAGTGCATCTACGTAGGCGACGATGAGCGCGACATTGTGGCGGGCCTCGCTGCGGGCATGGGGACTGTTGCGGCAACCTACGGATATCTGGGGGCCAAGACGAACCCGATGGAGTGGGGTGCCCACGCGGCAATTAAATCTCCGTCCGAGCTCTTGCAATTGCTGGGGACCGCCTAAAATAGAGATCCTGGGGCTGTCCTGGTTTCGACGTGGGTTCGGAATCGGTGTGGTGCATGTCGAGCTTGAGTCACGCTCGTAAATCTCGATTTAAAAAACTAACTGCAAACGACGAACGTTTCGCACTCGCTGCTTAATTGCCAGTGAGCCTTGCAACAGTTGGCCGATGGGCTGGGCAAGGGGGTTCTGAGTAATCAGTTCCTCCCGGCTGCAAGGATAATTACATGGGCTGGCTCTGATCCGGGTACCTTGGGTTGGGGCAAGAAAATAGGGTACTGGCGGCCTGTGTAGCGTGCGACTGCGCGACACAGGTAGCGAGATTCAAATCAGACCGCTAAACATGTAGATCTGCCCGATGAAGGCTTACGGACGCGGGTTCAATTCCCGCCAGCTCCACCACTATAACGTCCAAGGGCGTTCACTGAAGTCCAGTGAACGCCCTTTTTCTTTGGAAAATCAATAGGTTACGATGCGGTGAGGTCTAAGGATGTCTAACCACATCCAAGGCCAAGTGGGGGAACACAAGGGGGAACAAAGCGAAAAAATTGTAGACTTGAGGCGATTGTTCCCCCATTCTCCTATGGGAGAGCGCTTTCATCACCTCTGAATGTTCCCCCATGTTGACCGATGCACATTGCAAAAACGCTCGTTGTTCCCCCACTCTGAAGCGTGAGCGGCTCTCAGATTCAGGCGGGCTTTATTTGGAAGTTAGCCCCGCTGGTTCCAAGCGCTGGTTCTGGAAGTACCGTATCAACGGCAAAGAGGGGCGAATGGCACTGGGCAGTTACCCATCTGTCGGATTGACTGCCGCCCGTAAGGCGCGTGACGCTGCGAAGTTGCAGAAGGCTGAGGGCGTAGATCCGGTCAAAGCACGCAAAGTGGAGCGACTGAAGGCGAGCAACCCCGCTGGGGATACCTTCAAAGTGGTCGCGTTGGAGTGGTATGAAAGGCAGAAGGGCCAGTGGAGTGAGGGGCACGCAGAGCGCTCACTTCGCCAGTTTGAGCGTGATCTTTTTCCGTGGCTTGGCGAGCGCCGTTTGGCCGATATCGAGCCCGTAGAGTTGCTCGCGACTCTACGAAAAGTTGAAGAACGCGGTGCTGTCGAGACTGCAGACCGGGGATTGATGCTGGCACGCCAAGTGTGGCGCTATGGCGTGGCCACGGGTAGGGTAGGGCGCGACATAACGGCAGACCTCAAAGGAGCACTCTCGCCCTACCGAGGGCGTCACTTTGCAGCGATAACTGATCCTGAGAAATTGGGTGAGTTGCTTCGGGCCATTCAAGCCTATCGAGGAGGCACCATCGTTCGTGCCGCACTCCAACTTGCTCCTTTGCTATTTCAGCGGCCTGGAGAGTTGCGCGGTGCAGCATGGGCTGAGATAGACTTGGAAGCGGCAATGTGGACGATTCCTGCGGCGCGTATGAAGCGTGGGAAGGAGGGGAAGGAGCATGGGGCGCCGCATCTGGTGCCATTGTCTAGACAAGCTGTGGCCGTTTTGCGCGACTTACAGCCTCTTACAGGGCGCGGAGTCATGGTGTTTCCGGGAGAGCGCAACCATGCGCGTCCTATTTCTGAGAACTCAGTACGGACTGCCTTAATCTCGATGGGCTACACGGCAGAGATTCAGACATGGCATGGTTTCCGTGCAACTGCACGGACGATGTTGGCCGAGCGCTTAGATTGCGACCCTTTGGTCATCGAGGCGCAACTAGCTCATTCAGTCAAAGATGCGAATGGTAGGGCGTACAACAGAACGCAATATCTTCCTCATCGAGTGAAAATGATGCAGCGTTGGGCTGACTATCTTGATCAGTTGTGCGTGGGCTAGGGAAGCTCTTCACGAATCGGTTCTGGCTGTGCCGTAGCGACGCCAGAACTAAAACAGTACCCGTTTTGGCTAATTAGTCACACCCGTCGGGCGCCGCGCGAGGCAATTGCCTGGTTTTGAGGGGCGTTAAGCCCCTTGCAGTCGCACTTGCCCCCCACAGGCCAGCAGTTTGTGCCTTGCCATCCACAGGTTTGACAGCGCAAACAGCGTGACGATCTGAGCCGTGTTTTTCTTGAGCCCACGGTAGCGCACCTTCACATATCCAAACTGCTGCTTGAGCACTCGAAACGGGTGCTCAACCCTGGCCCGGATGCTGGCCTTGGTCCGTTCAAGTTGGTCGATCAGCGCATCCACAGGCTTGTCGTTGTCCAGAGCCCGGCGCAACCCCGGGGCGCATGGCCACATGCCAGCACAGTTCTTGTTGGCATTGGGCCGCCTGTCCATCCCTTGGTAGCCAGCGTCACCAAAGGCATCTGTCTCCTGCCAATAAAGCAGACTGTTTGCTTCAACAACGTCGTTCACATTGCCGCTGGTACCTCGCACGCTGTGCATCAGGCCTGAATCAGCATCCACACCAATGTGGGCCTTCATGCCGAAGTACCATGCATGGACGCCCCCGGTTTGCCAAGCTTTCAGTTCACAACGGTTCGCAGGTATCGATTGCAGCCATGCATCCGGACTTCGTGTGCAGGCGAAGCCTGCGGTCCCTGATGGAATTCGCTGGTTGGATCCCCATCACTGATGTGCACTCAAGGTGCGGGGTACTTCTCGGGTTTGACCAACCACGGTCTGACCTGTCTTGCCATCATGTCGTGATTGCCTGAGCAATCGGTGGTTCAGCTTCTCCTCAACGTTCCTGTCTTGGCGACTTTTTTCCGAGCCTTATGCGCCGGCAGCCATCGTGGCGGGCTCGACGCGATACGTTCGGTCTTTCGCAAGCAAGGCCCATACGACACGGGCGTTTTTGTTGGCAAGCGCTACCGCAGCGACGTTGGGATTTCGTCGCAGCAGCAGTTTCCCCACCCAGCTGTCTTCCTTCGTCGCTTTGCGCTGGGCAGCCAAAATTGCCGACCGTGCGCCGTGGATCAGAAGCATTCGAAGGTAGGTATCGCCGCGCTTGCTGATGCCCAGCAGCTTTGCCTTGCCGCCGGTTGAATGCTGGCGAGGCACGAGTCCCATCCACGCTGCGAGCTGTCTGCCGCTCTCAAAGGCCTTTGCGTCACCGATGGTTGCCACCATCGCACTGGCCGTGACAGGCCCGATGCCTGGAATCTGCTCAAGCCTTCGGCTGAGCTCGCTCTCCCGATGCCAGGCTTTAATCTTCGCCTCCAAGTCCAGAACGTGCGTGTCCAGCACCTTCAGGTGGTCGACCAAGTGAGCGACAAGCATTCGGAACGAGCCAGGCAGTTCGTTACTGGCATCCTCAATGAGCTCAGGAACGCGACCGGCGATATGGCCGATGCCCTGCGGCACGATGAGCCCAAACTCCGCGAGCAGGCCTCGAATCTGGTTGGCCTGTGCCGTGCGTGCTTTGATGAACCCCTGACGCACGCGGTGTAGTGCCAGCACAGCTTGTTGCTCAACGTTTTTCACCGGCACGAAGCGCATGTTCGGCCGACCGACGGCCTCGCAGATTGCCTCCGCGTCAGCGGCATCGTTCTTGTTGGTCTTGACGTACGGTTTGACGAACTGCGGCGCAACCAAGCGCACCGTGTGACCCAGTAACTGCAGCTTGCGGGCCCAGTGATGTGCGCTTCCGCACGCCTCCATGCCGATCAAACACGTCGGAAAGTTGGCAAAGAACAGTGCCATCTGCTCGCGCTTGAGCTGCTTTTTCAGCACGGTCTTCCCATGCTCATCAACTCCGTGGACTTGGAACACGTTCTTGGCCAAGTCGATACCAGCGGTAGTAACCTTCATGGTGGACGCCCCTTCCGTTTCAAGTGGTTGATCAACGCTTCCACTTTGGCACATCGATGCCGATCAGGGTGGGGGCGTCCATCCCATTACTGGTTGCCCTTCTTACTTTGGCGCATCTCGGGGTCGCGCTCGCCGCGTTGGTTGTGGGTGGAGCTGGGTACGACAATGAGCGTGGCATCCACCATCGTGCCTGCTTTGAGTTGCGGCCCTTTGGCCTGCAGCAGGGCATTGAGGGTGGTATGGATCTGATCGGCCAACTTGTGGCGCTCCAGCCGATGCCTGAATCGCAAAATGCTCGATTCACTGGGGATGCTCTCGTCCCGGTGCGATAGGCCCGTAAAGTCCCGAAAGGCGGGCACTTCGTGCAAGGCTTCTTCCATGGCTTGGTCGCTGAGCTTGAACCACTGCTGCATGAGATGGATGCGTAGCAGGGTCTGCACCGAAAAAGGCTCCAGGCCGCTGCGTCCACCTTCGGGTGCGTAGGGCTCTATCAGTGAGACTAGTTCAGCCCATGGCACCACTAGTTGCATGGCATCAAGGAATTCACGCTTGCGCATGCGCTTGACTGTGTTGCTCAGGCCCAAGCTGCCTTTCTTCATGTGCTTTTTGTCTGGGCTTCACCCATGTCCAGGCACGCAGCGCAGGCATTTGTGCAGAGGGACCCTAGGGATAGTCAATATATTTTAAATCGGGTCCTTTATTTGGTTCTTTCGATCTATTCTCTCTGAAATATAGCGGGCATGCTTGGTCTCGGAGTCAATGAGTATTTCAATAATTTCAGTGCGTGATAGATTGTATTTCTCGGCAAGTTTTTTGAGTTTTGATATTTTTTCTTCGTCTAATAAAAAATTACATTGCTTTCGATTTTTATTCTTTTCGCGCAGTTGCTTTTGATTCCAGATCCGTCTTGCATTTGCGATTAGGTAATTTATTTCATCCTCGGTGTAGCCGCTCTCAAAGTTTATTAATAAGCTGTCGACATCGTGAAATTGGGGTTTGTCCAGGGTGTATTTCGGGTCTTTTGATTTTAGCCACTTCCATAAAAAATCAATTTTTTCTGAATTACCATCTATTATCCAATCGAACTTTTTTGTTTTTTCTTTATGCTTATTCCATGAATTGCGCAGTTGCCGGATGTGGATAATATTTTGCTCAAATGGTTTTCGATTGGTAGAGTGTGTGTAATCGATTATTGCAATACTTCTTTTTCTGCCTCTTATTCCTGATGGAATAATCATTTTGACAGAATCTTTGTCCGTTATTGCTCCGAATGGCAATGGGTTCCCATGCGTTATTGGTTGTGGTGGAATTTGGCCTAAAGAATATAAATTATTTATTTTTAATTGATTTTCAATCCAAAATGCTTGATGTTTACTTTCGTTTATCCAGTCAAATTCTTTCTCTTCGATTATTCTGTGTTTAATGGCATTTTCAATTAATTTTTTATGATTATAATTTTCTGGCAAATTTAAATATTCTATAATTGTGGATTTTTCGTGTGCAATAAACTCAGGGTTAATTTCGGCGAATTTCGGATCGAATTGTGTAATGTATATTAATACAAATAAATTGTATCTGGTATTCGAGAAGTTTGAATAAACGGGAATTTCTCCGTAGTAATCATCTTTAATTGCCATATTGATTATTAAAAACTCGTAGTTTGGTTTGCAAAAAATAAAATAGATGTCTTCTTGAGGCTCTTTAGAAGCTTTCTAGAGGCTTTCTAGAGGCTTTCTAGAGGCTTTCTTGATGGATTCTAGAAGCTATCTAGATGTAGTTCAAGGGGAATTAGCTGTGTTCACCCAGAGGTGCTGGGGCAAATGTTTCGCGGCATGGTCTGGGCACGCGTTCTCTTGATTAGACCCGATCCGGACAGGGCGAAACGGCAATTGATGTAGTTTCACCGATGCATCCTTTTCAGAATCGCTGGCAATCACATAGAAAATTCGCACGGATCATCGGGCGCCCATCTCGTTCCCTAGATATTGCCCTGTCGCGTTCATAGCGACTTTAGCTATCGGGGGCGGACAACCGAATGGAATTAGGGTGATCAAGGGATACGTACGACCGGATGCTTGATGGCAATAGTTGATAACGTGCTATTGCCAGACCTAGGTGTAACTATAGAGCACTGTTACTAGTCAACAAGCCTTGATGAGTGCATTCACCTTGCGCAAATGGCCGTCCTGGTAAGTGGCGTTCGTGTCTCTTGGCTGTATGAAAAAAATACCGTAGCCAGGGATGCTTTGTACTAACTGCGCCGGAGTGCAAAGCATGCAGATTTTAAGATTGCCCGATGTTTCAAGGCTGACTGGATTACCCAGGTCAACACTCTACCTTTACATCAAGAACAATCAATTCCCCAAACCGATAAAACTGGGTGTGCGCTCGGTTGGATGGGTGAGTGATGAGGTGGAGAACTGGTTGCATGTGCGTGCAACTCTAACGAGGGCTTAAGCCTTATCCTATTTTTCCAGAGTAATCGGACAGTATAAGGTAAGGATTTAATAGGGGAAAATGGGCACTGATGGGTGGATTTGCCTGCTTTTTCTCTTGTCTGATAGTTAGGTATTGGTAGTATATATCTCTATGAAGCTTCATGCGGTGTTGGGGTTGGATGTTCACCGCTTATACATTGGTCTTGTTGATAGTTGATTTTGTTGTACGAGGTGTAAATATGCAAAGCAATAATGGGGTGAATAAGAATCATCGAATTCACTTATCTGGTGGATATAACTCCATGCCCTTGGTGTCTCAACACTATCCATTCGTATGTGACTATCTCGCCGCATTAAACGGCGTGATCGCCAGGGCGCTTGAGCAATACTCTAAGGTGTTTGCATTTAGGTGCGACCTACGCGTGCCTGAATGGATTGATGCTAAACCTGATGCTTTCAAGAATGAAGTAATGTCTAGATTTATTGAATCGCTGAAGGCTAAAATCAAGCATAACAGACAAGTAATCAGCAAGGAAGGGGTGTACGCGCATGACACGAAGGTCAGGTACTTCTGGGTACGGGAAGTGGGCGACCGAGGGCGCGTGCATTTCCACGTGGTCATCCTGTTGAATGGTCATGCTTTCAACTGGCTTGGCACTTATGGTTCGCCTGGCGACAACATGGCCAATCGAGTGTGCGAGGCTTGGTCTAGCGCATTGAGCCTACCCATTGAAGAAGGGATGCCGTCGGTTCATTTTCCGGAGAGACCTTCGTACATGCTCTATCGCGGGGACTCGCAATCCGTAGACGCGTTTTTCCAGCGTGCAAGCTACTTGTGCAAAGTAACGACCAAGCAACATGGCTTCGGACACCATGGCTACGGTAACAGTCGAGGTTGACTTGCTGATGACTTAGACTGTTACGGTAGTCTCCCCAAGATGCCAGTTTTTGCTGGTACCGCGAGCAAATTGTTGATCTCATCATGGCTGGGGTTCCTCCTGCGGAGGCCTTTTGCATATCCCCAGCGGACGGTCTCTAGCCAGTGCAAAAAGAGATTCGGCCCAGATCCTGCGGGGAGCCGATCTATCTGGCCATGCTCCCGCAAGACTTTTTGTCGTTCCCACAATCAAGGCCTGCACTGTGGCAAGCGCGTAGAAGGTGGGTTGCAGAACTCTGTCAGGCTTCGGTACCGGCTGTTGTGCACGTCCCCTCTACTCACCGTTGATGCAGTTCATGACTATCTACTCCACGCCGTCGTCCGACTCGGAGCAAGGGCGCCTGCAGCCGCTGTACTGTGGACACAGTCGTGCTGATCATTCAGATAGCAAGGTCTTCCTCCGTTATCACATGGGGCGCTTTTTGCACCTTATAGGAAGTGTGCTGCCGCAGTTGCTTGATGGGTCAGACCTAGCGTGTGCAGCCAGAGATATCGAGCGTATGTGCTGGCGTGAACTCGGATACGGGAAGGCCCCGCTGTTTCCAGGCGATGTCCCGCCGTTCCTACTTCGTGATGAAAACGGCCACCCCACCGGCGAGCCTCTCCAGGAACCCATGCCGCCCACAGAGCTGGCGGCACGCCTGGCTGCGCTAGAGCCTTCTGCGCCACCCGGCCCCTCGGTCTTGGAGTCCAATTTTCAGACGTTGGCGCGTCTCTTGAACTTGACACCTGCTGAAAGCAAATGGCTGCTCTGGTCCTACTGCTTCACCCGGTTTACCCCACCCACCATTGCCCTGCGCTCCGAGGACCACGCCTGGTCGGTCCTGGCTGAAGTCTTGGCTGTATCCCCTGACGAAATCCGGGGCCACAAGTCCCCTCACAGGCTACAGGTCACGGGAATTTTGGAGGCGCCCCAGTTGCCCGCAAACAGAGGACTTGAACTCAGCGATTGGCTGAGGTGCACGCCCCATTTCATGGACGCTTTAGAAGCCGATCACCCCGGTGTGGCGGCGCTCTGGAGTGCGCTGGCGCCGCCCACAACGAGCTGACGGCCCGGTTATTTCAGGTTCGGGGGGTAGCTGTCTACGTAAGCTCCCCCGGCCATTGCACCCACACTGCATGCGACACATTACGTCGCAGCCACCCGGATGATGGATCTCATCGATAAGGAGAGACCACCATCATGGCAAAACGTAGAGCGGCAATCTCATACAACCCAGGCAGCATTGAACCGATCATTCGCCTTTGGCTGCTTCGCGTTCTGGTTCCACTGGGGGGGTACCGTCAGTTTGTGCACCCACACGGGTTCAACAACGATACCCTCGCCGAAGTGATCGGACTCGGTCACTGGATCGATTCCGAAACACGCGACTTCGACCAAAAGACCGTGCAGTCCGAGCTGCGCCAACTGCACCAGAAGGCGGAGGGGCTGCGGTTTGGGGAGCGCCAGTCAACCTTTCTAAGCCAAAACATTGATCAGCTGTCCGACCTGGTGGGTTTGAGCACCATCGACTGCAAGGTGTTGGAGTTCACGGTGTCCATTCATAACGAGCGTCTCCTTGATGACGCGTCTGAATGGCTGGGCGATCTGTCTTCCGTCAAGATCATTCATGCCTTGTCCATCATTCTTGATCTGCCCGAGGCAGACATTCGCGCGTCGCTGAGCGCCACCGGCATTCTTGCCAGGTCGGGGTTGGTCATGATGGACCGAAGGGGGCGTGGCGCATTGCGCTACAAGCTGGATCTGCTTTCTGAAGGGTTTGCTGACCTGATGGCTGCCTCCAAAGCCGACCCTATCAGCCTGCTGCGCGGCACCGTGTCTGCTGCAGACCCCGCTCAACTGAACTTGGCCGACTACAGCCACATCCAGTCCTCCTTGGAGATCCTGTGTCCCTATCTGCGCAATGCCATGGCCACTGGTCGGCGAGGCGTGAACATTTTCCTGCACGGCGCGCCGGGAACGGGCAAAAGCCAGCTGGCGCGAGCCTTGGCCAAGGAGATGGGGTATGAGCTGTTCGAAGTCGCCAGCGAAGACGCCGACGGTGACCCGATCAATGGAGAACACCGCCTTCGAGCCTTTCGTGCAGCCCAGAGTTTCTTCTCGCAGCAGCAGGCCCTGATCGCTTTTGACGAGGTGGAAGACGTTTTCAACGACGGAAACAGCTTCTTCGGCAGCAAGAGCACCGCCCAGTTGCGCAAGGCCTGGATCAACCGGATGCTGGAAGAGAACCCGGTGCCCACACTGTGGATGTCCAACTCCCTGCGAGGTCTCGATCCCGCCTTCATTCGCCGCTTTGACATGGTGTTTGAGTTACCCATCCCACCCAAGACGCAGCGTGAACGGATTTTGCAAAGCAGTTGCGGTGAGCTGCTTGATGCCAACCGGATTTCCCGCATCGCAGAGGCCGAAGCCCTTGCCCCAGCTGTGGTCGCAAAGGCGAGTTCAGTCATCCGCCTGATCCGGGACGACCTTGGCCCTCAAAAGACCGCAACTGCGTTGGAGCGTTTGATCTCCAGCACCATGGAAGCCCAAGGGCACGGTCCGCTGCTCTCGCACAATCCAAACAGACTGCCGGACGTGTACGACCCACGCTTCATTCATGCCGATGTGGATCTGGCCGCTGTAGCCGCAGGCCTTGTCGCTGCACGCTGTGGCAGGCTTTGTCTTTACGGGCCGCCTGGCACCGGCAAGACCGCCTACGGACTATGGCTCGCTCAGCAGCTTGGCGTTCCTCTGCACGTCAAACGCGCTTCTGATCTGAAGTCCAAGTGGCTGGGTGAGAGCGAAAAGAACATCGCCAAAGCCTTCCGCGAAGCGCAAAACGATGGGGCGGTGCTCTTGATCGATGAGGTGGACAGCTTTCTGCAGGATCGACGGGGTGCCCAGCACAACTGGGAAGTGAGCGAGGTCAACGAAATGCTGACCCAGATGGAATCCTTCTCGGGGGTGTTTGTGGCCTCGACCAACCTGATGGAAAGGCTGGACCAGGCGGCCCTGCGCCGGTTTGACCTCAAGGTGAAATTCAATTTTCTGCGCGCCGACCAGGCGTGGGAGCTGCTGTCGCGCCACTGCGAAGGACTCGGTCTGCAGCAACCGCTGCCAGAGGAGCAGGCCAGGGTTTCACGACTGGTTTCTCTGACACTGGGCGATTTTGCGGCAGTGATGCGCCAGCACCGATTCCGGCCCATCACATCTGCTGCCACTCTCATTGCGGCCCTCGAAGCCGAATGCGCGGTGAAACATGGCACGAATCGCACCATTGGGTTTTTGTGAGCACAAACCCATGGGAGAATTTCTTTCAAACAAGAGGGAGTCGGCCTTGCGTGTGCTTTCCAAATCGAAGCTGCTGGCGTTTCGGCAGTGCCCCAAGCGGCTATGGCTGGAGGTACATCGCCCGGAACTGCGAGAAGACTCCTCAGCTACCGAGGCCAGCTTCACGGTGGGCCACCAGGTTGGTGACATTGCCAGGCAGGTCTATGACCCCAAGGGCAAAGGCGCGCTGATCGATTTCAAAGTGGGAGGCTTTGAGGCAGCCTTTGCGCGGACGCAGGCGCTCCTGCAAGCGAACCAGCCGATTTTCGAGGCGGGATTCCGCGCCGAAGGGGCACTGGCCTTTGCCGACGTGATGCTGCCGGTCAAGCGAGGTGGCAAACGGGCTTGGCGCATGGTGGAGGTGAAGTCGTCCACCTCCGTCAAAGACTACCACCGGGACGATGCAGCCGTGCAAGCATTTCTGGCTCGCTCCTCCGGGGTGCCCCTGGCTGGGATTGCGCTGGCTCATATCGACAGTTCATGGGTCTATCCAGGCGGTGGTGACTACAGTGGGCTACTGGTCGAGAACGATCTGACCGATGAAGCGTTTTCACGCGGGACAGAGGTTCGCAGTTGGATCGAAGAGTCCCACGGGATCGTTGCCAAGAAGAAGGAGCCTCGCGTCTCAACGGGCGAACAGTGCAGCGCTCCCTATGAGTGTGGTTTCTTCTCCTATTGCCAAAGCCAGGAGCCTCAAGCAGAGCAGCCCTTGCATTGGCTGCCCGGGGCACAGAGCAAGGGGCTGAAAGCACATGTCGAGGCCCATGGTGTGTGCGAACTGCGCGATGTACCGGATGCGTTGCTCAACGAGAAGCAGAGGCGCGTTAAGTCCGTCACGCTCACGGGAGAGACGTACTTCGACAAGAAGAGTGCGTTGCGGGAACTGGCCCAACACAAGCTGCCCGCTTTCTTCATGGATTTTGAAACCATCCAGTTCGCTGTACCGATCTGGAAAGGCACGCGCCCCTACCAGCAGATTCCGTTTCAGTTCAGCGTGCATCGCCTCTCGCGTACCGGGAAGCTCGACCAGCAGGCCTTTCTCGATCTCTCGGGCGGTGACCCCTCAAAAGCCTTTGCTGAGGCATTGATCAGTGCATGCGGCGAGCGTGGTCCCATCTTTGTCTACAACGCTGGGTTTGAGACGGCCCGGATCCGCGATCTGGCGCAGCGTTTCCCACGTCTGTCTGATGCCCTCCTGGCGCTGAATGAGCGGGTCGTGGATCTGTTGCCGGTGGCGCGTGATCACTACTACCACCCAAGCCAGCAAGGGAGCTGGAGCATCAAGGCGGTACTCCCAACGCTGTGCCCGGACCTGAAATACGGAGACCTTGATGGCGTCCAGGATGGTGGCATGGCCATGGAAGCATTTCTGGAAGCGATTTCGCCGCAAACCTCGGCGGCACGCAAGGCTGAGATTGAGCAACAACTTCTGGCGTATTGCGCGCTCGACACTTACGCCATGGTCCGCCTTTGGGCCGCGTTCTCCAACTCGTCTTTGAAGATCTGACATGGCGAAACGATCCGACACCCTCGAAACGGTCAAGCTCGCTGTCGAACTGCTGCGCCGTATTCCCCGTGGCCGCAAGGTCACTGCCAGCGAGTTGCACGAGCAGCTCCAGCACGCAGGGATTGAACGCGAACTGCGCACCATCCAGCGTCAGCTGGAAATGCTCAGCGAGCACTTCGAAATCGAGCGCGACGACAGCAGCAAGCCCTATGGCTATCGATGGCTGGAGCAGGCCAAGGCACTGGCTGTGCCCAACCTCACGCCCCAAGAATCTTTGCTACTGCAATTGGCAGAGGAGCATCTGAAGAACTTGTTGCCGCCCCGGCTCATGAAGTCCATGGATGCGTTTTTCAGTCAAGCGAGACGCAATCTGGGTCTGGAGAGCAGCGCCCGCCTGGAACGCGAATGGCCAGGGAAAGTGCGCGTGGTGGCGACGAGCCAGCCTTTGCTACCACCCAAGATTGTTCCAGGTGTGTTTGAGGCGGTGAGCGAAGCTCTGTACAGCAATCACTGGCTGCACATCGAATACAAGAATGCAGGCGGCAAACGTACCAGCGCAGACGTGATGCCGCTGGGCCTGGTGCAACAGGGATCGCGGCTTTATCTCGTTTGCCGTTACCAGGGCTTTGACAACGAACGCAACCTGGCACTGCATCGCATCGCTTCGGCCGAAGTGTCCACGCTCACCTTCGAGCGGCCCAAGACGTTTGACCTCAAGCGCTATGACGATGACGGGCGCTTTGGGTTCGGTGAGGGCGAAAAGGTGCGTCTATCCTTTCGCATTGAACGCAGTGCGGGGTTGCACCTTATGGAGTCTCCGCTGTCCACTGATCAAAAAGTGATCGAGCGCAAGGACGGACAACTCGAAATCACAGCCACTGTTGTCGATAGCGCGATGCTGGAGTGGTGGCTACGGGGATTTGGGAATCAGATCTCCGCTATCACACGCAAACCACCGGGTGACAACCCGTAAAAACCGGGCGGTCTTCCCTGGGTCTGGTCCGGTAGTGTTTCGCACCTGCGGACATGCTGCACCTTGGAATTGTTGGAGAGCCAAAGGAAATCATGCATTTTTTTTGTGGAGTCCTAGGACCCGACAGTGTGGGCACATCCCAGCGTCTGAGGTCTCTTGGTTTAGCGGGCGCCGTTCGACGTTTTAACGAGCGGGCAGTACCTGGAATAGGTGGAGTTTGGTTTGGAAAGCAATTGATGCTGGCCCTGCTTGGGGTGCGAGTTGCAGAATTGCAATCCGAGCGTGGTCGAGCAATTCCAAAAATTGAATGCACCAACGCTATTGAGGCGCTGGCTTGTTGGCTAGCTTACCGAGACTCGCACTGGGTTTCGGACGCACGTCTGCGTGGAAGAAATAAATTTCCCCGCAATTTTGATGGAGATGATGGCCCTTTGTACGCGCGATTTCGCGCCCGTGGCTTCTATGTGACGCAGCCGATGCGCATGGCCTCTGGTAGCGCAATGGTGCCGCTCGGCCTGGCAACTTCCTCGAACCGGCGCTTCAACACGTTGCAAACGACTGCCGAGGGAAGAGCTTTTCTCGACGCAGCGCTGGATGGCTTTCGGCCGTCGAATCGGTCTATGGTCGAGCACTTGTCTCAGTGGGTAGGCGGCGAGAAAGTCTCAGTTACCACGGGCAGTGTCTCTCGCGGGCTCTCTCCTTGTCTTCCATTGCCGAAGATCGCGCTGGAACACCTCCACTGCCGCATTCTGGCCGGTGGAGTAGACGAGTCGGCGAATGCAAAAGCACGACGGCGCTCGGCACTGGCGTGGGTGGATCGCCTGCGGACCAAGCCACCTGGAGCGCCGCTGAGTTGGTTGGAACGTCCACCCGAAGTGCAAGATGACCGCCACTGGGAAGACCTTGAAGCGGGCGCACGCCTATTGCTGGCCCGCGATGTCGCTCTGCAACTGCTTGACTCTCTCGAGGCGCGAATCTCTCATGCGCCTGCCGAGCGAATGACGATCGCTGACGCAGTGCCAGGGGTCCGTGAGGAGATTGAATTGCTGCGCGAAGCGGCCGATGCATTTCTGAGCATGCGGCATGAGGATGCAGAGGCCAATGAGTTCTGTCGTGCTTGCGCATCGGCTGACCCTGCGACCGTATTGCGCAACTTGTGTCAGCGCGATGGTCGTGTAGTGGCACTTGTTGGAAACCTGTTACAGCCCGGAGGGCCGGCCTTTCGTCGCGGCATGGTGTCCAACGCAGAGCGTGAGTCGAACTCGGTTGATGAGCCTAGCGACACTGCGGGGGCAGTCAGCGTTCAAGGGGCTGACGATATCGAATGGCCTAAGGGCCTGTCATTTCGACTGCAAAACCTCTACATGCTGAACCTTGAGTTGCATGAGAGATTGCATGTACGGCCAACTACTCAGGAGGGCAGCACATGAGCGCGCCCTCACTGCTCCGCCTGTTTGAGCCACCAGAGGACTTCGATGGACTGTTCGGTTGGGTCTGTGGCTTTTCTGCGGACGCGGGATTTCTAGACGCCGCGGCCGAGCGGTTTACCCGGAATCCTGGGACTGTCAGAGCCCGCAATGGACAATTGGTGCTGGGAATCATGCTCGACCCGTTCCACGAGCCGATTTCTGTGGTTGATGTGCCTGGTGTGGCTGACCTACCTCTCCGATCATCCCCCGGTGATGCGTTTCGGTTGATGCACGCGAAGGTCGCGCTTTTAGGTTTTCGAAATCGTTCTGCAGGCTGGCGTTTACGGGTGATCATTTCCACCGGTAACTGGACGCGGCAGACGCTCGAGGAAAGTGTGGATCTCGCATGGAGCTTCGACGTCGAAGGCTCAGAGCTTGAGCAGGGCGATGCGACATTGGCGCAACGCTGCGCCGATGTGGTGAAAGCGAATGAGATCCTCGACTGGCTACGTCGGCATTACGATCAATCACTTGTGCAGCTTTCAGGTCGTGATTGCGAGACATCGTTGGCTGTGCGGGGACTTGCGACATGGGTCGCTTTGTGCGCCGATCACGGGGGAGTAGCGAAGTCACGCATTTTAGATAACCGTGAAAAGCCGTTGCTCGACGGTCTGACAGATTACCTGCGTGAGTACGCCGGTAACGCACGCAGAAATGTTCTCGCGCTCGGTTCAGGTTTTTTTGAGGGAGGGGATTGTGGCGGCGTACCTCCCGTGTTGGCCAAGATCGTGCATCAGGTCCAGGCGCTCGACCTACTCACGCAGTCAGCCAGCGTAGATGTCTACGTCAACGAGAAGTCTTGCCAGTCCGTAGCAACGTCGATAGCTGCTATCGAGGCAATCGGTTGGCGTGTGCGAGCACCAGCGCAATCCTTGATTTTCGGTGCTGAGTCGTCGCGTAGCTTGCACGCCAAGTTCATTTTCAGCGCCAACTTCCGGACAGAGGCCTGCACGAGCGCATGGCTATACCTTGGCTCGGGAAATCTGACGCCTGCAGGCTTTTTGAATCGTGCAGGCCGAGTTGGCAACTTTGAGGTCGGCGTGTACCTTGACTTCCTGCGTTTGCCCTGGTCAGCGCCATCAGGCACGCTGTCTCTTGAAACACTTCTCCCGTTGCAGCGCAACGGGGACGGTCGCTTTTCCCAAGACTCTCCTCCATCCAAAGGAGAGCCTATGCCGCCAAAGCCGCCACCATTTGTTGCGGGTCCTGCAGCCTTTCTCCAATGGCGTTCCAGTGGTGTCAGCCAAGGTTTGCTCGCGCTTCCGGCAGGGGCCGAAATAGCGCCATCGGATCTCTGTGTTCTTGACGGCGTAGGCGAGCCCTGCCCTCGGGAGGGTGAGGGATGGCTATGGTCCGGAAAAATGCCGCGTCAGGTCGCATTGCGTTGGGATGATGGGCTTGAACGTGCTTCTGTTCCAGTGGTCGATGAACTCGGCCGAGTGGCTGCGGGAGAGGCGCCGGTTCTCGAACTGGATGACCTGGCCTCCCATCTGATGGCGTTTCCTGCGCGTGCCGACGATGGGGGCGACGGTGACCGTGAGAATGAGGATTCTGTCTATAGCGACGACTCAAAGGGAGACATGCAGGAATTGGCTCTGAGCACCGCGAAGCAGGGTGCTTCCTCGCCAGTTCGGACGATGTTGGTCCAACTCGAGGAAATCGCAAAAATGCAGACGATGGTGAGCGAAGTTGACTGGCCTTACTGGTGCGTAAGGCTGGAAGAAGTTTTACTTCGCGCGACTGGCAGTGAAGGGCTGGCAGAGTTCATGCGCTTTGGTGTCAACCCGCTCAAGGTGCTCCGGATCGACGCGTCGCGCCCGAGCCATGCTTGCATCCGGGGCAGTGCATCCGCAGCACGCCATGATGCAACCCTTGATCGGGTGACTATGGCTTGGGGAGTCAGCAATTTTCATTCTTTGAGGGAAATGCCATGACGTTCCAGGGCTGGCCCACGGTCGCAGACGCGCTGCATAAGGTCTCGCGTGATTCCGATTCGATTGGCAGCCACACATGGCGGCTCGACGAGGGGCAGCGGCGGAGTTTACGTGCCGTCGCGCACCGCCTCCCATCGAACGGCCTTATCGTCGCAGACGAGGTCGGGATGGGGAAGACTCGAATCGCTGTGGCCACGGTTCGCGCAGTCGTACAGTCCGGTGGCCGGGCCGTCATCCTGGTACCACCGGGCTTGGGCTTCCAGTGGCGGGATGAACTCGAAGCCGGAGGTGTTCAATGCAGCCCTCTGTTGCGAAGTCTTCAGCAATATCTGGATGTTTGGGGCAACAACGAACCGCGTCCCTGGGATCAGGAATCGGTGGTGCTGCTCTCACATGCTTTTACCAACTGGCGTCTCGGAGCTAAGGCAGAGCCGTGGCGATGGGCTCTGCTGCCGGCGCTTTTTGCGCAGTGGCGGAAGGTGCGTCGCAACCGAGTGCCTCGGAACTCTACGGACAACGCTTTACTTCGGGACCCGCGTATCCGCAAAGCGGCCACGCATATTTGCCTGCGAGCTGATCAAGAAGGCGGTTACCTGGCAGAGTTTCTGGACCGGTTGTTAGAAGAAAGCCTTTGGCCCGGAGTACTCGATGCCTCCGCATATGGCCGCGAGGGTGTTTATCGCCGTGCACTCGAGGGCGCTGTCGGCCTAGGTCTAGGACTGTTTGACCTTGTCGTTGTCGATGAAGCCCACAAGAGTCGAGGCGACACTTCCGGCTTGGCGCGGTTGTTGGAGCAGGTCACGCTGGCTTCTCCAACGGCGCGTCGCATCGCGCTGACTGCGACTCCGGTCGAATTGGACGCTCGCCAGTGGATCGATGTCTTGGGTCGTATCGGTGTCGATCCCCAAGAGGTCCGGCCGGTGATCGACGACTATGTCACTGCCTGCCGCAAAGTGCAGGAGTTGCCTGTCAGCGAGGATCGCCGCGAAGACTTCGAGCGGGCAGCCGTCAGATTCAAGGCTTCTTTGAGTCCTTACCTGCTGCGACGCGATAAGCGTGAAAGCGACTCGGTACTACGATTCCAGGCACTGACAGGGGAGGCACTGCATGCCTACCGGATGGAATCGGCCATCGTCGTGCGTCCGGAGGATCTGGACCTACGCTGGCGGCGCGCTGTCTGTGCCGCAGAAGCCTTGTCGGTCACCGCTGCCGGGGGGCTTGATGCGCGCGCGCAGCGGCTGCGCCTCACCCTTGGTAGCGGTCACGGCATTAACGAGCTGTTAGACCGTTGCCACTTGAGTGACGAGGAGGATGAGCAGCAACTCACCTTGGACGAGGAAATGAGACAGCAAGTCAGCGATGCCGTTGACAGTGCCGTTCGCTCGGTGCCGGATGTTGCGGAGCGAAAACGGTCTCAACGCGTGGAGTGGTGGCAGCAAGTCCTGCGAGAGAGTGTGGGGGACTGTGACGGCGCGGATTCGCTGATGGAGCACCCTGGGCTCCTTGCGGCGGTGCATGCGATAGAAGCTGCTCATCGCAGCGGAGAGAAAGTGCTGGTGTTCGGCCGCTACACGCGACCAATGCGGGCGCTAGTATCGTTGCTCAACGCCCGGCAAATGCTGCTGGCGTTGGAGGAAAAACGCCCCTGGTCACAAGCTCTGATCCCGTCAGAGGATGAAGCTGCGGTGCTGGCGGCCAGTCGGCAGCTGAGTCTGTTCTGCGATGAAGGATTAGAAGGGATCAAGGGTTTGTTGGCTGCTCAGTACCAGGCTGTGGACGAGCGAAGGCGCAAACTTCGCATAAATCTCTTCGCTCTTCTGGAGCAGGGACTCATGGTCGCGCGCCATGGTGGGGTGCTGATTCAACTGTTCAATGCGTTCCGTCAGTGTCCCGGTGACATTCCGGTCGTTGCGCGGGCGTTGATGGAGTTGCTAGATCCGCAGGAAGAGTCGCCAGTGTCGTGGGCAACAGAGTTCAAGCATGTCGTCGAGGCCACGCTTGAGCGTAACGAGGGTGATGAGAATGGTGACGGCGTACTTGACGCCCGCGAGGCGGCAAGGCTGTGGAAGCGAGTTGTTGAGCGACTCAATGAAGAGTTCGGTAGTCGTGAAGGCGGCTTTGCCCGACTGATGTATGGAAAGACGCCACCTTCCACGCGTCGGCTGCTGCAACTGGCCTTCAATCGCCACAATAGTTTCCCGCGTGTCCTGGTTGCGCAATCGGTTGTGGGTCGCGAGGGCCTTAACCTCCACCTTGCATGTAGGACTGTTGTGCTGTTGCACCCCGAATGGAACCCAGGGGTTGTGGAGCAGCAGATAGGTCGTGTGGATCGACTGGGCAGTCACTGGGAGCATTTGCTGGCGGAGTCGGAGCGCCTGCCCGAAGAGCGCCGCGGTGAAGTGCCCCGCATCAAGATACTGCCGGTGATCTTTAAGGGTACCTACGACGAACACAACTGGTCGGTACTTCGCCGTCGTTGGGACGACTTGCGTGCGCAGTTGCACGGCGTTGTCATACCACCAACGAGCTATGGTGAAGATCCTGAGCTTGCAGCCCTTGCGCTCGCAATCAATGAGAAAGCACCAGATTTTTCGCCGCAGGATGTAGGGTCAGATCTGCGTTCCTGCTGACCTACCTTCGCCCCGTTGAATTCATCGTCAGAGACTGACATCTACCTCTTCGAGAATGACATATGCAAATAGTTGAAGCACTGTGAGCGTCCAGTCCGACCATCTTGAACACTCGCTAGAGTCATAGGAGCCTCGTGTCCACCTCAACTCTTGGTGGACACGTGAACACTATCCCCG
>NZ_LMJC01000005.1:0-120708 GCF_001429215.1 Acidovorax sp. Root267
GGCTCTGAAAGTCTTGGTGACTGCAGCAGTACTTGTTGGAGCGGCGAACCACCTGACACCGGAGCAGCGAGCGCGGATGGAACAGGCTGGGGCTTTGCTTCAGCAGCGCACGAGTGAATTGCTGGATCGGGCTTCTGGGTTGGTTTTTAATGAGGGGGGAGGTGCCGCGTCGATCCCGCCGGATCCTGCGTCGGGAAGCGAACCTGACAGGGGAGGACTAACCAAGGCTGGACGAGCGCAACAAAAGCACGGGGATCGAGTAGGTAGCGCCTTCGATCCGGTGAAAGGCACTCCAGAGGATAAAAATACTCAAGGTCAACGAACGTTGGACGGCATTGTGAATTCCCCGGAGCGCGTTGACGGACCAAACCGTCATGGAGGCGTTGACGTTCGCGAAAGCCCTGGTGGGCGTGGCGCTCGGTTTGGGCCGGATGGGAAATTCACAGGGTTCCTTGAACCATAAGAGGCAGCATATGAGAGATGTCAAATGGCAGACGGTAGTTTTGAGTGAACCTGGATATGAGCATCTTATTGCTGAGGTGAGCTATGAGGGACAGTTCTTGCTGCTGTTGGATCGCGAGCAAGGGCGCGATTCAGTATGCATTGCATTCCCAAAGAATGATGGGAAGTTGGGACAACGCATTCTTCTTTCAGAGTTCATTGCGAATCTCAAAAGCGCTGCTGAAAATTTGTGCCAATAACGTTTTCTCAGAGGCCAAGTCAGCTGTAGCCTTTTGGACTTGTGTCCATATCAGCCAGTCATTAGCCACCGATTGCGGAGATAACAGGCCATCCACAATACTGGCTGGCATGCGAAGGTTCGGATGCAGATGACGTCTGTGACTCGGGGCTGGATCTAATGGCTTTGAACTCGAGCTACAGAGGTGTCGCAAAAAACCATGGTGGGCACTGGCCGGTTTTTATCGACCAGGAAAGCCAATCAATCCTACGACGCCATGGGAAACATCATCGTGCGCGGCCCTCGGACTTTCGAGTACGACAGCGTTCCCAATCTCAAGTGCATCAACTGCTCAACCGCCGCCACTCGGGTGCAATACGTCTACGACGGTGACCAGAAGCGCACCCAGGTCATTCAGGGAGGCATCACAACGCATGAGTTCCACGGCGCCCACGGCAACCTGCTGGCCGATTACTCCCCTGGCTCCCGCAGGCTGGTTCAGTACATCTATCTGAACGGCGAGCGCGTAGCACAGAAAGAGTCCGCACAGTGGCCGTCTCATCGCGGCCAATTACTCCTATATTCATAGCTGTTAGCGCTTACCCATTAAGCGCTAGCAGTATTTTTTCCATGTTTTTACAAGAGTTGCTGCACAGCTAGGCATGTACCAGCGCGCCGCGCTTGCCACCCAGCGTGATCCACGCCAGCGCCACGCCCACCAGTGCGCCGGTGGCCATGCCGATCACCATGGGCAAGGGCTTGCCGGTGGCAAACAGGCCCACCACGCCCATGGCCAGGGCGCCGGTCAGCATCTGCAGTGTGCCCAGAAGGGCCGACGCCGTGCCGGCGATGGCGCCGTGTTTCTCCAGCGCCAGCACCGAGGTGGTGGGGATCACCAGCCCCATGAGCGCGCTGGCCACAAAGTACAAGCCGATCAGCACGGCCAGGTCATCACCCCCGGCCAGGTAATACAGCAGCAAGGACGCCATCACCGCGCCCGACGCCGTGGCCGCCACCTTCACCACCCGCGCCATGCCAAAACGCTCGCCGAGCGTGGCGGTGAACTGGGAGGCGCCGATGAACGCCGCCGCGTTGACCCCGAACGCCACGCTGTACTGCGTGGGCGACAGGCCGTAGTGGTTGATGAGCACAAAAGGCGAGCTCGCCAGGTACACAAAAAACCCGGCCATGGCACAGCCACCAATGAACACCAGGCCCAGGTAGTGCCAGTCGCGCAGCAGCAGCGCATAGGCGCGCAGGGCGCCGCCCAGGCTGCTTTCCACGCGGTCGGACGCAGGGCGTGTCTCGTGCAGGCCGCCGTACACCAGCGCCAGCCCCGCCACGGCGGCCACGGCCACCACCCAAAACACACCACGCCAGCCCGTGAGCGCAATCACCCCACTGCCCGCCAGCGGCGCCAGGATGGGCGACACGCTGAACACCAGGATCAGCAACGACATCAGCCGCGCTGCATCGGTGCCCGTGTGCAGGTCACGCACCACGGCACGCGGTATGGCCATGCCCGCCGCCGCGCCCAGGCCCTGCAGGAAACGCAGGGCCACCAGGGTTTCGATGTCCGTCGCCAGCGCGCAGCCCACGCTGGTCAGCGTGAAAAGGCCCAGGCCCAAGTACAGCGGTGGCTTGCGCCCCACCATGTCGGAGACGGGGCCATAGAACAGCTGGCCCGCCCCCAGCGCCAGGAAAAAAGCCGTCAGGCTCCACTGCACGGCACCCACCGACGCCCCCAGGCTGGCGCCAATGTCTGGCAGCGCGGGCAGGTACATATCGATGGCAAACGGCCCAATGGCCGAGAGCAGGCCCAGGATGAGGGCCATTTTGTAGAAGCGGGAGAAATGCATAGCCGCCCATTGTCACCATTTCGGTGCATGCATTTCGGGTAAACCCTGCATGGACGGCATAAGAGTGCGGCCATGCCACTGCGGGCAGTGGTCGCACCAAAGCCCAACCCCTCAGTCTGGAGCCTGCTCGATGCGATTGCGCCCGCCCTGCTTTGCGCGGTACATGGCGCGGTCGGCGCGGCGCACCAGTTCTTCGGGGGCCTGGTCGCGCTGGGGCACCACGGTGGCCACGCCAAAACTCACGGTCACGATGCCAGAGGGTGCGCCCTCATGCGGCAGGGCCAGCGCCTGGATGGCGTGCTGGATCTGGTGGGCCACGTCCATGGCGGCCTGGGCATCCGACGCGGGCAACAGCACCACGAATTCCTCGCCGCCAAAGCGTGCTGCCAGGTCCCCCTCGCGGCGCCCGCCGGTTTGCGCCAGGGTCAGGGCCAGCGCCTGCAGGCAGGCATCGCCCGCCAGATGGCCGTAGTGGTCGTTGAAATGCTTGAACACGTCCACGTCCAGCATGATCAGCGACAGGGGGGCCTGGGCGCGCTGGGCACGCGCCCATTCGTGCGCCAGGGCCTGGTCAAAGTGGCGCCGGTTGGCGATGCCGGTGAGCCCGTCGGTGTTGCTGATCCATTGCAGCTGTTGGTTGGCCTGGGCCAGGGCCTGGGTGCGCTCGTCAACCAGCGCCTGCAACTCGCGGTTGTGCTCCTGCAGCCGGTCCACCGGGTACACCTCGCCCGCACGGGCCACACCAAACGGGATGGAGATGCTGCTGTGCGCAATCTTCCAGTCATCGCCCTCGTGGCGAAACACCAGCACCAGCCGCGCGGTCTCGCGTGCAAACAATGCGTCGGGGATGGGCAGCTGGATATGAAAGAACGCGGTGACGGCCACCACGTCATCACTCAGCTCCTGGGGGAAAAGGTCCACCACGTCAATGCCGATGCGGCCTGGCACCTGGGCAAAGTCCTGCAGCGTGACCTCGACCCACTCGCTGCGGCTCTTGATCAGCTGGTCGCTGCTGCCCGCAAAGCCGCTGAAGTTATCGCTAAAGCGCGTGACCAGACGTGCATCCCGCGCGGCATACATCTCGATGTACTCATCGAACAACAGGCGGATCAGTCGCTGGCGTTCCGGTGACATGGGCGGGTTCCTCTGGAGCAGCGGTGGGGTGGTGCGCGCAACCCGCAGCGCAAACTGCGGCCGGGCGCTCTGATGAATGTAGCACTCAACGCCCTTCTGTAAAGGCTGTGGTGGCTGCGCGCAACATCCAGCCTGCCAACCGAACTCGGCCACGCCGATCCAGCCCGTACCGCGCAAGACACTTTCACCCACCACCCCGACCCCGCGTTCAGCCTATGTGCGCTGGCAGACAGTGAACGCCCTTTCAAGCCGTCAGACTGTGTCACGAGTAAGGACGTTGTTCTGATGGCGGTGGTTTGGTCCCAGTTCCGCGCTGCCCAGATCTTTCTCAGGCCAAGGCAGCGTCTCCAAAAAGGAGCGGCGCATGGGTATCCACCAACGACAATTCCTGTTCGGCAAGACGCTCACCACATCGTGGCCCAGCGCAATACAGATTCAACACTGGACCCAGGTGCTGGGGACGCTGCGCGCGCGCCTTCTCAATCCCTCTGGCGATACCATCCCGAATGGACTGGCGCCCACACCCACCGCCAAACCAGGGCCGGACTTCAATCTGCGCGAGTGTGTTGCTGCCCTGGAGGAGATGCACCAGGCACTCGAACGAGAGACTGCGCAGCGGCAGGAGCTGGAGCGCACCTACCAAGGCACCCACCTAGCGCTCATTCAAGCCGAGGCCGACCTGGCCTGCGTGCGCAGCGGTGAACGGCGGGCGCGCCACCAGGCACTGCATGACGAACTGACGGCGCTGCCCAACCGCCGGCACCTGCTGCAGCAGCTGGGCCATGCCCTGGCGCAGCGCCGCCCCGGCCACCCAGGGCCCACGGTGATCTACATCGACCTCGACCACTTCAAGGCCGTCAACGACACCCATGGGCATGGCGTAGGTGACGAGGTGCTGCGCATAGCGGCCGCCCGCCTGAGTGCGGCGGTACGCCATGGCGACCTCGTGGTGCGCCTGGGTGGTGACGAATTTGCCTGCCTGCTGCAAGGTATTGCCGACACGGGACCGTTGCGCCAGCTGTGCAGCAAGTTGCTGGACGCTGTGTCCCGCCCCATGAAAGTCGCCAGCCTGCAATTGCGGGTGTGCCCAAGCATTGGCGTTGCCATCTGCCCGCAGCACGGCACGGCGGCCGAAGACCTGCTGGCATGCGCCGACGCGGCGATGTACGCGGCCAAGCGAGACCGGCGTGGATTCGCGTTTTATGGTGAAGCGAGCTGATCCAGTGAGCGCTTTTCGCACAAAGTAATACACCCCCGTGGGTACGGTTACGAACAGACGGCCGCTGCGCACCATGGGACAGTGCAAACAACAGCCACCACCATGGTGGCCGCCTTTCCAAAGGACTGTTTCATGCGCCATCCCACACCCCGCCAATTTTCTGGCGCCCTTCTGGGGGCGCTTGCTGTCATGTCGCTGCAGGGCTGCAAGCGCATCGACATGGTCACCGACTGGGCACCTGCCAGCCCCTCACCTACCGCGTACCTGGAGGACAGTGTGCTGACCTCCCGGGTTCGGGCCGCACTCATCCTCTCGCCGGTGGTGAACAGCTTTCACATCGGTGTCGAATCGCACCGGGGCGTGGTGCTGCTCAGCGGCATGGCGGCAGACCCCACACAGATTGATCTGGCGGTGTTTGTGGCGCAAACCGTGCCCGGCGTGAGCTCGGTGGACAGCTTCATGTTTTCCACGGGCATACCCCCCGCTCTGGCCATCGGCAAGAACTACACCCCCAGCCCGACAGCCCTGCGCACCCAGCGCCTTCTGGGCCATGCCCCCCACCCTGAAGCCACCCATCCTGAGGAGCCGCCTTCGGTCCCGCCCCCCGCCGTGGTGCCATTGAGCGATCCCCTGGCGCTGGAAACCGATCAGTCCGCAGACAATACCCCCAAGCAGAGCCGCTGGGTGAGCCTGGCCCACAGCGTGTTAGGCGTTCGCAGCATTCAGGACGAACTGTTGATCAAGCAGTAAGCCCCACCTGGCCCCATCACAGGGGCGCCGGGACCTGCCAACGGGCGCAGCGTGCCTCAGCGCTGGGCCTTCATCAACCGCTGGTAGATCTGCTTGTCGGCGGCATAGCAACTGCAGGCCTCGGCCTCCAGCGCCGGGCGGTCGAGCACGGTGAGTTCGCCCCGGTGGTAGGTAATAAGCCCATCGTCCTGAAAGTGGCTCGCCGCCTCGGTCACCCCCACCCTTCGCACGCCGAGCATCAGCGCCATGAATTCCTGGGTGACATGAAAGTGCTCTGACTGCGACCGGTCCTGGCTCATCAGCAGCCAGCGCGCCAGGCGCGGCGCAATCAGGTGATAGCGCTGGCACGCCGCCGCCAGCGTCTGCTGGTGCAGGCGCGCCAGCAGACAGGCCTGGAGCAGGGTTTCCAGTGCCGGAATCTCTGTGATCTGTGCCCGGAGTTCGTGGGCGCCAATGCGCCAGCTGGACCCAGCCCCCTGCACCAAGGCACGCCAGGGTGTGGCGGCCAATCCCAAGATCAGCTCTGACCCGAGCATGGCCTCGGCCCCCACCATGCCGACTTCCAGCGGGGGGTGGCTGTCCACATCGATCACCAGGGACAAAAAACCTTCAATGGGGAAGTGGGCATATTCGAGCGGCTTGCCCCGCACGCTCAATTCTGCGGAAAGCACGAGTTCGAACGGCTCGCAATGGTCCAGCAGTTGCTGGCGCGCAGCCGGGGGCAGCCGGTGAAGAAGGGCGTTTTCGGGGCGGTGCATCCAGGTGTCTCACGGGTCGGCCAGCGCCGCTCAAAGAAGCGGCATCATGACAACCGCGCGGAGGCTTTCCCCGCGCAGGTCTTCGGCCAGTGTGGGCGCCCCTTGGCACCCTGACTGTCTGCCAGCGCACACAGCACGCCCCGCCCGGCCCTCCCATCAGTGGGAAGGCGTGCTAACTGGCAACACCCTTGGGCAGCAACCGGTCGTATTCCTTTTTGACGACTTCGTAGCACTCGCAGGTGCGGCCCTCCAGGCCCGGGCGATCCAGCACATTGATGTGCCCCCGGGCGTAGCTGATCAGCCCGGCCCGCTGCAGCTTGAGGGCCGCTTCGGTCACCCCCTCGCGCCGCACGCCCAGCATGTTGGCGATCAGTTCCTGCGTCATCACCAGCTGGTTGCTTTTCAGGCGGTCCAGGCTCAGCAGCAGCCAGCGGCACAGCTGCTGGTCCAGCGAATGGTGGCGGTTGCACACGGCGGTCTGCGCCATCTGGGTGATGAGTGCCTGCGTGTAGCGCAGCAGCAGGTGCATGACGGGCCCCGAGCGGGCAAACTCCTGCTTCATGGCATCGGCGCGCATGCGGTAACCCGAACCCGCGCTTTGCACCACCGCCCGGCTGGGTGTGGAGCCACCACCCATGAAGATGGAGACGCCCACCAGTCCTTCAAAACCGACCACCGCAATCTCGGCCGAGGCCCCGTCCTCCAGCACATAAAGCAGGGACACGATGGCGTTGGTAGGGAAATACACATACGGCATGGCCGCACCGGATTCATACAACACCTGCCCCAACGGCAGCTCCACCGACTCCAGTTGCGGCAGCCAGCGCTGCAGCTCCAGCTCCGGCAAGGCGGCCAGCAGCTGATTCTGAAGGGGCGAATTGGATCTTTTGATGGTGGCACCTTTGGTAACGCGAGGCGCACGGCCGTCGCGGTTGGGCCTGCCACGCTGGGCAAGCAGCCAGTTTGCGGGGCTGAACCCTTCTGGTCTGTACGGTATCGCACATACACACATTTACCAAATGGCGCCCATCCGTGGGTACTGCACAGCGCCAGAAACCGTGTCCGCATGCACCGGAAGGGGAATCACACAACACAGGTCCGAAGACAGATCGACCCATCGCAACCGTTCACCCACCTGAAGCCAGCACGCACCAGCCGGGGCATTCACGGGCAGGCTGGGTGGCCCAGCCCCCGGGGCCATCCGCACCAGAATGAACCGCAGCGTGCGCCCACCGCGCACCAGGGTCAGTTCGGCACCCGGCCAGTGCGACGGCAGGCAAGGCGTGAAAAACAGCTCCTGTGCCCGCATCTGCAGCCCCACGATGGACTCCACCGCCGCCCGGTGCAGCCAGCCCGCCGCGCCGGTGTACCAGCTCCAGCCGCCCCGCCCCACATAGGGCGGCTGGCTGTAGATGTCGGCCGCCATCACATAGGGCTCCACGGCATACACCGGCCCCCACACGGGGTGCTGGGCCCGGTGCGCCGGGCTCAGATAGGTGAAGTAGCGGTAGGGCACATCGAACGCACCGGGGTGCTCATCAAGCCTCTGCACGGCCAGTTCTGCGGCGGCCATCAGGGCCCACACACCGCCATGGGCATACTGCCCGCCGTTCTCGCGCACGCCGGGTGGGTAGGCCTGGATGTAGCCGGCGCTGGGTGAGGCATGGCGCAGCGAGGGCGCCAGCAGCTGGATCAACCCCGCTGCGGGGTTGACCAGATGCGCCTCGACCGCGTCCATCGCGCCGCGCTGCCGCTCAGGCGCTGCGGCGCCCGAAAGCACCGCCCAGGCCTGGGCGATCAGGTCAATGCGACCCTCGTCCCGCGTGTGGCTGCCCAGTGCCGTGCCGTCGTCAAAAAAGGCGCGCTGGTACCAGCCGCCGTCCCACGCCTGGTTTTCCAATGCAGCCCGCCAGCCGATCAATGCGGTGTCCCAGCGCTGCACGCGGTCCAGATCGCCCTGATCGCGGGCCAGCGGAATCCAGTCGGTGACGATGGCGCACAAAAACCACGCCAGCCACACCGATTCGCCGCGCCCGCCGTCGCCCACGCGGTTCATGCCGTCGTTCCAGTCGCCACCGCCCATCAGCGGCAGACCGTGTGCGCCGGTGCGCAGGCTGCGGTCGATGGTGCGTGCGGCATGCTCATACACACTGGCTGTGGTGGTGCTGGCGCCGGGGGATTCGTAGATGTCCTCAGCGCCCTCAGGAATGGCGGAGCCTTCAAGGAACGCCACCTGCTCCTCCAGCAAACTTTTGTCGGCGGTGCGCTCCAGATAATGCGCGCAAGCAAAGGGCAGCCACAGCAGGTCGTCCGAGAAATGGGTGCGCACCCCTGCCCCGCCCGGCGTGTGCCACCAATGCTGCACATCGCCCGCCTCAAACTGGCGCGACGCGCACAGCACGATCTGCGCGCGCAAGGTGCCCGGCTGCGCCCAGGCCAGCGCCATCGCGTCCTGCAACTGGTCGCGGTAGCCCGTGGCACCACCCGCCTGGTAAAAGCCCGCCTTGGCATACAGGCGCGAGGACACCGTCTGGTACAGCAGCCAGCGGTTGACCAGCACATCGAACAGTGGATCGGGCGTGGCCACCTGCGTTGCGCCCAGCAGCAGGTTCCATCCATCGAGGGTCGCTTTCTCCCGCACACGGGCCGCCACGGCCATGGCCTCAGCGCCCAGCGTGCGCGCCGCTGCCTCGGTGGGCGCGTAGCCCATCAGGTACACGCGCTCGAACGCCGCCCCGGCCCGCAAGGTCACCATGCGCGACAGCGCTGCACAAGGGTCCAGCCCGAACCCGCTGCGCTGCCCCAGTTGCAAGGGCACCACCAGATCGCCCTGCGCATCGAAAAACTCGCGGCGGTCGCAGGTCCAGTCCAGGCTGTCATTGGCACGGTCGTCCGTGCCCGGCCCGGCCGAGGCCTCGCAGAAAAAGGCCGTGCCCCCCCCAAAGCCTGCGGCCGCCTCGGTCTGCGTGCACAACAAGCCCAGCAAGCGGCCGTCGGGCAGCGGTGCAAAACACGGTGCGGTGGCCAGCGTGGCGCGGTCGCCGCGTTTTTCACCCATCATCCATTCCACCATGCCCACCAGGCGCAGATGCTCGCGCCGATTGCCCAGGTTGCGCACCTGCACATGCACCTGTTTGATGGCAGTGATGGGGTCCACACACCAGCGCACCGCTACATCCAGCGAGCCTCGGCGGTGGCGGATGGTGGTGGTGCCCTGGGCATGTTCCACGCCGTACACCACATCGGCTGCGCCCCAGGCCGAGGGCGTCAGGCTCCACACCTCGCGCGTGCGGCGGTCCTGCAGCAGCAGCCATTCGGCGGGCGGGTCGCCCACCGGGTCGTTCGACCAAGCCGTGAGCTGGTTCAGGCGGCTGTTAAGCGCCCAGGTGTTGCCTGCGCCACTTTCAGACACCATGGCCCCCAGCTGGGCATTGGCCAGCACATTGACCCAGGGTTTGGCTGGCCGCAACACAGCCGACACATCGAACCCGAAGGTGCCGGTGACCGGTGCAAAGCCGCCCACCGGTGCGGGCACCCGCGTGCTGCCCTGGTGCGTGGGCACTTCGTCGGTGGCACCGCCGCGCCAGGGGCTGGCCATGGATGCGCCATGGGCCGCCACCCAGGCCTTCACCTGGTGCATCAGTGCATGGCCATCGGCCTGCAGGGTGATGCGGGCCAGGCTCGCCAACGTGCCCAGTTGCGGTGCCGACAGCTCATCGATCCGCAGTACACGCAAGCTGGTCACGGCCGGACCGGTGTGTGTGGCGAGATCGGCATCGTGGTGCTCGCGCAGCAGCGTCAGCTCGCGCTGCAGGGGCATGTGGTACGAATGGGATTCACTGCTGAGCACCACCAGGTCGCAGGCCACACCACCATGCGCCCATTCGCGCAGCGCCTGGGCCAGCGTGCGCAGCAGGCCCATGCCCTGGGGCGATCCGGCCATCACCAGCACGATAGGCCGGTCGCCCGACAGGCCCAGTTGCCACAACACGCGGCGGTCGCACACGCGGTGGACCACCTGGGGCTCTGTCAACAGGCCCGCAGGCACGGCATGGATCTTGGGCAGCGTGAACACCAGCGCCGTGGTCAATGCCTGCAGTGCGGGCAGGTAGTCGCGGTGCGGGCGGTGCGACGCCCACTGGATGCTGGCCAGCGTGGCCGACATGGCCGAGGCGCGCTCCACATAGGTGGGCTGGCGGTACTTGTCGATGATGGCCAGCAGCGTGGCCGGGTCTGGCGATGCCGCTGTGGCAAATGTGACGCAGGCTTGCGCGCCTGGCGCAATGCGGAGCATCACCCCCAGGGCGGCCACGGGGTCCAGCCCCGTGTCCAGCGCGGCGGGCGCCTCCGGCACACGGCTCAGCAGGGCCAACGGCTGGCCGGGCGTGTGGTTGCGCCCCAGCCAGAGCTGGCGGTCGGTCTGGCAGCGCAGGCCCAGTACATGGCCTTGCGTCTCGGCCACAAAGTGGGTGGCCTGCAGCGTGGTCTCGGTCTGCAGGCGGGGCGTTCTGATGAACCGCAGCGCCTGCTGTTCGGGCAGCCAGTCGGCGGCAATGAAAAGGTTGGAGAACGCCGGGTGCGCCTCGTCGGCCGCATGGGTGGCCAGGGTGATGTCCAGGGCCGAGATCAGTTCCAGCTCGACCACCTCGTCGCCCAGGTTGCTCACCACCACCTTGCGCAGCTCGATATCGTCCTCGGGACTCACCCACACCGTGGCGTGCACGCGCAGCCCCGGCCACAGTGCGTCAAAACACACGCGGTCGGTGTGGAAGATGCTGCCGTACACCGCTCGCGCATCGGGAGCGGGGTGGCTGGTGACGGACGCGGGCACGCTGGAGCCCATCTGCCGCACATACAGAAAACTGCCGTGCGCATCCCGCAGCGCATCGTCGCGCCAGCGGGTGATGCCCGTCTGGTGCCAGCGGCTCCAGCCCGCCCCATTGGCACGCAAGGTGACGCTGTAGCGCCCGTTGCCCAGCAGGTGTGTCGGCTCCAGCGCGTGGGCACCCGGGGTGACAGAGCGCACATGGTCGGGCGTCTTTTGCTGGCGCGCATGCGGCGGCAGGCGCGGCGGCGTCGCTTGCAAGGTGGGCAGCTCGCGCGGGGCGCGCTCCTGCAGCAGCGGCAGCACGGCCTCGATGCGTGCATGCGCCGTGCCCCAGCGCTGGGCCACTCCACGCAGCAGCACATTGGCCAGCGCCACGATGGTCATGCCCTGGTGGTGGGCCATGTAGGTGCTGACCAGCGTGAGCCGCTCGCCATGGGTCTGGCGTTCGGGCGTGAAGTCCAGTGCCTCGTAAAAGCCGTAGCGCCCACGCGCCGACAGTGCAGCCAGGGTGCGGAAGTTCGCGCAGGCCGCGCGGGCATCCACCTGCGTAGCCAGCGCCGTGGCATAGGGTGCAATCACCAGCTCGCCCACGGGCGCGCGGCGCAAGGCCAGGCGGGGCACGCCCTGCGGGGCGTATTGGTACGCCAGGGTGTGGTCGCGTCCGGAATAGGCACATTCGGAAATGCCCCAGGGCATGTCCTTGCCCAGGCCCTGCACCAGCGCCACGTGCTCACGCAGGGCCGACCGCCCTGCCTCACCCAGGGCGCTGTGATACGGCTCGTCCATGACCAGTGTGGGCATGAGGTACTCGAACATCGAGCCCGACCACGAGCGCAGCACCGCATGGTGGCCGTTGGCAAAAAACGGCCGTCCCAGGGCCGCCCAGTGCCGCACGGGCAGGTCGCCCTTGGCCACGGCCAGCAGGCTGGTGGTGCGCGATTCGGACGCGAGCAGATCGTAGAACGAGTTGTCCAGCTGCTGCTCGTCCACCCGGTAGCCGATGTGCAGCAGGTGCCGCCGCGGGTGGTACAGAAACCGGAAGTCAGCCTGCCAGGCCAGTGCATCCAGCGCCTCGGCCAAGGCCATCAGGCGCCGCGTGGACTCGGGCGCGCCGCCACTGTGCGCGGCCTGCTGGTCACGGTCCACCGACTGCAGCGTGGCCAGGTGGTCGGCCAGCAGCCAGAGCAGTTCGTCCTGCGCCGTGGGCGGGCTGTGCACGATGGCCGGGTGGCGTGGCTGGGCCATGCTGCGCAGCTCGTCCTGCGCCTGCGCCAGCAGCGCGCGAAACGCCGTGGCCTCAGGCAGGTGAGCGGGGTCGGGCGGGCGCAGGCCCAGCAGGCGGCTCAGCGCGGAGGGGTGCTGCAACCCGCGCATACCCAGGTGGTGGATGCCCAGCCGGGGCTGCAGCCGCGCCAGCGATGCGCGAATGGCCTGCTCACCCGCCTGCGGCGACAGCGGCTGCGCCGCCAGCGCGCTGCAGGCCTGCGCCACGGCCACCAGATGGGCGCAGAGGTTGCCGCTGTCCACCGTGGACACATAACGCGGGTGCAGGGGCTGCAGGGTTTCGGTGTCGTACCAGTTCAGGAAGTGGCCCCGGTGCCGCTCCATCGCTTGCAGGGTCGCCAGTGTGGCTTCGAGCCGGTCGAGCAGCTCCAACGTGCCGATCCAGCCGAACTGGCGTGCACAACTGGCACTCAGCAGGTACAGCCCGATGTTGGTGGGCGAGGTGCGGTGCGCCACCATTTCATACGGGGCGGTCTGCAGGTTGTCGGGCGGCAGGTAGTGGTTGTGTGCATCCACACAGCGCTCGAACAAACGCCAGGTGTCGCGCGCCACGCCGTGCAGCAGATCCTGGTCTTGTGCCGACAGCGTTGGGCTGCCACGGCCAGACGGGACCCTGTTCGCCAGCCACACCAGCAGCGGCGACAGCGCCCACAGCGCCAGCAGCGCCCCCACCAAGGCCCAGGGCGCCGAGGGGTCCAGGGAGCCCCCGGCCCAGAGCGCCACGCCGCAGCCCAGCGCCAGCAAAGGCGCCGCCTTGTGCCTGCGCAGCGTGGCGTGAAGGCTTGTGGTCAAGGTGTTCTGTGCGGCCTCGGCCGTGGTCCACTCAAGCAGGTGCCAACGGCTCACGGCCTGCCGGTGCACGGTGCGCACCACGGCATCGCCCAGCAACAGAGCCTGCTGCGGCAGCAGGGCCAGGTGCCACACGCCGCTGGCCAGGGCACGCAGCAGGTCGCCTGAGGCTTCGTGCACAAAACGCATGCCGACCAGCCCAAAACGGCTGGGCACCCAGCCCGCCAGTGCACCCATCAGCGGCGCAGCCACATAGGCCGCCACCACCAGCGCGAGCGTACTGGCCAAAGGCAGGCCCAGCCCCGCCAGGGCCAACACCACCAGCACCAGTGATACGGGTGCCACGAGCGAACGGCGCAAGTTGTCCAGCAGCTTCCAGCGGTTGGTGGGTGAGAGGCCCCAGCGATGGGCTTGGGCCAGAAAGGGCCACAGCTGCCAGTCGCCCCGCGTCCAGCGGTGCAGGCGGGCGGCGGCGGTGTCGCTGTGGTCGGGCTCGGACTCCACCAGCGTCACATCGCTCACCACGGCGCAGCGTGCCAGCGCGCCTTCAAGCAGGTCGTGGCTCAGCACCTGGTCGGCGGGCAGGCGCCCGCCCAGCACGGCGTGCACGGTGGCCACATGCAGCAGACCCTTGCCGGTGAAACTGCCTTCGGCAAAAAAATCCTGGTACACGTCGGAGGTCATGGCGCTGTACGGGTCCAGCCCCTGCTGGCCCGCAAACAGCCACTGCCACAACGAGGTGGTGGCAGACGTGGGCAGTGGCGCGAGCACCCGGGGCTGCAGGATGCCGTAGCCCTGCACCACGCGCTGGCCTGTGGCATCCAGCCGGGGTTGGTTCTCGGGGTGCTCGGCCACGCCCACCAGGCTGCGCAGGCGGCCCGGGGGCAGCTGCGTATCGCTGTCCAGCGTGAGCACATAGCGGGTCTGCGGTGCCAGGTGCGAGAGTTCGTCCAGGTCCAGGAAGGCGCCCTGCCCCCCGGTGGCGAGTGCGGCCACCAGCTGTTCGAGCTTTCCGCGCTTTCGCTCCCAGCCAATCCACTGCTGCTGTGTGGGGCTGTAGGTGCGCGCGCGGTGCAGCAGCACAAAACGCGGGGCACTGCCTGGAGTGACGGGGTGCTGCTGGTTCAGGGCCTGCATCTGGCTCTGGGCATGGGCCAGCAGCGGGCCGTCTTCGGGCAGGTCTTGCACATCGGCATCCACACCGTCGGTCAGCAGCGCAAATTGCGCACAGGGCTCGGGGTTGGCCAGGTAATGCAGGTGCAGGCGGTGCACCAGCCGGTCGATGGTGCCGGTGCTGCTGAGCAGGGCCGGGATCGCCACCAGCACACGTGCCGATGCCGGAATGCCCGCTGGCAGCAGGTAGCGGGGCATGTACGTGGGCCGGACGGATTCGCCAATGAGCCGGTTCACCACGGCCACCACGATCTCGGACACGGGCAGCAGCAACAAGGCGGCCACCAGCGCCAGGCCCGCAAGATGGGCTGCACTGGCCGAGGGCCCTGGTGGCATGCCCCACAGGGGCGCCATCAGCCAGGCCAGCAGGCCGAGCGAGCCCAGCAGCAAGGCGCCCAGGTACAGCGGCACACGCGACAGACCCACCGCAGAACGCCACAGGGCCACCGCATCGGTAGCATGGCGGCGTGTACCGAGGGTGTGCTCCAGCTGGCTGCGCCCGGCGCCTTGCAGCCAATAGCCTGCCAACGCCTGCGCGCCTTCAGGCTCATCCTGAGGCTCGCCGTGGCCGCCCGACATCAGCACCAGCAGCGCCTGTGCCACGGCGGCCTCACCCTGCCCGCTGCGGGCCGACAGGTTTTCAATGCCGTGCAAGGTGGTGTTGCGCGTGGCCTCGTCTTCGGCTGCAAACACGGGCGACTGCAGCATGGCGCGCAGCACCAGGCTGGTCTGGCTGATGATGTCGGACCAGTCGGCCGCGCCCACCCGCCGCAGCGCCGTGACGGCATTGCCCATGCTCAGCTGGTCCGCCGCCTGGTTGATCTGCTGCTGGGCCTGCAGCGCCACCAGGTCAGGCACAGCGGTCAACAACCACTGCTGCACCGGCAACAAGGGCTGCGCCGGTGTATGCCCTCCAGGCGTTCTGCGCCCCGCCATGGATTGCGCCAGATGGGCCAGGAACACGGGGGCCACACCGCGCTGCTCCATGGCAGCGCATGCAGCGTCCAGGGTCTGGGTAGTCAGCTCCTCGCAGTGGGTGGCGCACAGGCTGGCCAGCTCCTGCGCAGCCTTGTGGCTGGCCAGGCGCTCGGCCAGGCGGCGCAGGTTTTCGATGAACACCACGCGCAGCGTGGTGGGCAACGCCCACAGCTCCCCCTGGCTCAGCTCGCGGGTCTCCTGGTAAGCGTTCAGGTAGTGCACGAGCAGCGATTCATCAAACGCGCTGTCGGTGTGGGCCACAAACGACCAAGCCACACCGTACACACGCGGCAGGCCGACCAACGGGGCGTCTTTGAGCACCGGCAGCGAGCGGTAGTAACGCGGCGGCAGCCCGGCCCGGATCTCCTTGAGCTGGCTTTCGATCAGATGGAAGTTGTCAAACAGCCATTCAGCGGCGGGGCTGATGGCATGCTCGTCGTGGGGCGCGTCGAACAGGTAGCGGTGCGCAGCCCGCAACGCGCGGATGTTGCTCTGCAGACGCGGGTAAAACGTGGTGCGGCCAAAGGGTGCCTTGCCCGCGTCGTGGGAGGAACCGAGGTGCCGGCCATGCTCCTCGAAGCGGGCCGCGCCAAACACTTCGGCCCGCAGGGGTTCCAGCACCGGGCCTGCCCGGGCATCTAGCATGCGGTCCATCGCGGAAGGAACCCAGGGCCATGGTGTGCGTAAGCCCATGCGCGCGCCCCCTATCGCACCAGCGATACGGCCCCCACCAGCAACGTGACCAGGAGTGCAACAGTCACCACATGTTCTGCAACCAAGGCCTGCAGCCATGCAGCGCCAGCGAGAAACTGGTCCAGCGGCCCCCGCAACGCGCCGCAATGCACCAGATGTTCACCCAGGTGGGAGAGTTCCAGCAGCGAGATGTCTGCCGGCTGCCCCACGGAAGACGTGTCCCACGCTGAGGCAAGGGTGGATGGATGGGACATGGGCGGCTCCTGGTACAAGTGAATGGCGCAACCGCGTGGCGGGTACGCTCCGATCCTCTTGTACAAGGGGCAGATACTGCGCGTCTGTGCGCTGTCGAACAGACCCCAGCGGGCCTTTTTTTTGCCCAGGCACCTCACCACCTGATGCCTGGCCTTGCCCACACAGCTTTTGGCGAAGCGGGCTGTGTTGACGTCGCCTCACATGCTACTATTTTTATAGCATATCGCGCAATCCACCAAAGCGCTAGCGGCCTATTTGACCCAAAAATATCGAATCAACCACCGCTCACTAGCAGCACGGCAGAGGGCAGAGCCGGTCCATCGGGGGCCTGTGGCTTTTCAGAGGAGATGTTGAACGCACATCACCGTACATCCCACACCGCTCAGGCAACCTGGGCGGCCTCGCGCAGGCTGTCCACCAACGCCCGCAGCCCGGCCAGGTAGGAGTGGGGACCGAAGCCCTGCACCGTGGCCTTGACGGCGGGCGAGATGATGGAATGCGCGCGCCAGGCCTCGCGCGCGGCGATGTTGGACATGTGCACTTCGATCACCGGGAAAGGCATGGCCTTGATAGCGTCGTGCAGCGGCACGCCGTGCTGCGTGAGGCCCGCAGGATTCACGAGTGCGCCCTGCGCTACATCGATGTTGGCGTGCAGGAAGTCGATGAGCGCGCCTTCGTGGTTGGACTGCACGATGTCGAGCTCCACACCCAGCTGCGCAGCGAGCTTGAGCAAACGCTCGTTGATCTGGGCCAGCGTGGTGGTGCCATAGATATGGGGTTCGCGGCGCCCGAACAGGTTGAGGTTGGGGCCGTGGAGGATGAGAATTTTCATAGGTTTCGGACGAGGTGGCTTACTTGCGGATGCGGGCGAGTTCGTCGTTGTAGAGCTTGACGATCGCCGGGTCATAGGTGGCCGCGAACTTCTCGATCACGGGCTTGGCGATCTGCTGCATGCGCGCCAGCTCGGCGGGCGTGATCTCGTTGTAGGCCATGCCTTTGGCCTGCAGGTCACCCACCGAACGCTGTGCTGCAGCGCGGCTCACCTGGCGCTGGTAGCCACGCGACTCGCTGGCCGCGTCGTGCATCATCTTCTGCTCGGCGGGGGTGAGCTGGTCCCAGAACTTCTTGCTCACCAGCACGATGTTGGCGGCGTACACGTGGTTGGTGGCGCTCACGTACTTCTGCACCTCGAACATCTTGTTCGACAGGATCACCGCATAGGGGTTCTCCTGTCCGTCCACGGCCTTGGCTTCCAGCGCGCCATACAGCTCGGCAAACGGCATGGGCACGGGGTTGGCCTTGAAGGCCTTGAAGGTCTCCAGGAACACCGGGTTGGGAATCACGCGCAGCTTGAGGCCATCAAAATCATCGGCCTTGGTGATGGGGCGCCTGCTGTTGGTCACGTTGCGAAAACCGAGGTCCCAGTAGCCCAGGGCCACCAGGCCCTTCTCGGGCAACCTGGCGATCAACGCCTGGCCCAGCGGGCCGTCGAGCAGCGCATCGGCCTGCGCAAAGTTGGCCACCGAGAAGGGGAAGTCCACCAACCCGAATTCCTTGACGATGCCGGCCAGCGAGGTGGTGGCCGGGGCCGACATCTGCTGCACACCGCCCTGCAGCGCCGACTGCTGCTGCATCTCGTTGCCCAGCTGCGAGGCGGGGAACTCCATCACCTTCATCTTGCCGCCGCTCTTGGCCGCCAGCAGCTCGCTAAAACGCTTGACGCCAAAGCTCACGGGATGGTCGGCATTGTTCAGGTGTCCGAAGCGGATCACGCGCTCCTGCTGCGCGGCGGCGGGCAGCGCCATCAAGAAGGACAGGCCAGCGGCCGCCAGGAGGCAAGCAGTTTTTTTCACAGGGACTTCTCCAACAAAAAGAGACCAGGGTTGTGCACCCCAGGCCCGGGGTGCATCTGGGACTGCATCGTATGAATAAAGTGGAAATCGTTTCCACAGTAGAAACCCTTTAACAATTTTTGATACATTGCGCCGGAAGAACCAGCGCTTGGGTATCCTGGAAAAACCGGTTCACGATTACAAAAAGCCCCGCCATGAGCAGCATCCTTGAACGCAGTTTCAAAGTCCTGGAGCACCTTGCTCCGCATCCGGAAGGCAAGGCCCTGTCGAGACTGGCCTCGGAACTGGACATGCCACTGAGCGCCACGCACCGCCTGCTGGCCGAGTTGATCCGTTGCGGCTACGTGCGGCAGGACCAGAGCCAGGGCAACTACATGCTCACCATCAAGCTGGTGTCGCTAGGCCTGGGCTATCTGAGCGCCACGGGCGTGGTGGACATTGCCCAGCCCCTGCTGGACCGGCTGGCCGCCGAATCTGGCGAGCTGGTGCGTCTGGCCGTGGTGGACGGTGATGCGCTGACCTTTGTGGCCAAGGCGCAAGGGGCCGTGCGCGGCCTTCGCTACGACCCGGACATGGGCCTGTCGGTCAACCTGTCGTGCAGCTCGGCCGGCCACGCCTGGCTGTCCACGATGAGCGACGAAGAGGCCCTGGCTCTGGTGTCGCGCCAGGGCTTTGGCAAGCCCGAGGACTACGGCCCCAACGCCCCCACCACCGTGAAGGCCCTGCTGGCCTACCTGCGCACCGCGCGGCAGCAGGGCTTCAGCACCATCGTCGAGGTGTTTGCACCGGCCATGGCGGCCATGGCCGCACCCATCCGGCAAGGCAACGGCCCGGTGATCGGGGTGGTAACCATTGCGGGCCCGCTGGTACGCCTGACGCCCGAGCGCATGCAGGCCCTGGGCCCTGCCCTGCTGAACACCACGCACGAGCTGGCCATGGCCAGCGCGGGGTCGCCCCTGCTCAAAAAGCGCGGTTGATCCGTTCAGCCTCTGGGTGCAAACAGCGCCAGGGTCTCGTGCGCAAACGCGCCCTCGATCTCCAGCATGCGCATCTTGGTGGTGGCGCCGCCACCGGCCGAAAAACCGCCTGTCTTGCCGTTCACCGCCAGGATGCGGTGGCACGGCACCACGGGCGCAAACGGGTTGTGGCCCAACGCCTGGCCCACGGCACGCGCGGCACCCGGCTCGCCCAACGCGGCAGCCATCTCGCCATAGGTCATGGTTTTTCCGGGTGGGATGCGGCGGGCCAGTTCATACACGCGGGCGTTGAAGGGGGCCACGGTGTCCAGCGCCAAGGGCACATCACACAGGTCGTCGTGCGCTCCTTCGAGCAAGGCCACCACACGCGCTGCCCAGGCTGCCACCTCGGGTGGCATCCCGCTTTCAGCGAGCTGCGGAAACCGGCGCTGCATGCGGGCACGCGTTGGCACCTCGCCAGCATCTTCCGGCAGCTGCACACCCACCAGCCGTGCACCCTGCCACGCAATGCCGCAGTGGCCAATGGCGGTTGGAAACAGCGCATAGCCGCTTGTGAAACCTTGCGCCGTTTCGAGGGTGTGTGGCTCAGCAGACATTTGCTATATTTTTAATAGCTATTCACGCTTCTATATCAAGCGCCAGGGGCTTATTCAGCCCTCAATGCGGCACGCAACTGCTCGCCGACCTCAGGCTTGCTGGCAAACGGATCAGTGGGGTTGCGGCCCAGCATGATGTCTTCCATCCGCGTCTGCACCGAGGCGATGGCCTTGGGATGGCTGTAGATGTAGAACTGGCCCTGGGCCGCCGCGTCAAACACCTTCTGCGCCACCTCAGCGGCCGTCACCTTGCCGCTGCCCACCGCCTTGTCGCTCATGGCCTGGCCGATGAGCTGGCTCTTGGTGGGCCTCTCGGCCGGCATGTCTTCGGGCCGGTTGCGGTGGCTCTGGCTGATGCCGGTGGGCACGAAGAACGGACACAACACGCTGGCCTTGATCTGGTCGGTCACCAGCGACAGGTCCTGGTACAGCGTTTCCGACAGGCTCACCACGGCGTGCTTGCTGACGTTGTAGATGCCCATGTTGGGAGCGTCCACCAGGCCCGCCATGCTGGCAGTGTTGACGATGTGGCCGCGCCAGGCGGGGTCCTTCTTGGCGGCGGCCAGCATCATCGGTGTGAACAGGCGCACACCGTGCACCACACCCCAGAGGTTCACGCCCAGCACCCATTCCCAGTCCTTGATGGAGTTCTCCCACACCAGGCCGCCCGCGCCCACGCCGGCGTTATTGAAAACGAGGTGCGGCGCGCCAAAGCGCTGCTGCACATCGGCGGCCAGTTGCTCCATCTGCGCGGCGTTCGACACGTCGACCTTGCGCGCCAGCACCTGCACGCCCGCGGCCTGCATCTCGGCGGCAGCGGCATCGAGTGCATCCTGCTGCACGTCCACCAGCACCAGGTTCATGCCCAGGCGGGCGCCGATGCGCGCGCATTCGAGGCCGAAGCCCGAGCCGGCGCCGGTCAGGACGGCGGTCTTGCCTTTGAAGTCGTCAATCATTTATTTCTCAACCTTTCGCAACGTGTATCCAATGCGGGGGAAATGCACCTGCACGGTGCCTGCGCGCGGGTCGGTGCGGCGCAGGGTGTAGCGGGTGCGGGTGGCGGCGATCAGTTCGCCCTCGGTCGGCTCGGTGCCAAAGCTTTCGGCGGCAATAGCGACCTGCGTGCCCAGGGGGATGCCGTGCTCGTCCTGGAACACGTCATCCATCAGCGGCAGCGGCTCAGCGCCAGCGGCCACGGTAATGGCGTCCTGCGCGGTGAACTTCTCCATGCGCCCGTGGCCCAGGGCCGCGATGCGGTCCATCCATTCGAGCACGGCGGGGGTGGCCGCGAAGATGTCGGCCATCACCGGCACGCACTGGCGCGTGAACCACAGCGGGTGGTAGGTGGAAAAGTCGGCCAGGCAGGGCTCGGCGCCAAACAGGAAGTCATGCTCCTCGGCCATGTGCGCGATGCGGCGCAGGTACGAGCGGTAAGCGGCCGTGGCGTCTGCCGGGCGCAGGCGCTGCATGCCGGCACTCATCTCACGGCGGTCTTCGCTGAAGGCCTGGGCCACGTTGGGCGGCAGGTTGGCGAACATGGCCGACGCGCCCTTGGGCTGCAGGTTGTAGGCCATGGCCGCCCAGAACAGGCTGCTGTCGGCCCACTGCGCGAACACCCGTGCCACGCCCTTCAGGTGCGGCGGGTACAGCACGGGCTCGGGCTGCTCGTGCTCCAGCACGTCGCAGATCAACGCAGAGTCGCAGTAGATGTCGGCACCCACCTGCAGGAACGGCGTTTTGCGGTAGCCGCCCGTGAGCGCCACCACATCGGGCTTGGGCGCGATGCTGGGGATGATCACGGACTTCCAGGCCAGCTTCTTGAAGCCCAGCACCAGGCGGATCTTTTCGGAAAACGGCGACGAGGGGTAGTGGTGCAGGATGAGATGAGACATGGATTTCTCCGCAAAATTCTGTGGGGTGAATCAGATCGGAAGCGCGCGGGCCAAGATGGCGTCAAGGTTCACGCCCGCGCCCAGCGTGCCGAAGCTGTAGCCCCAGTCGCCGCCCAGGCGCGAATCGCAGAAGGCACTGAACACGGCGCCGGGTGCACTGCGGTACAGCAGCGCGGCCTGCACGGCCAGGGCCACGTCCTGCGCCAGGCGGCGGGCCTCGGCCTCGGTGGTCATCGCGTCCACGCGCAGGGGCAGCGCGCTGGCCAGGCGGTCGAGCTCCGGGTGGGCGCCACGCGCGGGGGCCAGTTCGTCGGCCAGGGCCGCGGCGGTGTCGGCGCGGCGCACGGCGCGCAGCAGGTCCAGCGCCATGATGTTGCCGGCGCCTTCCCAGATGGAGTTGAGCGGCATCTCGCGGTAGATGCGGGCCATGGTGCCTTCGCCGCCCTCTTCCACATAGCCGTTGCCGCCCAGGCATTCCATGGCTTCTTGCGCAAACACGCTGCCGCGCTTGCACACCCAGAACTTGGCCACGGGCGTCAGCAAACGGGCCATCACGGCCTCGTGCTCGCTCTTATCCTTGTGATCGAAAGCGCTCGCAAGCCTTATGGAAAGAGCGGTAGCCGCTTCACTTTCCAGAGCAAGATCGGCCAGCACGTTGCGCATGAGGGGCTGCTCGATGAGCTTCTTGCCAAAGGCCGAGCGCTGTCGCGTGTGGTGCAGCGCGATGGTCAGCGCCTGGCGCATGAGGCCGCTGGTGCCCAGGGCGCAGTCCAGCCGCGTCATGGTGCCCATCTCCAGGATCTGCGCCACGCCGCGGCCCTCTTCGCCCACACGCCAGGCGGTCGCGTCGATGAACTCGACCTCGGAGCTCGCGTTGGCATGGTTGCCAAGCTTGTCCTTCAGGCGCTGGATGCGAATCGTGTTGAGCGTGCCGTTGTGGTCGTCCGGCAGCACGCGTGGCAGGAAGAAGCAGGTCAGCCCGCCGGGCGCCTGCGCCAGCACCAGGAAGGCATCGCACATGGGGGCCGAGAAGAACCACTTGTGGCCCGTCAGCCGGTAGCGCGGGCCCCAGGCATCCTCGCCATCGGGCACGGCCTGGGTGGTGTTGGCGCGCACGTCCGACCCGCCCTGCTTCTCGGTCATGCCCATGCCCATGGTGAGCGCGGATTTTTGCGAGAACAAGGCCAGGCGCGGGTCGTACCGGGTGCTGGCCAGGCCCGCGCTCCAGTCGGCCCACACCGCGGCGTTGCCGCGCAATGCCGGCGTGACGGCGTAGCTCATCGACACGGGACACAGCACCGAGGGCTCGGCCTCGGTGAACAGCATGAAGCCGGCGGCGCGCTCGGTGTGTGCGTACGCCGCAGCACCGCCGGTGCGCGACCAGGGCGTGGCGTGCAGGCCGTGGCGCAGCGCCGCGCCGATCAGCGCGTGGTAGCTGGGGTGAAACTCGACCACATCGGTGCGGTGGCCAAAGCGGTCGTGCGTGTGCAGCTGCGGCTTGTGGGTGTTGGCCAGGCGCGCGTGGGTCAACATCTCCGCCGACCCCATCTCTGCCCCCAGCGCCGTGAGGCCCGCCAACGGCAGGTCGGGAGCGTGCATGCGCAGCGCGTCCTGCAGGGACTGGTTGGTGGTGAACAGGTTCACATCGGCCCAGGGCGTGCTCTGATTGAACACGTCGTGGGTGCGTGCCAGGCTGGCAGTTGGGGCGGTCGCAGTGGTCATGGGGGACTCCACAACATCTCGATATGGGGAATGTCGTCTTCCAGGTATTCGTCGGACACGGCCACAAAGCCCAGGCTGCCGTAAAACCGCTGCAGGTGAGCCTGCGCGCTGATGCGGATGCTTCGGCCGGGCCACGCCTGGCTGCAGCGGGTTATGCCCTCCACCATCAGCGCACGGCCCGTGCCGTTGCCACGTGCCTCCTTGGCGGTGACCACACGCCCGATGGAAGGCTCGGGGTAGTTCACGCCCGGGTCCACCACGCGCAGGCTGGCCTGGAGCGCACCGACCTCGTCATAGCCCAGCAGGTGGTGCGACTTTTTGTCGGCGCCATCGGGGTCCTGGTAGGGCCCCTGCTCCAGGATGAAGACCTTGCAGCGCAGAGCGAGCGTGTCGTGCAGCGCGTGCACGCCCAAGTCGTCGAAGCGGGCCCAGATCCAGCGCACTAGAACCTGCTCCCGGCTTTTTCATGGGGTGCGTTGCCCCACAAAGGCAGTGGATGCAAGGCGCCCACCGCAAGCCGCACTGATGTGCGGCGAGGATGGGCAACGCCGCAGGCGCTGCCTTTGCGGGGCAACCCGAAGGGCATGGCAGCAAACAGCCACGCTCGTCGTTGCCCACCTTGCCCAGGCCGCCAGCATGGGCTGCGGCGGACGCCTAGATCGTGACTGTTTGCTGCCATGCGCACCCCATGAAAAAGCCGGGAGCAGGTTCTTAGATCAGCTTCACCAGTTGCTTGCCGAAGTTCTTGCCCTTGAGCAAACCGAGGAAGGCCTCGGGCGCGGCGGCAATGCCCTGGGCAACCGTCTCGCGTGGGCGCAGCTTGCCGGTGCCCACCAGCGTGCCCAGCTCCTTGAGCGCCTCGGGCCAGACTTCCATGTGCTCGCTGACGATGAAGCCTTCGACCTTCATGCGGTTGATGAGCATGAGCGCGGGGTTGGCCATGGGCAGCGGCGCGCCATCGTAGCCGGCGATCATGCCGCACAGGGCAATGCGGCTGAAGGCGTTCATGCGCAGCATCACGGCGTCCATGATCCAGCCGCCCACGTTCTCGAAGTAGCCGTCGATGCCGTTGGGGCAGGCTTCCTTCAAGGCCTTGGACATGGCCTTCACATCGCTGTGTTCCTTGTAGTCGATGCAGGCGTCAAAGCCCAGTTCTTCCACCGCATACTTGCACTTGTCGGCACCACCGGCAATGCCCACGGCGCGGCAGCCACGCGCCTTGGCCAGCGCGGCAAAGGCGCTGCCCACGGCGCCGGTGGCGGCGCTCACCACCACGGTGTCACCCTCCTTGGGGGCGATGATCTTGACCAGGCCGTACCAGGCCGTCACGCCGGGCATGCCCACGGCGCCCAGGTAGTGCGACAGCGGCACGTGCGTGGTGTCCACCTTGCGCAGCGCGCCCACGGCATTGCCGTCCACCACGCTGTATTCCTGCCAGCCACCCATGCCCACCACCTTGTCGCCCACGGCGTACTTGGGGTGCTTGCTCTCGGCCACCTCGCCCACGGTGCCACCGATCATGACCTCGCCCAGGCCTTGAGAGGCGGCGTAGCTCTTGCTCTCGTTCATGCGGCCGCGCATGTACGGGTCCAGGCTCAGGAAGTGGTGGCGCACCAGCACCTGGCCGTCCTGCAGCGCAGGCGTGTCTGCGGCCACCAGCTTGAAGTTGCTGGCCACGGCTTCGCCCTGGGGACGGTTGTCGAGAACGATTTGTTGGTTGCGGGGCATGAGAGGCTCCTTCAGAATGTCTATCACTATGAATTCAATAGCTACTAGCGCTTATGGATAAAGCGCCAGAGGCCAATTTGATCTAAAAATTTTGCTCAATCGGTGGAAATCACCTTGAGCCCGTTGGCGCTGCGGCTGTCCAACGGCAGGCGCCGCACGTACTTGAACGTGCCGGTGGCATGGCAACACACCTTGCCTTGCGCGTCGACCACCGTGCCTTCGGTAAAAGCCATGGTGGCCGTGCGATGAATGAGCCGCCCCTTGGCCACCAGCGGCCCGCGCGCGGGCTGCATGAAGCTGGTATTCATCTCGATGGTGACCACGCCCATGTCGGGCGTGTCGCTGCGCGCAGCCGTGGCCATGGTCACGTCCAGCAGCGTCATCGACGCGCCGCCGTGGGTCACATCAAAGGAGTTCAGGTGCTCGGGCTTCGCCTCGTAATGCAGCTCGGACTCGCCGCCCTCCATCCGGTGCAGCGTGAAGCCAAGGTGGCTGACAAAGGGGATTTCGACACCAAAACTTTTCACGGCATTTCCTCACTACACAAACCTCAAATACTGGCGCGGCCCAGGCCAGGGCAGCCTAGCAAGGGCCGCCCCGCAGCGAGGGCTGCGTCCCCCTTCCCGGCGAAGCCGAGAGAAGGGGGAAGCCGCGAAGCGGCTCAGGGGGAAGTACCCTGCCTAACCTCCCGTAACGATGCTCACGCCGCCATCCACCGCCAGCCACTGGCCGGTGATGTGCTTGCCCGCATCGGACGCATACAGCGCGCACAGGCCCTTCAGGTCCTCGTCGTCGCCCAGGCGGCCCAGGGGCGCGTGGGCCGCCAGTGCTTCCTCACCCATGGCCTTCAGGGTGCCCACTGTCATCCGGCTCGGGAAGAAACCGGGGCAGATGGCGTTGACACGAATGTTGTACTGGCCCCATTCTGCCGCCAGCGCACGGGTGAAATTGATCACCGCGCCCTTGGAAGTGTTATAGGCAATGGTGTTCATGCCCTTGGGGTTGCCACCGAGGCCGGCAATGGACGCCACGTTGATGATGCTGCCGCTGCGGCGCGCGATCATGCTGTGCTTGGCGATGTGCTGAGACAGGATGAAGTAGCCACGCACGTTGAGGTTCATCACCTTGTCCCACGCGTCCACGGGGTGGTCTTCGGCGGGGGCCCCCCAGGCAGCGCCGGCATTGTTCACCAGGATGTCCACGTGGCCCAGTCGCTCCAGCGTTTCATCGGCCAGGCGGCGGATGTCCTCTTCCTTCGCGCAATCGGCGGCGATCCAGCGGGCATCGATGCCCGCGGCCTGCAGCTCGGCCGTGGCCTCTTCCAGGTCGGACGCCTTGCGTGAGCTGAGCAGGATCTTGGCGCCCGCCTCGCCCAGCGAATGGGCCAGTTGCAGCCCCAGGCCACGCGAGCCGCCGGTGACCAGCGCGGTTTTGCCAGTGAGGTCGAACAGTTGTTGGATGGTACGGGTCATGCTGAAAGTCTCCTTCGGTGTTGGATGGATCTATTGATGGGTGTTGGCCCCACGCGCCGATGATTGTGCGGCGCAATGCGGGCACTTTGTGTCGCGGTGGTGTCGGGCGTCCAGCTACGGGCCGGGGTCGGCGTGCAACCGGGCCCGCACCGCAATCAGCGCCACACCCGCTGCAGCCAACGCCCCACCGACCACGATGAAGCTCCAGCCCAGGGCGTCGTTGGTGCGTGCCGTGGCGATGCCCAGGATCAGCGTGAGCAAGCCGCCGTAGATCAACACCCAGATGAGCTTGTGCAGGCGTTGCAGGGTTTGCTGCGCCGCCATCAAAACGCCTCTTCAGGGAAGGCCGCGCAGGTGGCATCGCGTGTGCTGACCACCTGCAGCCAGGCGCCGATTTTCGGCAGTTCGTAGTGAAAGAAAAACCGCATGCCGCCCATGCGCCCCACGCTCGCGGGCTGGGCCAGATTGGCATCCTGGGCCAGCGTGGCCAGGGCCACGTCCAGCCACACCCAGGCCAGCACCATGTGGCCAAAGGCCTGCATGTAGGGCACCGCATTGGCCAGCGCGTCAGCCGGTTGGCCTGTGGCCCAGGCCGCCTTGGTGGCGGCCCCCACCTGCTGCAGCGCGGCACCCAGTGCATTGGCATGCGCGGCCAGCGTGGGCACCTGGATCGCGCGCTCGATGGTGGCGTTGATGCGGCCGGCCAGCAGCTGCAGGCCGCGCCCGCCTTCCATGAGCACCTTGCGGCCCAGCAAGTCCATGGCCTGGATGCCATGCGTGCCTTCGTGGATCATGTTCAGGCGGTTGTCGCGCCAGTACTGCTCCACCGGAAAATCGCGCGTGTACCCGTATCCGCCATGGATCTGGATGGCCAGGCTGTTGGCCTCCAGGCACCACTCGCTGGGCCAGCTCTTGGCGATGGGGGTGAGCACTTCGAGCAACAGGCGCGCTTCATCGGCGGCTGCAGCGTCGCCCGTGTGCTGCTCGTCCACCAGCTTGGCGCAAAACAGGTTGAGCGCCAGTGCGCCTTCGCCATACGACTTCTGGGCCAGCAGCATGCGCTTGACGTCGGCGTGTTCAATGATGCGCACCTGGGGCTGGGCGGCGTCCTTGACCACGGCAGCCGCACCCGCGCCTGCAGCGTCCTTGGGGCCCTGCACCGGGCGCCCTTGCGGCCGGTTCTTGGCATAGTCCAGGCTGGCGTAGTAGCCCGCCAGCCCCAGCATGGTGGCCGCCATGCCGATGCCGATGCGCGCCTCGTTCATCATGTGGAACATGCAGTGCAGGCCCTTGCCGGGCTGCCCCACCAGGTAACCCACGGCCCCTGCACGCCCATCCACCGGGAACTTGCCTTCACCAAAGTTGAGCAGCGTGTTGGTGGTGCCACGCCAGCCCAGCTTGTGGTTCAGGCCCGCCAGCGCCACGTCGTTGCGCACGTCGGTGAGCTTGCCATCGGTGTCCACGAGCTTCTTGGGCACGATGAACAGCGAGATGCCCTTGGTGCCAGGCACCAGCTTGCCGTCCGGCCCCGGGATCTTGGCCAGCACCAGGTGCACGATGTTTTCGGTGAGCTCGTGGTCGCCCGAGCTGATCCACATCTTGTTGCCCGTCAGGCGATACCGCGCGCCCAGCGGGTCGGCCTCAAAGCCGTCGCCATCGGGCACGGCGCGCGTGGCCACATCCGACAGCGAGGAACCCGCCTGAGGCTCGGACAGGCACATGGTGCCCGACCAGCGGCCGTTGAATTCATTGAGTGCGAACACCTGCTTTTGCGACTCGGTGCCATGCACCATGAGCAGGTTGGCATTGCCCGAGGTGAGCAGATTCGAGCCGATGCTGATGGACGCCACTGCAAAGAAGCTGTTGGCGGCCGCCTCCACGGTGTAGGGCAGCTGCATGCCACCGACCTCATAGTCCTGCGCTGCGGACAGAAGGCCGGATTCGGCGTAGGCCTTGCGCGCCTCGTAGGTCGCCTGGGGCAGGATGACCTTTTCACCGTCGAAATGCGGCTCCTCGATGTCCACCGTTCGGTTGAAGGGAGCGTACTTCTCACGGGCGATGCGCTCACAGGTGTCGAGCACCGCATCGAAAGTTTCGCGCGAGTGGTCTGTAAAACGCGCACGGGCCGTGAGGGACTGGGCCTCGAGCCATTCATACAGCAGAAAGTCGAGCGTGGAACGCAGGGTCATCAGAAGGTCTCCTTGTGGCTGCGTGCATGCCCGATGTGCCCTCACCCGATGGGGTTCAGCGTGCAGGCAGCACGATGTTCTTGAAACACCAGAACTCCATGTCCGAATCGGGCTTGGGCTGGCAATTGGCTTCTCCGAGCTGCAGGCGCGTGGCGCGTGCAGGCAGTGGCGGGAATGTGATCTTGACGAGCTTGGTGCGGCCGGGCTTGACCACGTCCATCTTCACGTTGCAGAACGTCAGGCCTCCAATCGACTGTTGCTGCAGCACGGCGCCGCTGCCCAGGTCCTTGAGCGTGAACGCATCGGCCGATCCGGTGGGCTGTGCACAGGCCTCAATCGCCTCGTCGGAGGTGTTCTTGACCAGCAGCGTTACCCGTGTCTGTTTGGCGTCCACCACGATGTCCTGCAGGACCACATCCGGGTCAGATTCCAGCGGCAGCTGAAGCTTGTAGGTCTGGCTCTGGGCGTGGGCACCACATGCGACGGCAAAGGCCGAGAGGGCGAAAAACTGGCGAAAGGAGGGAAGCAGACAACGCATGGAAGGTACCGGGTTCGGGATGGAGAAAAAGAGACAGCTTCAAGACCACCGGCAAACCGGTGGTCGCGGCGGATTCTGCCCGTGCCAACCGCACCAGCGGGTGCTTCACGCCCCGACAAAGCAACAATTTGTAGCGTGCCCCCGCATCCCCTCCTCGCATCCGTTGGCGTATCCATCCATCACATCAGGCTGCCGCATCGGCAGCATCGCTCTCCGTCTGAGCAGCACCCAGCGCGGCAATCGTGCCCTGCGCCACGGCGCAAAGCTTCTCTTGTCCGTCCTGGATCACCAGCACCTCACACCGGCATACCGCCTGGCGCTTGCCATGGTGCACCGCCTCAGCGCGGGCCAGCAGGCGCTCGCCCACGGCGGGCCGCAGGTAGTTGATCTTGAACTCGGAGGTGACTACCGGCACCTGCATCGCCGTGCCCCCGGCGTAGGTCAGCGCGTTGTCTGCCAGGTAGCTCACCACTCCGCCATGGGCAAAACCGTGCTGCTGGCGCAGCTGCGGTGTGATGGCTAGCGACAGCTCGCACCTCCCCGGCGCCAGCGCCACAAGTTCCGCGCCCAACAACACACTGAAGGGCTGGTTGGCAAGCACCTGCCGCCCCAGCGCCAGAAAAGCCTCGGGCGAGGCCGTCCTGGAATGCATGTCAGTGGGACGGTCTGCGGCCACGGGTTACAGCACTTCGAAGATGCCTGCAGCGCCCATGCCACCGCCAATACACATGGTCACGCACACGCGCTTCGCGCCACGGCGCTTGCCTTCGATAAGAGCGTGGCCCGTGAGGCGCTGGCCCGACACACCATAGGGGTGACCCACGGCGATGGCGCCACCATTGACGTTCAGGCGATCAGCGGGAATGCCCAGCTTGTCACGGCAATACAGCACCTGCACGGCGAACGCTTCGTTCAACTCCCACAGGTCGATGTCGTCGACCGTGAGGCCCAGCTTCTTGAGCACCTTGGGAACGGCAAACACGGGGCCGATGCCCATTTCATCCGGCTCGCACCCTGCCACAGCGAAACCCAGGAAGCGGCCCAGCGGCTTGAGGCCCTTCTTGCTGGCGTACTCTTCGCTGGTCACCACGCAGGCGCCCGCGCCGTCGGAGAACTGGCTGGCGTTGCCCGCCGAGATCAAACCGCCAGGCAATGCCGAGCGCAAACCGCTGATGGCTTCCACCGTCGTACCTTCACGCGTGCCTTCGTCACGGCTTACGGTCACTTGCTTGGTGATCAGGCCCAGCGTCTTGTCGGCCACACCGGCTGTGACGGTGATGGGGGCGATTTCGGCATCGAACAGACCGGCCGCTTGCGCAGCGCAGGCCTTCTGCTGGCTGGCTGCACCGTATTCGTCCATGGCTTCGCGACCGATGTTGTAGCGCTTGGCCACTTGCTCGGCGGTCTGCAGCATGCTCCAGTAGATCTCGGGCTTTTGCTTGGCCAGCGCCAGGTCCTGGATCATGTGCAGGTTCATCTCCTGCTGGACGCAGGAGATGCTTTCCACACCACCGGCCACATACACGTCGGCTTCGCCGGCGATGATGCGCTGCGCGGCCAATGCAATGGTCTGCAGGCCCGATGAGCAGAAACGGTTGACGGTGACACCGGAGGCTGTGATGGGCAGGCCAGCTTTCAGCGCGATCTGGCGGGCGATGTTGCTGCCGGTGGCGCCTTCGGGCGTGGCGCAGCCCATGATGACGTCGTCCACGTCAGCGCCATCAATGCCTGCGCGCAGCACAGCCTGCTGCACGGCATGGCCGCCCAGCGTGGCGCCATGCGTCATGTTGAAAGAACCCTTCCAGCTCTTGGCGAGCGGGGTGCGGGCGGTGGAAACAATCACTGCGGAGGTCATGGGGGAATCCTTTCAGGGGGTGGAACGCACCCGTGGCGGCCTGGGGCCTGCGCACGCGGTGCAGCTTCGCATCAATGTCAGTTGAACGCCTTGCCTTCGGCTGCGAGTTTGGCCAGCAGAGGAGCGGGCTTCCAGAACGTCGCATCGTCGTTGGGGTTCTTGGCAAAACGGTCCATGGCCTGCACCACGTTGAAAAGACCCACTTCGCTGGCGTAGTGCATGGGGCCGCCACGGTGGATGGGGAAGCCATAACCCGTGAGGTACACCATGTCGATGTCGCCGGACTTGCTGGCGATGCCGTCTTCCAGGATGTGCGCGCCTTCGTTGACCAGGGCGAACACCAGGCGCTGCACGATTTCTTCGTCTGAAATCTTGCGGGGCGTGATGCCCAGTTCCTTGCGGTGGTCTTCGATCATCTTGTTGACCAGGTCGCTAGGGATCGCATCGCGCTTGCCGGCCTGGTAGTCGTACCAGCCTGCGCCGGTCTTCTGGCCAAAGCGGCCCAGCTCACACAGCTTGTCGGCCGTGCGGCTGTATTTCATGTCGGCGCGTTCGACGGAACGGCGCTTGCGGATCGCCCAGCCAATATCGTTGCCGGCCAGGTCGCCCATGCGGAACGGGCCCATGGCAAAACCGAATTTTTCTACGGCCTTGTCCACCTGCTGGGGCGTGCAGCCCTCGTCCAGCAGAAATCCTGCCTGGCGGCTGTACTGCTCGATCATGCGGTTGCCGATGAAGCCGTCGCACACGCCGGAGACCACCGAGGTCTTCTTGATCTTCTTGCCAATCGCCATCACCGTGGCGAGCACGTCCTTGGCGGTTTCTTTGCCGCGCACCACTTCGAGCAACTTCATCACGTTGGCAGGGCTGAAGAAGTGCATGCCCACCACGTCCTGCGGACGCTTGGTAAACGCTGCGATCTTGTCCACGTCGAGCGTGGAAGTGTTGGACGCCAGGATGGCGCCGGGCTTGGCCACGGCATCCAGCTGCTTGAACACGGCTTCCTTGACGCCCATCTCCTCGAACACGGCCTCGATGATGAGATCGCAGTCCTTGAAGTCGTCGTAGCTCAGCGTGGTGGACAGCAGGGCCATGCGCTGCTCGTACTTGTCCTGCTTGAGCTTGCCCTTCTTGACCTGGGCTTCGTAGTTCTTCTTGATCGTGGCGATGCCGCGATCCAGGGCTTCCTGCTTCATTTCCAGGATCTTGACGGGGATGCCGGCGTTCAGGAAGTTCATGGAAATTCCGCCGCCCATGGTGCCTGCGCCAATCACGCCCACCAGCTTGATGTCGCGCTTGGGGGTGTCGGAGGCCACATCAGGGATCTTGCTTGCGGCACGCTCGGCCATGAACAGATGGCGCAAGGCACGCGATTCTGGCGTCCACATCAGGTTGATGAAAATCTCGCGCTCGACCAGCATGCCTTCGGCAAACTTCTTCTTGGTGGCAGCTTCGACCGCGTCCACGCACTTGGCGGGCGCCGGGAAGTTCTTGGCCATGCCCTTGACCATGTTGCGCGCGAACTGGAAGTAGGCATCGCCTTCGGGGTGCTTGCAAGGGAAGTTGCGGACCAGCGGCAACGGACGGGCATCGGCCACGCTTTGGGCAAAGGCCAGGGCTTCAGCCGCCAGCGACTCAGCCGATGCGGCCAGCTTGTCGAACAACTTCTGGCCGGGGACGCCGGCAATCATTTCGCTCTTGACGGGCTCGCCGCTCACGATGAGGTTGAGCGCAGCCTCCACACCAATCACGCGTGGCAGGCGCTGTGTACCACCCGCGCCAGGAATCAGGCCCAGCTTGACTTCAGGCAGTGCAATCGAGCAGCCAGGCGCCGCAATGCGGTAGTGGCAACCCAGGGCCAGTTCCAGCCCGCCACCCATGGCGACGCTGTGCATGGCGGCCACGACGGGCTTGGCCGAGTTTTCGATGGCGGCAATCACCGACAGCAGGTTGGGTTCTTGCAGGGACTTGTCCGTGCCGAACTCCTTGATGTCCGCACCGCCAGAGAAGGCGCCGCCAGCCCCGGTGATGATGATGGAGGTGACCGCTGGATCGGCATTGGCACGGCTGAGGCCGTCCACGATGCCTTGCCGGGTCGCCAACCCGAGTCCGTTGACAGGAGGGTTGGCCATGGTGATCACGGCAACGGAGCCGTGGACTTTGTATTCAGCGGTCATGCTGGTGTTCCTTGCGTGCTGGGAAAGTGAAAAAGAACGGTCGTGCGTTTTTATTGTAGAGATTTCAAACCCGTTTGGCGTGTCAATTTGTCCCGGGCGGGACAAGGGGGTTTCGGACATCCCCTGAGGAGCACATTCCGGCTGGCAAAAAAAGAGGCGCCACCGAAGACCGGGCACCTCTGTGGATCAAGGCGAGCGGCATGCCTTCCAACGCATCCGCCCTGCCCCGAATCTTTGAAACTGGCGCGCCCCAAGGCCAGGGCAGCTGCGCAAGGGCCGCCCCGCCGCGCTGGCTGCGTCCCCCTTCCCGAATCGCGCAGCGATTTGAGAGAAGGGGCTGAGTGCCGTCCAAACCTGCCTGCGCAGGCTTGGACGGCACAAAGGGCTGCCGCCTCTGGCGGCTGCACCGAGGCGCGCAGCGCCTCAGGGGAATCGCCCTTCTAGACTTCAAGCCACTCTTTACGGATGTAGTTGTCCGCCCGCAGGCTGTCGGGCGTGCCCTGAAAGACGATGGAGCCATGGCCCATCACCAGCGCGCGGTCCGAGATTTTCATGGCGATGGTCAGCTTCTGCTCGATCAGCAGTACCGAGATACCGCGCGCCTTGATGGTCTGCAGGTACTGTCCCACCAGTTCGACGATCTTGGGCGCGAGGCCCTCGGTGGGCTCGTCGATGATGATGAGGTCCGGATCGCCCATCAACGTGCGGCACAGCGTCAGCATCTGCTGCTCACCGCCCGACATCACGCCCGCCTCGGTGTGCTGGCGTTCCTTGAGGCGCGGGAACATCTCGTACATGTCATCGAACGACCAGCGGCTGCCCTTGCCATTGCCCTTCTGGCCAAGCAGCAGGTTCTGGTGCACGGTGAGATTGGGAAACACATCGCGGCTTTCAGGCACATAGCCCAGACCGAGGTGGGCAATCTCATAGGCCTTCTTGCCATTAAGGTCCTGCCCCTTGAAGTTGAGTGTGCCCTCCCAGTCCACCAGGCCCATGATGGCCTTGGCGGTGGTGGAGCGGCCCGAGCCGTTGCGCCCCAGCAGCGCCACAATTTCGCCGGGTTGCACGTCAAAGGTCACGCCATGCAGCACATGGCTCTTGCCGTAGTAAGCGTGGAGGTTTTCGATTTTCAGCATATCAGTGTCCCGCCCCCTGCTCGTCCGCAACCACCGAGCCCAGATAGGCCTCCTGCACACGCTGGTTGGCGCGCACCTTGTCGGGTGTGTCAAAAGCGATCACCTCGCCATAGACCACCACGGCGATCTTGTCGGCCAGACCAAACACCACGCCCATGTCATGCTCCACCGTCAGCAGGGTGCGACCCTCGGTCACCTCCTTGATGAGGTGGATGAAGCGCGTGGTCTCGGTCTTGCTCATGCCGGCCGTGGGCTCGTCGAGCAGGATCACGTTGGCGCCACCGGCGATGGTGATGCCAATCTCCAGCGCACGCTGCTCGGCATACGTGAGGTTCATGGCCAGCGTGTCGCGTTTCTTGTCGAGCTTGATCATCTCCATGAGTTGCTTGGCGCGCTCGTTGGCATCGTGCAGGTTCGACAGGAAGCGCAGGAACGTGTACTTGTAGCCCATGCTCCAGAGCACGCCGCAGCGCAGGTTCTCGAACACCGAGAGCTTGGGAAAGATGTTCGTGATCTGGAAGCTGCGCGACAGCCCCTTGCGGTTGATCTCGTACGGCGCCAGCCCATTGATGCGCTGGCCGTTGAGGATCACATCCCCACTGGTGGGCGCAAACCGCCCGCTGATCAGGTTGAAGAGCGTGGACTTGCCCGCGCCATTGGGGCCGATGATGGCCACACGTTCGCCAGGGGCTACTGCCAGGTTCGCGCCACGGATGATTTCTGTCTTGCCAAAGCTCTTGCGCAGGTCGCGCAGTTCCAGGGCATAGGCATTGGTTGGGTTGTCAGCTGCCATGTTTACAGCGCCTCCCCACGCTTGATTTCATGTTCGATCTCTTCCTGAATCGTGCTCCACTGCCGCACAAACTGGCGGCGGCAGAGTTCAAAGAGCCCGAAGCCCGTGACCATCACGAAAATGGCACCAAACCAGCTCGTGAAGCCTGCGGCGTTGAGCGTGGCCCCCAGGAACGTGAGCTCTGGCCCCAGGGCTGCGTTGAGCTGGAGGTGGTAGGTCATCTCGATCATGCAGGCCGCACCCATCACGCCCACCAGCGCGGTACCGGCCAGCGCCAGGTACGAACTCCAGAGCTGGCGCAGCTTGCCGTACTTGGCCAGCCGGAGGTTCATCATGATCAGGCTGGCAATGCCGCCAGGGGCATACATCACCATGAACAGGAACACGAGGCCCAGGTACAGCAGCCAGGCCTTGGACAGCTCGGACAGCAGCACCGACGCCAGCACCAGCAACACCGCACCAATGATGGGGCCGAAGAAGAACGTGGCTCCACCCAGGAAGGTGAACAGCAGATAGCCACCTGAGCGGATCACACTCAGGCTGTCGGCACCCGTGATGATCTCGAAGTTGATGGTGGCCAGACCCCCGCCGATGCCCGCGAAGAAGCCCGCAATGATGAAGGCGAAGTAGCGCACCCGCTGCGTGTTGTAGCCGATGAACTCCACGCGCTCAGGGTTGTCGCGCACCGCGTTCAAAATGCGGCCCAGTGGCGTGCCGGTGAAGGCAAACATGGCGGCAGTGCAGACGAAGCAATAGGCCGCGATCAGGTAGTACACCTGCATGCCCGAGCCGAAGTTCAGGCCGAAGAAGGCCTTGCCATACACACGGTCGGTGGTGATGCCGCCCTCTCCGCCAAAGAACTCCGGGAACATCAAGGCCATGGAGGCGACCAGTTCGCCGATGCCCAGCGTGATCATGGCGAAGGTGGTGCCCGACTTCTTGGTGGTGACAAAACCAAGCAGGATGGCAAAAAATGCGCCGGCCAAGCCACCCACCAGCGGGATGAGCACCAGAGGAATGTTGACGGTGCCCTTGGTCGCCATGTTCATCGCATGGATGGCAATGAACGAGCCCAGCCCGGTGTACACCGCATGGCCAAAGCTCAGCATGCCCCCTTGGCCCAGCAGCATGTTGTAGGACAGGCAGATGATGATGAGGTAGCCGATCTGCGAGAGCATGGTCAGCGCCAGGCTGCTGCGAAACAGCATGGGTGCGACGACCAGCATGACCGCGAACAGGGTCCAGATGATGAACCGCCCCACGTTCCAGGGCTTGAACCGGTAGTGCGACGTGGCGCTGGAAATGGCAGTGGTTGTTGTTGTGGAATTCATGGCATCAGTCCTCCCGCGTGCCCAGCAAGCCCTTGGGGCGGAAGATCAGGATCAGCACGAGGAACAGGTACGGCAGGATGGGAGCCACCTGGGAAATCGTGAGTTTGAGCAAGGGGTAGCCGAAGGTCTGGTCGGTCACCGCCACGCCCACGGCCTTGAAGACATGGATCAGCGAATAGTCCAGTGCCACGGCAAAGGTCTGGACCAGGCCGATCAGCAGCGATGCCAGGAAGGCCCCTGCCAGCGAGCCCATGCCACCCACCACCACCACCACGAAGATGATGGAGCCCACAGAGGCGGCCATCGCAGGCTCTGTGATGTAGGTGTTACCGCCGATCACACCCGCCAGCCCCGCGAGGGCTGCGCCACCGCCAAACACCAGCATGAACACACGCGGCACGTTATGGCCCAGCGCCTCCACCATCTCTGGGTATTTCAGCGCTGCCTGGATCACGAGACCAATGCGGGTGCGCGTCAGCAGCAACCACACCGACACCAGCATGACCAGCGCCACCAGCATCACAAAGGAGCGCGACTTGGGAAACTGTGTTCCGTACAGAGAGAACAGCGGGCCTTGCAGTTGCTCCGGCAGGCCATAAGGCACCGTAGAGCGGCCCCACACCAGTTGCACCAGCTCAAGGATCAGGTAAGACAGGCCGAAGGTCACCAACAGTTCCGGCACATGCCCGAATTTGTGCACCCGGCGCAAACAGTAGCGCTCAAACGCAGCCCCCAGCACAAATACGACGAGGGGCGCCAGCACCAGCGCTGGCCAGAAGCCCACCACCCCGGAGATGGTGAACGCAAAATAGGCACCCAGCATGTAGAAGCTGGTGTGTGCGAAGTTGAGCACGCCCATCATGCTGAAAATCAGCGTGAGGCCAGAGCTCAGCATGAACAGCAGGAGCCCATAGCTCACTCCATTCAGCAGCGAGATCACGAAAAACTCAGGATTCATTGGAATTTTTCACTGCAGGGGTAAAAAAAAGGCCCGAGTGGTCGGGCCTCGAAGCGATTGCGCAGGGCTTACGCTTACGGGCGCTTCATCTGGCACGAGGTGGGCGTGCTCGCCACATAGGGCTCGTAGTACTTCACTGGCACAAAGGTGTAGCCGGTGTTCTCAGAGTCGATAGGGAACTTGCCACCCGCCTTTTCCCACTTGGAGATGAACAGGCCTTGCTGCAGCTGGTGGTCGGTCTTGCGCATCTCGACTTCACCGTTGAAGCTCTTGAACTTCATGCCTTCAAACACTGCAGCCACCTTGACGGGGTCGGTGGACTTGGCCTTGACGAAACCCTCGGACAACATGGTGAAGGCGTGGTACACGGCACCGGTGTACATGTCGTCGTTGAACTTCTTCTTGTAGTCCACCACGATCTTGTTGATTTCGCCCGGCAAGTTGATGTGCGCATAGGCCACCATGTACACACGGCCCGCAGCCGCAGAGCCCATGGCGGTGGGGCTGCCAGTGACCGAGCCGTAGTAGGTGTAGAAGTTGACGTTGTTCAAGCCCGCATCGTTGGCCGCCTTGATGAGCAGCGCCAGGTCGGAACCCCAGTTGCCGGTGATCACACTGTCGGCACCCGACTGCTTGATCTTGGCGATGTAGGGAGAGAAATCGCGCACCTGGGCCAGAGGGTGCAGGTCGTCGCCGACGAACTGCACGTCAGGGCGCTTGCGCTGCATCATTTCCTTGGCGAACTTCGAGACCTGGTGGCCGTGCGAATAGTTCTGGTTGATCAGGTAGACCTTCTTGACCTCGGGCAGGTCCTTCATGTACGTGGTCAGCGCTTCCATCTTCATGGAGGTGTCGGCGTCCAGACGGAAGTGCCAGTAGCTGCACTTGCTGTTGGTCAGATCCGGGTCCACGGCAGCGTAGTTCAGGAACAGGACTTCCTTGCCGGGGTTTCGCGCGTTGTGCTTTTCCAGCGCATCCATGATGGCCAAGGCAGGGCCGGAGCCGTTGCCCTGCACCACATAGCGTGCTCCCTGGTCCATGGCCGAGCGCAACGCGCTGGTGGTCTCTTGCGGGCTCAGCTTGTTGTCGATGCCGATGATCTCGAATTTGACGCCGGCCGCATTCTTCTTGTTGAACTCTTCGGAGATGAACTGGAAGCTCTTGAGCTGGTTCGTTCCCACTGCCGCCATCAGGCCGGAGAGCGGGTCGAGCCAGGCGATCTTCACAGTCTCACCCTTTTGAGCGAATGCCCCGCCAGCGCTTGCCAGTATTACCGATGCCGCTACAGCCTTAATAGCAAATTTCATGGTCTTGTCTCCTTGTAAATCAACACAACGCAGCGTACCGCGTTGCAACAAAGCGATGCTCAGGGATTGCCCCTACCAGCGTCGCACACGTGACTGGACTCGGTGTCACCCCCTGTGGCGCTGCGCGCCTTCCCCCTCTCTCGCTGCGCGGGAGGGGGATGCACCCGGTGGCCCGGCAAAGCCGGTTCCACGGGTGCACTGGCCTGGTCTGCGCCAGATTCGGCGGCCACGACGATGGCTATGCATTGAGGCCACCACCGTCATGCTTTCAGAGGCCCGGAAGCTTGTAATCCTTCAATTGCTCGCGCAGTTTGGTCTTGAGCATCTTGCCGGTCGCCCCCAGCGGAATCGCATCGACGAACACCACGTCATCGGGGATCTGCCACTTGGCGGTCTTGCCCTCGTAGAAAGCCAGCAGCGCTTCGCGCGTGACCTCGGTGCCGGGCCGCTTGACCACGGCCACGATGGGGCGCTCGTCCCACTTGGGGTGCGGCATGCCCACGCAGGCGGCCATGGCGATCGCAGGATGCGCCATCGCGATGTTCTCGATGTCGATGGAGCTGATCCACTCGCCGCCGGACTTGATCACGTCCTTGCTGCGGTCGGTGATCTGCATGAAACCATCGGCGTCGATGGTGGCCACGTCACCCGTGGGGAACCAGCCGCGGCCCTGCGCGTCCTTGACGAGCGGGTGACCGCCCTCGCCCTTGAAGTAGCTGTCCACGATCCACGGGCCTTTGACCAGCAGGTCGCCGTAGGTCTTGCCATCCCACGGCAGCTCGCCGCCGTCGCCGCCCACGATCTTCATGTCCACGCCGTAGATCGCGCGGCCCTGCTTTTGCAGGACCTTCATCTGCTCGTCCTTCGGCAGCGCCAGGTGCTTGTTCTTCAACGTGCACAGCGTGCCCAGCGGGCTCATCTCGGTCATGCCCCAGGCGTGCAGCACCTCGACGCCGTAGTCTTCCTTGAAGGCATGGATCATGGCGGGTGGGCAGGCCGAACCGCCGATGACGGTGCGCCTGAGTGTCGAGAACTTCAGGCCCGCAGGTTTCATATGGCCCAGCATCATCTGCCACACGGTGGGCACGCCCGCGGCGTAGGTCACCTTCTCGGACTCGATCAGTTCGTAGATCGACTTGCCGTCCATGGCCGGGCCGGGGAACACCAGCTTGCAGCCGGTGAGTGCCGCCGAGTACGGAATGCCCCAGGCGTTGACGTGGAACATGGGCACCACGGGCAGCACCGAGTCGCGCGCCGACAGGCACATCACATCGGGCAGCGCCGCGGCGTAGGCATGCAGCGTGGTGGAGCGGTGGCTGTACAGCGCAGCCTTGGGGTTGCCCGTGGTGCCACTGGTGTAGCACATGCTCGACGCCGAGTTCTCGTCGAATTCGGGCCAGGCGTAGTCGGGCGACTGCGCACCAATCCAGGCTTCGTAGCTGGTGAGGCCAGGGATACCGGAATCCGCAGGCAGCTTGTCGGCGTCGCACAGCGCCACCCACTTCTTCACCGTGGGGCACCTGGCATGCACGGCCTGCACCAGCGGCAGGAAGGTCAGGTCAAAACACAGCACCTGGTCTTCGGCGTGGTTCATGATCCAGGCGATCTGGTCGGGGTGCAGACGCGGATTGACGGTGTGCAGCACTCTGCCCGAGCCGGAGACGCCGAAGTACATCTCCATGTGGCGATAGCCGTTCCAGGCCAGCGTGGCCACGCGGTCGCTGAACTGGAGCTTGAGCTCATCCAGTGCATTGGCCAGCCGGCGCGCCCGCGTACCCAGGTCGCGGTAGGTGTAGCGGTGGATGTCGCCCTCGACCCGGCGCGACACGATTTCAGCGTCGCCATGGTGGCGCTCGGCGAACTCGATCAGCGACGAAATCAAGAGCGGTTGGCTCTGCATCAGACCCAGCATGGGTGCTCCTTGGATGTTGTGGTGAATGGAAAGATCATCGTAGCGCGGCACAGGCTTTCGGGGGTGTCACGCCGGTGGTGAAAACCCGCATCCTGTGGCGTGCGCTCCATCAGTGCGAGGGCAGTGTGCGCCGCAGGCGCGGGCTTGCCAACACCTGTCGTCCCGTTGACAAACGCACAGGGATTACCCTGCATGGCGTGCGGAGCAAGGACAATGCGGCGCATGCTCTGCTTTGCGCCCACCGCCCAGCGATTCATCGAAGCCCAGCCCTGGTTCGCCAGCGTGCCCGCGGCCCTGCAGGAGCGGCTGCGGGGGGAGGTGCTCTCCACCCAGGGCGACAAGGGCGCCGTGATGATGCCCGCCGGCAGCCCCGTGCAGGGCTGGCATGCCGTGCTGTCAGGCCTGGTGATGCTGCAAAGCCCGGCCAGCAAGGGCCGGTCGTCGGCCTTCATCGGCGTGCCCGACGGCGAGTGGTTTGGCGAGGGCTCGGCCATGAAGCCCGAGCCGCGCAAGTACAACGTGGTCGCGCTGCGGCCCACCACCTTGCTGTGCCTGCCGCTGCCGCTGTTTGATGTGCTGCGCGAGACGCACTTGGCGTTCAACCAGTTTCTGGTGCTACATCTCAACATGCGCCTGGGCCAGGCCATGACGATCATCGAGGCCGGGCGCACACAATCCCCCGAGCACCGTGTGGCGCTGTATCTGAGCCGCCTGTTCTGGCGCAGCACACGGCGGTTGAATCTCACGCAGGACGAGCTGGGCCAATTGGTGGGCCTGTCGCGCCAGACGGTGAACAAGGTGTTGCGCGTGCTGGAAGACAGGGGCATCGTTTCGCTGGACTTCGGGCGTGTGGCCATCGTGGACGACGAGGCGTTGAACGCGTACCTCGCCGCCACGGCGGCACGCTGACACTCTGCAGATTGCACAGGCACGTTCACCAACACCCGCCTCACTGCACGCTCAGGCGCACGGCCTTCTGGTCTGCGTCGAATACAAGCCGGCTGGGCCACGGTGTCCAGCTTTGGTTGACCGTTGCGTTGTTCGGGTTGCCCGTGTGCACAAAGGCCCGCACGCTGTCCATCATGGCGCGCGACAGCGCCAGGCGGCCGGGCTGATTGGCCGTGTTGTTGGTGGCCTTGGCAAAGACCGAAGGCCCGAAATTGCCAAACACGAACGGCAGGTCAAACGCATGCGCTGCACCGTACACATCGTTCCAGGGTGCGGGTTGCTGGGCCCAGTTGAACTGGTAGCTCCATACCGTGGATTGCTGGCTGCGCAGGGTATTGAGCAGGCTGTCGCGGCTCGGGTCGATGAACACGCTGCCCAGCAACCGGGTGCGCGCGTTGTAGCCCGTGCTGGGCGCCGTGACCGGCAGGTAGGAGGCATCCAGGATGTCGCCGGCCGTGAGGGTGGTGGGCGCATCGGGGTTGAAGTTCTGCATCATCACAAAGCGCTCGGCATCGGAGATCTTCATGCCCGGCTTTCCGCCCAGCAGTGCCAGGAACGGCGCAAACAGCTTGCCCTCCTCGGCCGTATATCCGGACAGCACGGGTACCTTGTGATAGCGGCCCGCACCGATTTCTGCAATCGGGTCTGCGGGCACCACCACACCGTCGGGGATGGGGCCGGAGCCCGTGAGCCCGTTTTTGAGCACCGTCTGCAGAACCACCCGTGCATCCTTGCCGCGCAGGTAGCTGGCCGCCTGCGCGGCAGGCCAGCCCGCCACCAATGCCTGGGCAGCGGGCAAGGCAGGCGCCAGGCCGTCGGCCAGCGCCAGGTGCGCCAGCAGCATGCCGGACTGGGTGGCATACCGCGATGCCGGGTTGAGCGTGGGAATCGAACCCGGCGGCAAGTTGGTCGCCAGCGAAATGCCGCCGCTCACCGGCAAGAGCTTGTGAAACAGCCCTGCGGCCTGAGGCGCCACCAGCAGCGCCAGCGCATTGATGGCGCCAGCGGACTGCCCCATCAGCGTGACATTGCCCACATTGCCGCCAAAGCTGGCGATATTGTTCTGGATGAAGCGAAGTGCCTGCACGTTGTCGAGCAGCGCGTAGTTGCCGGTGTAGGGCTGCGTGCCGGCGTGCAGTGGTGGCATCTGGAAATAGCCCAGGACATCGAGCCGGTAGTTGGCCGTCACCACCACCGCGTTGGCAGACCGCGCCAAAGCTGCACCGTCGTAGACCGGGTCGGCCGTGTAGCCCGAGATGGCACTGCCGCCATGCAGAAACAGGAGCACCGGAAGGTTGTCCTGTGCTGTGGCAGGGCGCCAGATGTTGAGGGTCAGGCAGTCCTCGCTGCCCACCGGCGTGCCCAGGGTCTCGCCGATGGTGTTGTCAAAACGGTTGTTGGCACCGGGGCCGTAGATGCGCCCCATTTGCAGGCAGGCACTGCCAAAACGCGTGGCGTCGCGCTGGCCAGACCAGGCGGCAGGGGCCACGGGCGGCTGCCAGCGCAGCTCCCCCACAGGCGGTTTGGCGAACGGAATCCCCTTCCACGCGTAGGTGCCGGTCACTGCGCTGTCGTCCACGCCGCGCAAGGTGCCGTACGCGGTCTCGCGCACTTCGGGCGACGAACCCGCGCCACCGCCGCAGCCCGCCATCGCCGCCACGGAAAACACTGCTCCCAACCATTGCAAACGCCAGCGCGAATCGACCATGTCTTGTCTCCTTGGGGGTTTTCAGGAATGGGTCGAACCTCTGTCTGGAGTCACACTACCGCCAGGGCTCAACCTCGAAAGCGATTGTGTGAACTGGGTGGCCTTTGGCTACTATCGCAACCTTGCCAAAACACTGACTTCAGACCACCACCCCGCGTAAACCCTGAATCGAATGGCCACCCCATGACACCCCGCACAAGCTCTGCCGCCTGGGTACGCGGAATCACCGACATGATGGCTGCGGAAGGCTTGCCCGCTGCCGAGTTGTGTGCTGAAGCGGGCATCGATCTGGCGGCGCTCCAGCTGCCGCAAACCCGCGTGGACGTAGACAAGATAAGCCGGCTGTGGGAGCTGGCGGTAGCGCGCTCGGGCAAGGTGGCGCTGGGGCTGTGCCCGAAACTCACCGCCCGCTATGGCAATGTGGACGTGGTGGGCTATGCGCTGGCATCGGGCACCAATCTGCTGACCGGTTTTCAGCACCTCACGCGCCACATGGCGGTGATCTCGGACTGCACCACTTTCACGCTGGAGCGCGATGCACGCGGGTACTGGATCTCCATCGCCCATATCGGCGCCACCCGCCCCATTCCGCGCCAGCGTGTCGAATACGCCCTGCTCACGCTGTTCACGCTGTGCTGCTGGCTCACGCGCCGCGAGCTCCGGCCTCTGGCGGTGGAGCTGGTCACGCCGCAGCCCGCCACCACCAACGAGGCGCCCTACCACGTGGCGTTTGGCATGTTGCCCCGCTTCGGGCAGGCAGCCAACCGGTTTCTGCTGGCCGAGGCCGACCTGCTCGCCGATATCCCCACCCACAACCCCAGCCTGTGGGCCCTGCACGAGCGGCTGGTAGAGACCGAGCTGGACCAACTGGGCCAGTCTCTGATCAGCACCCGTGTGCGCACCGAGGTAGCCCGCATCCTGCATCGGGGCGAACCCCGCCGCGAGGACGTGGCCGCGCGCCTGCACCTGACCGACCGCACGCTGCAGCGGCGCCTGCAGGCCGAATCCGTGAGCTACCAGCAGTTGCTCGACGACACCCGCTGCGAACTGGCACGCCAGTACCTCAGCGACGAGCGCCGCAGCCTGGCCGAGGTGGCGGACCTGCTGGGCTTTGCCGACCAGAGCAATCTGTTTCGGGCTTGCAAGCGCTGGTTTGGCCTGCCACCGGGCCAGTACCGCGCGCAGGTATTGCACCCGGAGGCCGAAGGCCAAGGCTCTACCCAGGCCGCATAGGCCGCGCCACGCTTCAAGGCCCTGCAAGCGCCGGGGCATCCCTGGTGCGAGACAATCGGCCCATGAACCTGCCCGCCGAAAGCGAGACCCCCACCGCCGACATCGGCCTGGCCTGGAACCACGGATTCGCCGCCTTGGGGCCAGATTTTTTCACCGAACTGCGCCCCACCCCGCTGCCCGCCCCCCACTGGGTGGGCACCAGCACCGCCGTCGCGCAGCTGATCGGCCTGGACACAGACTGGCTGCAGCGCGATGAAGCCCTGCAAGCCTTCACGGGCAACACGCTGCTCGCTGGCTCGCGGCCCCTGGCCAGCGTCTACAGCGGCCACCAATTCGGCGTGTGGGCCGGCCAACTGGGCGACGGCCGCGCCATCTTGCTGGGAGAGACGGCAGAGGGCCTGGAAATCCAGCTCAAAGGTGCCGGTCGCACCCCCTACTCCCGCATGGGTGACGGGCGGGCCGTGCTGCGCTCCAGCATCCGCGAATTCCTGTGCAGCGAGGCCATGCATGGCCTGGGCATTCCGACCTCGCGCGCGCTGTGCATCACCGGTTCGCCCGCGCCCGTGCGCCGCGAAGAGGTCGAGACAGCATCCGTGGTGACGCGGGTGGCCCCCAGCTTTGTGCGTTTTGGCCATTTCGAGCACTTTGCGGCCAACGATCTGCAACCGCAGCTCAAGACCCTGGCCGACTACGTCATCGACCGCTACTACCCTGAATGCCGGGACAACCACGACTTCGGCGGCAATCCGTATGCCGCGCTGCTGCAGGCTGTGAGTGAACGCACGGCACGCCTCATGGCCCAGTGGCAGGCCGTGGGTTTTTGCCACGGGGTGATGAACACCGACAACATGAGCATCCTGGGCCTGACCATCGACTACGGCCCTTTCCAGTTTCTGGATGCCTTCGTGCCCGGCCACGTGTGCAACCACAGCGACAACCAGGGTCGCTATGCCTACAACCGCCAGCCCAACGTGGCGTACTGGAACCTGTTCTGCCTGGCGCAGGCCTTGCTGCCACTGATCGGCGACCAGGAACTGGCAAAGGGGGCCCTGGAGTCCTACAAGACCGTGTTCCCGGAAGCGTTCATGGCCCGCATGCGCGCCAAACTCGGTCTTGCGAGCGCCCGCGAAGGCGATGGCGAGCTGATTGACGGCATCTTGATGCTGCTGGCCCAGAACGGGGTGGACTACACGATCTTCTGGCGCCGCTTGTCGCATGCGGTGCAACAGGACGATTCTGAGCCGGTGCGCGACCTGTTCGCCGACCGTACCGCCTTTGGCAACTGGTTGCTATCATATTCAGAGCTATTGGCGCTTGATAATAAAGCGCTAGCGGCCAATTTGATGCTAAAAACCAATCCCAAGTTCGTTTTGCGCAACCACCTGGGCGAGCAGGCCATACGTGCCGCGAAACTTGGCGACTTCAGCGAACTCCAAACCCTGCAGCGGCTGCTGGAGCACCCCTTCGACGAGCACCCCGGGCACGACGCCTACGCAGCCTTCCCGCCCGACTGGGCCTCTTCCATCGAGATCAGCTGTTCATCATGACCTACCCCGTCCAGAAATCCGATGCCGAATGGCAAGCCATCCTGAAGGACAAGGGAGCGGAGCCCGTCGCCCTGCAGGTGACGCGCCATGCCGCCACCGAGCGCCCTTTTACCGGCAAATACGAAGCCCACTGGGCCGATGGCAGCTACCACTGCATCTGCTGTGGTGCGAAATTGTTCGATTCCGTGACCAAGTTCGACGCCGGCTGTGGCTGGCCCAGCTTCGCAGAAGCGATCCCAGGCGCCATCACCGAGATCGTGGACCGCAGCCATGGCATGGTCCGCACAGAGACGGTATGTGCACAATGCGGGGCCCACCTGGGCCACGTCTTTGAAGATGGCCCCACCCCCACCGGCCTGCGCTACTGCATGAACTCGGCCTCGCTGGATTTCGAATCCGGCAAGGACTGAGCCCCGAGACCTGCCCTTGACTCCATGAAAATTCTGATCGACTTCTTCCCCATCCTGCTGTTCTTCGGGGCCTACAAGTTCTATGGCATCTATGTCGGCACGGCCGTGCTCATGGGCGCCACCGTCGCGCAGATGGCGCTGATCTACGCCATCGACCGGCGCCTGCAGACCATGCACAAGGTCACCCTGGTGCTGATCCTGCTGTTCGGCACGCTCACGCTGGTGCTGCAGGACGATCGCTTCATCAAGTGGAAGCCCACGGTGCTGTACGGTGCCATGTCCATCGCCCTCGCAGTGGCGGTGTGGGGCATGAAGAAGAACTTCCTCAAGATGCTGCTCGGCAGCCAGCTGACCCTGCCGGAGGGCGTGTGGCACCGCCTGAACGTCGCCTGGATCGTGTACTGCGCTTTCATGTCGGCCATCAACGCATACGTGGTCGTCAATTTCAGCACCGAAGCCTGGGTGGATTTCAAGCTCTGGGGCTACGCCTTCCCGCTGGTCTTCCTGGTCGGCCAGGGCATCTATGTGGCGCCCCACATCAAGGGCGACGAAGGCGACGAGCCCGCCGCCTGAAGGACCACCTGCCATGACCACCCTCGCTCAGCAAATGCACCAGACCTTGGCGGACCGGCTTACGCCCACGGCATTGGAAGTGCTTGACGAAAGCGCCGCCCATGCAGGGCATGCCGGGGCCAACGGCACCGGTTTTGGCACCCATTTCCGGGTCCGCATTTCGTCACCTTTGTTTACAGGCAAGCCCCGCGTCGCACAGCACCGCCTTGTGTATGATGCGCTGCAAGAATTTATTGACCAAGGCGTTCACGCCCTCGCCATTGAAGTTCTCTGAACCGGCCCCCATGTCCTTTGTTGCCGGAACTCAGCTGGCAAACAACCTCTCATTTTTTGGATTCCGCATGAAGAAACAGCTCCTGTCCGGCCTCGTAGCCGCTGCCGTGCTGGGCACGTTGGCCCTGCCCGTTTCCGCCCAAAACGTTGCCATCGTCAACGGCAAGGCCGTGCCAAAAGAGCGCGTTGAAGCGCTCAAGCAGCAAGTGGAACGCTCGGGCCGCCCCGTGACGCCTGACATCGAAGGCCAGATCAAGGACGAAGTCATCACCCGCGAAATCTTCATGCAGGAAGCGCAAAAGCGCGGCCTGGAAGGCTCGGCAGACTACAAGGCGCAAATGGATCTGGCCCGCCAGACCATCCTGATCCGCGAACTGTTCGCCGACTACCAGAAGAACAACCCCGTGACTGACGCCGAGATCAAGGCCGAGTACGACAAGTTCGTGGCAGCCAACGGCGGCAAGGAATACAAGGCCAGCCACATCCTGGTGGAAAAGGAAGCGGATGCCAAGGCCATCATCGCCTCCATCAAGAAGGGCGCCAAGTTTGAAGACATCGCCAAGAAGCAATCCAAGGACCCAGGTTCTGGTGCCAAGGGTGGCGATCTCGATTGGGCCAACCCCTCCAGCTATGTGAGCGAGTTCACGACAGCCCTGGTGAAGCTCGAGAAGGGCAAGATGACCGACGCTCCGGTGAAGAGCCAGTTCGGCTGGCACGTCATCCGCCTGGACGATGTGCGCCAGGCAGAACTGCCCAAGCTGGAAGAAGTGAAGCCCCAGGTGGCCCAACAGCTGCAACAGCAAAAACTGGCCAAGTTCCAGGAAGACCTGCGTGCAAAGGCCAAGGTCGAATAACTAGCGAACCCGCATCCGCCCCGGCGATGCACCCAAAAAAACGCGGCCCAGGCCGCGTTTTTTTATGGACGGATGAAAAGCGCCCCACGCCACAACAGCTGACCCTGGCAGCGAAATCAGCGGGCGCAGGCCCAACAACGATCTGACTAACCCTTCGACACCCAAGCCACCGCCGTGAGCACCCCGATCATCACCGGCTGATGGAGCATGTAGTAGCTCAGGCTCCATTGCCCCAGCAGAGCCAGGGGCCGCAGGCCGCGCGGAAGCGGCCATTGCACCCACCGCTCCCGCCCCGCGGCCATGGCCCATTGGCCGGCAGCCAGCCCCCACCACAACACGCCCAGCCAGGGCAGCACCGGCACGTAGTCTTCGGTAAAAGGCTTGCGCGATACCAGGCCCAGCCAGTTGAGCGCGCGCCCGTTGAACCAGGGCGCAGCCTCCGCCCAGGCGCCCGCCAGAAGCTGGTGCGCCACCGGTGGAAGCGCCACCGCCACCAGCCCTGCCAGCCATAACCACCGCCCCCAGCCAGCCGTACAACGGGCGATGAGCAGCATTACGGCCATGCCATGCAGCACGCCAAAATGGATAAAGCTGTGGGGAAACATCACGAACGACCCCGCGGACACCAGCAACGCGCAGCCAGCGATCTGCAACCACCGCCGACCAAACCGTGGCCACCCCTGCCCTTGGTGCAGTGCAATGGCCTGCCCCAGTCCCGCGCAAAACAGAAACAGGCTCACGATGACCGTGCGCTGCGAGGTCCAGAACGGATCCACGCGAAAATTTTGCGGCCAGAAGCCCAGATGGCTGAGGTCGAAGCAGAAGTGAAAGACTGTCATCCACACCATCGCCAGGCCGCGCAGGGCATCCACGCTGTCATAGCGCTGCAGTGGCGCGGGCGAGGCGAACGGTACAGGCGGCAAGGGAAGCGCACGGTTCATGGCAATACCAGCGGAAGGTGTCAGCGCGGGCATTGGCCCGCCATCCAGACCCGATGGTACGGAAATCCAGCTCCGTCTCGCCACGCAGGTCGAACCTCAAATCCCCACAGAGGGAAAGAAGAAGAAGAGGCAAGAAAAAAGGCCTTGCAGCATATGCTGCAAGGCCTTCAAACATTGGTCGGAGCGGCGGGATTCGAACTCGCGACCCTCTGCTCCCAAAGCAGATGCGCTACCAGGCTGCGCTACGCTCCGACAGCTCGTATTCTAACCCGACAATTTCCCTGTTTTTGGCTCAACACACGCTTTTTATGATTTTTTCACAAAGCGATTTGCGAAGCCCAGAACCAGGAAAGCACCACCTCAGGGGGAAACAGTGCGCGAATGAAAGAACACAAGAAACAGTTGGACCCAAGAGCCGGAACAAGCACGCGCCAGCCCGGAAATCCCTCAGGTCCGAAGATCAGCGGTTGCCCGAGGGGCCTGGGCCGCGACCGGCCAGATGGCGGAAGGTGATGCGTCCTTTGGACAAGTCATAGGGCGACATTTCCAGCGACACCTTGTCACCCGCCAGAATGCGGATGTGATGCTTGCGCATCTTGCCGCCGGTGTAGGCGATCAGTTGGTGACCGTTGTCCAGCGTCACGCGAAAGCGTGAGTCAGGCAAGACTTCCGTCACGGAGCCTTGCATTTCAATGAGTTCTTCTTTGGCCATGTTCTATCTTTTCAAAACAAATATTCTGTGATCGGCGCCTGACGCTTGTGCATCCACCACGGCAGCTACGGCGCGGTCGGTGCTCGACACACGGTGCATTGCGGGCGGTGGGAGTCGCTGCACCCGGGGCGCAGATCAGGCAGAGGGCCGGGGGAGACGGCTTCACAATGGACAGGCATAAGCACTGTGCAAAGCCTGTCGATTGTACCGCGATGTACCCGGTCTTGCCTATGGGATGGCGGCGGTGTCCGACGGCGCGCGCCCTTGCACCAAAGCAGCACCCGCAGAATCGCGCTCATCACGCCCTTGAACGGCTGCGGCCAAGGTCCGCACGAGATCTGTCTGAGTGATCACCCCCACCAGACGGTCCTCGCCGTCCACGATGGGGATATGGTGGTGTCCACCTTGAGAAAACAGGGGCACGAGATCCATGGCGTGCTGCGCCATGTGGGCCACCTGGACTGGATGCGACATGATTTCACCCACCGCCTGGGGCTGGCCAGCGCGCCCCATGACCAGCGTGCGCAGGCGCTGCCCCAGACCTTCGTGCATATCCAGGTTGGCCAGCCGCATGAAATCCGCCACTGTCACAATGCCAACCACCAAGCGTTGAGCATCCACCACAGGCAGTGCCTTGATCTGCTGGGCCCGCATGAGCGCCCAGGCATCTTTGAGAGAAACCCCGGCCTCCACCGCAAACGGCGGCTTGGACATGATGTCCGAGCAGCGCACGTCCCCCAGCGTCCTCTGAAAGGCGGCACGACCTGCGAGATGCAACAGCCCCTCCAGATCGGCACGGCTCACGTCCAGCACCTGGTTGTAGTGTGCGAGCGCTGCATCCACGTCCGAGGCGGTAAAAGCTCCCTGGACGACGTCGGTCCTGGCGGCCACACGTTGTGGATGGGGGTACCGGCGCCCCGTCAGGCCGTTGTAGACCATGGCGGCGACCAAAAGAACGACCACATTGAACAGGATGGGAAACGCTGCAAGGTGCCAGCCATCGCCCGCCGTCAGCACCACATACAGCGCCATTGCCCCTCCCGGTGGATGCAGGCAGCGCAAGGGCACCATCAGCGCAATGGCCAGCCCCACAGCCACCGCCCCTGCAAGCGCCGGATCAGGAATGATGGCGGAGCAGACGGCGCCCACCAGCGCCGACAAGGTACTCCCCCCTAGCACCGGCCAAGGCTGGGCCAGTGGACTGGACGGCATGCCAAATACCAGCACCGCACTGGCACCCAGCGATGCCACCATCCAGGGACCCGAGTCACTCCCCCCAGCCCACCAACGGCTAAGCAATGCGGTCAGCAACACACCGGTCACCGCACCTACGATGAAACGCAGCCTTTCGCGACCATCAATACCCAGTGGTGCCGGCCAAAAATGACGCAACCATCGGGCTAGGCGCACGCGCACGGACGGGGAAGACGACGGAGTCGATGAGGAAGAGGACGATGAAAGGGGCATGAGGCAACGGGCCATGGCGGCCCGCCAGCTCTGGAACAGGGCGATACGCAGACTCCCCGGGGGCACCACAGGCCTCCAGTGTCACCCAAGCCACCATTTTTCCTGGAGCAACATCTCCTATTCCCCCAATAAAACCCTCAGCTCGGATGGCATTCGCTGTCCCGTCAAGGTGCGGTCTATGCTCGAAACTACTTATATCGAAGGCTTAAATAGCTTCCCACAGCCAAAAATGCATGATCTATACTGCACAAAAATACAAAAAATGCACTTTAATTCATAAAACACTCATCCATGCACACGCTTTTGCAAAACCCGCTGCCGAAGCTTCGCACCCGCCCGGTTGCGTCTGAGCCGGTCTTCGCAGACCCGCCTGCACACGAGGTCGCGGTTGCAGCCTTGAACCAGCGCTCAACGCAGGGGCTCCGTTCCTTGCGGTACGGGTAACCCATAGGTATTCACCACCGAATGCTTGCAGTAAATTACTTTAAGCCTAAACAAAGGAGACAAGCCCAATGACCACCCGCCGCCTCGTCATCAGCCGCAGCGCCGCCCTTGTGGGCGCCGCATCCACAGGGCTGTTGCTGCCCTCCATCGTGCGTGCGCAAAGCGGCAAGGTGCGCGTGGGCTTCATGCTGCCCTACACCGGCACCTTTGCCCAACTGGGCGTAGCCATCGAGAACGGCGTACGCCTGGCCATCGACCAGCAGGGTGGAAAACTCGGGGGACGCGAGATCGAGTGGTTCAAGGTGGATGACGAATCCGAGCCCAGCAAGGGGGTCGAGAATGCCAGCAAGCTGGTGCAGCGCGACAAGGTGGATGTGCTGATTGGCACCGTACATTCGGGCGTGCAGATGGGCATCCAGAAGGTGGCGCGCGACACCGGCGTGCTCAATCTGATTCCCAACGCCGGCGTGCATGCCGCCACGCGCGCACTGTGTGCCCCCAACGTGTTCCGCACCTCGTTCAGCAATTCCCAGCCCACGCTGGCCCTGGGCAAGGCCATGGTCGAAAAGGGCCACAAGAAGGCGGTGTGGATCACCTGGAAATACGCAGCAGGGGACGAGGCCTTCGAAGGCTTCAAGCAAAGCTACACCGCAGCGGGCGGTACCATCGTGAAGGAACTGGGCCTGCCCTTCCCCAACGTGGAGTTCCAGGCGCTGCTGACCGAAATCGCCGCCCTCAAGCCTGACGCCGTCGCCTGCTTCTTCGCGGGCGGGGGGGCTGCCAAATTCATCCGCGACTATGCAGCCGCAGGCCTCAAGGACAAGATTCCGCTGTATGGCTCGGGCTTCCTCACCGAAGGCGTGCTGGACGCTGCAGGCCCCGCCGCCGACGGGATCATCACGACGATGCACTACAGCGACTCGCTCGACACGCCACGCAACAAGCAGTTCCGCCTCGAGTACGCCAAGGCTTTCCGCAGCCAGCCCGATGTCTATGCGGTGCAGGGCTACGACACGGGCCTGCTGCTGGTGCAAGGGGCCAACGCCGTCAAGGGCGACCTGTCCGCCAAGCCCGCCATCATCAAGGCCATGGAGAGCGCCACCATCGACAGCCCACGCGGCAAGTGGACCATGAGCAAGGCCCACAACCCCGTGCAGGACATCTACCTGCGCCGTGTAGAAAACAAGGAAAACAAGGTGATCGGCATTGCCGCCAAGGCCCTGGCCGACAGCGGTGCCGGGTGCCGCATGGGCTGACGCGCCCACCCCACTGACCGGGCCACGGCGTGCACTGGACCTTGGGTCCGGTTCGCTCCGCGGTTTTGACACAATGCACTGATGGACTGCCGCCACGGCAGGCCTGTCTGCTGTGCGCCCGGACTTTGCGGCCACCTTGCTTTCCCCATCCCCTCCTATGTCGCTCAGTACCTACCTGCTCTACCTCGCCGCAGTGGCCCTGCTGGTTCTTTCGCCCGGCCCGACGATGCTCATGTGCATGACCAATTCCCTCCAGCACGGCCCGCGCAAGGCCCTGGCCGCTGCTGCGGGCAGCGTGACAGCAGTCCTCGGTACCATGCTGCTCTCGGCCCTGGGCCTGGGGGCGCTGCTGGCGGCATCGGAAACTGCCTTCTGGGTACTCAAGGCGGCGGGCGCAGCGTATCTGATCTGGCTTGGCATCAAGACGTTTCGCAGCAAGACCACAGTGTTTGACGAGATGCCCGCCAGCGGCACGCCAGCCAAGGCCGTGGTGCCCGCACGCAAGCTCTACATCCAGGGTCTGATCGTGGGCGGCAGCAACCCCAAGGCTCTGCTGTTCTTCACGGCATTTTTTCCCCAGTTTCTGGACCCGACCGCCGCATGGGCGCCGCAGTTTGCCGTGCTGGCAAGCACCTTCGTGGCCTTTGAATTCACGGTGCTCACGCTGTGTGCGCTGGGCGTGGCGCGCTTGGCACCCGTGCTGCGCTCCGGCGCACGCATGCGCTGGTTCAACCGCATCTCGGGCGGCCTGTTCACGCTGATGGGCACCCTGCTGCTGGCCACGCGCCGCGCCACCTGATCCACTGTCTGTTTGCCCACCATGGACTTCGCCACATTCCTGATCCAGCTGCTCAACAGCGTGCAATACGGGCTGCTGTTGTTCATGCTGGCTGCCGGCCTTACGCTGATCTTCGGGATCATGGGCGTGGTGAACCTGGCACACGGCAGCTTCTATATGCTGGGGGCCTACCTGGGCTATTCGCTGTCGGGCCACTTTGGCAGCCTCACGCTCGCCATCCTGGGCGGGGCTGTGCTGGCAGTGGTGTTTGGCCTCGCGCTGGAATGGCTGCTGTTTCGCCACTTCTACCATCGTGACCACCTGGATCAGGTGCTGCTGACCTTCGGTCTCATCTACATCTTCGAGGAACTGCGCTCCATCCTCTGGGGCGACGACGTGCACGGCGTCCCGATCCCCGCGATGCTGGACTGGTCCATTCCGCTTACCGACACCCTCTCCTACCCGGTCTACCGGCTGTTCATCTCAGGCGTGTGCATGGCACTGGCGCTGGGCCTGTATCTGCTGATCTCCAAAACACGGCTGGGCATGAAGATCCGTGCCGGAGCCTTCAACCGCGACATGGCCGAGTCGCTGGGGGTGAACATCAAGCTGATCCACGCCATTGTCTTTGCCCTGGGCGTGGGCTTGGCGGCCGTCGCAGGCATGGTGGCCGCGCCGGTGTCCAGCGTCTATCCCAACATGGGGTCGTCCGTGCTCATCATGTGTTTTGTGGTGGTGGTGATCGGGGGCATCGGTTCCGTGCGTGGTGCGCTGATCTCCGCCCTGCTCGTGGGGCTGGTGGATACCTTTGGCAAGGTGTTGCTGCCATCGATGGCCGGGATGCTGGTCTATATGCTGATGGCGGCCGTGCTGCTGTGGAAACCCGAAGGCCTTTTTAAACAATGATGACCCCGATGCTTGTCACTTCGCGCGCACCACACGCTTCGCAGCCCGGCGGCCACCTATGAGCACCCCGCGCGCCAATATCGAGGTGCTGCCGCGCAGCGTGCAGTTTTCCCTGGCACTGGGGCTGGCGGCGCTGCTGCTGTTCCCGGTGGTCGGCAGCGACTTCTACGTGCAGATGGTCACGCGCATGATGATCATGGCCATCTTCGCGATGAGCCTCGATCTGCTGCAGGGCGTGACCGGCCTGGTTTCGCTGGGCCATGCCGCTTACTTTGGCGTGGCGGGCTATGCGCTGGCCTTTCTCACGCCCGCCGATACGCCGGTCAGCCTTTGGTGGTCGCTGCCCCTGGCGGTGGCAGGCGCCGGGCTGGTGGCGCTGATCATCGGTTTCTTCGTGGTGCGCACGCACGGCATCTACTTCATCATGGTCACCATGGCGTTCGCGCAGATGGTGTTCTATCTGTTCTTCGACAACAAGGTGCTGGGCGGCTCGGACGGTCTGTACATCAACTTCCGGCCCGATGCGTCCATCTTCGGCTGGCTACCGTTCGACCTGGAAGGCCGCAAGACCTTCTACTACTTCACGCTTGCGCTGGTGGTGATCGTCTATGTGCTGCTGCGCCGCCTGCTCTGGAGCCCGCTGGGCCGCGCACTGTCAGGCATCCGCATCAACGAGCACCGCATGCGGGCCATGGGCTTTGGCACACGCGGCTACAAGCTCACCGCCTTCACCGTGGCGGGTGCGCTCGCGGGGCTGGCGGGCTACCTGTGGGGCGCGCAGACGGGCTATGTGAACCCGGAGCTGATGGGCTTTCACATGAGCGCCCACGCCATCATGATGATCATCCTGGGCGGCATGGGCAATTTTGCCGGGGCGATCGTGGGCGCCTTTGCCTTCGAGTATCTGTTGCATGTATTCAAGGACATCACCAAACACTGGCAACTGCTGATGGGCAGCTTCATCGTGCTAGTGGTGGTGGCCGCGCCGCGCGGGCTGCTGGGCATGCTGGGGCAGCGCCGGGCCGCCAAGGCGCAGGAGGACCCACACCATGGCTGACGCCCTGCTCTCGGCCCGCCAGCTCACCAAACGCTTCGGAGGCCTGGCCGCCGTCAACGGCGTATCGCTGGACCTGTGGCGTGGTCAGATCCATGCCGTGATCGGCCCCAACGGCGCGGGCAAGTCCACGCTGACCAACCTGCTATCGGGCGACCTTCCACCCAGTTCGGGGCAGGTGCAGCTTGGGAGCTCCGACGTGACCGGCTTGGCACCCGAACGCATCTCGCGCCAGGGACTGGGCCGCAGCTACCAGAAGACCAACATCTTCTTGCCGCTTACCGTGCATGAAAACGTGCGCCTGGCCGCGCAGTCCCGAGACCCACAGCAGCCCTGGAACCCGCTGCGCTGGTGGCAGGACACGCGTGCAAACACTATCAAAAACAGAGCTACCAACGCAAGACTGGAAAGCGCTATCGAGCTTTCCGGCTTGAAAGACCGGCGCACAGCCATTGCCGGCGCCATGAGCCACGGCGAGCAGCGCCAGCTCGAAATTGCGATGACCCTGGCCACCGAGCCGCAGGTGTTGCTGCTCGACGAGCCACTGGCCGGCATGGGCGTGGCTGAGGCGGAACGCATGGTGGAGCTGCTGCAGCGCCTCAAGCCCGCCCACGCCATCATGCTGGTGGAGCACGACATGGACGCCGTGTTTGCACTGGCCGACCTCCTCACCGTGATGGTCAATGGTGAAGTGATCGCCCATGGCACACCGCCCGAGGTGCGCGCCGATGCCACGGTGCAAGCCGCCTACCTGGGGGAGGATCACTGAGATGAGCACTCCATGGATTGATGCCCGTGGCATCCACACCTTCTACGGCAGCAGCCACATCCTGCATGGCGTGGACTTTACGGTGGGCCAGGGGGAGACCATCGGCCTCATGGGCCGCAACGGCATGGGCAAAAGCACCTTGCTCAAGTCGCTCATGGGGCTCGTCAAGCCGCGCTCGGGCAGCGTGACGGTGTCAGGCCGCAACATGACCGGCAAACCGCCCTACGAGGTCGCCCGGTTGGGTATTGCCTACGTGCCCGAAGGCCGCGGCATCTTTGGCAACCTCAGCGTGGCCGAGAACCTGCAGATGGCGGCGCGCGCAGGTACACGTGGCCAGCGCGACTGGACCTATGACCGGGTGCTGGAGACATTTCCGCGCCTGAAGGAACGCCTGGGCCACGGCGGCCAGCAGCTCAGCGGCGGCGAGCAGCAGATGCTGACCATTGGCCGCGCGCTGATGACCAACCCCGACGTGCTCATCCTCGACGAAGCGACCGAGGGCCTGGCCCCGCTGATCGCCCGCGAGATATGGCGCATCTGCAGCCTCATCAAGGACAGTGGCATCAGCAGCGTGATCGTGGACAAGAACTGGAAACACGTCACGCAGATCACCGACCGCAACATCATCCTGGTCAAGGGCCAAGTGGTGTTCGAGGGCAGTTCGGACGCGCTGCACGCGCAGCCACAGCTGCTGGACCAGTACCTCGGGGTATGAAGCATGCGGGTGACGGTGCCCCGCCGATAGAATCGTTCGCTTTCGTCTTCGAGGGGTTCGCCCGTGTCTGATCGCCTGGCAGTTCTGCCGCAATACCTCATGCCCAAGCAGGCAATGACCACCCTGGCTGGCAAATTTGCGTCGGCCCGGTTGGGCAGCCTGACCACCTCGGTGATCCGCCGTTTTGTGGCCCGCTACAACGTCAACATGGCCGAGGCGGCCAATCCCGACATCACCAGCTACGCATCGTTCAACGACTTCTTCACCAGGGCGTTGAGGCCAGGAGCTCGCCCGCTGGCCACGGCAGACCTGATCTGCCCGGTGGATGGCGCCATCAGCCAGTTTGGCCCCATCGCCAAGGACCAGGTCTTCCAGGCCAAGGGCCACACCTATTCCACCACCGCCCTGGTGGGTGGCGATGCGGCAGCGGCAGCCCGTTTTGACAACGGCCACTTCGCCACGCTGTACCTGAGCCCGCGCGACTACCACCGCATTCACATGCCGTGCGCGGGCGAGTTGACGCGCATGGTGCATGTGCCCGGCGATCTGTTTTCGGTGAACCCCACCACGGCGCGTGGCGTGCCGGACCTGTTTGCGCGCAATGAGCGCGTGGTGTGCTTTTTTGAATCGGCCCAGGGCCCGTTCGTGCTGGTGCTGGTGGGCGCCACCATTGTGGGCAGCATGGCCACGGTGTGGCATGGCCAGGTGAATCCGCCCCGCACGGGCACGCAGCGGCAGTGGGACTACGCCAAGGGGCAGGTGAGCCTGCGGCAGGGCGAAGAAATGGGACGCTTCCTGCTGGGCTCGACGGTGGTCATGCTGTTCCCGGCGGGGCCGCTGCAGTTCAACCCGCAGTGGGCACCCACAAGGCCCATCCAGCTGGGCGAGGCCATGGCGCAGCACACGGCGGGGTGAAGATTCAGCACACCGTGGTGCGGCGGATTTCTGCTGTCAGAACCTGTCGGGAACGCGTGTGAGGTGAAAAGCCGTGGGCTCCACCTGGAGGGAGTCCGGGTGCACGGGCGAATCCAAGCCCACCAAGTAGATCATGAGCGCATTGCGGCGCACCACCACATGGCTGACCGTCTCGCGCCGTTGCCCCCATTGCACGGAGGCACCGGGCTTGAAAAGGGGCATGTAGTAATAAGCCGCTGGGTCCATGGGGCTGCGGCTCCTTCCGCATTGGCTGGCAGGGTGGGGCTGAAAACAAGAAGCGCCCGCCCGACGATCCCGTGGAGGGACCGCTCAATCCATACTAGCATCAAAGCTTGGCCGCACTGGACCGGCCGCTACAAAAAATTGAGCAATATCAACATCCCCATGGCACGCGCGATGAATCACCGCCCACCATGTGAAGCCGCAAAAGCGAGCACGGCCCGCAGCATGCGCTCCAGGTGCGGCTGCACGCGCGCCGCCACCTCGGGCAGGTAGTCAAACGGCAAGACCTCCTGCATGTAACTGCACTGCGTCATCTCCAGCTGGATCGCGTGTACGCCCTGCCCCGGCTGGCCATAGTGGCGCGTGATGTGCCCACCCTTGAAGCGGCCATTGAGCACGGCGGTATAGCCACTGGCTTCCTTTGCAATGGACAGCAGCTGCTGTGCCAGTGCGGGGTCGCAGCTTTCACCATTGGCCGTGCCCAGGTTCAGGTCCGGCAGCTTGCCTTCAAAAAAGCGGGGCAACACCGAGCGGATGGAATGGGCGTCCCACAACACCGCCACACCGTGTTGGGCGCGGATGCGATCCAACTCGGTACGCAGTTGCGCGTGGTACGGCGCCCAGACTGCATCACGCCGCGCAGCAACTTCTGCGTCATCGGGCACATCACCGTTGGCATAGATGGGCGTGTCGTCAAAGGTGTCGACCGGGCACAGGCCGGTGACGCTCTGGCCGGGGTACAGGCTGGCGCCGTCGGGCGGGCGGTTCAGGTCGACCACATAACGCGATTGCGTGGCCACCAGGATGGACGCGCCCAGGTCCTTGGCAAACCCATACAGCCGGTCCATGTGCCAGTCGGTGTCGGGCACATGGCGGGCATCCTCGGTAAATCGCGCCGCCAGCGCCGGGGGCACATAGGTGCCGGCATGGGGCATGGAGATCAGCAGCGGCTGCGTGCCTTGGTGAAAGACAAACGGGGGCGGTATATTTTTTTCGGTCATGGCGGGTTCAGAAATAAGACAAAGACAGCTCAGTCCGGCGCGATGGTGGCCGTCCGGGCAGCCACAAAGGCATTGGCTGCGGATTCGTGAAGCGTGTGCTGGCCGTCGGACACGCGGCGCACGCCGGCCACCCACAGGCTGTCGATGGCCGAGGTGCGGTGGCTGCCGAACACATGGGCCGACAACATGCTGTGCGCGGGCAGGTCGCGCAGCGCCACATGCTGCGCGTCCAACACCACCAGATCGGCCTGCTGGCCCACGGCAAGTCCCTTGACGGCGCGGCCCGAAGCCTGCGCACCACCGGCCACAGCCTGCAGCGTCATAGCGGTCGCCACCTCGGCCTGGGTGCTGCTGGCCAGCACGTTGCGCTGGCGGCGCGACAGGCGCTGGCCGTACTCGAGCATCAACAGCTCTTCGGCCGCATTCACGCAGGCGTGGCTGTCCGAGCCCACGCCCCAGCGGCCGCCATGTTTTAGCCACAGTGGCATGTCGAAGATGCCATCGCCCAAATTGGCTTCGGTCGTGGGGCAGATGCCCGCCACGGCGCCCGAGCGCGCGGCGGCTGCGTATTCATCCACCGTCATGTGCGTGGCGTGCACCAGGCACCAGCGTGCGTCCACAGTGGCGTGGTCGAGCAGCCACTGCACCGGGCGCTGGCCGCTCCAGGCGATGCAGTCGTCCACCTCCTGCGTCTGCTCGGCGATGTGGATGTGGATGGGCGCGTGCGGGTTCAGGGCGGTGAGGCCCTGCACAGCGGCACGCAGGCTGTCGGGCGGCACGGCCCGCAGCGAGTGGGGCGCCAGGCCCAGGCCGGCTCCTTGCGCTTGTGCAGCGGGCGTCAGGCGCTCCAATAATGAGAGCATGCTGTCGGTGCTGCGGATGAAGCGGGCTTGGTCCGCCCGCGGCGGCTTGGCGCCAAAGCCGCTGGTCTGGTACAGCACCGGCAGCAGCGTGATGCCGATGCCCGCGTGGTGTGCGGCGCGCAGCAGGGCCAGCGACAGAGTGGCGTCGTCGGCATACGGCGTGCCGTCCTGATCGTGGTGCACGTAGTGGAACTCGCACACCGAGGTGTAGCCCGCCTCCAGCATCTCCACATAGAGCCAGGTGGCGATGGCCTCCAGCGACTCGGGCGTGATGCGTGCGGCAAAGCGGTACATCAGGTTGCGCCAGCTCCAAAAGCTGTCCTGGCTTTCGCCGCGGTACTCCGTCAGGCCGGCGAACGCGCGCTGGAATGCGTGCGAATGCAGGTTGGGCATGCCGGGGAGCACCGGGCCCGCAGCCACCGGCGTGCCCGCGGGCGCTGCAGCATCGGCGGCGATGTGGGTGAAGCGCCCTGCCCCATCCCACTGCAACAGCACGTTGCGCGCCCAGCCGGTGGGCAGCAGCGCATCGGCGGCGAAAAGGCTGTGCGGTGCGTCAAGCGCCATGGAGTGTCTCCTGATGCGTGTGGATGCCCAGGCCGTCGGCCGCCACGCGCCCCTGCCGCACGATGGTGCAGGCGGGCTTGTGGCCGTACCAGTAGGCCAGTTCGGCCGCGTCGCCCAGCGGCCAGAGCACGAAGTGGGCAGGCCGGCCGGCGGCGATGAGGCCGTGCGTGTCCTGCAGACCCAGCGCGCGCGCGGCGTGCGTGGTGATGCCGGCCAGGGCCTCGGGCACCGTCAGGCGAAACAGCGTGCACGCCATGTTGGCCATGAGCAGCAGGCTGAGCGCGGGCGAGGTGCCGGGGTTGTGGTCGGTGGACACGGCCATGGGCACGCCGGCCTCGCGCAGCTGCGCGATGGGCGGCAGGTGCGTGTCGCGCAGCGTGTAGTAGGCGCCGGGCAGCAGCACGGCCACGGTGCCGGCGGCCTTCATGGCGGCGATGCCGTCCTGCGACAGGTGCTCGATGTGGTCGCACGACAGCGCGCCGTAGCGCGCGGCCAGGGCCGCGCCGCCCATGTCGGAGAGCTGCTCGGCATGCAGCTTGACGGGGATGCCGAGCTTTTGCGCAGCCTGAAACACCTGCTCTGTCTCGGCCAGCGTGAAGGCGATGCGTTCGCAGAACACGTCCACCGCATCGACCACGCCTTCGGCCGCAAGCGCGGGCAGCATCTCATTGCAGACCAGGTCGGTGTAGTCGCCACTGCGGCCTGCGTATTCGGGCGGCAGGGCATGCGCGCCGAGGAAGGTGGTGCGCACCGTGACCCCGAAGGCTTCGCCCAGGCGGCGCGCCACGCGCAGTTGCTTGCGCTCGTGCTCCAGCGCCAGGCCGTAGCCGGACTTGATCTCGATGGCGCAGACGCCTTCGTCGAGCAGGGCTTGCAGGCGGGGAGCTGCCAGGGCAAAGAGTTCGTCCTCGGACGCTTCGCGCGTGGCCTTGACGGACGACACGATGCCGCCGCCTGCCTTGGCCACTTCTTCGTACGTGGCGCCCGCCAGCCGCATGGCGAATTCGTGGGCACGCTGGCCGCCGTAGACCAGGTGGGTGTGGCAGTCCACGAGGCCCGGCGTGGTCAGGGCGCCCTGTGCGTTCCAACGGCGCAGGGCCTGGTAGTCGGCGGGCAGCTGTGCTTCGGGCCCCACCCAGACCATGCTGCCACCCTGTACCACCACGCAGATAGGTTCCCCCTCGGACACGGGCGCGTCGGCCACGGCAAGGCCTGGCACGGGCTTCAGGTTCACCCATATGCCATCAGCGCTGCGAGGGCTGTCGACGCTGTTGGCGCTGTTGGTGCTGTTGGTGCTGCCGGGGAGCGACGCACGGGTGTGTGGAGGTTGCATGTCTTTGTCTACCGAAGAAATCATGGGCGTCAATTGCTACAAAATAAATAGCGACTAGCGCTTATCCATCAAGCGCCAGGGGCTATTTTTATTCGTATTTTTCGCCGGAGCTGTGCTCCAGCGCTATCCACACCAAGGCGGGGGCGCCGGCCGCGCTGCCGGCGTGCACGGGCGAAAGGCGCCCTTGCACCGACCCCGCTTCGCCAGCCCACCAGAAGCCCTGCCCGGACCGCAGCACGCGGTGATTGCCGCCCTGCGCGTCCAACCATTGCCAGTCGCCGTGCAGCGCCATGCAAAAGCCAGCGGCAGCGCCCCCAAGCGCCTGGTCATCACCGACCACCCGCAGCGCGCCCTGCCATACGCCGCGGCGCAGCATGAGGTTGAAATCCTTGGACGTGCCCCCCAGCATGGCGCCGTCCACCGCGTCGTCGCCCGAGAAAGCAAACGGCTGCCAGCGCTGGTCCAGCCGGTGCTCCCAGCCAGGGCTGCGCAAGTGCAGGCCGTCGCCGCCCAGCAGCATGATCTGGCGATCAATGCCCGGGAACACGGAGAACGGACCGGGCCGGTCCACCGTGGCCAGGCTCACGCGCCACTCAAAGCCGTTCATGTCCGCACCGGGGGGCCAGCAGGCCAGCTCCTGCGTGCTGCCACCGCCGTTCTTCCAGGGCGTACTCGGAGTAATGACCAGGTCAAAGAAGTTCATCACCATCGTTGTTGTCGTCGTGTTCATCAGGATGTTGCGGCCGTCTGCCCGGCGCCCGTCACCAGCAGCGGAAACAGCGGGTGGTCCATCTCCGCGCCAGCGGGCAACTCGCCAGCCAGGCCCGGAAACTCAGGCGAAGTCTTCCACGGCCGGGGCGCATGGCGCGTGTCGTCGCCCAGAAAGCGCACCGAGAACACACGGCGGCGGTTAGTGCCCTCCACCCCACCCGCCGCATGCAGCGTGAGCATGTGAAAACACACCACGTCACCGGGCTCGATCTCCCAGCCCACGATGGGGAAGGCATCGCGGTCAGCCTCGACATCAGGCAGATCCTGCAGGCTGCCTTCGGGGAACCATTTCGCCTGGTTGTCCATGAAGGTGCGCGGCATGAGCCAGGGGCCCTTGTGCGATCCGGCCACAAACTCCAGCGTGGCCGCACGCGACACCGGGTCCACCGGTATCCACATGCTGATGTTCTGCTGGCCGTCGATGTTGTAGTAGGGCTGGTCCTGGTGCCAGGGCGTGCGCTGGCGCGTGCCCGGCTCCTTCACCAGCACATGGTCGTGGTACAGCCGCACGGTGCGCGACTGCATCAGGCGCTGCGCAGCCAGCGCCAGCGGTGTCTCACGCACAAAGCGGCCGAACTGCGGAATGTCCTGCCAGTTGCAAAAGTCCTCGAAGAACCGGCCCGGGTCATCGGGCCGGCTGGCCACCTTGGCGCGCGGGCTGGGCGCGGCCAGGTTGGCGTCGATGCCCTCACGCAGCAGCGCTACCTCTTCGGGCGTGAGCAGCTGCTTGATGCACAACGCGCCGTCGCGGTCGAAGCGGGCAATGTCGTCTGCGGTCAGGCGTGCCTGCAAACGCTGGTGAAAGCGCTCTTGCAAGCGCTGGTCCATGGCGGGTGATAGCGGGGGCATGCGGGCTTGTCTCCTGTTGTGTTGTTGACCGTTGTCGTGCACCACGCCACACCCAGCCTCAGGCGCGCGTGAGCACGGCCTGCAGGAAGGAGCGCGTGCGCTCCTGCGTGGGGTTGGTGAAAATGGTGGCGGGCACGCCCGCCTCAATGATGCCGCCGCCGTCCATCACCACGACCACATCGCCCACCTCGCGTGCAAAGTCCATCTCGTGCGTGACCACCATCATGGTCATGCCTTCGCTGGCCAGCAGCTTCATGACCTGCAGCACCTCGCCCACCAGTTCCGGGTCCAGCGCCGACGTGGGCTCGTCGAACAGCATCACACGCGGCTCCATGGCCAGCGCGCGGGCAATGGCCACACGCTGCTTTTGCCCGCCCGACAGGCTTGCTGGCATGGCCAAAGCCTTGTGCACCAGGCCCACCTTGGTCAGCAGGGCCTGTGCGCGCTCGTCGGCCTCCTTGCGCGAGAGGCCGCGCAGCTTGCGCGGGCCCAGCGTGACGTTGTCGAGCACCGACAGGTGCGGAAACAGGTTGAACGACTGGAACACCATGCCCACCTCTTCGCGCAGGGCGTTCAGGTCATGATCGGGCAGCATGCGGCCGTCCTGCACCAGCGTGCGGCCACAGATCTCGACCGTGCCGCCTTCGGGCTGCTCCAGTCCGTTGCAGCAGCGCAGGAAAGTGCTCTTGCCCGAGCCGCTGGGCCCGATGACCACCACCACCTGCGACGGCAGCACGTCAAAGTCGATGCCGTTCAGCACCACATGGTTGTCAAACGACTTGCGCAGTCCGCGAATGCGCACGATGGGCTCGACGGATGGGCTTGCTCCGATCATCACAGAATTTTTCTTCATTGCACCATCCCCCCGGCACGCAGGCGCAGCTCCATGCGTCGCAGCACCAGCGAAGTGACACCCGTGAGGATGAAATACACCACCGCAATCGCCAGGTACACCTCCAGCGAGCGGTACGACACACTGATGATCTTCTGCCCTTCGTGCATCAGGTCGTGGATGGTGAGCAGCGACACCAGCGCCGAGTTCTTGATGAGCGCGATGAACTCATTGCCCAGTGGCGGAATCATGCGCACCACGGCCTGCGGCAGCACCACGGTGCGCATGGCCAGGCCCGACGACATGCCGATGGAGCGCGCCGCCTCCATCTGTCCCTTGTCGATGGACTGAATGGCGCCGCGCACCACCTCGGACACATAGGCGCCCGAGTAGATGCCCAGGCCAATCACGCCGCACACAAAAGCGGGCAGCAGGATGCCGAACTGCGGCAGGCCAAAGAACAGGATGAACAGCTGCACCAGCAGCGGCGTGCCACGGATCGCGGCCACGTAGGCAGTGCACAGGGCGTAGACCACCCGGCGCTTGGGGTTCAGGCGGCCAATGCCTACCAGGAGGCCCATGACACAGCCCAGCAGCAGCGAGGCGGCCGTGATTTCCACAGTGACCAGCGCGCCCGCCAGCAACTGGGGCAGCCCGGCCCAGACAGGAGAAAAATCGAGTTCCATGGCTCAGTTCGGCAACCGTGGGTGGCTTACTTGGCAGCGCTGTTGCTGAACCACTTCTTGACGATGGCCGCATAGGTGCCATCGGCCTTGAGCTTGGTGATGGCACCGTTGACGGCCTTCGTCAACTCGGGCGTGTCCTTGCGCAGGGCCATACCGTACTCTTCGGTGGTGAGCTGCTCATCCAGCACGCGCAGGCCGGGACGGGTGCGCACATACTGGAAGGCTGCGGGTTTGCCGGTCACGGCAGCGTCGGCGCGGCCGATGTCCACCAGGTTGAACATCTCCTGGTTCTTTTCGACCTCGACACGCTGCACCTTGGGGAATTTTTCGGTCAGGTACGACACCGACTTGGTACCCACCTGCACGCTGACCTTTTTGCCGTCCAGGTCGGCGAGCTTGTGGATGGCCTTGTTGTCGGCCTTCACCATCACCACCAGGCCACCGGCGTAGTAGGAGTCGGTGAAGTCCACCACCTTCTTGCGCTCGTCGGTGATGTAGATGGCCGAGACCGCCATGTCAAAACGCTTGGAAATCAGGCCGGGAATCAGGCCCTTGAAGTCGATGTCCACCCATTCGACCTGCTTGCCCATGGTCTTGGCAATGGCCTCCACCAGCTCGATGTCGAAGCCCGTGCGTTTGCCGTTCTCGACAAACTCCATGGGCGGAAACGTGGCATCGGTGCCCACACGCAGGACGTTGTCCTGGGCCTGTGCACCCGTGGTGCAAAAGGCTGCGGCGGCCAGGCTGGCCAAAAGAAGGTTGCGACGAAGGTTCATGGGGAAAGCTCCTGGGGAGGGGTGAGGAAAATCAGGGAGAAGTGAGCTGGCGGGAGATGCGGGCTGCGGCGACGACGGCCATGCCGGTGAGTGCGGTCTCCTGCCCCTGGGCTCGCAAGATCGGGACCATCAGGGTGATGGCCCCGGCCGCCTGCCGGGGTGAACCGAACACCGGCACGCTGACACCCCAGACACCGGCATCCACCTCGCCAGAGCTGACCGCGTAGCCGGCCTTGGCAATGCCTTCCAGCTCGGTCAGCGCCGCCTGGCGCTCAGCAGTGCCTGCGCCGTAGTGCAGGTCCAGAATGGCATTGCGCGTGGCCGGGGCCACATGGGCAAGCAGGCACTTGGCGGAGGCCCCCGCGCGCAGCGGCACGCTGCGCCCTTTTTCAAACGAGCAGCGCAGGGCCTGCGTGCTGTCCACCATGTCCAGGCACACCACGCTGTCATTCACGGCCACCACCAGCCCCACGCTCTCGTGGGACTGCCGGGCCAGGGCCTGCATATCGGGCCGCGCGTGGTGCACCAGGTGCGACGCCATGTCAAAGCCCAGGGCCAGTTGCAGGCTGAGCGGCCCGGGCGCGTAGTGCCCGCTGCTCTCCAGCACAAAGCCCCACAGCTTGAGCCGCGCAAGCTGCCGGTACAGCGTGCTGCGTGCCAAGCCCGTGGCCTCCACCAGCTCGGCCGCCGACATGGGCTGACCATGCTGCGCCAGCACGGCCAGCACGTGCAGAACACGGTCGGCGGCGGCAACGGAGGTCAGTCCACGGGCGGTCATGGACTCAGTATCAAAGTATTGCAGCGACATTCCTACCCTGCATTCCCATTTGATGGGATTGCAGTTCCCTTTTTCACATTCCTGTCATTCCCTCACTTTCTTCGGACTACTTCACCATCGGCAGCTTCAGCCCCTGCTTCTTGGCCGTCTCCACCGCCAGTTCATACCCGGCGTCCGCATGCCGCATCACGCCACTGCCGCAGTCGTTGACCAGCACGCGTGCCAGGCGCTCGGCTGCGGCGTCGGTGCCGTCGGCCACGATGACCATGCCCGAGTGCTGCGAGTAGCCCATGCCCACGCCGCCGCCGTGGTGCAGGCTGACCCAGGTGGCGCCGCCCGAGGTATTGAGCAGCGCGTTGAGCAGTGGCCAATCGCTCACGGCGTCGGTGCCGTCCTTCATGCCTTCGGTCTCGCGGTTGGGGCTGGCCACGCTGCCGGTGTCCAGGTGGTCGCGGCCGATCACGATGGGCGCCTTGAGCTCACCGTTCTTCACCATCTCGTTGAAGGCCAGGCCCGCGATGTGGCGCTCGCCCAGGCCCAGCCAGCAGATGCGTGCGGGCAGGCCCTGGAAGGCAATGCGCTCGCCCGCCATGTCGAGCCAGCGGTGCACGTGTTTGTTCTCGGGGAACAGTTCCTTGATCTTGGCGTCGGTCTTGCGGATGTCTTCCGGGTCACCCGACAGGGCCACCCAACGGAACGGGCCCTTGCCTTCGCAGAACAGCGGGCGGATATAGGCGGGCACAAAGCCGGGGAAGTCGAAGGCGTCCTTCACGCCTTCGTCAAACGCCACCTGGCGAATGTTGTTGCCGTAGTCCACCACCGGGATGCCCATGTGCTGGAAGTCGAGCATGGCCTGCACATGCACGGCGCAGGACTTGGCAGCGGCCTTCTTCAGCACCTCGTGCTGTGTCACGTCCTGCTGCGCGGCGCGCCACTGGGCCACCGTCCAACCTGCGGGCAAGTAGCCGTTGACGAGGTCGTGGGCCGAGGTCTGGTCGGTGACCAAGTCGGGCTTGAGGCCACCGGCCTTGGCACGGCGCACCAGCTCGGGCAGGATTTCTGCGGCGTTGCCCAGCAGGGCAATCGACACGGCCTCTTTGGCAGCCGTGTGCTGCTGGATCAGCTCGAACGCGTGGTCAATGTCACGCGCCTGCTTGTCCACATAGCGCGTGCGCAGGCGGAAGTCGATGCTGCTTTGCTGGCATTCGATGTTGAGCGACACCGCGCCCGCGAACGTGGCCGCCAGCGGCTGCGCGCCGCCCATACCGCCCAGGCCCGCAGTCAGAATCCACTTGCCTTCGAGCGAGCCGCCGTAGTGCTTGCGGCCGGCCTCGGCAAAGGTTTCGTAGGTGCCCTGCACGATGCCTTGCGTGCCGATGTAGATCCAGCTGCCGGCGGTCATCTGGCCGTACATGAACAGGCCCCTCTGGTCCAGCTCGCTGAAGTGCTCCCAGTTGGCCCACTTAGGGACAAGGTTGGAGTTGGCCAGCAGCACGCGGGGCGCGTTGGCGTGGGTCTTGAAGACGCCCACGGGCTTGCCGGACTGGATGAGCAGGGTTTCGTCGTCGTTCAGCTCCTTGAGCGAGGCGAGGATCTGGTCATAGCACTCCCAGTTACGCGCAGCGCGGCCGATGCCGCCGTACACCACCAGGTCCTGCGGGCGCTCGGCCACCTCGGGGTCGAGGTTGTTCTGGATCATGCGGTAGGCGGCCTCGGTGAGCCAGCTTTTGCAAGTGAGCTGGCTGCCGCGCGGCGCGCGGATCACGCGGCTGGCGTCGTGGCGGGGGTCGTTGTTGGAGGCGGCGGCGATGATGGCGTCGTTGGCGTTCATGGTGGGCTCCTGTGAATCAATGGGGTATGCGTAGAGAAAATCAGGCGAAGCTGGGCAGGCACTGGGTGAGCGCTACAGGCCAGGTGGACTGCTGGGCCCATGCGCGCATGGCTTCGATGTCGGGGGCGAGGTAACGGTCCTGCTCCAGGTAGGCCACGCGCTCGCGGATGGCGGCGAATTGCGCTTCGATCAGCGGAGAGGATTTCAGGGTGCGGTCGAATTCCATGCCCTGCGCAGCGGCCATGGCCTCGATGCCGACCATCACCGCCGCATTGCGCACCATGTCGCCCAGGCGCCGCGCGCCGTAGGTGGCCATGGAGACATGGTCCTCCTGGTTGGCCGATGTCGGCAGGCTGGTCACGCTGCTGGGGTTGGCCAGGCACTGGTTCTCGGCCGCCAATGCGGCGGCGGTGACCTGGGCGATCATGAAGCCCGAGTTCACGCCGCTGTCGAGGATCAGGAAGGCCGGCAGGCCCGAGAGGCCCGGGTCCAGCAGCAGCGACAGGCGGCGCTCGGAGATGGCGCCGATCTCGGCTACGGCCAGCGCGATGATGTCCGCAACAAAGGCTACGGGCTCGGCGTGGAAATTGCCGCCGGAGATGACGTCCCCGTTGTCGAACACCAGGGGGTTGTCGGATGCCGCGTTCGCCTCGATGGTCAGCACGCGCGCGGCGTGGTGCAGGTTGTCAAGGCACGCGCCCATCACCTGCGGCACGCAGCGGATGGAGTAAGGGTCCTGCACGCGGCCGCAATTGGGGTGAGAGGTGTCGATGGCGCTGCCGTCCAGCAACGCGCGCACGGCGGCCGCCACGGCGATCTGCCCGGCCTGGCCGCGCGCTTCGTGGATGCGTGCGTCGAACGGCTTGACCGAGCCCTTAATGGCTTCGAGCGACAGGCAGCCTGCGACCAGCGCGGCCGCAAACACGCTCTCTGCGCCGAACAGCCCGGCCAGCGCGAGCGAGGTGGACACCTGCGTGCCGTTGAGCAACGCCAGCCCTTCCTTGGGGCCCAGCACGAACGGCGCCAGGCCGATGGAGCGCATGGCCTCCGCACCGGACACCACCTGGCCGTTGACCTTGGCCTGGCCTTCGCCGATCAGCACGCAGGCCAGGTGCGCCAGCGGCGCCAGGTCGCCCGACGCGCCCACAGAGCCCTTGGCCGGGATCACGGGCAGCACGTCGGCATTGGCCATGGCCAGCAGCGCATCCACGATCTCGGGCCGGATGCCGGAGTGCCCGCGCGCCAGGCTGACGGCCTTGGTCGCGAGGATGAGGCGCACCACATCGTCCGCCAGCGCATCGCCCGTGCCCACGCTGTGCGACAGCACCAGGTTGCGCTGCAGCTCGGCCAGGCGCTCGTGGGCGATCTTGGTGCTGGCGAGCTTGCCGAAGCCGGTGTTGATGCCATAGACCACCTGGTCTTCATCCACGATGCGCTGCACCGTGGCCAGCGATGCTTGCATGAGGGCGCGTGCGGACGGGTCGAGCGACAGCTGCACGGGCGCGGCGTAGATGCTGCGCAGCGCAGCCAGCGACACGTGGCCGGGGTGCAGGGTCAGGGACGAATCAGTGGTTTTTGTCATGGCGTTGATCCTGTATATACAAGTAGTCACAAGCGGAAGAATCGAGGCTCTTCAGGCAGAACGTTCAGCCTGAGACGGGGTTGCCGTCGGCTCGGAAACGGCTGCCTAAACGGTAGCGGGTGGCGGGGTGCAGGCAGCGCACCACGGTGATCGGCACGCCGCGCGACCAGGTGCGGCGGGTGAGCAGCAGGCAGGGCTCCTGCGGCGACATCTCCAGCAGCGTGGCCTGCTCGGCGGTGGGCATGACGGCGTCGACCACATGCTCGATCTGGTCGAACGGCACGTTGCGCACCAGGTATTCGGAGGGCTGCAGCAGCGTGAAGTCCTGCGCGGCGAACTGGGGCACCTGGCGCGGGTTCACGTGGCGGTCTTCCAGTTGCACGGGCACGCCGTCTTCGCGGTGGATGCACAGCGAGTGGAACACCGACTCGCCGGTGCGCAGGTCGAGCGCAGCGGCCACTTCGAGCGTGGCCGAGATGCGCTCCACCGCCAGCACGTCGCAGCGGTAGTCGTGCCCGCGCTGGCGGATCTCGCCGGCCAGGTTGGCGATCTGCAGCAGCGTGGACTGGGGCTTGTCTTCGGCCACAAAGCTGCCCACACCGGCCACGCGCACGATGCGGCCCTGCTCCACCAGTTCGCGCAGCGCGCGGTTCACCGTCATGCGCGAGATGCCGAACTGGGTGACCAGCTCGTTCTCGGACGGCAGGCGGTCGCCCGCGCGCCAGATGCCTTCCTGGATCTTGCGCGAGATGTGGTCCTTGACCTGCTCGTACAGCGCCATGGCCTGCGCGGGCGCGGCCACGGCTGCTGCGCCCTGGGACGGGGCGGCCACGCGGCTGGCGCTGCGTGATGGAGCGGGAGCAGCGGGAGCAACAGCAACAGCGGGACGGCGGGAAGGATGGGCGCTCATGAGTCGGTGTGCTCGGTTCGGCTCAATGCAGGTCTGCCGCCATGGACTCGGCGCGGATTTCTTCCGTCAGGCGCGCCTTGAGGTCCATGAACTCGGGGCTGGTCTTGATGGTGTAGTGGCGTGGGTGGGGCAAGTCCACCGCCAGCTCGGTCTTGATGCGGCCGGGCCGGGCGCTGAACACGGCCACGCGGTTGGCCATGAAGATGGCTTCGTCGATATCGTGGGTGACGAAGAGCACCGTCTTGCGCTCGGCCTCCCAGATGCCCAGCAGCAGCTCCTGCATGAGCACACGGGTCTGGTTGTCGAGCGCGCCGAAGGGCTCGTCCATCAGCAGGATCTTGGGGTCGTTGGCCAGCGCGCGCGCAATGGCGGTGCGCTGCTGCATGCCGCCCGACAGCTGCTTGGGAAAGTGCTGCTCGAAGCCGCGCAGCCCCACCTTGGCGATGAAGTACGCGGCGCGCTCTTTTTGCTGCGATTCGGGCATGCCGCGCTCGCGCAGGCCGAAGCGGATGTTCTGCTCGATGGTGAGCCAGGGGAACAGCGTGTAGCTCTGGAACACCATGCCGCGCTCGGGCCCGGGGCCTTCGACCGGTGCGCCATCGAGCAGCACGCGTCCGCTGGTGGCGTGGTCCAGCCCCGCCACGATGCGCAGCAGCGTGGACTTGCCGCAGCCCGAGGGGCCGAGGATGGTGACGAAGTCGTTGTCCTTGACCTCGAAGTCGACCGGCTGTAGCGCCTGCGTGCGCTGGCCCTTGGCGGTCTCGAAGACGCGCGAAACGGCTTGAATGGATACGCGGCTCATCGCACAAAACTCCAGGCAAACAGACGGTGATTGAGCGCCTTGAAGGCGAAGTCGGACACCAGCCCGATGAGGCCGATGATGATGATGCCGAAGATGATCTGGCCGGTGTTGAGCAGCGACTGGCTGTCCGTGATCATGTGGCCGATGCCGCTCGACGACCCGATCAGCTCGGCCACGATGACGTAGGTCCAGGCCCAGCCCAGCACCAGGCGCAGGGTCTCGGCGATCTCGGGCGCGGCGCCGGGGATGAGCACGCGGGTGACGATGCCCTTGTGGCCCGCGCCCAGCGTGTACGCAGCCTCCACCAGGTCGCGCCGCGCGCCACCCACGGTGACGGCGACCATCAGCGTGATCTGAAAGACCGAGCCGATGAAGATGACCAGGATCTTCTGCGTCTCGCCAATGCCGGCCCACAGGATGAGCAGCGGAATGAAGGCCGATGCAGGCAGGTAGCGGCAGAACGAGACAAAGGGCTCGAAGAACGCCTCGATGCCTTTGTAAGCACCCATCGCGATGCCCAGCGGCACGGCCACCACTGCCGCCAGGATGAAGCCGCCGAACACGCGCCACACCGTCATGCCGATGTCTTTGTGAAAGCCGTATTCGCTGAACAGCAGCCAGCCTTCCTTGGCCATGGTGACGGGGCTGGCCAGGAAGGTGGGCGACACATAGCCACCCAGCGTGAAGAACGCCCACACCAGCACGAACAACACAAAAAAACCGAAGCCCAGCAGCCAGCGCGCACGGGCAGTCACAGGCTCCAGGGGAGCGAGCGAACGCCGGCGCACGCGTGCTTTAGGCTCAGTAACGGACAGGGGTTGCACGGCAGACATGGCGCGTTTTTCTTCCAGCTATTTACTTGATGAAGCTCGCGTCGAACGTGACGGCCAGGTCCTCATTCGCCTTGCGGATGATGCCGGCCTCCAGCAGGATGGCTGTGGCGTCCTTCATGAACGTGGTCAGCTCGCCCGCAAAGAACTTCTGGTTGGCGGCCTTGTCCTGCCAGCGCAGGAAGGACGACGACTTGGCGAACTGCTCGCCCGTCTGCTTGACGGCCGCGCCCATGATCTCGTTGGACTTGGCAGGGTCGGCCTTGATCATGTCCAGCGCCTGGAAGTACGAATTGGCCAGGGCCTGCGCGGCCTTGCCGTTAGCCTTAAGCCAGGTGGGGTCGCAGCCCACGGTGTCCATCACCATCGGGTAGTCGAGCGTGGTGGCCAAAATCTTGCCCGCGGCAGGGTTGTCGCGCACGGTTGAGAGGTAAGGCTCGTACGTCATGGCAGCGTCGTTCTGCCCTGCCACGAAGGCCTGCGCAGCCGCCTGGGGCGACAGCGTGGTGGTCTTCACGTCCTTGAGGCTCATGCCGTTCTTGCTGAGCATCCAGGCCAGGCCAAAGTACGGAGCAGTGCCGGGTGCGTCCACGCCGATGGTCTTGCCCTTCAGGTCCGCAAAGCCCTTGATGTCGCCGCGCACCGCGATGCCGTCGGCGCCGTAGGACTTGTCCATCTGGAAGATCTGCACGATGGGCACTCCGTTGGCGTTCCATGCCACATGCGTCTCGACCGTGGTGGCGGCGCACTGGATGGACTTGGAGGCCAAGGCCAGGTGGCGGTCCTTCTGCGGGATCATCTTGATCTCCACATCGAGGCCGTTCTTCTTGAAGATGCCCGCCTTGTCGGCCAGGGTGAGCGGCGCAAAGCCCGTCCAGCCGGACATGCCCAGCACAATCTTGGTCTCTTGCGCCTGGGCCGGTGCAGCCACTGCCATCACGCAAGCCGCGGCTGCCGCCAGCGACGTCCATTTCACAACCGATCGAGTCATCATCTGCTCCTGTTTGAAGAAAGTACCTTTGCCCACTCCGGCCGGGTCGCACCCGCTTGCAGCCGCCATGATGACAGCCCAAGCATACCTGTATATACAGGGTAAACGCTAGACTCTCACCGTGTTGGGGGTGGTACCAAGGTTCAGCAAGATCGGGGCCAGCCAAATGCACGAGCGGTTTGACGCCCGATCAGCCCGATCAAGAAACTATCAAAACAATAGCTACCAGCGCATACCTATAAAGCGCTAGCGGCCAATTTTATCCATTTTTTTAGTTTGACAGAGCGCCAGAACCTCCACAGGGGCATGGAGGCCAAACCCAGCACTGCACTCCGATGGCGGCTGCGCTCGCACCACCCCAGTGCGCCATGCCTCAGCGGGCAGGCGACCGCACCGTACTCAACCGGTACTCAACCGGCATTCAGCCCGCAGCGCCCTGCGGTGTACCGTCCGGGCACGGCAGGCGCGCGGTCACCCGCAGGCCCGGTTCGGCGTTGCGCACCAGCAGCGTGCCGCCGTGGGCTTGCGTGACCAGGCGACACAGGTACAGCCCCAGCCCCACCCCACCCGTGGTGCGCTGGCGCGCAGTGTCAGGGCGGTAGAACGCCTGGGCCAGATGTGGCAGATGCTCGGGCGGTACGCCAGGGCCGTGGTCCCGCACCTCGATCTCTACCACGCCTTCGTGCAGCCGCAGTTCGATCTGCGGCGGCTGGGCCGCCGGGTCGTTGTGGCGCAGGCTGTTGTCCAGCAGATTGCGCATCAGCAGGCGCACGCGGGATCGGTCGAGCATGCAGGTGGGCAAGGTGCCGGTCACCAGCAGCGTGATCGCCGTAGCCCCGGGGTGCCGCACTTCCAGCTCCGCCACTACCTCCCGCGCGAGTTCGGCCAGGTTGGTGGGTTCGCGGTGCAGGGCCGCATGGCGTCCGGCCAGGCGTTCGCTTTCGAGCAGGTCGGTGATGAGCCGGGCCATCTCACCCAGATCGCGCATCAGGGCTGCACGCTGAGCCAGTACATCGGGCGACTCGGGCAGCAGCTCGGTGTTCAGGCGCGCCCGCGTGAGGGGGCTGCGCAGTTCGTGGCTCATGGCCAGCAGCAAGGCCCGCTTGGCCTCCAGCATCTGGTGGATGTCTTCGCCCATGGTGTTGATCGTGCCCGCCAGCTGGCCCAGCTCGTCGGGCCGGTGCGCGTGGCGCACCGGAATCGGCTCGCCAAAGTCGCCATTGCCAAAGCGCCGTGCGCCATGCCGGATGTCGTCCAGGGGCCGCAGCAGGTGGCGCACATACACATAGGCCAGCGCGGTGAGCAACAACAATACCGTGAGCGTGCCCCACGCAATGCGTGGGCGCTTGTCCCACGACAGCGCGTTGAGCCCGAATTCGATGTGGTGGCCATCGACCGTGGTGCGCTGCAGCAGCCGGTAGCCGGTGTCTTCCCGGCTCCAGTGGTCCTGGCGCTCCACCTTGTCGCTCATCCAGTCAGGGCGCGCCCGGTCGGGATGCGAATCCCAGTGGACCTGCGGCCCTTCGATGCGCAACGTCACTGGCAGCCGGTTCGCAATGGCCTGGGCCCGCTCGATGCTGGGCGGACTGCCGATCTCGGCGGTGAGGCGATCCACATAGTCCATCAGCAGCGGGCGCGCGGCTTCCTTCCAGCCCAGCGCCACCACCTTCTGCATGCCCCCCATGAAGACCACCGCGACGGTCACGGCCAGGGCCATGAACACCAACACCAGGCGGATGCGCAGCGAATACCCGACAGCGTCGCGCGCGCGCTGGTGCCAGGGACAACCGGGATCGTGCCCAGGCAGCGAATCAGAGGACTTCATGACGAGATCGATGTCGAGGATGGGGCGCCAGACGCGCTTGCCGCCCTGCGCAGCGCCAGCGAATATCCCGCGTTGCGCAGCGTCTTGATGCAGTCCAACGGCTCCAGCTTCTTGCGCAGGCGGCTGACCACAATGTCCACTGCCCGCGTGTACAGCTCGGCCTCGTGCCCGCGCAGCTGGTTGAGGATGTCATCCCGGCTGAACACCTTGCCCGGCTCCCTCGCCAACAGGTGTAGCAGGTCGAACTCAGTGCCCGTCAGCTCCAACGCCGCCCCCTGGCGTACCACGCTGCGGCGGGCTGCGTCAATGCTCAGGCCTTCAAACTCCAACGTGGCATCGGCAACGCTGCCAGGTGTGCTGGTACGGCGGCGGCGCAGCACTGTCTGCAGCCGGGCCACCAGCTCGCGCGGTTCAAAGGGCTTTGGCAAGTAATCATCCGCACCCAGCTCCAGCCCTACCACGCGGTCCATCACCTCACCCCGGGCCGTCAGCATCACGATGGGCAGATCGCCCTGCTTGCGGATGGTGCGGCACAGTTCAAACCCATCCATTTCAGGCAGCATGACATCCAGGATGGCGGCGTCAAACCCGCCCGCTGCCAGCTGGGCCAGTCCGTCGCTGGGTTTGAGTGCGTGGATCAACTCCAGCTCGAACCGCTGAAAATAGATAGCCAGCGGGGGGCCAAGCTGCGCGTCGTCGTCAATAAGCAGGATGCGGTGCATGAGCAATTCTCACACCGTCAGGCGCTAGCTCCATGGGCCACCCCTCCCGCACAGTCCACCACACGCAATGCGCGGTGTCGCACGATCAACTTGCGAAGGCGGCCCTGCGCGCCGGAATGGAGTGTGTCAAAGTGGTCGGCGGCGGCCAACAGAGCGGGCAAGGTCTGGGCCGCCGTTGCGGGCCGGCGGGCAACCAGGCCCAGTGCATGTTCACGGTCAAAACGCGGCCCCCAGACCAGCGACATCAACTCATCGTGGGGATCGGGCATGCCCGCCAGCAGCGCAGGCCCATGTTTGCGCACGCCCTGTGCCAAGCGGTGGATGGGTTCCAGCGTGGGTGACATGTGAAAGCCCCCCGCCATCAGCCGCGCGCCATCCAGCCCTTGCGCCGCTGCATCAGCTCGCGCACTTGCTGCTGCTGGTCGGGGTTCAGGCTGTCGTAAAAATCGGCCAATGCGCCGATCACTTCAGGGCTATTGGCCTGGACTGCGCGGGTCTTTTCCTCCAGCAGCGTCTGCGCCCGCACACGGTCGAATGTGGCACCTGCCACGATGGCCTGCATCTCTGCGCGGGGGTCTGCAGCCTTGCCGATGAAGGCTGTGCGCTGCGCCTCCATTTTGTCGGCCAGTACATTGAGCTTGAGCTTTTGCGCATCGTTCAGGTCTAGCTTGCTGCTGACCCGCTCGACGACCTTGCCACGCACTTCGGCCACCTTTTCGGCACTCATCGGGCCATGGTGATGGTGGCCGCTGGAGCAGGCCGTCAAACCGCCTACCGCGATAGAGACGCCGAAGATGCCCGCCAGGGTTTTCTTGATCCAGGGTTTCATGGTGCAGTCCTTTCATGGACGGTGTTGAACATGACCCTGATGGTGCCGACAGAGCGTGCCGATGTGGTCTCGACGCAGTTTCGGTTTATTTCATTTTGTTTCGCCGTCACGGCATGGTGTGACAACTGCCCAGCGCCTGCCCACGGGGCAAGCCGGGCATTTCAACGCAACACGGCCGATAGAACAACCAAGCGGTCTGCCAGCTCTGAGGCCCCGGTACGCATCTGGTCCAGCGGTATGGTGCCCACACTCCAACCGCCGTACCAGATGTCAAACGCCGTGACGCCAGGAAAGCCTGCGCCCTGTCCATACGCCTGGATCGCCTGGTCTATTTCGGGGTGCAAACTGGGCACGCCCAGCAGCAGTTTTCCATCGAATACCCTTACCAGATACTGCTGAGCCCCCTCCGGCCGGATATGCAGCGTCAGCACTGACATCGCTTTTTCCCATACGAATCCGTCTTCAGACACAACACCATTCAACCCATTGCTTGCAGCTCTCGATATTCAAGGTCTGCAAATTGCAACTCCCGCTCCAGACCGTGGCCGTCATGGCGGTCAGGACACAGGTTGTCGGTTTGCTGGCGCTGCAGGAGTGTGTCAGTGGGCTGACCCATCTGCATCAACGGGGCCTCTGGGCAAGCTTCGAGATGGTGGAACGTTGGATGGAAGAAAAACATGGTGCACTCCAAAGGCTGGGCTTTTAAAAAGCCCCGTCAGGACATTAAGGTCCGGGCCCGCCGGGGCCCATGTCAGAGCCCCATGGGGACAGACGTAAGACTGCGCCTACAGCCCCAGTTAAGTGACATGTGCGGGCAAAAGCTGTGAGGTCGCCCCTGCGAGGTGGGGCGGTACGCTGCTGTGGTCAGCGCTGGGAGTTCGTCTGTCCCCCAAGGCATCACCTTCCCCGGCCAGCAGTCCGATGGAGTCCAGCGCAGTCGGCGGGTCACAAGGCTCTGCATACACACGCAATGCAATGTCTTCGGCCGCTGGCGAAAAATACAACCAGAGGTTGTCGTGCTCTTTGTCATAGCAAGAAAAAAGCGCCCTCCCGGACCCTGGAGGGCACATCAGAAACTTTGACATGAACATCTGCTGGATCCGCAAAGCTGGCTCGAAAGCCTGTTCGTCATTGCCCAGAGCCAATTTGTACCAACTGCTCATATGCGCCTTTCGTGTGGTCGTGCCAGTAATACGGAACGTTCATCGTATTTTTGGCCTGCGACTACGGCACTTCTTGTGCAGCGCATCAATCTGTAGGACAGATTCTTCCAATGCCTCAGGTGCTGCCGGGCATCGCCATGGCTTGGCAATCAATCGTAGGAGGACTCCAGATCACAATGTGGCTCCCGACGGGGCGCTCTCACACGAGATCCGTAGGCTCTCAGCGTTGCACAGCCGAGGCCGGTGATGTAAAGCACCTGGGCTTTCTGGTGGGGGGAATCAACCGGCGGAAGCTGCACCTCCACCATTCCAGCAGCGCGCAAGACACGCAGTTTGTCGATGTTGACGACATCCGATTCAATCAGGGGAAGCGCGTCGCGCTCCAGCTCCCTTAAGTACTCCATTGGCATGGTGGCCTCCGGCTTGAACGAGGAAAGATTGTGAAGCGCGAGCCTCTGCCGCTCAAGAATTGATACAAGAAGCTACAACCTTGCAGCTCCTGCACGCCGCATTACCAATGAAGTGCCCATGTAGCTTGGTGGCGGGCCCGTGACGCCCTAAAACCCACACCCCAACTGTTGCCATTTAGACAGGCGCTTGGTCCGCCAAAGAATGGGCCACAAGCCCATGCCGATTTTTGTGATCTTCTTCAGGAGCAATCCATGGCGGCCGCGGTGCTTTACCGCCATTGCGCAGAGACGAAGTCGTTGAACCACCTGCCTTCATGGCGGCAAACTGCTCAACAAGCCCCGGACATGGACGAATACCACCACGCCATCTGCATCCGTCTGCCGAAACGCGAGGAACCTGCAGCGCCATCGCAGTTGGCACTTCAGCAATCTGGGCAATACGGACTTATTTCACGATTGCAAGCTGCACCCCTGGTGCGCGGTTCGAAACCCGGCTTAGGATGCACCTACCGTCAAATCCGGCGGTTCGCCCCCCCCTGTGCGAGTGATGCAATGATTTAGCCCGCCTCGTGCGGGCTATTTTTTTCACTTCTGGACGTTGACGCCATGGAAGCTGAAGCCAGCTCATTTGGAACATAGCCATTCATTGATAACCGATCAGCTGCCGAAGATCAAAAACAAGAAAGGGACAGCTGCTCCCCACGCCGTAGATGTGACGGCCTGGTGCTTTGAGAGTCGGACGACCTATCGCCCCCCCTCGCAATCAACTCCGAAAATTTCTCGCGACCACTCGAAAAACCGAAGCGCTGAAGGCAAGGGTTGCGCCCGCTGCACCCAGGAGGTTGTTTGGTTCTGGGTACATAGTCCCCTATGGCAACCCCTTTCTAAAGAGGGAAGTGGGGGTACAAAACACCGATTTCACCAGATTTCTGGGTTTGTACTCCCATTTGTACCCCCACTTTTGCTTGGCTGGGCATGGACGGCTATAGACGGCCATGGACTGCAAGTCGTTGATTCACCAAAGAAAAAGGGCGTCCACTGGATTAGTGTGGACGCCCTTGGATGGGGTTATGGGCTGGCGTCTACTGAATGATGTCCCGAGAGTCGCCTAAATACTCATTTCCTCAAAAATCGATGGGAATTTGTTCCCCCACTTGTTCCCCCGGATTGACGTGATTTTTTGAATCAAGGACTTAGGCTCCACAGCTCACAAGGTACAGCAAGACCGGGTCAATTGAACTCAGCCCCAAACTCAGTGCGCAGCCCAAATCTTTCCAATTGTCCGCGCAATGGGCAAATCCAATGTCTGCTCACCCCCCTCTGATCCGCCAATTGAGAGTGGCCGATGTCGGTTGTGCGGGAGCCCCGTATCTGAGGAGGCTCAATACTTTTTTTGGGGGGAATCAGCCATAAGAAGGCAAGCCAGGACCCGTGCGCCAAAGTTGGAACTTTATACGCCCACTCAGCGAGAAGACCCTGAGTGCCAAGTATCGCAGCGAATGACTGGCTTGCAGCGGGTGATGCCGTTTACTGAGTGACGCGCTTCCACAATACGGTGACCAACTTGTAGCCGTCATTCGCCGCACCTGGGCCGAGTTCAATCGGACGGCAGGTCGTATCTGGTGTGCCGGTGACGGTGGAGATATCAAGAATCGGATTGGCAATCCCGAAGCGGTCGAGGGAGCGGTGGCAATCCATTTCGTCATTAGGTACGGACTGGCCAAAGGTGCCCAGTCGTTTGAAGCGAGACCGCAGCGTTCAACAGCATGGCGTGTTGTGCCGCTTCTGGGCAGCCTAGACAGTAGGAGGCTCTTCGCCAACGGTGGTCACCAGAAGCAGAGGGATGTGACCAAGCGAAGGTTGCTCCGGCATATCGATGCTATCGGGTGGCGCAGGTCGCTGCGGATGTTCTTCTAGGTTCTGTCTCTGACCGTGAAGTCTTGAGCGTACCAACTTAAGCATGCGGTTAGTCATGTCGAACGTGCTGCCGGGGTTCTCAAGGAACGCATCGACCTCATCGTCGATGCTATGCAAGAGCGAGGGTATGGCTTCAGCAAACGCCAGGTTTCTGCCGCGCATCCCAGCGATAACCCCCTGATTCTTTGACGTGTATACGTAGTCTCCGTTCGGGCGGGCTGAGATCTGGAGCATCATATTTACGAAGATAGACCAGTGGTCTGCGCCACTGCTGATGCCAGACGTGAAGCTCCTTCCCCGACGACCATTGAAGAATTCCCTAAAGACGGTGCCGAAGTCGTCAAGACACATGACACCGGCAGAGGCCGAGCTGGTCGGGGTCGGGCAGCCGCCGGCGGACCAAGTGCAGTTCTGCGGGTAGTTGCCCGCGAGTTGAGGGAAGGCCGGGCCCTTCACTACTGAAGCCCGCCATTGTGGATTTGCGGCAACTGTCGAGAAGGCGTGCTTGTCGAAGACGGTCAAGTACTCACTGCATGTTGCGGCTGTAGCCTGGGTGATGAGCCCGCCTTGTCGAAAGTCCCAAGAGTTGCTGCCAGGCGGTCCCTTGGGGAGGCGAGTCGTTCCCTCAAAAGGCGACCAGTCTCTGTAGAGCTCGAACTGGCACTCTTGAGTGCCGCCCGCGACCGAGCCGGTCTGTGGTTGAGGGCACTTCTTCGCCTGCAAGAGAAGCGCGTGTCCAGTAGTCCGATTCCGACGGGACGGGTAAAAATGCTGCCGCACGAGCATGAGATCCGCAATCTCGCAGCTTTGAGACCGGCTTTGCAGCAGAACCTTTGGAGTCTGATGGGTAAAGATGCCCCGCACCATTACCGCAGTGCTAGGCGTCACGTGGTTCTGTATCACATCGCGCAGGCCACGGTACATACTCCTAGACAGGAAGGAGCTGACGAGCGCTGGCTCATCTGGCTTTAAAGCGATGCGCCATGCGTTGGCATGGGCTTTGTTCGCGTACTCCTGGACGTCTTGTTCGAATGTCACGTCTCCCTCCTGCTATCGGCTAAAAGCGGACCAATGAACAAATGCCCAAGAAATTCTGAAAAATTCTTTAGTAAGACCATTGCTCATGCCCCAGCGGCGTCTCATTGAGCAACTGGCGGCGCTGCGGCCAGTCGGGCATGTGCTGGTTCATAAGCGCAGTGAAGCGTTCATTGTGGTGCCGCTCAGTGAGGTGCACCAGCTCATGCACCACGATGTATTCCAGACACTGTACCGGCGTCTTAGCCAGCTCCAGGTTCAACCAGATGCGCCGTGCCTGCACATTGCATGAGCCCCATTTGGTCTTCATCTTTTTGATGCCCCAGCCCGCCACCTGCACGCCCAGCAGGGGCAGCCATTGCGCCAACAAGTCAGCAATAGCCACCCGCAACTCGGCTCGGTACCAAGTCTGCAGGATATTCTGGCGGGCCTCCGCGGTGCTGCCGGGCCGCACGAACAGGTCGATGGATGCAACACCGCGCAACGACACACGGGCTGGGCCGATGTGCTCGTGCACCCGCAGCCGATAGCGGCGGCCCCACACATAGTGGCTTTCGCCATTGACCATTTCACGCTCGGACTGGCGAGGCTGATTGGCGAATTGCGCACGCTGGCGCTTGATCCAGCCGAGTTTGTCGATCACCGCCAGCCGCACGGCCTCGTCACTGATGACCAGCGGCGCGGCCACCCGCACCCGGCCCAGCGGGGGATACACGCCAAGGTGCAGGTTTTTGATGTCCTTGCGAATCACCTCCACCGCAATGCCGCTGACCGCTATGCGTTTCACGGCGACGGGCTGCGCCTCAGTAGTCATGGTGCTGCTGCTTGGCCAGTTCGAGGATGCGATCGGTCTCTTTTTCCAGGTCCAGCGGCGCAGCGGTAGCCGCGCCTAAGTCGGACACCATCATCCCGGAATCTACCGGTATCGCCGTGGCCAGCACATGTCGTATGGCCAGCCGGACCTTTTTCACCTTCATGGAGTTGTCGCGCCAGCCCGCTTGCAGGCTCGCCTTGATGGCTGCATCAACGGCCACGGCCAGATCGGGCAGCTTGCTGTGCAAGTTGTTGTACAGCGCGCGCAATGCCGGCGTGTGGATGGCCGACGGGTAACCTGGCCCGTCGCCACCCGGAACGGTGCACTGTTGCGCCAACGTGGCCACCTTCTGCAAGTACTCCATGTAGCTCACCGCGCCTTTGCGCCGCTGCTCGATCAAGGCATCAAGCAACTTGGACATCTTGTCGTAGTACGCCGGGTCCACCGGCGACTCGTTGATGATCAACTTGCGCACGTTGTTCTCAATCGTCTCTGCCACCGCTTCTTCGCTCTTTTGGATGCCACTGGGCAAGGCGTCTACCGCATCTGGCCCGCGCTCCACAATCAACTGGATCAACGTCAGGTCGTCAAACGACGAAATCTTTTCGCTGTCGTCGGCGCGAATGTAGGTGTCGATCAGGTGCCGCATGGCGGGCTCATATGCTTTGAGGTCGATGTAGTCGCCGCTGGACAGCTTCACCTCATCGCGCACCTTGGCGTAGTGGTCCACCTCGGCCTTGATGGTGGCGATTTCTTTCTCGCTGTACCCGGCCTCTGTCAGTTCGCTGGCAATGGCTGCGTAGGCTCGCAGCAGGCTGGCGGTAAGCTTGTAGAGCTTGAGCCGCTTAGGTTCGTTCTCTTTCAGTTGCTCCGCGTTGCCGGATTCCTTGGCGCAGAAATAGCTCAGGTATGCCACTGTGCCGCGGGCTGGATCTACCGGCTCGCACAGCGCCTTCACTGCCTCCCGCGCATCCTCCAGGTTCTCGCGCGCCTTGTCCACACGGTCTTCCAGCAGGCCCTTCACATCCTCCGCGTCATAGCCATCCAGCGCACCGCTGGTGTAGTCCTGCACGGCGCCTTCCAGCCGCTTGAACAGGTCTTTGTAGTCCACTACATAGCCGTATTCTTTGGAATCACCATCCAGCCGGTTCACCCGGCAAATGGCCTGGAACAAGCCGTGGTCCTGCATCTTCTTGTCGATGTAGAGGTAGGTGGCCGATGGCGCATCAAAACCGGTCAGCAGCTTGTCCACCACGATCAGCAGCTTCATCTGGCCTGGCTCGTCGATGAATTTCTTCTTCACTGCCAGCTCAAACTTGTCGGCCTTTGTCTGCGCCACCTCGGCAGGCTCGCCAAACCAGTCGGCCAGCATCTGCCGGTACACGCCATACTTGAACAGATTGTCGGTATCGCCCGCGCCCGTAGTCTCGCCTTTGGAGTCCGCCACATGGGGCGCGTAGCTGCTCACGATGGCGCACTTGCCCTTGAGCTCGGTCTTGCTGAACAGCTCGTAGTATTTGCAGGCTTCGTAAATGCTGCCCGCCACCAGCATGGCGTTGCCATGGCCATCCATCAGGCGTGGCTTGGTGGCCATGTCCAGCAAAATGTCGGACACGATCTGCTCCAGCCGCGACTGGCTGGACAGCACCCGCTGCATGGTGCCCCACTTCTGCTTGAGCTGCGCCTTGGCCAGGTCGTTCAAGCCGCTGGTCTTGGCGTCAAACCAGTCGTCAATCTTCTTTTGCGAGGTGATGGACTGGTCAATGTCGCGCGCCTCGTAGCGCAGATCCAGCACCACGCCTTCGCGCACCGCCTGGTCAAACTTGTAGGTGTGAATGTAGCGGCCAAACACCTCAATGCTCTTTTGTTTGTCGGCCTTGAGCAGCGGCGTGCCGGTGAAGCCGATGAACACCGCATTGGGCAGCAGCGCCTTCATCGCCTCGTGCAGGTCACCGCTTTGGGTACGGTGGCATTCGTCCACAAAGACATGGATGTCGCCCTTGGCCTGAAAGTCCTTCGGCAGGTGGCGAAGCGATGCAAGAAAGGCCTTGGTGGCCTCCTTGCTGGCAGCGTCGCCCTCGTCGTCGTCGCCGCTCTTGCCACCAAACTTGTGCACCAGAGTGCACAGCAATGTTTCTTCGGTGTCATTCAATTTGGCGATCAGGTCCGCGCCACTCTTGGTGCGGCAGATGATTTCGCTGACGCCCTTGAAGACTTTTTCGATCTGCTCGTCCAGCTCGGTGCGGTCGGTGATGATCAGCACCCGCGCACCCGTGCGGTTGGCCAGAATCCACTTGGCCAGCCACACCATGGTCAGGCTCTTGCCGCTGCCCTGGGTGTGCCAAATGATGCCGCCCTCGCGCCGGGCAATGAACGCTTGCGCCTCTTTCACGCCAAAGTACTGGTTCTGGCGGCAGAGTTTTTTGGTGCCTGCATCAAACACCACAAAGTCGTGCACCAGCTCCAGCAGCCGCGCCTTGCTGCAAACCTGCAACAGGTGCCGATCCAGCGCGTTGGGCTCGGCGGCAAAGTCGCCGCCCTCTTCCACCCATTTCAGGTAGTACTTCTCGGGAGTCTCGACGGTGCCGTAGCGCAGGCCTTCGGTGTCGTTGCCTGCCATCACCCACTGCAGAGTGGAGAAAAACGGCTGGATGAACTCTTTCTTCTGGTTGTCCAGGTTCTGGCGGATGCCCTCGGACACTGAAACGGTAGAGCGCTTGAGCTCCAGCACACTGAGGGCGATGCCGTTCACATAGAGCACGATGTCGGGCCGCTTGGTGGCAGCCTTGGCGTCTGCGCCTTTCACCGTGACCTCTTCGGCAAAGGCAAAGTCGTTCGCATCCACCTGCTGCCAGTCGATCAACCAGACGGTGACCGTGTTCTCGCCCACCTCGGGCTTGAGCTTAATGCCGTAGCGCAGCAGGCGATACACCTCACGGTTGCGGTCGTACAAGGTTTGGCTGGTATCACCAGCCACCTTTTGCAGCTCGAAGATGGCGCGGCTGGCCAATGCAGGGGCTACCCCCTGGTCCGCAAGCCAGGCAGCGAGGCGCTCCGGTTCGATGTTTGCATTGCCAGCGCGGTCTATCCAGTTGCCCAGGTAGGTGTAGTGCAGACGGTCCCGCAACAGCGCGACGATGCGTGCCTGGGTTTGTTTTTCGATCTGGCCGACGGTGCTGCTCAAGGGGCGCCCTTCAACAGCTTGAACGTCATCTGATACCGATAAAAGTCAATCATCGGCGTCATCGCCAGTGCCCGGCGTATTCGAATGTCATCCTCTAAAGCAATGACCACACCGCGTACAGCCTGAGCCGGCTCGGCCAACTCTTCCTTCACAAAACCCATATAGCGCAATACCTGGCCAACCACCACATCGCTGGCGCGGCCGCGCTTGAGCTCCACCACCAGCAGTTCACTTTTGTCTTTTTTAATGGCCAGCACATCCATCGGGCCGGTGTCCGTGGGGTACTGCTGGCCTACCAGTTCGCCGTCTTCCGCAAAGATGTCGTAGTCCTTGCCCAGGTCTGTCTGCGCCCAGTTCTTCACCAGAAAATCTTCGAGGTGCTTTTCCATGGCAAATGCCACAGGGTCATCGACCGTTGGCTCGGCCGATGGGCTGGAGGGCGCTACTGTCACGCCAATCAACCGCTCAATCTCCGCAGCGTATTTGGTGACGGTGCTCACGGTGCCGATGGAACCAGTGGAATTGCGCAGCGCCTCGCTCATGTCTGCACGCTGAATGGTCTGTGACAACCACCTCACCGGGCGACGGTGAGGAAATGGCTCTCCGTCCACATAGAAATAATCGCCACTGACCTCCCCCACAAAGTAGGTGCCTGTGCCGTCGGGCGAGATCACCAAGTCACCCTTGGCAATGCCTTTGGCTATTGTCCAAAGCGCACCGCACGCCAGGCCTGCCCCAATCTTTGTCTTGCCCGGATGCCTGGCCATGAAGATGGGAACGAACTTCATGTTGAACGCACGCCAGTCGTCACCCAGATCTGCATTCAGATTCTGCGGAATCTCAAAGTTTGCACCGATGTACCCCCCGGCATGTGCGGTGGATGCATAAGCACCACCCCGACCCTGCATCACACGGTAATAGTTCTTCATTGATGTGTACCCCTCCTATCCCCAACTATGCCAGCGAATCCCTCGTCACCCAAATCCACCCCTCGCTGGGCGGCACACTGGCATACGGCGCTGCCAAGGCCTCCCGCCGCTGATCAAACAGGTATGCCACCAGCGCACAGGTCAACGCGTCGGTCTGGTCCGGATGGTCCAGCGCGGGGAAGCCCTGGAGCAGATTTGCCATGATGTGAGACGTCCTGCAGGCTGATGGGTAGGCTTCTAGGGCCACCAGATGGCGGATATCTGTCCAGACCCCGCAGCTTGTGCGATGCGGCGCAAACTTGGCCAGGGCGTGCATCCCCTTGGTGGCCTGGCTGCCGATCATGTCTTTGACGGCAGACAGAGGTTTCAGGCCATGCGCAAACAGAAACCGCTCGGTGTGGCGAAACAGGTAGGGGTTGGTGCTGGACTGGTCGATGGGCTCCACGCACGGCAAGCCCGTGACCAGCTCCACCAACGCCTGTGGGAAACCCAGCGGTGTGTCGATGGCCTGGGTGATGCGAGGGGCCGGGGGCTGCGCGGCCTCAGCCCCCAATGCCAGCCCGCTGGAGCAGCCACACAGAGCAAACAAGGCGTCGATGAAAACATCCGTCCGATTGACGGCGTTGAGGGTGGTGCGCAGATTGCCGCGCCATGGCTTGCCAACGATCTGCAAAGCAGCGTCGAGGACGACGATGGCATCGCGGCTCTTGCCGTTCTTGTCGCAGTTCCATCCCCCCACATCCCAGCCGATGTAGAACGAAGTTTCCAGGTGGGGCTGGGTCATTGGGCGCTTTAAACGCTATGGTTTTGGTAGCTGTTTGCGCAATTTTACGGGGCCTAGAGGCCAATTTGACCATTAATTAGCCCCGACCAGCCGGATGCGGCCGGTCAGCAGCGCCTGCATCATGCCCTGCTTGAGCGCGCGGGTTTTGTCGCGGCGGACCTCCAGGGCGGCGAGTTCAGCGTCCATGTCCGAGAGGACGGTGGCGATAGCTGTTTGCTCAGCTAGTCCCGGGGCCAGAAATTCAAATCCAACAAAGTCCTTTTGATACAGGTGCGTGATCGTCGAACCTGCTGTAATTTTGGAAATGAAATCATCAAATATCTGCGACCGAAGGACACAGAAGAAAAACGCCGGGAAGAATGATTCTTGCAACGGCCGAATAACAAAGATGCCACTATTCAAAGTGGCGGGACCAGGTAGACCTTGGACAAATCCTACTTTGCCAATTGTTCCGTCCTTGGTGACAAGCACATCACCGTTTTGAAGTTGAATGTTTCGATCTTGGCTGTATCGCCACTTATCTACAAAGTGACAGCCCCCCCAACTTACACGACCACCGACGAAGTCCGTACCAGTGACCAAGTAGTAGGTTCCACTTGCCAAATACTCTTCGGTTGTGAGAGCCTGCCAACCAATTCGCGCTTTAAGGGACGCATTTTTTGCAATGCTGATAGTGGACCACGCCCCACTAAACCCCGGCAGCCGGGTCTGGCCGGTGAGGAGTTGCTGCGTGGCGGCCTGTTTGAGGTCGCGCTTCTTGGCGATGAGCTGGTCGAGCTTGGCGAGCAGCGCATCAACATCCGAGAGGGCGGTAGCTATAGCGCGTTGTTCAGCGACAAGAGGAACAGGTATGTAGATGTCTGACCGAAGGTTGTCGTTGTACAACCTCGCAACCGTCCCCCCGTGTGAGACAGACCATTTGGTGACTTGGTAAGCATGCCAAAGAAAAGCGTTCGTGACAGTCGACTCGTCATTGTCAATCCAAACAATGTTGCTGTCTTGAAAGTAGGCTGGATCACCGTCGTAGATTACTGTTCTTCCAATTGTTCCCGCTGCCGAAATTAAGACATCTCCTTTTCTCGGAAATGAGTACTTCCGCCGGAATTCGTCAAAGAGAGCTTGAGGTATGAATGCATCCGCGACTCCACCGAACGTCCCTATCTTGTAGAACGGCACCTCACCATGGTCGCGCGTCTGATGTTTAAGCACTCGCTTGCACATCAGAACGTTGCCGACTTCGCCAAGCGGTCTCACCCCCCATTCCACTGGAATCACCCCTACCTCAGTCTGCTTGTACCCTGGCCTCACTTCCATACGAACCCCATCGCTTTCAGGTGTTCGTCCACCCGGCCCGCCAGCACCTCCACCTCATCGCTCAACGCAGGCAGCGACATAGCGTAGCGTTGCGCCAACTGCCGGATACGGTCGGCTAGCACCTGGCTGACGCGATCCAACTCACTCTGTACGCTGGCGGCAAGCGTGGCCAGCCATTTGTCTTGCACCACCAGGGCCTGTATGTCGGCCTCGGTCAGTTCCGCGTACTGGGCCGCCACTTTGGCGTCCAGCGCCTTCTGGGCGTCTTTGGCCTTTTTGCTGGCGGCAGCCTCTTGCTCCAGCAGGGCTGCGTAGGCTTTTAGGACTTTGATTTCGTCTTGGGCATCAGCAATCTCCGCGCGCACGGTGAGGGCTAACAGGGCCTTGAGGCGGTCTTTCACGCTCTTGGCGGTGAGCTTGCCTTTGTCGGTTTTCCCCTCTTCCAGCAAACCGCCTTCGCCGCCATGTTCTTCATCCTGCTCTTCAATCTGGCTGGTTATGGCGTCGCGCTTGGCCACCAGCGCCTCCACGGCCTGTTGTTCGGCGGCAAAGTAGCGGGCCACCACCAGGGCGGTGGGAATCAGGTCCACATTGGGCTTGCCATCTTGCACGGCCAGCCAGCCGTCGGTCGCAATCATCCACACATCGTCTTGCATAGACTCGGCCCAGTAGTCCATGAGGTGCTGGTACACGTCGTAGGCGTCAATCAGCGGCGCGGCGCTAAACGCTTGCAGCAAGCTCTCGGACAGGGTTTCAATCAGCGCCTTGGGCCGGTCGCCCACCTGAATGCCGATGAGCAGCGGCGTGTTGGCGGCCTTCCAGGTGGCAAAGCGCTCGGTCACCGTCTGGTTGAAGGTAGCGAACTCGGTGTGACCAAAGATGGTGGCTTTGATCTGGCTGGGCTCTACCGTGAGCTGGCAGTGGGCGCCGCAACGCTCGGGGTCTGCCACCGGCGCAAACAGCGCCTGGCGCACGGCAGGCAGCACCTGCCAGTAGCGCTGCAGGCCATCAATGTCCACGAGGGGTATGCCGCCCTTGAGGTGGGCCTCAATGTCTTGCAAGTCCTCGGGCTCGGTGCTGTCGATGTAGCGCGGCAGGTTGAGGTTGTAGTCGTTGGCGGCAATCTCGGCCAGTGGCACCAGGCGGGCGTAATTGGGGTCTCCGCCGTCTTGCCGCGTGAAGGTGTCCACGATGCGGTGCATGTCTTGGGCGCGCAGGCGGTTTTTGTTGCCGTCTTTGATAAAACCCTTGCTGGCATCCACCATGAAGATGCCACCGCCCTCCATGGTGCGGCCCGCAGCGCCTTCCTTGTCCAGCACGATGATGCAGGCCGTAATGCCGGTGCCATAGAACAGGTTGGCCGGCAGGCCGATGATGCCTTTGATAAAACCCCGCTTCACGATGTTGGCGCGAATGCTGCCCTCAGCCCCACCGCGAAACAGCACGCCGTGCGGGAGAATGACCGCTCCCTTGCCGGTGCTTTTGAGGGTTCTGAGGATGTGCAGCAGAAAGGCGAAGTCGCCATTCTTGGCGGGTGGCACACCGTACTCAAAGCGGCTGAACAGGTCGTTCAGCGGATCGAAGCCGTTGCTCCAGGCCTTGGTGCTGAACGGCGGGTTGGCCACCACGTAATCGAAGGTTTGTAGTGCACCCATGTACAAAAAGTGCGGGTGGGCCAGTGTGTTGTCACGCCAGATCTCGGCTGTAGGACAGTCGTGCAGCACCATGTTCATGCGGCTAAGCGCAGCGGTGGCGTTGTCCATTTCCTGGCCGTACAGGGCCAGGTCGAGGCCGGTGCGGCTCTTGGCTTCGTCGTGCGCCTTGAGCAAGAGCGAGCCCGACCCGCAGGTGGGGTCAAAAATACTTTGTTTTCCACTGGTGGCGCGGCCCAGCTCGATCACCTGCGCCATCACGCGCGAGACTTCGGCCGGGGTATAGAACTGGCCCTTGCTCTTGCCACTCTCGGTAGCGAAGTGGCGCATGAGGTATTCATAGGCATCGCCCAGCAGGTCGTCGCCCTCGGCGCGGTTGCGGCCAAAGTCCAGCCCCTCAAAAATGCCGACCAGCTTGGTGAGCCGGTCGACCATCTCCTTGCCTTTGCCCAGCTTTTCTTCGTCGTTGAAGTCGGCCACGTTGATGGCACCCTTGAGGGTGTCGTTGGCATCGGCCAGGCGGCCCACCAGCTTGTTGATCTTGTCGCCGATCTCTTTGTCGTTCTTTAGCGCCACCATGTCGGCAAAGCTGCCGCCAGCGGGCACCTCGATCAGCGCATTGGGGTTGCCTGCGTACTTGTCAGACACGTATTTGACGAACAGCAGCACCAGTACATAGTCCTTGTACTGGCTGGCGTCCATGCCGCCGCGCAGCTCGTCACAGGATTTCCAGAGGGATGAATAGAGTTCGGATTTCTTGAGGGCCATGCGGGGGTCTTGCTATCTATTTTGGCAAACGTGTAACCGTTGAATGTACTGCGCCACGCCGCACATTTATCGCCACAAATTTCACAATACGGAAATCCGAGGGCGGCTGGCAGTGTCTCAACTGAAGCTTTGACGCATGTATGCGGAGGCCGCCTAACGCAAAGCTGTGGCAGCAGCGTTTTGACTGCCTGCTTCTGATAGCAGCAGTCGCGTAACGACTGCGGATCAAGCGAAAGCAGCCAGTCTGAAGCGGGTACGCCGGAGCTCTTTTCTGCAGCGATGGCTGACTTGAAAGTCACGCACTGCACTCACGCCCTCGGCCAGTTTGCGGTCTATATCCCAAACCACCTGGGGCCAAAAGAATGACCGGGTTTTGAAAGGACTGCGGACATCGTCGCAACGCATGCTCAGTTGGCACCACTTTGTCCCGATCGCGCACGATGTATGTCTTTCTCGTAAGACGGGCACTTCAGCGAATGATCGCTCTTGGACTGAACGAAGTCATGACTACACCAGCGCCGTTTCCTATTTTTAATGCACTGTTTTAACCATGCCAGGACTTGTGTTCTTGAGCCAATATGTAGACCTTATTGAGCTTCACCAAACTTTGGGATACGTATTGAATCAAGTGCCGTAGAACGTGTTGCAAAATATTGCAATTTGCATGAGACGATCACGAACGACCTCGCAACTTGGGGATTGCATGTTTGGCCAATCGACAGATTCAGGAGATTTCAATTTTTGGGGCTGCGCGACCCGCCGGTTGGGCAGCGGTGCCAAGCAGAACGCCTGAGAACTGTCATATTGGCCAAAGCCTTCTGCGCCGAATTGGTGCCGCAGGACCTTGACGACGGGCTCGCCGCTACGCTCCTGGAGTACATCCGCACGGAAAGCAACACCGCAACAGACCCACTTGGTACCTCAACCCGCAGCTGTCCCGGCAAGCGTCTGGCCTAAACGCCGCGCTGCGTCCTCACAACTTCCGCTTTTCGCTTCCGATACTCATGACGCCTGAGACCTCTGCCCTGATCTCGTCCGCCCTGCACTGGGGCGTCGGCGCCCTACTCGCCATCGCCGTCGCGTTCTTCTTAATCCAGTTCCTGCGGCCCGGGTGGCGTGTGGGCCGCGAGCTACGAGACGCGCGCCTGCGGCTGGAGCAGTTGAAGGCCACCGGCCCGGTGCTTGACCTGGACCGGGTGCGCGATGACGCTATGGTCAGCGAGGCATTGCGCCACTGCTGGGACGAATACCGCGACACTCTGCATGGTCAGAAGCAGGCCAACGGTATGGGGGTGATGGAGGTGAGGCGCTGGCGCGCCACCAGCATGGCCAACGCTTTCTTCACAGACCAAGGTCTGATCGAGGCGCCGCTGCGCACCGAGTTTTACAAGCACCTGCCCGGCATCCTGACTGGGCTGGGCATCATCGGTACCTTCTCGGGCCTCATCGTGGGTCTGCAGGGCTTCAAGGTGTCGGACGACGCCAGCGTCGTGCGCGGCAGCCTAGAGACGCTGATCGTGAGCGTGGGCGGTGCGTTCATGGTGTCGGGGATTGCCATCGCCTTGGCTATGGCGGTCACTACGATCGAGAAATCGATCATCAATGGCCGCTACACGGAACTGGAGCGTCTGTGCAGCCTGATCGACAGCCTTTTCGACACGGGCGCGGGCGAGGAATACCTGCAGCGCCTGGTGGAGGCGTCCGAAACCTCGGCCACGCAGGCAATGCAGATGAAAGAGTCGCTGGTCACCGATCTCAAGCAGGTGCTGTCGGAACTGACACAGCAGCAGATCGCGACCATGACATCAACCAGCCAGGCGCTGGGGCATTCGATCACCACCAGCCTGACCGAGGGGCTAGCCGACCCGCTAACGCGCATCTCCCACGCAGTGCAGCAGGTGGGCAATAGCCAGGGCGAAGCGGTAAACAAGCTGCTGACTGATGTGCTTGGTAACTTCACCGAGCAGATGCACAGCATGTTTGGCTCGCAGATGCGAGGAATGAGCGAGATGCTTGTGCAGACGGCCAGCACTATTCAGAATGCGTCGCAGCGCTTCGACCAGTTGGCCGGGCAGATTCAGCAGGCCGGCGCCGGTGCGGCCGACGCCATGGCCCGGCGCATGGAGGACACCCTGCAGCAGATGCAGGCCCGCCAGACCGAAGCGAACGATCAGATGCGCTTGTTCATCGACCAGCTCAAGGACAGTGTCGCCAAGGGGCAGAGCGAGTCGGCCGAGCTGACCATGGGCATGATGCGCGAGCTCAGTGAGAGCACAAGCGCGCTGGTGCTGGGCCTTCGCAACCAGGCGCACGCGGCCGAGCAGGCGCACAGCCAGCAACAGGCTGCGACCAGTGAGCGCCTTAACAGCTTCCTCGACCAGATGCAGGCGTCTGCGGCCCGAAACCAATCCGAGTCGGCTGAAGCGACACAGCGCATGTTGGGACAGTTAGGTGATTCCGCCAGTGGCATGGTGCAGGCCCTGCAGGCACAGACCCAAAAAGCGCAGGAAGAGCATGCGAACCGTGAGTCAGAACTGACCGCCAAGTCTAGCGAGCTGATGGAGCAGCAGTCCGCACAGATTGCCCGTCTGGCCGACGCGGTGCAGCAGGCCAGCGTGTCTATGCAGAGTACGGTGGAGCGTCTGCAGACACGGGCGCAGGCTACCATCGACAGCATGAGCCAAGGGGCTGAAAAGCTATATGGCGCGTCATCCCGCCTGGGCGACAATTTGGACCGAATGAAGACCAACAGTGACGGCCTGAATGACATGGCGGACAAGCTGACCGGGTCGGCCACCACTCTTGGTGCCGCGTTGACAGTCACGCAGCAAGTGCTGGGTGATCAACGCCTCGTGCGCGATGCGCTTGCTTCTCTGGTGGGGGACCTGCGCGAAACAGTCGAACTCGCCAAGCGGGAGGCATCAATGTCGTCTGGCCTGGTGGACAGCCTGCAGGCGGCAAGCCAGCGTCTAACCGAAGCGCAGCGCACCACAGAAACCTACCTGCAAGGGGTGACCGACGTGCTGGGGGAAGCCCACGGCGCGTTTGCTCAGCAGATGATGGCCACGATGCGCGAGGGCAACAAGGCATTCCACGAGGAGCTCGCGCACGCCACAGGCCTGTTAAAGGGTGCGATCCAGGACTTGGGCGACGTGCTCGACAACCTGCCATCGGCAGCCTGAGAGAGGCAATAGACCATGCTAGGTGGTGTGCGCTTATCAGCGTCCAAACGCGGGCGCGAAGAAGGTGAAAAACCCTTCTGGATTTCCTTTTCAGACCTGATGTCCGCGCTGATGGTGCTTTTCCTGGTGGCCATGAGCGTGGCACTGCTGGCGGTGACCAAAAAGGTGTCACAAGAGGAGCAGGAAGACCGTGAACGTAAAGAGGCGATCGCCCACCTGATGCAGCAGGTGAGCAAGGTCGTTTCTCAGAAAGAGTTCGAGGGTGTGCGTGTGATCGGGAACACTATCGACTTCGGGCCACGCGGGCGATTTGAGCGTGAAGGCCAGAACACTCTGTCCGTTCCGCAGCGGGCACTGGTGCGTCAGTTCACGCCCAAGCTGCTGTCGGAACTGCGTGATTCGGATGCCGGCAAGCACTGGTTCAAGCGCGCTGTGGTGGAAGGTTACGCGAGCCAGACCGGCAAATACCTGTTCAACCTCAACCTGAGCCTGGAGCGCAGCGAGCGCGTGATCTGCGAGCTGCTTCGTGCACCAGAGGCAGGCGAGACCGCCATGTCCGACGAAGACCGGAAGCTGATCGCAACCAAGTTCTTTGTGGGCGGTGCATCGTTCAACTCTTTGCGGGCGACGGCCGATGACAGCCGACGCATCGAGTTCAAGCTGGAGTTTAAAACGCGGCAGGAACGCCGCGATGAGCTGGAGAGCCCGCCCCCCCCTGTCGATGAGGCTGCCCTCGCCCAGGCCCTGGACCCTAACGAACGATGCCCCATCTTCAGCCGCTAAACGCCCTGGATCATCTGCGCGACCGTCTGCGCAGCGAGCTCGACGTTCATCGCGCGGTCCACGCGATCGAGTGGGGCAACCCGCGCGTGATGACGGAGACACTCAAACGCATCAGGCACGACCTTGGCGGCGAGGGCAACGACCAACCGGCTGCGGACCAACTGCAGGCTGCGCTGCTGCGTTTCGCGAGAAGCCGCCAGGTGGCTTCGTTTACCGAGCTCAAATACGTGTGCTATGGCTCCACTGTGCCGGTGGGACACGACCTTTGGCGGATGATCGACCGGCGGCCTCTGTTCGAGGCCATGCTGGAGCTGGTTAATCAGCGCACCCAGCAACCCAAGCAGTTTCGTCGCTGCTATCAAGGCCTGCTATCAGGCTATTTCGGCTTCGAGCGCAATCTGGAAAAGCCGGGAGAGGCCGACGAGCGCTGGATCGGACTGCGCAACTACCTTGCTGATCAGCTGGCCCCATTGCAGTCGACCTCTTCAAAACGTGGGACTGTGCCCGAGTGGCTGAACACCCTGAGCGAGCATCGAAATCTGCTCACTTCGGATCCCTGCAGCCGCTACGCTGATGCGCTAGCGCGAGATGACTATACCGAGCTGCGCAGGGTGTGCACCGGACTAGGTATTTCCAGCAACTCCTGGGTCTGGGAAGAGGCGCTCATGGCCTACGTGAAGCGTGTGTGTCAATGCGATGACGCCGAATTCAAAAAGCGCATGCGATCGGTGCTAGATCTAGTTCATGGCAAGACTTCGCTGACACTGCCACCAATCCTGGCCGTGAGAGCCGTTGCGCTGGTGGTGGCGCGCTACGCGCAATGCACGGATCACCCTGAGCACCCAGCGCTGCGTGACACTTGTGTGGAGTGGATCGGCAACCCATGGCTGAAGCGAACAGCCTGGGATGCGGCCGTGAACCATGAGCCTGCCCGCCTGATGGTCAACAGCTGGCTTAAGCAGCGTCTGATCAAAGACTTCTTCGGGCTTCTGGCAGCGGATGGCGCAGCCGATTTTCGGCGTCTGGAATACTGGCTAAAGTGGGAGCCCCAGATCTCAGATATGTGGTTTGTGCTGGGTAGCGATGCCCAAGGCAACAGGACCCCTGAGTTTCTGGACCTGCGAAAACGCATGTCTGGCCGAGACCGGAAACTTGTGGACAGCAACCACCTGAATAATGCCTTCGTGATGCGGATCGGACAGCTCTTGGTGATTGAGTTCGGTGTGACGGGCAACGCGTGTTATGTGTTTGCCACTTCGGATTTTCAGACGAGTCTGGACAACGCGGTTCTGAATTTGCATCAGCTCAAGCAGAAGGCCTACGCCAAGCGACTTTCTCACACGGCCCAATGGGAATTCAAATTCGACTACGAACTCAAAAAACTGCTTCAGTCCGTGCCTATGAGCAAAGGCGAGCTCAAAGAGTTCAACCCTATAAGCAACACTCCCGATGCAGTCGGGCATTGGCGTGCCCAATCGACACCAGTGACAGCGCCCAAGCCAGTCGCGCCTGTCACTTCTCACCAGCGAAACTCACTGCTCCCACCTGCCGTCAAGACGGCTGACTACACGGGCTTCGATTCGAAGCCCGCGTGGCCAACCCCTCCCCCACGAGCACAGCAAGCGGGCATTCGCGCGTCAGCGAACGGTGCCCAGAACACCGACAGCGCTAGGCAAAAGCCATCGGTAACGCAGCTCGCAGGGCAAAAGAAACGTCTGACGGATGTCGAGTTCTCGCAACTCCAGGGCTTGTTCATGAAGCATGGCGTCGAATGGGAGGACAACCGTCACAAGGGGGGTGCCTTGTGGGCGCTGATACCTGACAAGAACCAGAAGCCAAGTGTCGCTATGGTTCTTGAGCTCTTTCGGTTTCGCTTTACTGAAGGCAAAGGCTACTGGCTCAAGGACGAGGATTGATGAATGTTTGACGCGCTGTTCGCAAAGAAACCAGCCCCACCCCAAACCCGCAAAGGTCCTGCCGTCGCTTTCGATTCCGTCGGCGTTCGCTACGCGTCGCCGGCACCTACTACCTGCGAATGGCTGGCACTGCCCTTTTCTTATGCCGAAGCGGCCGACCTGGGTGCCAGGTTGGCGCAGATCTTCATGGAAGGCTTCGGCGACCGACTGGAAACCGAGTTCCTGCTGCCATGGAAGGACGTGTATGCGCTGCTGCGACATCCCGAGTTGAGCGCTTACCGCGAAGCCTTGCTGATCCCGCCAGATACGGCGGCTCGCCCTCGGTTGGTGAGCAAGGGGGCTCTGATGGACCCCGACTTTGCCGTTTTGTTGGACGAATGGGTGGACGGTCAGGGCAGACGTTTGCAACCGGTGCCGCAGCTGGTGGGGCGCGTGCTGCAGGCACCCAGCGGTGCAGCGCTGTTGTCCGAGCCTTTGCACCAACTACTGGAGGAGTTGACCCGCTTCCACGGGACACCGCCGGAGGAACGCAGCCAGTCTTTCAAGGAGCAGGCCTTTGGGCGCATGCGCAAACTGGCCACGTCTACCGGTTGTCCGGTGTCGGACTATGTCGCCCGCACCATCGTACTCACGCCGGACCGGCTGCGACTGGCGATGGAGCGTCGCGGTGAGGACGATGGCAAGGTGGTGGAGGTCATCCCAGGTTTTGACGAGGCGCCTGCGCATTGGCTGAACCAGTTCGACCGTTTGCCATTGCAGGACAGCTACGACGTGCCCGACGGACCCTCGCTGGTTCGGGTTGTGGTGACTCCTGAAGTGAAAGCGGTGCTTGCGGAGATCAAGCGCATGCCGGGTCGCAGAGCCACTGGCCCCCGAGCCGAGGCGTTCGTCCGCAACCCTTTCGCAGTGCTGGGTGAATCGGCGGAGCAGGTCATCGATCCTGCACAGTTCGAGAAGGCCCGCGAAGAAGCGGGCATCCGGTTCGAGCAGTTCACGCCGCATGTCGAACGAGGCGAGTTCGGTGAGGTTCACCGGGTCGGTCTCATGGTCGAAGAGCTCGGCAATGAGAGCCAGGCCTCTGAAGTGCTGTGGTTCGCCAACTCTGATGATTTGCAGCGGTTTACCGGCAAGCTAGGTCGAGCGTTCACCGATGGCTCGCAATGCGTGACCTGGCAACGGCGTGAGCTGGAGATCGTGGGTGACACCGAGCGCCACTTGGTCGATCTAGAGCAATGGGGCCGCGAATGGGCCAGCCCACAGCTCTGGACCGCAGCCGAGGTGCTGGACCTGAGCCACTACTCGGACCGCGTCGCAGAGATCGGCGTCGAGAAGCCTTTTGTGACCCCGGTCATAGCCCGAAACGATCAGGGCAGCGGCTGGTTTGAAGGGAATGTCAGCGTCGGCGTGCGCGTGGAAGACCCCGCCGGCGGAAGCCCGACCTACGTGCCTTTAGCCTTCAACGACGTGCCGACGCTGCAGCAGGCGGTCAAGGCCGCCGAGCAGGCCGGTCAGTCTTCGGTCAATCTGCCAGGCTTACGCACGGCGGTGCCAATCGTTGATGCCCGACGCGCGGTTGACGCCCTGGCCAAGGCACAACAGCAGTTGCGTGATCACAGCTTTCAGCCGCCGGGTGATCGCCCCGCAGCCGAGCCCAAGAAGCGCCTGGTCATTAAACGCAACCTTGAAGACGTTGACTACACCGAGGCGCGCGCAGAGTCCCTGCAGATGCCCTCGGACCGAGAGCCGTTGCTACCGCAGACCCTGCGCCCTGAGATCGAACTCAAACCGCACCAGCGGGTCGGCGTGGCATGGCTGCAGCATCTGTGGGAGGCATCACCGGAACACTGTCGTGGCACGGTGCTGGCCGATGACATGGGACTGGGTAAGACACTTCAATTGCTCACCTTCATCACCAGTTGTTTCGAGACCGATCCGACGCTACCGCCAGCTCTGGTGGTGGCGCCTGTTGCACTGCTGGAGAACTGGCGCAACGAGCTGGATAGGTTCTTCCAGCCAGGCACCCTGCCACTGCTGATGTTGTATGGCAGCACGCTCAAATCGATGCGTGTGGGCAGGCACGAACTCGATGCTGATCTCAAGGCACAAGGCGTCACCCGGCTGTTGAAGAAGGGCTGGGTTGGCGATGCACGCCTGGTGCTCACCACCTACGAAACAATGCGCGACCTGGAATTTGCGCTGGCAAGCCAACCGTGGTCGGTCATGGTCTGCGACGAAGCCCAGAAGATCAAGACGCCTGCGGCGTTGGTGACAAGGTCGGCCAAGAAGCAGAAGGTGCGCTTTCGCATCGCCTGCACGGGAACTCCGGTGGAGAACACGCTGGCCGATCTCTGGTGCCTGTTCGACTTCGTTCAGCCCGGCATGTTGGGCGCGCTAAGCCATTTTTCCCGCACCTATCGCCAGCCGATCGAGGCCAAGACGCCCGAGCAGATAGCAAAGGTGGAGGAGTTGCGCGCCGTGATCCAGCCGCAGATCCTGCACCGGCGCAAGACGGAAGTCGCCACGGAGTTGCCCACCCCGGTCGAGGACAAACTCTGCAAGCTACTCCCGATGTCTCCCTTCCAGCAAGGTCTGTATGAGGGTGCGCTCAAGACTCTGAAGGAACAGCGGGTCAGCAATCCGTCGGCTCAGTTGCAGGCGTTGCAGGCGATTCGCAAGATCTGTTCGGACCCGCACGGTTATGCCGTGCCGGACAGCCACAAAGCGCCGATCGACAAGATCGTGAACGAGTCACCGAAGATGGGGTGGCTGGTGGACCGGCTCAAGGCACTGGCCGCCGATGGCGCCGGCAATCACAAGGTGATCATCTTCTGTGAGTTCCGGGAGCTGCAGCTGCAGCTGCAACGTGTGATCGCGGCCTTCTTCGGTATCGCTGCCAGCATCGTTAATGGCGACACGTCAGCAGACCCCCGCGCGATGGACAACCGACAGCAGCTGATCGACGCCTTCCAGCGTTCCCCGGGCTTCAACGTGATCATCCTTTCGCCTCTGGCGGTGGGTTTTGGTGTGAACATCCAGGCGGCCAACCATGTCGTCCATTTCACCCGCACATGGAACCCCGCCAAGGAAGATCAGGCCACGGCGCGTGCTTACCGGATCGGCCAGACCCGAACCGTCAATGTCTACTACCCTGGCGTGGTTAGCGACCTGTTCCCAAGCTTCGACGTCAAGCTGGACGCCTTGCTGGGCAGCAAACGCGCGCTGGCCACAGACATCCTCAACGGTTGCAGCGATCTCAAGGCCTCCGACTTCGCCGACTTCGGTTGACCCGGGCCAATGAAAGTGCTCGCTCATAGCGACCGGAAGCTGTCATCACCCAAACACTCAATGAGTTCCATGCACGAAAAGATCATCCTGGACCCGGACGAACGCATCGTCTGCCCGAAATGCGCCAACGAGTTCAGCCTGGGCGACGGGATCACTCGCCAGACAATTGACCGGCATGCCGAGGAGTTCGAGGCTTTGCTGAAAGAGCGGCGCGAGCAGCTGGAGCTGCATCTGACTCAAGAGGCACAACGCAAGGCCATGCAGCAGTCTGCAGAGCAGATTGCGAAGCTGCAGGACCAGGTGGCAGCTGCCAAGCGCTCGGAGCGTGAAGCACAAGATTCGATCGAGAAGGTTCGAGAGGAGGCATGGTCCAAGGCCGTAGCAGACGCGGAGCAGGCACGCCTCGCCTTGGAGGAAGACCTGCAGCGCAAGGACGCGGAACTGAAGAACTTCCGCGCACAGGAGATAGCGCTGCGGCGACAGAAGCAAGAGCTTGAGGATCAACAGCGGGACTTGGAACTGAGCCTTCAGCGCAAGCTGGATGAAGAGCGCGGAAAGATCACCGCAGCGGTGTCGCAACGCGAGGCCGAACGCTTTGCGCTGATGGAGGCCGAGTGGAAGAAGAAGATCGAGGACGCACAGAAGAGCAACGAGGACCTGCGCCGGAAACTGGAGCAGGGCTCGCAACAACTGCAGGGCGAGGTGCTGGAGCTGGAGATTGAGCAGTCCCTGACCACCACCTTCTTCCACGACTTGATCGAAGAGGTCAAAAAGGGTGTGCGCGGTGCCGACGTGATCCAGACCGTGCGCACTCCGACGGGCATCGCAGCCGGTAAGATCATCTGGGAAGCCAAGAGGGCCGAGCACTGGTCTGACAAATGGGTGCAAAAGCTCAAGGACGACCAGCAGGAGGCCAAAGCCGAACTGGCGGTCTTGGTGACCACCGCTATGCCAAAAGGGGTCACCGAACCCTTCACCCGGGTCGGCGACATTTGGGTAGTGTCGCCCCATGTCGTACGCCCTATGGCGGAGACTCTGCGCGTGATGCTACTGGAGTCGCACAAGCTGCGCCAGGCCAACATGGGCCGAGACGAAAAGATCGAGCAACTCTACAACTATGTCGCCAGTCCCGCCTTCGCCCAACGCATGCGCACCGTCATTGAGTCTTTCGCAACGATGCAGTCGGAACTTGAAAGCGAGAAAAGAGCCCTTCAAAGGATCTGGGCAAAACGGCAGGTACAGATTGATCGTGCTATGAAGAGCATGACAACCGTAGTGGGTGAACTGCAAGGCATTGCCCAAGACTCCCTCCCAGAGCTACGGCAGATCGACTCACTGGAGGTTCTTGCGCTCCCTGTTGATGACACATCGAGCGAGGAATGAACCAGCGGATCTTCCTTAGCCAATTGCCTTAGGACCACTACCCATCCATACAAGGTTTAGGCTTGGTCGATTTGCCAATCGAAAGCCGACCGCTTTGAGTCGAAACGCCCTGCCGCACCAGGCAGAAGCAGTACTTGATGCCGGCATGCGGACAGCCCAATCGAGCCGTCGGCTCCGAGAGAAAAGCGGCAGCTCAGGACAGGCAACCCTGAGCGGTTGGCGTTGGAGGTTGCTACCGCGCAGGCGCCGAATCGTGACTTACTCAGATCAGCCCACAGCTGCCACGCCAGAGGTCCGTTCAGCAGCGATTGCAGCCTTCCGCCGCTAGCAGACCAATTTCCGCTTAATCCCAGCAACCGGAAGCTCGTGCGACAAGGCCGAGATGAAAGCCGGGTGGAAGAAGACCCATTTGTGAAGTATCAAGTTGCGGAGCCAGAGATCGTCGGCATCGCGCCGTCGGGCACTACGTACGGTGGCCTTGGCTGAGCTTGCGGGATAAGCTGGCGCATGTACAGGGGTTGGCTCCCCACAAGCTACGCGAGGGCTGCGCATAGATTGCAGCAAGTGCCCCTCCGGTCTAGGTGATTTTTTTGATGAATCGCAATATCTACGTGCCGCATGCGCGCATGCTCCGAGGCCATCTCCATCAATGGGGGACCGCCATGGACACTTCGACCTGCAATGCGCATCATGAGCCTTGGAACAAGGGCAAGATCGTCGGGCAAAAGGCACCCTTCAAGATCAAGGAAATCTGGGCTCTGCGTGTGCGACTTCAGATGGAGCGACGCCTTCGCGAGCTGGCACTCTTCAACTTAGGCATCGACAGCAAACTTCGTGGATGTGATCTTGTTGCACTGAAGGTTCGCGACGTGTCACATGGCGATCAATTGGCATCACGGGCGACGATTTTGCAAAGTAAAACCAAGCGCCCAGTCCAGTTCGAGATTACCGCAGTGACTCGGGACGCCCTATCAGCATGGATCAAGCAGGCTGCGCTGAGATCTGATGACTACCTATTCCCCAGCAGACTGCACGGATCGCCCCACCTGGGAACCCGACAGTACGCTAGGATTCTTGGACATTGGGTCGATGAACTTGGGCTTGATCGCTCAGAGTATGGAACTCATTCGATGCGCAGGACCAAGGCGACTTTGATCTATCGACGCACAAAGAACCTGCGCGCTGTGCAACTGCTGCTTGGTCACTCCAAGCTGGAATCAACGGTGCGGTATCTCGGCATAGAAGTAGACGATGCACTTGAAATCTCAGAACAAACGGAGATTTGACCCGGGATATTCGTAAATCCACGCCTCACTCTGTCGTCGGATTGGAGGCGTGGGTTGGTGCGCTGTGAAGTCTGCTGGGCGTGTTTCTCTGGAGTCAAAGCGGACGTTAGCGCTGCGGGAACGCATAGCTGCTTGCAGTCTGAAGACGACAAGTCAAACCTACGGTTTTGGCACCGAGCTTGCCAAAGTCAGGACTTTCATACCGAGCGCGCTGGAATCGGTCACCGCTCAACAAGAATGATGTGTGGCCTGTTTTGAGGTCACAAATGTCATTCAGCGAAAAATCGATCCCGTCATTCCATCTCATGGGCTGGATTGCCAGGCTGGAACTGCCGCCTTCAGCGTACCGCAACAGCTGCCGCCTCATAGATATCGATCTGCGGTGACTCCTGACACAAGCTTGCCATTGACTGTGCGAACGTGCGCGATGCTTCCACGCGGAAATGGGCTTGCAGTGCGGCCATGTTTTCCCAGCGCTCCACAAACACGAAGCGTAGCGGCTGCTGCACATCGCGGCTCACCTCGTGGGACATGCACCCTGGCTCTGCCCGGGAGCGCAGGACATGCTCCACGGCCAGCTGCTCAACGGCCTCTTGTGTGTCTGGGCGTGCAATCACATGGCCTGTGACGATGATCATGGTGCTGCTTTCACTGTGTTCGTGGTTGGATAGGAATGAACTGATGGTCTCAGGCGCTAACGCGCGCTCGCACCGCCGTCGATGGGGATGATGGCTCCGGTCATGTAGCTCGATGCCGGCGAAGCCAGCAGCAGCGCCAGCCCTTGGATCTCGTGCGGCTGGGCGATGCGGCCCAGCGGGATGTAGGTGCGCATACGCTCGGCGCTCTCCGGCAGACGCAAGCGGCCTCCGTTGATGCCGGTGGCAAAAGGGCCGGGGGCGATGGCGTTGACCAGAATGTTGAACGGCGCCAGCTCGATGGCCGCCTGGCGCACCACGTTGTTCACCGCAGCCTTGGAGGCCACGTATGCGTAGCCGGAATGTGCCTCCGACCTCAGCCCGGCAATGGACGATGTCACGATGATCCTCCCTTGTCGGCGGGGCTTCATGTGACGACTGGCGGCGCGCAGCGTGGTCAGCACGCCCGTCAGGTTCACCTGAAGTACCTTTTCCCATGCTGCCGGGTCCACATTTTCCAGGCGCCCTTGTTCGGCCAGGAAACCGCGTCCAGCGCTCATGCCCGCATTGGCAAACACGCAGTCGATGGGCCCTGCGGCCGCGATGACGTCGAGGTGGCGGTCCACCTCGGCGCCGTCGCTGACGTCGATCACTCGCTGCTGCACCTTTGTGTACGTCTTGCGCAGGCGCTGCACTTCGGCGTCCAGCGCTGGCGCATCGCTGTCGGACAGCACGACTTCCGCACCCGCCTCCAGCAGGGCTTCTGCAATGGCCAGCCCGAGACCGCTGGCAGCGCCCGTCACCAGCGCTCGCTGGCCGGTCAGATCAAACAAGGATGGCAACGAGGCCATGGTGGCGGTGCTGTGCATCAACGAGTTCCTTGCAGCGGAATGAGGTGGTCCCAGCGCTCGGTGGCTTCGATCATGTAGTGCACGCTCAAGGTGACGCGTTGAAAGAACCACTGGCCTTCCAGGCGGATGTACTCGTCGTCAAAGCGGCCCACCACGTAAAAGCTCTTGCCGTCCTTCACAGGTCGGCCGTCCAGGTAGCTGGAACCTGTGCCTCGGTCGCCCTGCACCTGTACGACATGGCTGTGGATGAACTGCCGGGCCGTTTGCACCGGAAACGATGCGAAGAACGCACGGATGTTGTCGCGGCCCCGCACTTCGGGGCGCCCGCCGTAGGCCACATACGCATCGGGGGCAAACAGTTCGTAGAGTCGGTTGCCCGCATCCTCATTCACCAATTCGTGGTAGCGTGCACGCAGCGCGCGGATGGCTTCGATGCTCTCCATGCGTTCAACGCGTTCTGTGAGCACCGTCACATGGTTGTGCAAGGCGGCAAGGTCGGCGGATGGGTGGGCTGCGGTCACTGAAGACTCTCCTGGTGAATGTGGTGGAAATCGCCCATGATTTTTTGGGTGCGGTCCCACACGGACGCACCCGTGTGGGCATGGGGAATGACATAGAAGCGGCGCGCATGAATCGCGTCGACCGCAGCGCGTGCAACATCCTCGGCAGTGATGGCTGAAGCGGCCATGCCGGCACGCACGCGCTCTCCATAGGCGGCAGCCGTGGGGCCCACCTCTGGCAATGCGGCTGGTCGGTTGCGTTGTGACTGGTCAATGTGCGTGGCCACCAGGGAGGGGCACAAGACGGACACGCCGATGGGCGAATCCACCTGCTCCAGATCCTTGGCCAGGCATTCCGAGAAAGCGACGACTGCATGCTTGCTGGCGCAGTACACGGCGGAACCTGCGATGGTGGCGAGGCCAGCAGCCGATGAGGTGTTGATGATGTGGGCCGGCTTGCCCCGGGCCTGCATGCGCGGCAAAAAGCTGCGCACGCCATGCACCACCCCCATCAGGTTCACGCCCAGCACCCACCTCCAGTCGTCGTCCGTGGCATCCCAGGCGGTCCCGAGCACTGCCACACCGGCGTTGTTGAAGAGCCAATCCACACCGCCCCAATGGCCCCAGCTGGCTTCGGCCAGTCGCTCCACGTCTGCGGCGTTGGACACGTCGCAGCGCTGCACCATGCACGCGGCGCCTGCCGCCTCTACCAGCGCCTGCGTTTGCGCCAGGGCTTTGGCCTCGATGTCGGCCGCCACCACCGCCATGCCTTCGCGGGCGCATGCCAGCGCCAGCGCGCGGCCAATGCCGCTGCCCGCACCCGTGACCACGGCCACTTGGGGCGCCGGCATCAGAGGCTCGCTCCGGACTTGCGGATTACCTCGCCCCATTTGGCGGCCTCGGCCGCCACGAAGGGTGCGAACTGCTCGTGTGGCATGCCCATCTTGACGCTCGACACTGCGTCCAGCGACGCCGTGACCTCGGGCGAGTTCAGTGCCTGGCCTACCGCGTCGGACAAGCGCTTGACGATGGGCGCTGGCGTGTTAGCTGGTGCAAAGACCCCGCCCCAGTTCATGGCCACCACGCTCGGTATTCCGGCCTCGGCCATGGTCGGCACGTTGGGTAGCACGGCCAGGCGGCTGGTGCTGGTGACGGCCAGTGCTGTGATTTTCCCGTCCCGGATCTGCGCCCGGGAGGTCTGCACGTAGTCGAACATCACATCCAGGTTCCCGGCAATCACATCGACCATGGCCGCCGTGCTGGACTTGTAGGGGATGTGGTTGAAACGCGCACCGGTCTGGGTTTGCAGCAGTTCCAGGCACAGGTGCGCCGACGTGCCGTTGCCGCCAGACCCGAAGTTGAGCTTCCCAGGGGTCTGCTTGCCAAATGCAATCACATCCGCCACGGTGCTGAACTTCATGCCGGGGTTGGAGACCAGGACATTCGCGTTCCCCGTCAGCCCGTGTATGGCCACAAAGTCCTTGACCGGGTCGTAGCGGATGTTCTTGAAGAGCGCCGTGTTGGTGCCCTGCGTGCCTTGCGTGCCGATCAGCAGGGTGTAGCCGTCGGGCGCCGCTCGGGACACGAACTCGGCACCGATGGAGCCGCTCACCCCCACCCGGTTATCGATGACGATGGGCTGGCCCAAGTTGTCGCTCAGCGCGCGTGCGATCAGGCGGGCTTGGACATCCACCACGCTGCCTGCGGAGAAAGGAACGACGAGGGTGATCGGGCGCTGCGGATAAGCGCTCTGTGCAAATACCGAGGGCGAGAGTGCCAGAGCCCCCATGGATGCCGAGAAATGGCGGCGATTCATCATGGTCTTGTCTCCTTGTTGTGTGTTCGGTCGTGCTGCATGAGAACGCAGCACGGTTAGCACCTGAGCGGCGCAGAGGCGGTTTGACCGACCACCCCGTCCTGCATCAAACCATCGCGAAACCGCCGGATGCGCCGATGGTCTGCCCCGTGATGAACAGCGCGCGGTCCGACGCCAGGAACGCCACGATGCCCGACACGTCGCCCGGACGGGACAGGCGGCCCACGCCTTTGGAGATGGGATATGCATTGAGCATCTTGCCCAGCAGCTCGTTGTTCTCTACCGTGGCGTGGATGTTCAACGGACCGTCCTTGATGCCCTCATGGGACACGGCGCCCAGAGCGATGGAGTTGACGGTGACCGCATGGCGGCCGTGCTCCCGTGCAAGGGCCTTGGCGAAACCGGCAATCGCAGCCTTGGCCCCCGAATACACCGCCATGTTGGCCTCGCCGATACGGCCCGCTTCCGAGATGATGTTGATGATGCGACCCGTCTTACTTTGCACCATGCCCGGCAACACGGCGCGGCAACAGTGCATGGTGCCGTAGACATTCAGGTTCACGATCTTGGCCCAGTCGACCACGGGGGTGTCCACGAAGGCGGGTGTGCGGCCCCCTTTTTCGCGGCGCTCAGGGATGATGCCCGCGTTGTTGACCAGCACCGTGATGGGTGCGCCGAAATGCTCGGCGGCATTGGCCACCATGGCATCGACCGCCTCCTGTTGGGTAATGTCCGCCGGTGCGACATAAGCTTGCCCGCCTGCGGCGTTGATCTCATCCGCCACCGCTTGGGCGCGTTCGGCAAACAGGTCGTTCACCACCACGCGCGCACCTTCGGCGGCGAGTTCGATGCAAATCTGCCGGCCTACACCTTGCCCCCCGCCAGTGACGAGCGCGACCTGTCCGTTCAATCCGAGTTCCATGGGATACCTTTCGTGTGTGTTGTCTGATGAAGTCGCCAGTGCGGTAAGGCCCTAGCGTCCTTTGAATTGGGGTTCGCGTTTCTCGACAAAGGCGCGCATGCCCTCGATGCGGTCTTCGCTGTCCACGATCATTGCGGCCGCATAGCGCTCGTATTCCAGGCCCGAGTCCAGGTCGGTCTGCATGCCTCGGTTGATGGCACGTTTGGCAAAACGGACCGCCAGCGGCGGGTGCTGCGCAATGCGCTGGCTCAGTTCCAGTGCAGCTGTCATCAACTCGGCTTGCGGCACCACACGGCTGACGAGGCCGTAGCGCAGTGCCGTTTCCGCGTCCACCAAGTCGGCTGTCAGGATCAGCTCTTTGGCCCGAGCTTCACCCACCAGCCGTGGCAGTCGCTGTGTGCCACCGGCTGCTGGAATGACGCCCAGCTTGATTTCGGGCAGGCCGAAGCGCGCGTGGGAGGCCGCGATGCGCAGGTCACAGCACAAGGCAATCTCCAGCCCGCCGCCCAGGGCCACACCGTTGATGGCCGCAATCACGGGCTTCTCGAACTCTTCGATGTTGCGGAACAGTTCGTGGGTTGCTTTCTGCCGCACGAAATACTCCGTGCCGCGCACCACGTCGGTAGCGCGCTCCTTGATGTCAGCGCCCGCGCAGAATGCCTTGTCGCCGCTGCCGGTGATCAGAACCGCGCGCACCTGTTCGTCGTTGCGCGCCAGCTCGAAGAAGGCGCGCGCCAGGTCCGGCTTCATGGTGCTGCCCAGCGTGTTCATGCGGTCGGGCCGGTTGAGGGTGATCACGGCCACGCGGTCGCGCACCTCATAGAGCAATGTGCCCAGGTCCTGGATATCAGAGGTAGTCATTGGCTTGCTTTCAAAAAGAGATCTGAAGTGCCGTCACGCCGATGCCGACAGCACATGGGCGACGGACACAGAACCCAGACCGATCATGTGGGCCATGCCCCACCGCGCGTTGGGGTGCTGCCGGCCTTCGGCTTCACCCCGCAGCTGGCGGGTGATTTCCGCCAACTGGCCGATACCCGTGGGGCCGAGCGGGTGGCCCATGCCGATGAGGCCGCCCGACGCGTTGATGGCGCAGCGGCCGCCAATGTGCGAATCGCCACGCGCCAGATAGTGGGCGCCTTCGCCGGGATCGCACACACCAATCGCTTCGCTGTACAGCAACTCCTCCACCGAGAAGGCGTCATGCAGTTCCAGCAGGTCTAGCTCTTTTGGGGCGATGCCCGCTTGTTCAAAAGCAGCCTGTGCGCTGGTGCGGACCAGCTCTACAGCGCTGTCGCCGTAGTGCGTTTCGGGCCGTTCACTGCCTGCGACCGACGCCTTGACACGCACGCAGCGCCGGGCATCCAGTCCCAATTTTCGGATCGCGTTGCCAGAGACCACCATCACCGCAGCAGCGCCTTCGCCGCGCGGGCAGCATTGCTGCACCGTGAGGTCTCCCACCACGCGGGGCGATGCAAGCACCTGCTCCAGCGTACGCGGTTTGCGGAACTGCGCGAACGGGTTGCGCGCCGCATTGCCGTGGTTCTTCACGGCCACGTTGGCCATTTCCTCCACGGATGCTCCGCGCTCGCGCAGGTAGGTACGCGCCATCATCGCGAACTTGGCGGCGGGAATGGTGGCCGTTTCGCTCAGTCGCTCCAGGCCGTCCTTGTTGGCGGCGCGGCGCCCGTCGCCATGTTTGTCCACTCCGACTGCCAGCACCACATCACTCATGCCGGTGGCCACTTCCATGCAGGCTTGGCGGAAGGCGAACGACCCGGAGGCCGATGCGTTTTCCACCTGTGTCACCGCCAGGCCCGTCGACCCCAGGTGGCGCAGCATGACGCGGCCGGCTGCCATCCCGATGGAGGTGGTGCCCACGTACGCGCTTTGCACGCGGCCCCATGGAAGCCCCGAGTCCGCCAGTGCGGCGCGCACCGCTGTCAGGCCCAGCTCGGTGTAAGGCGTTCCGGTCGGGAACTGGTATGGATGCAGACCAATACCGGCGATAAACACGCCGCCATTGGCATCGAGCCAGTTGCGCGACGTGGATTGTTGTGTATTGCTCATTGAGCGGCTCCTTCATTCACGGGCACAAAGCGGCAGACGTAAACGCCTTCTTCCGGCTTCACTTCGGCAACGGCGCGAACCGTCATACCGTGCTTCAGCGCCGATTCATCTGCCACGGCCATCACACCTTCTTCGACGATGCCGGGCGCGATGCGAATGTCCCCCGCAACGCTGGGCGCCGCCATGCCGGGCAGCAGCGGCACATGCAGCGTCACGAACTCCAGTAGGTCTCCACCGCCTGGACGGGTCACGCGCAGGGCTTCGCTCAGCGGCTCTCCGCAGTGCATGCAGCCCGGCGCGTTGGCAGGAAAGCTCAGCCCCCCGCAGGCGCCGCACTGTGCAAAGAAGAAGTTGAGCGAGTGGCCGTCTTCAGCCAGCTCATACAGAGTGGGCTGCAACGGTTTCAAGGAAGTCTTTGAATCGGTCATAGGAAGAAGGGAGGGAAAAAGAAAGCTGCTGGGCGGGCATGGATTGCCCGCAGCCTGTCAATCAAGCTTGGCGCCCGACTGCTGAACCACTGCACGCCACCGTGTCATCTCCGACTTCACGAAGGCGCCCAGCTTGGCGTCGCGCAGGCCGACGAACGGGACGCTGCCGAACTTCTCGGTGGCCTGCAGCATTTCGGGGTGAACGATGGCCTTGGCGATCTCGTCTCCCAGGCGCTTCACGATGTCTGGCGGTGTCTTGGCCGGAACGAACACAGCGCCCCAGGCTGTGGATTCGGCTTCGGGAACGCCCAGCTCACCCACGGTGGGTACGTCGGGCGAGCTGGCCAGGCGCGTCTTGGAGGTGACCGCCAGCGCCTTGAGCTTGTTCGCCTGCACCTGGGGCAGCACCACCGCCGGGTAGTCGAACATCAGATCGATGCTGCCGGCCATCAGGTCGCTCAGTGCCGGCGCGCTGCCGCGGTACGGCACATGGGTCATCTTGATGCCGGCGGCGGTCTGGAACAGCTCGGCCGTCAGGTGGGTGCCCGTGCCAGGTCCGGCGGAGCCGTAGTTGAGCTTGCCGGGATTGGCCTTGGCATAGGCAATCAGCTCGGGCACCGTCTTGAACGGGCGCGAAGGGTTGATCACCAGCATGAGCGGCGTTTCCGACATGGCGTGCACGGGCACAAAGTCCGCCACGGGGTCATAGCGCACGTTCTTGTACAGCGCCAGATTGGCGCCATGCGTTCCCTGCGTGCCGTAAATGATGGTGTAGCCATCGGGCTGCTGGCGCGAGGCCGACTCGACACCGATGGAGCCGCCCGCCCCGGGGCGGTTGTCCACCACCACTGACTGTCCCAGCTGTGCGCTGAGCAGCTTGGCCAAAAGCCGCGACGTGCTGTCCGTAATGCCCCCGGGTGGGAACGGCACCACAAACGTGATGGGCTTGCTGGGCCACGCATCTCCCGCAGCGTGCAGCACACCGAAGGCCAATGAGGCGATGACAAAAACAACCAGTTTTCGGAAGGTTCTACGCATGCTTGTCTCCATTTTTTGTTGCCACTGAATTGCGGCTGGTCGTAGAATACTTCAATATTTCGTAGGCAAGCAAGAAGTTTTGATCTTCGTATCGAAAGCAAAGAACGAGATTTCACAGAGATTTCCTCAATAAATAGTCCTGCTGTCAAAGCTATGATTCGTTGATATCTACGAAATACCGGAGAACTTATGCCCACCATCGTCCCCGCTGCGTCTCGCACCATGGCCCTTCTGGAGGTCTTTGCCCGGGAGCGCCGCGAACTCTCCAACTCAGACCTTGCGCGCCTGATGGACCTGCCAGAGAGCAGTTGCTCCGATCTCTTGCACACGCTGCATGAGCTGGGCTACTTGATGCGGACAGCGCGGACCCGGCGCTTCTATCCCACGGCCCGCCTGCTCACGGTTGCCAAAGGCATCGCTGCGGGGGATTCGCTCTACGCGGTGGCGTCCGAGGCCTGCGAACTGCTGCGCGACAAGACTGGAGAGACCGGCATGTGCGGCCGCGTGGAGGCCGGCGTGGTCAAGGTCCTGGCGTTTGCCGAGGGCACACACCCGCTGCGCTATGTGGAGAACGTGGGCAACAAGATCGCCCTGCACGTATCCGCTTTGGGCAAGGCCGAGCTGGCGCTGGGCACGCCCGAAGAGGCTGCACGCCAGCTGCGGCTCAAGCCGCTCAAGCAGATCGCCCCCGGCTCCATCACCGACCTCGCAGCGCTGGAGGCGCAGATCGCGCAAGCGCGCGAGCAAGGCTGGATGTGGGTGGAGAACGAAGGCTTTGACGGCCTGGCCGCCATCGCCGTGGCTGGCTATCTGGGCGACGAACCCCTCGCGCTGTCGATCGCCGGCCCCACCGAACGGCTGCGTCGTACCAAAGACGCGTGCCTGCAGGCCTTGCAGGAGGTACGGGCGCTCGTGTTCCACCCCCAGAACCCCGCGCCCACGCTGCGCGCCACCGCCTCGGGCCGGCGCAGCGCGGCCACCAAAGACACCACGCCCGCATAGCGGCGGGTCCATGCATTCAACCCAGGAGACATAGCCATGTATGCAACGATGAGTTCCGAACAAGAAATGCTGCGCGACAGCGTGCGCCGCTTCATGAAAAGCGAGGTCGCACCCCGCGTGGCCCAGCACGACCGGGACAAGACCTTCCCCTTCGAACTCCTCAAAGAGCTGTCCCAGTTCGGATACATCGGCGGCCGTCTGCCCGAGGCATTGGGCGGCATGGACATGGACCAGATGACCTGGGCGATGCTCATGGAAGAGGCGGGCTACACCTGGCTGTCGCTGCGGACCATGGTGAACATCACCAACGCGGCCATCAACAAGCTGGCAGCCGAAGCCAATGAAGAGCAACGCGAACGCTTCCTGAAGCCCCTGCTGGCATCCGAACGCAAGGTGTTCAACGCCATCAGCGAGCCGGGCACGGGTTCGAACATTGCGCAGGTCCAGACCCGCGCAGACCTGCAGGGCGACCACTATGTCCTCAACGGCCGCAAGCTGTGGATCACCAACGGAGCCTTTGGCGACTTCGGCATCGTGGTTGCCCGCACGTTCAGCCCCGATTGCCAGGGAGGGCTCTCCACCTTCTTGGTAGAGCGTGATGTATCGCCTTATGAGGTGCGCAATGTTGACACTATGGTGTTGCGGAGCACCGGCACTGCGGAGCTGGCGTTCGACAACGTCAAGGTGCCCCGCGAAAACCTGCTGGGCGAAGAAGGCAACGCACTCAAGAAGATGCTCATGGGCTTGGACGGCGCGCGCGTCAACATTGCCATGGGTGCCGTGGGCGCCGCCCAAGCGGCGCTCGACCTGTCCATTGACTACGCCCGAACCCGCACCCAGTTCGGCAAGCCCATCGGCAGTTTTCAGCTAGTTCAAAAGCTCATCGTGGACATGACGATCCGCGTGGAAGCCGCTCGGGCACTGAGCCTGCGCGCGGCCGCCGCACTGGACGCCAATGCCGATGCGCGCACCGCATGCTCGATTGCCAAGCTCTATGCCACCGAGGCCGCACACGAAGTCGCCAGCATGGCACTGCAGGTGCACGGCGGCCTGGGCTACGCCACCGACTACCCCATCGAGCGCATCTTCCGCGACACGCGCGGCGGGACGATTCCCGAAGGCACCACCGAAGTGCAGACCTTGATTGCCGGGCGCGAAATCCTGGGTATCTCGGCGATTGTCTGATCCACGGCATCGCTGCACCCATAACGACCAGGAGACAACATTGACTGACCTTTCACGACTGATACGCCCGCGCTCGATTGCCCTTGTGGGCGCCTCGGACCGCCCGCAGAGCATTGGCGAGCGCACGCTGACCAATCTGCTGGACCATTCCGAGTTCGACGGAGACATTTACCTCGTCAACCCGACCAAGGCAGAGATTCGCGGGCATCGCTGCTGGCCCAGTGTGGCATCGCTGCCCGCAACGCCGGACGTGGCGGTGATCGTGGTGCCCGCATCGGGCGTACTGGCGGTGGCCGAAGAATGCGCAGCGCGAGGTGTTTTGTTTGCCATCGTGCTGACGTCAGGTTTTGGGGAGGCCGGCGAAGAAGGCGAACGCGCCCAGGTGCGGCTCAAAGAGATTGCCGATGCGGGCGGCATGCGCCTGTATGGCCCCAACTGCCCAGGCCTTACCAACGTCAACCATCGCCTGGGCCTGACCTTCTCGCCCTCTTTCCCGCACGATCTGGTCAAGGGGCCCATCGGCCTGGCCACGCAGGGCGGCGGACTGGGACGCAACGTGATGCAGGCCATGGACCGGGGCATCGGCATCGGCCTGTGGGCCTCTACCGGTAACGAGGTGGACCTGCAGGTGGCTGACTTCATCCACTACATGGCCGATGCTCCCGACATCAAGGTGATCGTGACCTTGCTGGAGGGCATCAAGGATGGCGCAAAGTTTGTGGCCGCCGTGAACCTTGCCGCCGCCAACGGCAAGCCCGTGATCGCGCTCAAGGTGGGCAAGTCGGAATACGGGCAGAAGGCGGCGCAATCGCACACGGCCTCCCTAACCGGATCGGCTGAGGTGAACAGCGCCGTGTTCAAGCAGTGCGGCGTGATTGAGGTGGACGATATCGACGAGCTGGTCGATACCGCCTGGCTGTTCGCACGCGGCGAGCCAGCACCCAGCGAAGGTGTGGCCATCTACACCTCGTCGGGCGGCACCGCAGCCTTGACGGCGGACGCCGTGGGCACCGCAGGCCTGACCCTCGCTCAGTTTGCCCCTCACACGCGGCAGGTCCTGGCCGATCTGCTGCCCGACTTCGCCGCGCTGGACAACCCGGTGGACACCACCGCCGCTGTGCTGAGCGATGCGGCATTGATCGAGAAGTCGCTGAGCGCGGTAGCGGTGGACCCCAATCTGGGCTGTGTGATCGTTCCGATCGCGCTGGACTATGGCGACACCACGATCCAGCTGGCACGCACCATCATCGCGGCGCAAAAGGGCTGTGCCACACCCATCATTCCCATCTGGATGAGCGACCGCATGGGCGAGGGCTATCGCATGCTGGTCGAAGGCGGGTTTGCACCGCCACGGTCTGTGGGCAAGGCCATCAAGGCCATACAGCGCTGGATCGAATACGGCCGCTGGAAGCGCGCCAGCGCTGCGCGTGTGCCGCTGAACCCCATGGCAGTGCTTGCGCAAGCCACTGCCACGCGCAGCCTGTCCGAGGCCGAAGCCAAGTCCCAGCTGCTGGCAGCAGGCATCGCCCTACTGCCCAACGCACTGACCGCCACCGCGCAGGACGCCGTCGCGGCGGCCAACGCCATGGGCTACCCCGTGGTGGCCAAGATTGCGAGCGAGCAGATCGTGCACAAGTCCGACATCGGCGGCGTCATCGTGGGTCTTCAGAACGCTAACGAGCTGCGCCAAGCCTGGGAGGACATCATGGTGGCCGCGAAGCACCACCGGCCTGAAGCGCACATCGACGGTCTGCTGATCGAGAAAATGGCGCCGAGCGGCGGCCTGGAGTTGATGGTCGGCGTCACGCGCGATCCGGTGTTCGGCCATGTGATGACCTTCGGCCTGGGCGGCATCTACGTGGAGATCCTGCGCAACGTCACCCGGCGCATGTTGCCGCTTTCCGCCAGCGAGGCAGCTGCGATGGTCCGCGAGATGCGGTGCTTCCCCTTGCTGGAAGGCGCACGCGGCCGCCCGCCTGCAGACCTGAAGGCGCTGCAGACGCTGCTGCTGCGCGTCTCGGACTTCGTGATGCAGAACGCAGGCCGTATTGAGGAGATGGACCTCAACCCCGTGTGGATTGGCGCGCAAGGCGAGGGCGTGTTGCCCCTCGACGCCGTGATTATCGAAAGAACCGCCACATGACCGCCGCTACAGCCCGGCCGCCGCTGCAGGGCATCACGGTGGTGGATTTCAGTGAGCTGCTGCCGGGGCCCTTCCTGACGCAGAACCTGGCAGAGATGGGCGCGCGCATCATCAAGATCGAGCGCCCGCCGCATGGCGACAATGCCCGGCACCTGGGTCAGGGCGCCTTCGAGGCCGTGAACCGGGGCAAGCAAAGCCTGCTGGTGGACCTCAAGGACGAGTCCCGGCGCGCCCAGGTCCGCGAGTTGATCGCGTCGGCCGACGTGGTGATCGAGTCCTACCGCCCGGGGGTGATGGCACGCCTGGGCCTGGACGCCGCGGCGCTGTGCCAGGCCTGTCCGCGCCTGATCTACGTATCCCTGAGCGGCTACGGCCAGACAGGGCCCTGGGCCGACCTGTCGGGGCATGACATCAACTACCTGGCCGCTGCGGGCGTGCTGGCCGTCTCGGGCCAGCCCGATGGCGCCCCCGTGCAGAGTTTCGGGCTGCCGGTGGCCGACCTGTGCGGGACCATGTACGCGCTGTCGGCCACCCTGGCCGCGCTGTTCCAGCGCGAAGCCACGGGCCGGGGGCAGCACCTGGACGTGGCACTGGCCGATTGCGCCTTGCACTGGATGAACCCGCGGCTGGGTGCCTACCGCTCGGCCGGCGCGCGCACCGTGCAGGCGCAGCGCGAGGCCACGCTGGTGAAGGCCGCCTACGGCGCGTTCCGGTGCAAGGATGGGCGCTACCTGTCGATTGCCGCGCTGGAGGACCATTTCTGGAAGCGGCTGTGCGCGGCCCTGCCGCTCGCACCTTTCGATGGCCCGGAGTACGCCACGCACAAGGCCCGCAAGGCGGCGGCCGACGCGATCAACCTGCGCATCGGGCAGGCCATGCAGCCGCTGCAATCGCGGGAGGCCTTCGAACTGCTGTGCCGCCATGACGTTCCAGCTGCACCCGTGGTTCATCCCGCCGAACTGTCGTCTCAAGCGCATTTCGCCTCGCGAGGCAAGTTTGCCGCTGGTGATGACATGCCGTGGGTACGCTTCCCCGTGGCCATGGAGGGGATGGGCGACATCGACCTGGCTGGAGCGCCAGCCCTGGGTTCTGCGGGGGGCTGACCCATGGGCGCCGCTCTGCGCACGCGCATTACGCAGCTTCTGGGGATCGATCACCCCATCCTGGGCGGCGGCCTGATGTGGCTGTCCGACGCGAGGTATGTGGCTGCGCTGGTGAATGCAGGTTGCATGGGCTTCATCACGCCCCGGTCGTATGCCAGCGAAGCGGATTTCCGGGACGCCCTCGCGCTTTGCACGGAGCTGACTCACGGCAAACCGTTTGGCGTGAACCTCACGCTCTCGCACCGGCCCGAAGCCAACTCCATGGTTCCGCGCTGGATGGATGCCAGTCTGGGGCATGGCGTGAAGGTCTTCGAGACAGCAGGACATGCGCCAGCGGAACTCATCAAAGCGCTGCATAAGGCCAACGCCGTCGTTGTTCACAAAGCCTCCAGAATCCGCCACGCGCTTTCTGCAGTGCGCGCCGGTGCCGATGCCATTGCCCTGGTCGGCATGGAGGAAGGCGGGCACCCGGGCACGAACGAGCTGCCTACCATGCTTATGGGGGCGCTCGCCCATGGCCAGTTCAGCGTGCCCGTGGTGCTGGGGGGCGGCATCGGCCGCGGCAGGCAACTGGCCGCGGTGCTGGCCCAGGGGCTGGACGGGGTGCTCATCGGCAGCCGCTTTCTGGTGTGCGAGGAAATCCAGACGCACCCCCGCTACAAGGAGCATCTGCTGACCTGCGACGAGCACTCCACGGTGCGGGTGCTGCAGTCGCTGGGCACCACCTGGCGCGTGCTGCTCAACGACACCGCGCGCCAGGTCCAGGCCATCGAGCGGACCGGCGCCACCGAACACGCCGCGTTCGGCGGCCTCATCAGCGGAGCCGTCGCGCGAGAGCGCTGCTACACCCAGGGCGACTGGCGCCATGGCATGGTCTCCCTGGGGCCATCCATCGCATTCGCCAGGCGCATCGAGCCGCTGCAGGCCATCGTCAACGACCTCGTGGACGAGGCGGTGCAGGCCATCGCGGCCCTTCACGCAATGCATTCACAGAACGAAATGGAACAAGAATGAACCGACTGCCTTTCATGGAGCGGCTGGTGGTGCCCGTCATTGCGGCCCCCATGCTGCGTGTCTCGGGCATTGATCTGGTCTCGGCCGCGTGCGAGGCCGGCGTCATCGGTGCGTTTCCCACGGCCAATTGCACGTCGCTGGACGAGTTTGCGGCGTGGTTGCAGCGGCTTCAGCGCGAAGCCGAAGAACAGCCCAGCCGAGCGCCTTATTGCCCCAACCTCATCATGCGGCGCGACCCCGCACGCCTCAAGGCCGAAGTGGATTTGATCGTGCGCCACGGCGCGGAGCTTGTGATCACCAGTGTGGGGTCTCCCGCTTCGGTGATTCCTGCGTTGCGTGACGGCGGCTGCCTTGTGTTTGCCGATGTGGCCTCGCTCCACCATGCGGAGCGTGCGGTGGAGGCAGGCGTCGATGGCCTGGTGCTGCTGTCGTCCGGCGCAGGCGGGCACACCGGCTGGGCCAACCCGTTCGCGTTTGTGCGCGCCGTGCGCCAGATGTTCGACGGCCCCATTGTGTTGTCGGGAGGACTCTCGGACGGCGTGGCACTGCGCGCCGCGACCGTGTTGGGTTGCGATCTGGGGTGTGTGGGTACGCGATTCATCGCCACCCAGGAAAGCATGGCGACGGCGGACTACAAAGAGATGCTTCTGGAAAGCTCCATGGACGATGTGCTCGCCACACGCGCCTTCACCGGGTTGCCCGCGAACTTTTTGAAGCCGTCCATCGTCCGGGTGGGCCTCGACCCCGAAACGTTGGACGAGACAGTGTCCGTTCAGGAAGCGCGCAACAAATTCGGAGGAGGATCTGAAGGACCAGTCATTCAACGGTGGTCGGATCTATGGAGTGCGGGGCATTCGGTGTCGGGGGTGACATCCTTACCGACTACTGCCGACCTGGTTCAGTCCATGAAGAGGGAATATCTAGCTGCCTGATAGCCTGTACGCAGGTGCCGAGGATGCGGTGGCATGGAATTGTTCCCCGATAGTTGCCAGTGTCCGGTATGAACATATGCAGTCAGTGAACGGCTGAACATCGACGACTGCTATCAGCCGAGGCTGTGTGGAAACGCTCAACGAGGATGCGGGCCAGCCCCGTACTGCGTCACTCTGATCCACATTTCTCATCAGCACTGCTGTAGTGCCGTTTCTGGNGGAGGCTGTGTGGAAACGCTCAACGAGGATGCGGGCCAGCCCCGTACTGCGTCACTCTGATCCACATTTCTCATCAGCACTGCTGTAGTGCCGTTTCTGGCGCACATGGAGCCTTTTGACGCCTTCCTGAAGGCCTTCTCGGCCTGTAGAGGGCAACACAAAGGCCTCACGCCTTCGCCATCCGCATTGCCTCCATCATCTGCGCTGTACCCATCACACCCATCACCCGCTTGAGGTTGTAGGCCAGCACATGCAGGCTCATCTCGGTGCCCACGTGCTTGAGGGTCTTCATCAAGAAGTGCGTCGAGCCCATCCAGTGCTTGAGCGTGCCGAAGACATGCTCCACGGTTGATCTGCGCAATGTCATCGCCTCGGGGTTGCTGTCCAATCGTTGCTGGACGCGCTCCAGAACCTCTTCGTGCTCCCATCGCCGGATACGCCGGTATTTGCTGGTCGTGCATTTCTCACGTAGCGGGCAGTGCGGACAGACACTGGTCCAATAGATGCTCAGGCTCAAACCTTTCTCGACCGTTCTGAACCGATGAATCGCACGCTCGCCCGCAGGGCACTGGTACTCGTCGTCCTTGGCGATGTAGATGAAGTCGCCTTTGTCGAAGCGGCCCTCGGCTTTCGCATTTGATGTCATCGGCTTGGGTACGAAGGTCGTGATGTCAGCGTCTTCACAGGCCTTGAGCTGCGGGCCACTGAAGTAGCCTCGGTCGGCAAAGACCTGTAAACCCTGGCTTCCCATGGCCTGGTCTGCGGCGCTGGCCATGTTGTGCAACTGCGCCCGGTCATTGCCGACGTTCGTGACCTCGTGCGCGACGATCAGATGGTGCTTGGCATCGACAGCGGTCTGCACGTTGTAGCCCACCAGGCCCGAKCCCTTGGCCTGGGTGGCCATCGAGCGTGCATCGGGRTCGGTGAGGGAGAYCTGGCCATCKGGCAGGCCCGTCAATTGCTCTTTCAGACCGTCGAGTCGCCGCATCTGCTCACGCAACTTTTTTAGTTTCTCCTGCAGTCGTTCTGTCTTGGCTTCGACCTCTGCGGGCTGCGTGCGGTCAGCGGTCTCCAGCGCGTGCAGGTAACGCTGGATGCTTTGCTCAATCTGCTGCTGACGAGCCTCGATCTTGCCAGGCGTGAAGTTGCGGTCGCGACTGTTAACGGMCTTGAACTTGCTGCCATCAATCGCCACGATGGCCTGCGAGAAAAGATTCAACTGTCGGCACATGGCAATGAAGCGCTTGCAGACGTTGCAGATGCCAGCACCGTTGCTCCGGCGGAAGTCCGCAATGGTCTTGAAGTCCGGCGCAAGGCGCCCGGTCAGCCACATCAGCTCGACATTGCGCTGGGCTTCGCGCTCCAGGCGGCGGCTCGATTGGATACGGTTGAGGTAGCCGTAAATGTAGAGCTTGAGCAGTACGGCCGGGTGGTACGCAGGCCGTCCAGTGACAGCAGGATTGACCCCATCGAAGCCCAGGGCCCGAAGATCCAGCTCTTGGACAAACACATCGACAACGCGCACCGGGTTGTCTTGTGCGATGTAGTCGTCCAGGCACTCCGGTAGCATGGTGACCTGTTGTCGGTCTTCGCCTTCGATGAATCGCTTCATGGGCACCTCGCTCGAATCAGGTGCCGCAATTTTAGTTTTGGGTAGCGGGTTAGGGTTGGGTTTTCACACAGCCTCGG
>NZ_LMJC01000006.1:0-132041 GCF_001429215.1 Acidovorax sp. Root267
GTCGATGTCACCGGGCTTGCGGCCGGCCAGGGGGCAGGGCACGCCCTCGAACAGGCGCACGGGGCGCAGGTTGATGTACTGGTCGAACTCGCGGCGGAACTTGAGCAGCGAGCCCCACAGGGAGATGTGGTCCGGCACGGTGGCAGGCCAGCCGACAGCGCCAAAGAAGATGGCGTCCATGCCCGAGAGCTGCGCTTTCCAGTCGTCGGGCATCATCTGGCCGTGGGAGGCGTAGTAGTCGCAGCTGGCCCATTCGAAGGTGTGGCATTCGAGTTCGAAGCCAAAGCGTGCTGCGGCGGCTTGCACCACGCGCAGGCCTTCGGGCATCACTTCCTTGCCTATGCCGTCTCCGNGGTGTGGCATTCGAGTTCGAAGCCAAAGCGTGCTGCGGCGGCTTGCACCACGCGCAGGCCTTCGGGCATCACTTCCTTGCCTATGCCGTCTCCGGCAATGACTGCAATGCGGAACGCGGGGATCATGGATTTTTCCTTCTTCGTTCTCAATGAAGCATTCAGGCGGCCACAGCCAGGGTGGGTGCCACCACAGGGCGCGGCACGTCGCGCTCTTCCAGCCAGCCCTGGCGCAGCTCAGGCACCGAGGCGGCCAGCAGCTCGTAATACGGATGGTGGGGGCCCCGGTCAAAGTCGGCACGCGCCACCTGGTCCAGCTTGCGGCCGTGCTGCATGACGATGATCTCGTCGCACACCGACCGCACGGTGTGCAGATCGTGGCTGATGAAGAGGTACGACACGCCCAGTTCGCGCCGCAGGTCGGCCATCAGGTCGAGCACGGCCGCGCCCACCACGGTGTCCAGCGCCGACGTCACCTCGTCGCACAGGATCAGGTCGGGCTCGGCCGCCAGGGCACGCGCCAGGTTCACCCGCTGCTTTTGCCCGCCCGACAAGCCGCCAGGCAGGCGTTGTGCCACCGAGTGCGGCAGGCGCACCAGGTCCAGCAGCTCGTGGATGCGGCGCTGGAGTGCAGGTCCTTGCAGCCCCTTGTAGAACTGCAGCGGACGCGCCAGGATGCGTTCAATGGTCTGCGACGGGTTTAGCGCCGTGTCCGCCATCTGGAAGACGATCTGGACCTGCCGCAGCTCTTCCTTGCTGCGCTGGCGCAGGTCAGGCAGCAGCTCACGCCCGTTGAACAGCATGCTGCCCTTGCACGGAGCAATCAGCCCGGCGATGGCACGGGCCAGAGTGGTCTTGCCCGAGCCGGATTCGCCAATCACTCCAACGGCCTGGCCCCGGTAGAGCTTGAAGTTGATGTCCTCCAGGATCAGCGTGGCGGGCTGCCCCTTGGAGTCCACAGTGCCGTAACCGGCGGAAAGCTCGCGCACCTCCAGCAGCAGCTCGCCCTCGCCCTTGCAGTGCTCGGCGGCACGGGGTGCCGGACGGGCGGCCGCCAGCAGGCTCTGGGTGTATTCGTGCGCGGGTTCGGACAGGATGCGTGCCGTGGTGTTGACCTCTTGCGCCTTGCCGCCGCGCAGCACCAGGATGTGGTCGGCCATCTGCGCCACCACGGCCAGGTCATGGCTCACGTACACCGCCGTGGCGCGGCGCTCGCGCACCACGCGGCGAAAGGCGCGCAGCACTTCGATCTGCGTGGTCACGTCGAGCGCCGTGGTGGGCTCGTCCAGAACCACCACCTCGGGGTCGGTGATGAGCGCCATGGCCGCCATGAGCCGCTGCAGCTGCCCGCCCGAGACCTGGTGCGGGTAGCGCTGGCCGATGGTGTCGGGGTCGGGCAGCGCCAGTTCACGAAACAGTTGCACCGCCTTGGCCTCAGCCTCGGCGCGGGACAGGGTGCCATGGATGCGCGCAGGCTCCACCACCTGGTCCATGACGGTGCGCGAGGGGTTGAACGAGGCCGCCGCGCTTTGCGCGATGTACGACACGGTGCGGCCGCGCAAGGCCCGTTGCCCCGCAGCCGAAAGCTTCAGCACATCGGTGTCACCAATGCGCACGCTGCCGCCCGAAATGGCACAGCCGCGCCGGGCATAGCCCATCAAGGCCAGGGCCGTGGTGGTCTTGCCCGAGCCCGACTCGCCAATCAGCGCCAGCACCTCGCCGGGTTGAATGACAAAGCTCAGGTGATCGACCAGAGTCTGATCCCCCGCCGTGATGTGCAGACCTTCTACGATGACCGAAGCACCCATCTATAGCTCCTTATTAACGTTCACGGGCGGCACGGCCCGGCAGGTTGTCGATCACCAGATTGACCGCAATCGTGAGGCTGGCAATGGCCATGGCCGGTGCGATCACCGACGCACTGCCCTCGGGCAAGGCGCCGATGTTTTCGCGCACCAGCGAGCCCCAGTCGGCCTCGGGGGGCTGGATGCCCAGGCCCAGAAAACTCAGGCTGGCCAGCAGCAGCACCACGTACACAAAGCGCAGGCCCAGGTCGGCCAGCATGGGCCCCAGGATGTTGGGCAGGATCTCGCGCAGCATGATGTAGAGCGTGCCCTCACCCCGCGTGCGGGCCACGGTCACATAGTCCAGGGCATTGATGTTCACGGCCAGCGAACGGGCAATGCGAAAAGCGCCAGGCACGTAGATGAGCGCAGCGGTGAACACCAACATGCCAATCGATGACCCAAACCCCGCCACCAGCACCAGCGCAAACATCTTGCTCGGGATGGAAGTCAGGGTATCGAGCAATCGGCTCAGGACAGCATCAAGCACCGTGCCGCTGGCCGCCGCCAGCAGGGCCAGCACCGTGCCCGTGCCGCTCGCGATGAGGGTGGCCACCAAGGCCACGCCCACCGTGTAGCGGGCCCCCTGCACCACGCGCACGAGCATGTCGCGCCCCAGATAGTCGGTGCCCAGCCAGTGCATGCCATCCATGGGCGCATAGACGACCGAGGCCTGCAGGTTGACCAGGTGGGCGGGCAGCAGCGCAGGGCCCGCCAGCGCTGCGAACAGCCAGAACACCAGAATGGCCAGCCCCACCAGGCCGGAGAAACCAAAACCGGCAAACCAGTGCAGCACCCCGCCCCGCAGCGGCGCATGCACCGGCGCGGGGGCGCCAGAAGAAGGAGGAAGCGTATCCATCAGAAAAGTCCCCAGTCGTTGAGCATCAGCGGTGGCGCAGACGCGGGTTGGCCACAATGCCGCACACATCGGCCAACGTGACCAGCAGCAGGTAGCCGGTGCAGAAAATCATGGCGCAGGTCTGCACCAGCGGCATGTCGCGCTGGGTGACACCATCCACCATCAGCTTGGCGATTCCGGGGTAGTTAAAGATGGTCTCGATCACGATCACACCACCCAGCAGGTACGACAGCGACAGCGCCACCGCATTCGCAATGGGGCCCACCGCGTTGGGCAGCGCATGCGCCAGCACCATCCGCAGGGGCGAAGCACCCTTGAGGCGCACCATCTCGATATAGGGGGCTTCGAGCTGGTCGATAACCGCCGCACGCGTCATGCGCATCATCTGCGCCACGATCACGCAGCACAGGCTGAGCACTGGCATGGCAAAGGCGCGCAGCATCTGCCCCACCGATTCGATGTCGCTCACATACGAAAGCGCGGGCAGCCAGCGCAGCTGCACCGCAAACACCAGCACCGCCAGCGTGGCCACCAGAAACTCGGGCACCGACACCACCGCCACCGACAGGCTCGACGCTATGCGGTCCAACCACGAACCCCGCCAGACTGCGGACGAGATACCGAACAACAGGGCGATGGGCACGGAAAACAGCGCGGTCACCGCAGCCAGCAGCAGCGAATTGGGCAACCGGCTGCCCACCAGGTCGGCCACGGGCATCTGTGTGGTCACGGACTGCCCCAGGTCACCGCGCACCGCACCCCAGAGCCACTTGAGGTAGCGCTCGGGGGCGGGCACATCGAGCCCCATCTGCGCACGCAACGCAGCCAGGGCCTCTGGGGTCGCTTCCTGGCCAAGCTGCTCTTGCGCGGCGTCGCCCGGCAAGACGGCAGTGATCGAGAACACGATCACCGACACCGCCAGCAGCGACAACAGCGCAATGAGCAGGCGCTTGGCCAGCAGCGAGAAAATCACGCGGTTCATGCAAAACCTTCCGTTGCAGATTGCCAGCCCGGCGCGTCAAGCATCGAGCCAGACGTGCTCGGCGAAAGCGTAGCCCATCAGGCCGCCCAGCGGAATGGGTGCGAGCCCCTTGAGCTTGGAGCTGTGCCCGTCAATGCTGGCCAGGAACAGCGGGATGCCGATACCGGCTTCGGTGTGGATCATGGTCTGCATGTCGGCATACATCTGCTTGCGTTTGGTCAGGTCCGTTTCGGCGCGGGAAGCGAGCAGCAACTGGTCGAACTGAGCGCTCTTCCAGCGCGACTCGTTCCAGGCGGCGTCCGACTTGAAGAACTGCGTGAGGATGGTGTCGGCACTGGGACGGGGGTTGACGTTGCCAAAGCCGACGGGGCTGTTCAGCCAATGGTTGGACCAGTAGCCATCGGCGGGCATGCGCTTGACATCGATGTCGAGCCCGATTCGCTGCCCGGCTTGTTGCAGCAGCAGCGCAATCTCCACCGAGTACATCGCGGCGGGCGAAGTCACCATGGGCACCTTGCCCGTCACGCCAGACTTTTGCAGATGGAACTTCGCCTTGTCCAGGTCGAAGGGGCGCTGCGGCAGGTCCTTGAAGTAGAAACGGTTGGTGGGGTCGATGGGCTGGTCGTTGCCCAGCACTGCGTAGTCGAGCGCAATGGTCTTCTTCATCTGCTCGCGGTCGAACAGGAACTTCATGGCCTGCGCAAAATCAGGGTTCATGCCGGGGCCCATATCCTTGCGCATGATGAGGTCGGAATACTGGCCCGACTGCGTGGTGAAGATGCCAAAACCGGGTGTGCCCTTGACACGCGCCACCGAGCGCGGATTGACCGATGCCACGAGGTCCATGCCCCCCGAAAGCAACGCATTCACGCGGGCCGTTTCGTCGCCAATGCCCACGAACTCGATTTCATCCAGGTACGGTTTGCCAGGCTTCCAGTAGGCATCGTTGCGCACCACCAGCGAGCGCACGCCCGGTTTGAACTCCTTGAGCTTGTAGGGCCCCGTGCCAATGCCAGCATTGAAGTCGGTGGTGCCCTCCTTGACGATGTGGAAGTGGAAGGTACCCAGGATCACCGGCAGGTCGGAGTTGGGGGCCGACAGCACGACAGTCACTTCGTTGGGGCCGCTGGCGCGCACGGCCTCGATCTGGTCGGCCAGCACCTTGGCCTTGGATGCGGTGGCCGGGTCCTTGTGGCGCAGGATGGAGAACACCACGTCGGCGGGCGACAAGGCCTTGCCATCGTGGAAGACCACGCCCTTGCGCAGGGTGAACACCCAGGTCTTGGCATCCAGCGTGTTGAAAGATTCGGCCAGCGCGGGCTGGGGCGTGAGCGAACCATCCAGCGCGGTCAGGCCGTTGTAGAGCATGTTGCCGCGCGAGTAGTCGGTCTGGTTGGACTGCTTGGCCGGGTCCAGCGTGTCGGTGGCAGCGGCCGTGGCGCCCGCCACGCGAATGCGCCCACCGCGCCGGGGCGTCTGGGCATGGGCCGATGTGGCCAACCCGGCCATGCTGCCAGCCACCGTGGCCTGCATGCCACAAGCGGTCAGCATGGCCAGCACGTCACGCCGGGTAGCCCCCCGCTTGAGCGAGTCCATCACGCGAAGGCTCTCGCTGGGACCGACAAGTTTCTGGAACTGTTTGTGGCTATCGCTCATGGTCATGCTCCTGGTTGAAAAAAAGGGAGGGGGTCGTGGGATCGTTGTCGTCAAAAAATCAAACGGATGTGGGCTCTTTCGGTCGTCTCGCCGTCAAGCCAACCGGTCTTTGAGCCGGAAATACAGGCCCACCGCGGGCAGGAACCAGGGGGGCCCGAAGTGGCCGGGAATGGCAGGCCAGTCGCGGCCCTTCCAGGGGTTGGCCCTGGCATCACCCGCCATCACGTCGGCCATGCACTGACCCATGTGGACGGACATCTGCGTTCCATGGCCGCTGTAGCCCATGGAATAAAACAGGCCATCGCGTTCACCCGCATGTGGCAGGCGGTCCTGGGTCATGTCCACCAGGCCGCCCCAGCAGTAGTCCAGCCGCACCTTGCCCAACTGAGGGAACGTGGCAGCCAGGCCTGCACGCAGGACCTCGCCACTGGCGGCATCGGACTGCGGGCTGGAGATGGCAAACCGTGCACGACCGCCAAATACCAGGCGGTGGTCGGCCGTGAGGCGAAAGTAATGGTGGATGTTCGCAATGGTGGTGTAGGTGCGGCGCTCTGCCAACAAGGCGCTGGCACGGTCGGCACCCAGAGGCTCGGTCACCACGATGAAGCTGCCAATCGGCACGATGCGCCGCCGCAGCCAGCCAAAGCTGCCGTAGCCGCCGTGGCGGGATGCACCTGTGGCCAACAGCACCTGGTTGGCCCGCACCACCCCACGGTCGGTGTGCAGGCGGTGCACCTGCCCCTGCACACGTTCCACGCGGTTCACCCGCGTACCGGTGTAGACCTGCGCCCCATGGCGCTGTGCGGCCTGGGCCAGGCCCTGGGCAAAGCGCCCCATGTGCATCTGCGCGCTGCGCTTGTACAGCAGCCCGCCCATGAAGCGCTCACTCTGCACTTCGGCCTGCACGTGTGCGGCATCGAGCACCTGCACGTCGGTGTCCACACCGTCGGCCACCAGGCGCTCGGCGCTGCGGTGCAGTGCGTCCATCTGGTAGGCCTTGGTGGCCAGCTTGAGCTTGCCGTGGCGCAGAAAGTCGCAGTCAATGCCTTCCTCGCGCACCAGGCGGTCCACGGTATCCACCGCGTCGTCGTAGGCGTGGTACCAGGCGCGGGCCTGGTCGACACCCACCCTGGCGGCCACATCGGCGTAGTCCACCGCCAGGCCATTGTTGACATGGCCGCCATTTCGGCCTGAGGCCTCGGGGGCCACCGTGGCGCCGGCTTCCAGCACCACCACACGGGCACCACGCCGGGCCAGCGCCAGGGCCGCAGACAGCCCCGTGAAGCCGCCACCCACAATGGCCACATCGACCTGCGCAGGCAGCGCCGGGGCCGCCGCGCCAGGCAAAGCGGGCAGCGAGTCGTTCCAGTAGGAGTCGAGCTTCATGGTGTGCCGTGGGTTCGTGGTTTCGCGCCAGGGATCAAAGGCCCACAACACCGGGCAGGCCGCCGATGTCCTGGATCTCGGTGTAGCCGTAGGCTGGGTTGCCGGGGCCGTGGCCACGGTTCACAAACACCTTGTTCTTGATGCCGATGTCGTCGGCCGACATGAGGTCGTAGCGCAGGCTGGAGGACACATGCAGCACGTCCTCGGGGTTGCATCCGAGCGAATCGAGCATGTATTCAAAAGCCTTGAGGCGGGGCTTGTAGGCCTGGGCCTGCTGCGCGGTGTACACACGGTGAAACGGTGCGCCCAGCATGGCCACGTTCTTCTGGATCTGCGCGTCCGCTGCGTTGGAGAGGATGACCAGCGGGATCTCCTTGGCCACCTTGGCCAAACCGGCGGGCACATCGGCATGCGGGTCCCAGGTGGGAACGGCGTCGTAGTATTTTTGGCCGTCGGCGTCGAAGTATTGAATCTTCCATTTCTTGCACAGGCGGCGCACGGCGTTCTTGAGCACCACCTCGTAGGGCTGCCAGTCGCCCAGCACTTCATCAAACCGGTAGGCCGTGAAGTCGGCAATGAACTGCTCCATGCGCTCGGCCGGGATGCGGTCGGCAAACAGCTCGCGCGTCATCTCGCCCATGCGAAAGCGGGTGAGCGTGCCGTAGCAGTCAAAGGTCACGTACTTGGGGCGGAAAGTCATGGTCTCGAATCCTTGTTGGAACGGTCACCGACCGTGGCGGGTCGCATCGTTTAATCACCGTTTGCGACAGAGTTATTACAAATTCATTGGAGCACGCAAGCGCGCAGAACATGTTGGGAAATGGGGGGCGTCCACGCGAGAAAGTTGCGCATTGCGTGGGGGCCTGCGGCATGCCGTGCGGTGTGCACTGCATGCGTGCACCTCCGCACCATTAGTGCGCCGCAGCAAAGTCGATCAGCACACTTTTGAAGCGCAGATTGGCTTCCACCGCCTGGCGCCCCAGGTCCTTGCCAATGCCCGACTGGTGGTACCCGCCCGTCGGAATCACAAAATCCGCGCTGCGGCCATAGCGGTTGATCCACACCGTGCCTGTCGAGAGGCTGCGCATGGCACGCAGGGCACGGCCGAGGTCTGCGGTGTGTACACCCGCTGCCAGACCATAGTGCTCGTGCGCGGCCAGCGACAGGCCCTCCTCTTCGGTGTCAAAGGTCTGCACGGTCAGCACGGGGCCGAAGATTTCCTCCTGCACCGCGGGGTTGGTGGCCGTCACGCCTTCCACCAAGGTGGGCTGAAAATACGCTCCACCGGGACCGCCGTCAAACAGCCCCCCGCCGCAGCGCAGTTGTGCACCCGCATCCCGCGCGCGCTCCACGATGTCCAGAATCCGTGCGGCCTGCGGCGCGGAGATGATGGGCGGCAAGGTGGCCTGCGCATCCCAGGTCGCGCCGGGCCGCAGCGCCGAAAAGCGCTGCGCAATGCGATCAACCAGCGCCTCTGCGATGCCACGCTGCACGATCAGGCGCGAGCCAGCCACACATACCTGACCCGCATTTCCCGTGATAGCCCCCGCCACCATGCCCGCCAGGCGGTCTACATCGGGCGCATCGTCAAACACCAGCTGCGGGCTTTTGCCACCCAGCTCCAAGGTCACAGGCTTGGGGCCCTGCAGGGCACAACTGGCCATGATGGCGGCCCCCGTGCGGGTGGAGCCCGTGAACGTCATCTTGGCGATCAGCGGGTGGCGCGTGAGGGCGTCACCAGTGGTGCGGCCATCGCCCTGCACGATGTTGAAGATGCCAGCGGGCACCCCGGCCTCGATGGCCAGCTCCGCCAGGCGGATGACGGAATACGGCGTCATTTCCGAGGGCTTGAGCACCACGGCGTTGCCTGCTGCCAGGGCCGCGCCCACCTTCCACGACACCATGACCAGGGGGAAATTCCACGGGGTAATGGCACCCACCACGCCATAGGGCTCAGCCACCACCATGCCCAGGTGGTCGTGGCGCGTGGCTGCCACTTCGCCCCCCAGCTTATCCGCGTATTCCGAAAAGAACCGCAGCCCCTCGGCCGTGAACGGCACATCCCACGCCATGGCATCGCGCACAGGACGGGTGGAGCACACGGCCTCCAGCGTGGCCAGATGCTCCCCATTGGCCTCGATCAGGTCGGCCCATCGCCGCATCACCCGGGCCCGCTCGCGCGGGGCACGCCGCGCCCAGTCACTGCTGCGCCAAGCCTGCCAGGCGTTCTGCACAGCGGCATCCACGGTGCTGGCGTCGGCCAGTGGCAGGCCGGCGTGCTCTTGCCCGTCCGAAGGGCGCAGCACGCTCAGGCGCGCGGTGTCGGGCACCACACGGCCACCGATGAAGTGGCCGCTGGTGACGGCAATGGAGCGGGGATCAAATAACTGCATACAGGCACCGAAGAGGAAGATGAGCAAACTTGGAGGCGAAAAACCCGCCGCCAGGCGCGTGAACGCACTGGCGAAAACTGTCATTGATGCTAGGCAGTAAGCCCCAGCATTTGTGGCCGTAAGAGCCTCTTGCGCCGCAGCGAATTGCAAAAGCCACGGGCCACACAGGCAAAGCTTGCAAGTTGCTGGCAAACCCTTATTCGCACTGGTGTGCAGGCGCGTTGTCGTCCAAGATAGACAGCAATTTCAATGACACAAGGTTGCTGTTCATGCGCTTGAAGTCCCCTTTCCCGGCCCTCGAAAACGCCACGGCGACCGACGACGGCGTGCTGCTGCGCCCCATGACCGAAGCCGATCTCCCCCACACCCAGGCGCTGTCGGCAGAACTGCGCTGGCCCCATCGCCCGATCGACTGGGAGCAGGTGTTTGCGCATGCCGAAGGCCTGGTGGCCGAGCGCGACGGGCAGATCATCGCCACAGCCCAGCGCTGGCGCTGGGGCGAGCGGCACGCCACGATGGGCCTGGTCATCGTGACGCCCGCGTGCCAGGGGCGCCGCATCGGCCACCGGCTGATGACGGCCCTGCTCGATGGCCTGGACGATTGCACGGTGCTGCTGCACGCCACGGCCGAGGGCCGGGGCCTGTATGAACGGCTGGGCTTTGTGCGCATTGGGGAAGTCCGCCAGCACCAGGGCGTGGCGCAACCCACGCCGCTGATCGGGCTGCCTGCCGGTTGGCGCCTGCGCCCAGCAGGCCTGAACGAGGCGCATGCCCTGCACCAGCTGGACGCCGAGGCCCGTGGCATGCCGCGTCCCGCCCTCATCGACGACCTGCTGGCGCAGGCAGACGCCTGCGTGGTGCTGGACCACGATGGCACCCAGAAAGGTTTTGCGATGCTGCGCCGCTTTGGTCGCGGGCACGCGATCGGCCCCGTGGTGGCCCCCGATGCCGACAGCGCCAAAGCCCTCATCGCCCACCTGGCGGGCATGAACGCCGGGCACTTCACCCGCATCGACATTGACTTTGACTCCGGCCTGGCCGAATGGCTGGAGAGCATTGGACTGCTGCGTGTAGACGCGCCCACCACCATGGTGCGTGGCACGCCCCTGCAGCACCCGGAAGGTGCCTCCCGGCTCTTTGCCATCGTGACCCAGGCCGTGGGCTGACCGCTCCCGGGCCACATTCCGCCCGCCACACGGCCAGGCCACCTACGCTCCACTCCTTTTTCGCGCATGAGCTCCACAGCCCCCCTCCCTCCGGCCACCTTTCTCTACAAGTCTGACCCGGTGCGTGGTCAGCAGTGGGCGGATGTCTTTCGCGAACGCGCCCCAGAGATCGACTTTCGCATCTGGCCCGACATTGGCGACCCGGCCAAAGTCCGGTTTCTGGCAGCTTGGGAACCGCCCGAGCAACTGGCAGAACGCTTCCCCCACCTGGAGGTGCTGTTCTCTTCAGGCGCAGGAGTGGACCAGTTCAATTTCAATGCACTGCCCACCCACTTGCCCGTTGTGCGCATGGTGGAGCCGGGCATCGTCCAGGGCATGGTCGAGTACGTGACCCGTGCGGTGCTGGACCTGCACCGCGACATGCCCCAGTACCGCCGCCAGCAGCAGCGCGGCGAATGGCGCCCGCTGCCCGTGCGCCCCGCCAGCCAGCGCCGCGTGGGCGTGCTGGGCCTGGGCTCGCTGGGCCAGGCGGTGCTGCAGCAACTCCAGGGCATGGGCTTTGCCTGCGCGGGCTGGAGCCGCTCGCGCCACCACCTCGAGGGCATTGGCTGCTATGCAGGCAATGACGAGCTGCCAGAATTTCTGGAAAAGCTCGACATCCTGGTGTGCCTGCTGCCGCTGACCGATTCGACCCGGGGATTCCTGAACGCCGACCTGTTCAGCCGCCTGCCTCCAGGCACATCGCTCGTGCATGTGGGGCGCGGCCCGCAGCTTGTCACCTCCGACCTGCTGGCCGCCCTGGCCACGGGCCAACTGGCCGAGGCAGTGCTTGACGTGACCGACCCGGAACCCTTGCCCGCGTCGCACCCGATGTGGCTCCACCCCCACGTGCAGATCACCCCACACATCGCCAGCATGACGCAACCGCTGAGTGCAGCCGCGGTGGTCATCGACAACCTGCACCGCTTTCACGCAGGCACGCCCATGACAGGGCTGGTGGACCGCACGCGGGGCTACTGAAAAGGGGGCCACCACACTGCGCATGCAGCAGCTCCGTGCACCACGGCGGTAACCACCAAACGATGTGCTGTACAGCCCCCAACAACCGCAGCGTGCTGTGCGCAAGGCCCCCAAAGCAGCACCACGTTGCCCGGCAATCCCCCTAACCTTGGTCCCATGAACAGGTGCAGCGGCACCTGTGGCCTCCGCCCTTTTTGTCCCTTGCACTTTGCCACCAACGGATACCGCCATGACCCACTCCGAAGCCCTTCCCCAGATTGCCGCGCTGGACGCGCTGGACCGTGCCCACCTCATTCACCCCGTGGCCCCCTGGCGCACGCATGAAGAACGCGGCCCCAACATCCTCACCGCCGCGCAGGGTATCTGGCTGACCGACGGCAAGGGCCACCAGCTGCTCGATGCCTTCGCGGGCCTGTGGTGCGTGAACGTGGGCTATGGACAAGAGAGTGTGGTGCAGGCCGCAGCCGAGCAAATGCGCAAGCTGCCCTACGCCACGGGCTACTTCCACTTCAGCAGCGAACCCGCCATTCGCCTGGCCGACAAGCTGGTGCAGATTTCTCCCGCATCGCTGCAGCACGTGTACCTCACGCTGGGAGGCTCGGAAGCGGTGGACGCTGCGGTGCGCTTTATCGTGCAGTACTACAACGCCATTGGCAAACCCGCCAAGAAGCACTTCATCGCGCTGGAGCGTGGCTACCACGGCTCATCGTCCACCGGCGCAGGCCTCACGGCGCTGCCCGTGTTCCATCGCGGGTTTGACCTTCCGCTGCCCACGCAGCACTACATTCCCTCGCCCAACCCCTACCGCGCCGCCAACCCGGCCGATGGCCAGGCCATCATCGATGCGTCGGTCGCGGCCCTGAAGGCCAAGGTAGCCGAGCTGGGCGCCGAGAACGTGGCGGCCTTCTTCTGCGAGCCCATCCAGGGCTCGGGCGGCGTCATCGTGCCGCCCAAGGGCTGGCTCAAGGCCATGCGTGATGCCACCCGCGCGCTCGACATCCTGTTCGTGGTGGACGAGGTCATCACCGGCTTTGGCCGCACTGGCCCCATGTTTGCGTGCGACGCCGAAGGTGTGGACCCCGACCTGATGACCGTGGCCAAGGGCCTGACCTCCGGCTACGTGCCCATGGGCGCGACGCTGATGAGCGACAAGGTCTATGCCGCCATTGCCGATGGTGCCCCCAAGGGCACGCCCATCGGCCACGGCGCCACCTACTCGGCGCACCCCGTGAGCGCGGCGGTGGCGCTGGAGGTGCTGCGCCTGTATGAAGAAGGGGGCGTGCTGGCCAACGGACAGCGCGTGGCCCGCGCCTTTGGCCAGGGGCTCGACGACCTGCTGACCCATCCGCTGGTGGGCGACTCGCGCCACCGGGGCCTCCTGGGTGCGCTGGAGCTAGTCAGCAACAAGACCACCAAGGCTGGTTTTGACCCCGCACTGGACCTGCCCGGCCGCATGGCAGCCACCAGCTATCGCAACGGTATCGTGTTCCGTGCGTTTGGCGACAACATCCTGGGCTTTGCCCCGGCCCTGACGTTCACCGAAGCGGACTTTGGCCTGATGTTCGAGCGCCTCAAGAAGACGCTGGACGACATGCTGGCCGCACCCGACGTGCGTGCCGCATTGAAGGACTGACCCCGCGCCAATTGGCAGGTGTAAACCACATCGCAACAGCCCCCTGCGCAGCCGCAGAATGGAAGCATTTTCTTCTTCACGCCCCCGCACACCATGATGAACGAAGCCTTCAAGATCGACCGCCTGGATTTGCGCATCCTGGCGCAGCTGCAAAAGAACGGGCGAATGACCAATGTGGACCTGGCCGACGCAGTCGGCCTGTCGCCCAGCCCCTGCCTCATCCGCGTCAAGCGGCTGGAGCAGGCGGGCTACATCGCAGGCTACGGCGCACACCTGCGGCTGGAAAAACTGGGCGACACGCTCACCGTGTTCACCGAGGTGACCCTGTCCGACCACCGCCGCGAGGACTTTGCCCGCTTCGAAGCCGCGCTGCGCGAGGTGGACGAGGTGCTCGAATGCCATCTGGTGAGCGGCGGCTACGACTACCTGCTGCGTTTTCTGACCCGTGGCGTGAACCACTACCAGGAAGTGATCGAAGACCTGCTGGAGCGCAACCTGGGCATCTCCAAGTACTTCAGCTACATCGTCATCAAGTCGCCCTTCATCAAAACGCACTGCCCCATCGAACGCCTGTTTCCGCACCAGCGCTGATGCACTGATTCGTGAATGCACGGATGACCTGAAGCCCTGATCCAGCGCTGCCCCACTGGCACACCTACCCATGTCTGCACCCGCCCACACCCCACCACCGCGCTTTGTGCGGCTGGCCGAGGCCGACCGGCCCGCCATCCCCCTCGCCATTGACGGCCAGCCCTGCACCGCTCTCGAGGGCGACACCCTGCTGGTCGCCCTGATGTGCAATGGCCGCCGTGCCCGCGACAGCGAGTTTGGCGACGGCCCGCGCGCAGGCTTTTGCCTGATGGGCGCTTGCCAGGACTGCTGGGTGTGGACCCCGGGCGGCGAGCGACTGCGCGCCTGCTCCACGCCCGCCACGGCAGGCATGGCCGTGCTGACGCGCCACCCGGCGCTGCACTGGCCCATGACCCAGGACTTGCGGGAATCCCTGGCCCGCCACGGCCAGCCTGTGTCCACCGGGAACACCCCATGACAGCCCCCCGCATCGTCATCGTAGGCACCGGCCCCGCCGGCGTGCGCGCCGCCCAGGCCGTGGTCGAAGCCGGCCTGCGCCCCACCGTGGTGGACGAAAGCCGCCGCGACGGCGGCCAGATCTACCGCCGCCAGCCCGATGGCTTCAAGCGCCCGTACAGCAAACTCTATGGCACCGAGGCCGACAAGGCCCAGGCCCTGCACAGCAGCTTTGATGCCCTGCGCCCCCACATCGACTACCGGCCCGACACCCTGGCCTGGAACCACACGGCAGGCGAGCTGCATGTGGTGAGCAACGGCGAGCCCGCCACGCTGGCGTATGACGCGCTGCTCATCTGCTCCGGCGCCACCGACCGGCTCATGCCCGTGCCCGGCTGGCACCGCGCGGGCTGCTACAGCCTGGGTGCATCGCAAATTGCGCTCAAGGCACAGGCCTGCGCCATTGGCTCACAGGTCGTCTTCATGGGCAGCGGACCGCTGCTGTATCTGGTGGCCTCGCAGTACCTGCAGGCTGGCGCCAAAGTGGCCGCCGTGCTCGACACCGCACCAGCACGCAAGCCCTGGAAAGCCCTCATCGGCCTGTTGGCCCGGCCCACTCTGGCGCTGCGCGGGCTGGGTTTGATCCGCAGCCTGCGCACTGCAGGTGTGCCCGTGCTGCAAGGAGCAACCCCCGTGCGGATCGACGGCGACGACGCCCTGGGCGTACAGGCCGTCACGGTGCGCACCGCCCAGGGTCAGCCACGGCGCTTTGAATGCGATGCCGTGGGCCTGGGCTGGCACCTGCGGCCCGAGACCCAACTGGCCGACCTGGCGCAGTGCGAATTCGCGTTTGAACCCCTCAGCCGCCAGTGGCTGCCCCGCATTGACGAAGATGGCCGCAGCACCACCAAAGGCGTGTACCTGGCGGGAGACGGCACGCGCATCCTGGGCGCCGATGGGGCCGAGGCTGCTGGCCGCCTGGCTGCACTGGCCGCATTGAGCGACGTAGGCCATGCTGCAGGCCAGGCCGCCTTCCGCGCTCAGGCCCCAGGCTTGCGCGGCACGCTGACCACCATGGACCGCTTCCGCCAAGGGCTGATCCACGCCTTTCCGTGGCCGCACCAGCAAGCGGCGGCTCTGCCCGATGACGCCATCGTCTGCCGCTGTGAAGCCGTCACGGCGGGCGAGCTGCGCCGCTGTGTGACCGAATTGGACAGCCAGGAAGTCAACCGCGCGAAGGCCTTCAGCCGCGTGGGCATGGGCCGCTGCCAAGGGCGCTTCTGCGGCCATGCGGCAGCCGAGGTCATCGCTCACACCTGCCGCATTCCCATTGAACAGGTAGGCCGCCTGCGCTCGCAAGCCCCCGTCAAACCCCTGATGATGAACACCCGCGAGGTGCAGCCATGAACAGCGCGTACACCCCTCAGAACACTCAGGAGAGCGACGTGCTGGTGCTGGGAGGCGGCCTCATGGGCACCACCACCGCCTTCTTCCTGCGTCAGCATGGCAAGTCCGTCACGCTGCTGGAGCGCGAGCTGGTGGGCCGGCAGGCCAGCGGCACCAACTTTGGCAACGTGCGCCGCCAGGGCCGCGAGCTGCACCAGCTGCCCCTGGCCAACCGCGCCCGCGCCGTGTGGGGCCGCCTCCGCGAGCTGCTGGGAGAAGACGCCGAGTTTGTGCCCTATGGCCACCTGCGCGTGTGCTACACCGAAAAGCAGGCCGCCATCATCGAAAAGCACACGCACGACGTGAGGCCCTACGGCCTGCACCTGGAGATGGTCACCGCCGAGCAACTGCGCACGCGCTGGGGCATCTTTGCGCCGGGCGTGGTGGCGGGCTCTTACTCGCCCGAAGACGGCCACGCCAACCCGCGCCTGGCGGGCCCCGCTTTTGCCCGCGCCGCCCGCCGCGCCGGGGCGAACATCGTGGAGCATGCCGAGGTAGTGAAGGTGGAACACGATGGCCACGGCTTTACCGCCCACACCGCCGACGGCCGCCGCTACCGCGCAGCGCAAATGCTGGTGGCCTGTGGCGCCTGGTCTAACCGCATGGCCGAGCAGTTTGGCGAAGGCGTCTACCTGGAACCACGCGGCCCCCAGATGGGCGTGACCGAACCTCTGCCCTACGCCATCGGCCCGTCCATCGGCCTGTCGTCACCCATCGAGCACGAAGGCCTGTACTTCCGCCAGATTTCGCGCGGCAACATCGTGTTTGGCGGCGGACTCAAAGGCCCGGCCTATGCCGACCGCATCCGCGCCTACGCCAGGCCGGACAACATCCTGCGCCAGCTGCGCGAACTGCGCCGCTTTGTGCCGGCTTTCGAGCAGGTGCAACTCATCCGCGTGTGGAGCGGCATCGAGGGTTACACCCCCGACTGGCAACCCATCATGGGCCCTAGCTCCAAAGTGCCCGGGCTGCACTACGCGTTCGGCTTCAATGGCGAAGGCTTTGCCATCAGCCCCGGCGTGGGCGAGACCATGGCGGAGTTGATGGCGACGGGGTACACGGAGATTCCGCTCTCGCCGTACTCGATTGGCCGCGCCGGGGCGCAGAGGACAGAGGCCGTGAAAGCAGCTTGAAATTGACGTGGGGGTAGCTCAGCCCCAGCCGTTGCTTCACACCCCGTCCCGCCCATCACTCAGGCCTTGAGCAGCGCAACGCGTGCCTCGTCCAGCACCTCGACAAGTTCTGCAGCAACGAACCCTGCATTTTCACTATCGCACGGTTGGACGTTCTGAAGCACCAGCGCCAACCGATACGCCCGCTCGAGCAGGGCGGCAGCCGCCTGCAAATTCGCAACGGGGCTCATGCCCGCCTCATCCGGCCTGCACGAGGTTGGCCACCCCGAGTGCAGTAAAGACCAAGAACAGCGTTTTCTGGAAAGCCGGCCCCGCGAGCCGGCCCCGCAACACCTCGCCGAATGTCAAACCAGCAAACGCCCCCATCAATGCGCCGCACAGTGCGACCCCCATCGACACCGACCACCATTCGGCCTGCGTTGACGCATGCAACCGCGCCCCCAACGCCAAGGTCGCCACGGTGAATGAAAGACCCAGGGCCTGCACCATTTCGTCCTTCTGCAGACGCAGAGATTGCAGGTAGGGAACCCAGGGCACCACGAAGACGGAGGTTTGCGAAGTGACGAACCCCGTTGCAGCCCCCACCACTGCGCCGGCCCAGCGCCCCCATCCCGAAAGGTCCGGCAAGGTGGGCCGCCACAGGCCCCACAACCCATAACAGACCAGCACGGCGCCCAGCCAACGGCCGGCAGAGCCACCGGCCCCTCCCGCGCCGAGGCCAGGCGTGAAGGCCGTGACCGCCACGATCGCGGCCCATCCCGGCCACAGGCGCCGGGCAAGTGGCCACAGGTGCGGCCCCCGACACTGCGCGATGTTGGTCGCCAGTGATGGAAGCACCAGCAGCGCCGTCGCCTGCGCTGGCGCCATCCACAGCCCCAGCAGACTCACGGCCACCGTCGGCAGTCCCATTCCGGTAATGCCTTTCACACCGCCCGCCAGGGCGAACACCAAGACCACGAGCAGCACCTGATTGGTTTCCATGGCGGCATGGTGTCGGCCGCACGGTGCCTTGTCCATTCAGTAGATCACCGCCTATCCTTCGGCTTTTCAAGAGGAAGACGACGACCATGGTTACCGCCGCCCGCCGCACCACCGACTACCGCGTGGATCCTTTCGACCTGCACCTCTTCTCGGCAGTGGTGGAGCACGGCACCATCACCTCGGCCGCCGAAGCGGTGAATTTGTCACTCGCAGCGGCCAGTGCACGCCTCAAGGCACTGGAGGCGGCCACTGGAGCCCGTCTGCTGGACCGTTCGAAAGCCGGTGCGGTGCCCACCGACGCAGGCCGGGCCTTTGCACGCCACGCCAGCCGGGTGCTGGCGGAGCTGGAGTCCCTGCACGTCGAGATGGCGAGCTTTGGCAACGGCTTGCGCGGCACCGTGCGCCTGCTTTGCAATACCGCAGCGATGTCGGAGGCCCTGCCACGCGTACTCGGGCATTTCCTGGTCAGCAACCCCGAGCTGGATGTCGATGTGCAAGAGCTTTCCAGCGATGCCGCGCTGGATGCGCTGCGCCGTGGAACGGCAGACCTCGGCATCCTGGCGGACTATGTAGACACATCGGGGCTTGTTGTGCAGCCCTGGAAGGACGACCGCCTTGTGGCACTCCTGCCCCGGCGCGGGCCCTGGGGCTCGCAGCGTTCCCTAGCTTTTGGCGAGCTGCTGCAGCATCCGCTGGTGGGCCTGTCCCGCGACAGCGGGCTCAGCCGCTTCCTCGCATCCCAGGCAAGCCGCAGTGGCCGTGTCCCGCGCCACCGCGTAAGGCTTGGCGGCTTTGATGCCATTGCACACATGGTGGCAGCCGGTGTGGGTGCAGCGGTGGTTCCGGAGAGCGCAGCGTCGCGCTTCAGCGATCCAAAGAAAACCCGAATTGTTGCGCTGTCTGACACGTGGGCCCGAAGGAAACTGCTCATCTGCATGACACCGCAGGGCGCCGAGCTCACAGGTGTCAGTGCGCTCGCCGAAGCACTTGCGAGTTCTTGACCCGGATCTCTGCGAGCCAGAAGACGATGTGCATGACGAAAGAAAAACAAGGTTCCAGTGGTGACCAAAAATGCATTTCAAGTGCTCTGCAATATCCAATCACCGCGGTCATTTGCGCCATACTCGAATCCGCTTAGCGAAAGCTCGTACGGATACTGCGGCAATCATTTCGGGTTCATGGACCGGGCCGATTTGATCGAACGGCGCAGGGGACCATAGAGCTTGCTTTTTTCGTCCCTCCGCCAGGCCACACAACACCCACCCTGTCCACATGAAAGCCATGGAACACACCATCAAACACCAGGAGCACGACGCCAAAGGAGCCTTCTATCTGGAGAAGGACAGTCAGCGCCTTGCCGAGATGACTTATAGCCGCACCAACGCAACGATGGTCATCGTGGACCACACCGAGGTGGACCCTTCGCTCAGCGGACAGGGCGTGGGGCGCGCGTTGCTGGGCGCACTGGTCCAGTGGGCCCGGACGACGGGCACGAAGGTGGTTCCGCTGTGCCCGTTTGCCAAAGCACAGTTTGATAAGGACGGGTCTATTCGGGACGTACTGGTCTGAGACGGCAGATGCTATTGAATGAATAGCTTTTGACGCTTTACAGATAAGCGCTGGAGGCCAATGTATTCATATTTTTTAGTGCTGCTTGCTACATGAAAGACAGGGCTCGATTACGCAGTTTGTGGAAAGGATCTGCTCAGGGCCCAACGCAGTCGGTCACAGGTTCTGGCGAGCGGTCATCCGGCGCGCGCAAAAAATGAACGACCAGCCCCAAGACGGAGCTGGGGAAATTGACGCGTCCTCAACCGTCTTGACGAGTGAGAAGCTTGGCCCCGCCGTGGTGCCTAGCCATCAACCGGCATTGCCGGAGATGCCAATAGCAGTTGATAAAAGGCGGCGTCCAACCACTTCCCAAACTTGAACCCGACCTCTTTGAATGTACCGGCATGGGTAAAGCCAAGCCCCTGATGCAGCGCGATGCTGCCTTTGTTGCTTGCGTCGATGCAGCCAACCAATGCGTGCACCATGTCGCTCGCACGCGCACGGTCTATCAACTCAACCATCAGCGTCTTGCCAAGGCCCCGTCCTCTGTGCTCATGGTGCACATACACGCTATGTTCCACCGTGTACTTGTACGCGGGGAAAGCGCGGAAAGTTCCCCAACTTGCAAAGCCGACCAGTTGCCCCGTTGAGTCGATTGCACCGACAACAGGAAAGGCTTTCGCACGCTTTGTCGCGAACCAGGTGCTCATTGCCTCCGGTTGGCGCGGCACGTAGTCGTAGAGTGCGGTGGAGTTGACGATCGCCTCATTCAGGATTTCTAGAATCGCGCCCGCGTGTTCTTCTTCTGAGCAGTCAATCAGCCTCAGGCTTTGGTCCGTGATGGTCATGTCGTTGTCCTTGCTTGTATCAGTAGGATTGGCGCTGGATCACAGATCGCAACGATGTACTCAGCGGCCCGCGTTGTTGGGTTTGCGTAAACGAGCGGTCGATCAAGGCGCATGGCGAGACAGTCTCCGCTTCTGAGGGAAAACAGCTGGTCGCCCAACGTGACCTCGATCTTCCCTTGCATGACCCAAACCTGTTGCTCCTGCGCGGGTTTTCTCGCGCCCGACTCGTAAGTCACTCTGGCACCAGCGGGTAAGTGCACTTCTACGATTTGGATAGGAGTGGGCCAGTTTGGTGGGGTCAAGGCCCGGCGCATGTAGCCAGATTCCGGGTCCTTCCAGATCATTTGATCAGAACGGCGCGAGAGAGGTTCTAACTCGGCAGCAGCGTCATCTGGACCAAAAAGGGCCGCCATCGATACACCGAGTCCAGCGGCCAATTTTTCAAGAGTGGCTGCAGTGGGACTTGCCTCGCCGCGCTCAATCAGCGAAATCATCGATTTGCTGACCCCACATTGCGAGGTCAATGCATCCAACGATGCGCCTCGCAGTGCACGTAGTTCACGTACCCGGCTAGCTATCCGCAAATTAATGTCCGGCTGCTTGGCACTTCCGTTTGGTGATTTTGTGTTCTTCATGCTGGACAAAGTATCCAACATATTGGATTTCATCGTCAAGAGCTTGTGGTGATGAGCGGCACCTCCTGGCCAGGTACAGCCGTTCGATCGAAAAAACGGCACTCTCACCTGCCCATCCACCCCTCGACCTCTCCCATCAAATGCCCCCGAAACACCTCCGCAATCGGTGACAGCTGTTTGCCCTTGGGCCAAACCAGGTGCCATTGCGACTGAATGGGGAAACCCGACACGTTGAGCACGGCCAGCCCTTCATGGTGGGGGCCAAGGCTGTGGCGGGAGACGATGGAGACGCCCAGCTGGCCTTCCACCGATTCCTTGATAGCCTCGTTGCTGCCCAGCTCCAGCACGGCGTTGGGGGTAAAGCGAAGCTGGCGCAGGTGCGCGTCCGTGGCCATGCGGGTGCCGGAGCCTTTTTCGCGCAGGATGAAGCGCTCTTCCTGCAATTGCTCCAGCCGGATACGCTTTTTTACGGCCAGCTTGTGGCCTGCAGGGGCAATGACGACCAGGGGGTTGGGCATGAGGATCTGGTCCTCCAATGGCAAGTCGGCGGGCGGCATGGACATGACGTAGAGGTCGTCCTGGTTGGCGCGCAGGCGCGTGATGACGTGGTCGCGGTTGAGCACTTCGAGCGAGATGTCGATCTGCGGATGCAGCTTGCAGAAGCTGCCCAGCAGGCGGGGCACAAAGTACTTTGCGGTGCTGACCACTGCGACCTTGAGGCGCCCGCTGGTGAGGCCCTTGGCGCCTGAAACCCGCTGCTCAAATGCATCCCACTCGCCCGCAATGGCGCGCGCGGTGCGGGCCAGGGCATGGCCCGCCTCGGTGAGGTGCACGCGGCGCGAGATGACTTCGTACAGCGGCAGGCCCACGGCCTGGGTCACTTCGCGCAGCTGCATGGAGGCGGTGGGCTGGGTGACATGCATGACCCGGGCGGCGGCGCTGACGCTGCCGGTTTCGGCCAGTGCCAGAAAAAGGCGCAGCTGGCGAAAGGTGATGTTCATAGATTTTTATCTATAGATAAGCACAATCAAATCGATTTTACTTTGCACCCAGCCCTGCATAGCATTGCTGCCCAAGGAGTTGAATGATGCAAAGCTTGCTGGACCCGGCGATCCTGTTTTTTGCCCTGGGCGTATTTGCGGGCCTGGTGCGGTCGAACCTGGAGATGCCCGCAGCCATCTCGAAGTTCTTGTCCATCTACCTGCTGATGGCGCTAGGTCTCAAGGGCGGGTTTGCGCTGGCAGCTTCTGGATTCACGCCCAGCGTGGCCAGCAGCCTGGGGCTGGCGGTGCTGCTGGCCGTGGTCGTGCCGCTGATGGGCTTTGTGTTGTTGCGGCGGGTGCTGTCGGGTTTCAACGCGGCGGCGGTGGCGGCCACGTATGGGTCAGTCAGCGCAGTGACGTTTGTGACGGCCACGCAGTACCTGGAGTCGCAACACATTGCCTACGGTGGCTACATGGCGGCGGCGATGGCGCTGATGGAGTCGCCCGCCATCATCCTGGCGGTGCTGCAGGCCAATGCAATGCGGCAAAAGCAGACGGTAGCCGCTAGCGCTCCGCAGGTGGTAGCAATGGCGGCTGCGGGTGCAGCCGCATTGGGCTGCCACAGCCCTGCCAAGGTGGGCCCCAGCCTGTCGGTGGGCAAGATCCTGCACGAGTCGTTTACGGATGGCACGCAGTTGTTGCTGCTGGGCGCGATGGTGATCGGCCTGCTGACGGGCGACGCGGGCAAGGTGGCCATGCAGCCGTTTTCGGGCGACCTGTTCAAGGGCATGCTGTGCCTTTTCTTGCTGGACATGGGTCTGTCGACCGCGCGGAACCTGCCTTCGGTGCGGCAACAGTCGCCTTGGCTGCTGGCGTATGCGGTGCTGGCCCCCATCACGCATGCGGCGCTGGCCCTGGGGCTGGCGTGGCTGGCAAATGTGCCCGCAGGTGACGCAGTGCTGCTGATGGTGCTGGCGGCCAGCGCGTCGTATATCGCCGTGCCTGCGGTGGTGCGCTATGCCATCCCGGAGGCGGACCCGTCGCTGTATGTGAGCCTGTCGCTGGGGGTGACGTTTCCGCTCAACATCGTGCTGGGCATTCCGCTGTACACGCAGATGGTGCAGCGGCTGTGGGTGGGGTAGCGCAGGCTTTGTGGTGCCACGCTCATTTAATATTATTTTTATATCAATTAACGCTTTACCAATAAGCGCTGGAAGCCAATTTCCTTGAATTTCGATACCCCGTAGGTAGCCTACTGCGCCACGATGAAGAACACCTTGCGCAGGGTTTGGGTGATGTGCCATTCGCCCGTGGTGTGGGCGGGGAAGAACAGCGTGTCGCCCGCCTGGATGTGCTGCGGCTCGCCGCCGGTGGGGGTGAAGGTGCAGGCACCGCTGACGATGTGCATGACTTCGGCGTTGGGCAACTGGCGTTCGAACCGGCCAGGGGTGCATTCCCAGATGCCGGTTTGGTGGGCGCCCACACCGGGCAGGTCGATGTCGAGGCCGCTGAAGGCGCACGGTGGCTGGGTGATGGGGCGTGCAGGGCCACCCTGCGTTTGCAGGCCGTTGACGGTGGCGGTGTTTTGAAGAATGGTGATGCTCATGGCGGGTGTCTGAAAAAACTGAGGCTGGCAAACCGTGCAAAGCAGGGTTAGCGGGACGTGGGCTGCGCCGCCAGGGTGCGGGCGGCGATTTCGCAAAACCAGCGCACCCCCAGGGGCAGCGCGTCGTCGTTGAAGTCGTAGCAGGGGTGGTGCAGGGAGCGTTCGCCCTCGGGACCGGGGCTCGCGCGGCCCTGGCCCAGCCACAGGTAGGCACCGGGCTTGCGCTGCAGCATGAAGGCGAAGTCCTCCGATGTGAAGGCAGCGCGGGGCGCCACCTTCGACTGCAGGCCCACGGCCTGGGCAGCCTGCAGCGCCAGCGCGGCCTCGGTGGAGGTATTGATGGTGGCGGGGTAATAGCGCTGGTAGCTGACCTGCACCTCGGTGCCGCTGGCCAAGGCCACGCCCTGGGCGGTGGCGCGCAGGGCGGCTTCGATGCGGTCTTGCGCAGCGGCATCAAAGCTGCGCACGGTGCCGGTGATCTGCACCTCGGCGGGCAGCACGTTGTGGCTGTGGCCACCTTCGATGCGCGTGACGGACAGCACGGCCGATTCGCTGGGGTCGATGCGCCGGGCCACGATGGTGTTGAGCTGCGCCACCAATTGGCTGGCGGCCAGGATGGCGTCGGGTGTGTGGTGGGGCTGGGCCGCATGGCCGCCCTTGCCACGCACGGTGATGTCAAACCGGTCGGCCGCTGCCATGATGGGGCCGGGGCGCGTTTGCGCGTGGCCCAAGGGCAGATCGGGCCAGTTGTGCAAGGCATAGACGCTGTCGCATGCAAAGCGATCGAACAGGCCGTCTTCGATCATGCGGGCGGCCCCCGCCTTGCCCTCTTCGGCAGGCTGGAAGATGAAGTGCACGATGCCACACAAGCCCAGCGCCTGGTGGGTGCGGGCCAGCTGGCGCGCCGCACCGATGAGCATGCTGGTGTGGCCATCGTGCCCGCAGCCGTGGTGTGTGCCAGGGTGGCGACTGGTGTAGGCGTGCTGGCCCAGTTCCACCATGGGCAGGGCGTCCATGTCGGCCCGCAAACCTACGCTGGGGCCCGCACCGGCACCACCGCAATGCAGCGTGCCCACGACGCCGGTGCCGCCCACGCCTTCGGCCACCTGCAGGCCCAGCAGGCGCAGCGACTGCGCCACGATGCCTGCGGTGCGGCGCTCTTCGTAGGCCAGCTCGGGGTGGGCGTGCAGGTCTTGCCGCAGGGCGACCAGATCGGGCAGCAGGTCTGCCACAGGCTCGGCCAGTGCGGCCACATCCAGCGCCTGGGTCATTGGCCCGCTTCCACGGCGTCCGCCAGTTGGGCCAGGGTGTGGAAGTGGTAGTCGGGCACGGTGTGCTCGGATTCGATGGTGCCGCCGGAGCTGGCCAGGCCGTGGCGGCGTTCGATCCAGCAGGTGGTGATACCGAGCTTCTTGGAGATGCCGATGTCGTGGTACTGGCTTTGCGCCACGTGCAAATTGCCGGCCTGGGTGTAGCCCCAGGCACCTTCGTAGCGGCCCCGGGCGTAGGCAAAGTAGCGGGCATCGGGTTTTTCGCACAGGGCGTCGTCGCAGCTGAGCAGCAGGTCAAACGGCGAGCCCAGCGTTTTCTGGAAGTGCTGCAACGCCCAGGTTTGCGCGTTGGTCATGGTCACAAGTTTGAAGTGCTTGTGCAGGCGGGCCAGGGCTTCGATGGAATCGGGGAACGCGGGCCACTGCGCGACCGAGTCGCGAAAGCCTTCGGCCAGCGCGTTGCTGTCGGGCAGGCCCAACTGCGGGGCGATGGCGTGCCAGCAGCGCACCAGGTCGTTGGGGTACCAGTCAGTGTCGGGGCTTTTGCGGGCGGCGCGGTAGGCGGCCAGAAACTGCTCATCGGTCACAGGGCTGGCGGGGACCGCCTGGCGCAGGTAGGCCAGCATGCCACCTTCAAAGTCGATCAGGGTGCCAACCACATCAAAGGTCAGCACTTTGAAATCACGCAAGGCCATGGGTACTCCTCAAATAAGCAAACTTTTGTCGACGCGGCCAGCGCCACATCGGGGTGTAAGAAGCTTAGGAGCGGACGTCCGCCAGCGGGCACTGAACCAGCGGGGTGCCGCAGCAGCGAATTGCGTTTTTGAGGGCCTGCTGCGCAGATTGTGAGAAGGGCACCAGGGCAAGGCGTGGCGTCACCTTGGTGGTGCAGGCCCGGAGAGTCCGGAAGCAGGCTTCTAAAAAAGGCTGCCCTGCCCTCGCAGCAGCCCGGGCCTGAACTGGCCCAGGTCCAGGCCTTCGCGCTCGCGGTTCAGGCCCAGGCGGCGGCAGGTGGTGGCAAAACGCTGGCGCACCAGGTCGGCCCACAGGCCGCTGCCTTTCATGCGGGAGGCAAAGTCGCTGTTGTAGGCCTTGCCTGCGCCACGCTGTGCGTCCGTGAGGTTGTGCAGGTCTTGCACGCGCGCCATCACGCGGGCGGCGCGCTGCGGGTAGTGCACCGTGAGCCATTCGCGAAACAGGGTGTCCAGCTCCCACGGCAGGCGCAGCACGGTGTAGAAGGCGGTGCGCGCTCCCGCATCGCGAGCGGCCTCCAGCACCTGTTCCATGTCTTCGGTGATGAAGGGGATTTGCGGCGCCACACTCACGCCCACGGGCACACCCGCCTCGGCCAGCGCACGGATGGTGCGCAGGCGCCGGTGGGGCGCTGCGGCGCGCGGCTCCATGCGGCGGGCCAGGGCGGCATCGAGCGTGGTGATGGTGACGTACACCGCCGCCAGGCGCTGCGCGGCCAAGGGGGCGAGCAAATCCAGGTCGCGCTCCACGCCGCTGGATTTGGTGATGAGCGAAAACGGGTGGCGTGCGTCGCGCATCACCTCGATGAGGCTGCGGGTGAGCTTCAGTTCGCGCTCCACAGGCTGGTAGCAATCGGTGGCCGAGCCGATGTTGATCAGCCGGGGCACGTAGCGCGGTGCGCTCAGCTCGCTGCGCAGCACCTCGGCAATGTTGTGCTTGGCCACGATCTGCGTTTCAAAGTCGAGCCCTGGCGAGAAATTAAGGTAACTGTGCGTAGGCCGTGCGTAGCAGTAAATGCAGCCGTGCTCGCAGCCCCGGTAAGGATTGACGGACAGCTCGAAAAAGATATCGGGCGAATCGTTGGCGCAGATGGCACTGCGCGCCGTCTCCAGATGCACCGTGGTAGCGGGCACCGGCGCGCAGTCCTCGCCAGCATCATCATCACCATTTCCCTGCCCGCCAGCGTCCTGGCCAACGCGCCCCCAGCCATCGTCCACCACCTCCCGCACATCGCGTGTGAACCGGTGCGGCATGGCTGTGGCAGCGCCCCTGCCACGGATGGCCTGGACCGGTATGCGTATTTCCACCGGCCCTTCTGGCAGGTCAGGATCGGTGGCGGATCTGTGCTTCATAACTGTATAAATATACAGTTATTTGACTCGCCATGCACGCACCGAGCCAGGAAGGGCCGCAGCCCTACTCCCTGAAGAGTTTTTCGATCAACCCGCGCATCCACTGGTTGCCGGGGTCGCTTTCAAAACGGCGGCTCCAGTGCAGCGACACCGTGAAGTCACGCAGCGGCAGCGCGGGCTCGATGATGGTGTAGCCCGCGTCGGCGGCAAAGGTCTGGGCGATGTTGCGGGGCATGACCACAGCCAGGTCCGTGCCGCGCACGATAGAGGGCAGCGCCATGAAATGCTCGGTGGTCAGGCGCAGGCGGTCTTGCAGCTGTTGCATCTCCAGGATGCGCAGGGTGTCCGAGTGGGTGCGCACCGCCACAAACTCCAGTTGCCGCAGGTCCTGGAGCAAGGCGGGCCCGCTGCGCCGGCGCAGGGTGAACGGATGGCCCGCGCGCAGAAGCACGATGTAGCGGTCCCGGAGCAGCTCCACGCGCTGGGTGTCTTTCACGGTGGGCAGAAAACCGAACGCAAAGTCGATGCGGCCGCTGTCGAGCAAGGGCGCAATGTCACTGCGCGGCGCAGGCTGCGTCTCCAGCCGCACACCAGGCGCCTGGGCCTGCAGGGCGGCCATCAGGGCAGGCAGAAATCGCCCCTCGCCGATATCGCTCATGTGGATGCGGAACACCTTGCGCGACTGCAGGGGGTCGAACAGGGCCGACTCGTTGAGGGCCTCTTCCAGCAAACCGAGCGCGCTGCGCACGGCGTCAGCCAGCCGGTCGGCCTTGGGGGTGGGCTGCACGCCGCCGCCCGCGCGCACAAAGAGCGGGTCTTTGATCAGCAACCGCAGCCGCGTCAGCGCCTGGCTGGCGGCTGGCTGGGTCAGGTCCAGCATTTCGGCGGCCCGGCTCACGTTGCGCGTGCGGTAGACCGCATCGAACAGCCGCAGTAGGTTGAGGTCGATGTCCTTGATATGCATTGATTGAATACTGCTTAGTCATTTCATTGTATTGATGGATAGAGCATGCAGGCCGAAGATCAAGGCCTTCATCACGCAACACCCCCGCCATGCACCAGGCCTCTCCTCAAAAAGCCGCAACCGCCACGCGCCCAGCATCCGTCCGCCCTTCGGTACGCGAGGTGGTGCTCGACCTGCTGCGTGGATTCCAGATCAACACCATCTTTGGCAACCCGGGCTCCACCGAGTTGCCGCTGTTCCTCGATTTCCCCAGCGACTTCCGCTACATCCTGGGCCTGCAGGAATCGGTGGTGGTGGGCATGGCCGATGGCTATGCGCAGGCCACCCACAACGCCGCGTTTGTGAACCTGCATTCGGCGGCCGGTGTGGGGCATGCCATGGGCAACATCTTCACGGCGCACAAGAACCGCACGCCCATGGTGATCACCGCCGGCCAGCAGGCCCGGTCCATCCTGCCGTTCGACCCATTCCTGTTCTCGGGCCAGGCCACCGAGTTGCCCAAGCCCTATGTGAAGTGGAGCGTGGAGCCCGCCCGCGCCGAAGACGTGCCGCTGGCCATTGCCCGGGCCTACTACATCGCCATGCAGCAGCCGCGCGGGCCGGTGCTGGTCTCCATCCCTGCCGACGATTGGGACAAGCCTTGCGAGCCGCTGAAGGCCCGCACGGTCAGCACCGAAACGCGACCCGAGCCCCGCGTGCTGGACGCCATTGGCAACGCGCTGGACACCGCACAGCGCCCCGTGCTGGTGGTGGGTGCGGCAGCGGACCGCGACCACGCGTGGGATGCCGTGGTGCAGTTGGCCGAGCGGCACCACGCAGCCGTGTGGATTGCCCCCATGGCGGGCCGATGTGGTTTTCCGCAGGACCACCGTCTGTTCGCCGGGGTGCTGCCCCCCATGCGCGAGAAGATCGTGTCGTTGCTCGCGGGCCATGACCTCGTGTTTGCGCTGGGTGCCGCTGCCTTCACATACCACGTGGAGGGGTTTGGCCCCCATGTGCCACCCGGTGCACAACTTGTGCAACTGATCGAAGACCCCGGCACCGCCGCCTGGACGCCCGAAGGCACCTCGGCCGTGGGCGGCATCCGCCTGGGGGTGCTGGACCTGCTGGCACGCCCGGCACCACCGCCGCGCGCCCTGCCCCCACCCCGCCCGGCGCGACCGCGCGTGGAACCCTTGGGGCCGCTGATGAGCGTTCCGTATGTGATGCAGTCACTGGCCGAGGTGCGCGACGCGGCGTCCATCGTGGTGGAAGAAGCCCCCAGCTCGCGCGCGGCCATGCAGGCCTACCTGCCCATTGTGCAGAGCGAAACCTTCTACACGATGTGCAGCGGTGGCCTGGGCTATGGCATGCCCGCCGCCGTGGGTGTGGCACTGGCCAAACCGGACAAAAAGGTGATCGGGCTGCTGGGCGACGGTTCGGCGATGTACTCCATTCAGGCCCTGTGGAGTGCGGCGCAGCTCAAGCTACCCATCACCTTCATCATCCTCAAGAACCGGCGCTACGCGGCGCTGCAGGAGTTCGCGCCCACCTTCGGATTCCACGAAGGCGACAAGCTCGAAGGCACAGACCTGCCAGACCTCGACTTCCTTGCGCTCGCCCGTGGCCAGGGCTGCGAGGCCGTGCGCGTGAGCGACCCCGCCTTGCTGCACCAGGTGCTGCGCGACGCGCTGGCCAGCCAGCACGCCATCCTGGTCGAGGTGGATGTGGCCTGAAAGCCCCCACACGACCCGACCCTCCCTGCTCACCGCATCACCCCGACACACCAGACCCGGCACACCCGGGCACTCACCTTGACCGGAGACAAACATGCAAACCGTACACAACCCGCCCGCCCCAACCACCCGCCACCTGCTGAGCGCGCTGGCATGCGCCGCCGCCAGCCTGCTGCTCACCACCGCAGCCATGGCAGACACCTGGCCCAGCAAGCCGATCAAGGTCATCGTCAATTTCCCCGCCGGGGGCGCAGCCGACCAGATTGCGCGCGCCGTCACCCAGCCCCTGCAGGCCGCGTTGGGCCAGCCGGTGGTGGTGGAAAACCGTGGCGGTGCGGGCGGCAACATCGGCGGGGAGGCCGTGGCCAAGTCCCCGGCCGATGGCTATACCTTGCTCATGAGCTCGGGCGGCATGGTGTCGGTCAACCCGCACCTGTATCCCAAGATGCCGTTTGATCCGGTCAAGGACCTGACACCCGTGGCCGCCGCAGCGCGGGTGCTGGTGTTTCTGGAGGTGAGGCCCTCGCTGCCGGTCAACACCATCCAGGAGTTTCTGGCCCATTTGAAGGCCAACCCTGGCAAGCTGAGCTTTGGCACCCCGGGCAATGGCAGCTCGCCCCACCTGGCAGCAGAGATGCTCAAGGCCCAGGCCAATCTGTTTGCGGTGCATGTGCCTTACCGGGGCGCGGCACCCGCCATGCAGGACCTGCTGGGGGGTCAGCTGGACTTCATGTTCGACCCCGGCATCGGCCTGCAACACGTGAAGGCGGGCAAGCTCCGGCTGCTGGCCGTGGGCAGCGCCAGGCGTTCGCCCCTGTTCCCCGACGTTCCCACACTGGACGAAGTGGGCCTGAAGGGCTTTGACGCAGACACCTGGTTTGGCTTTTATGCACCCGCGGGCACTCCGCCCGACGTGGTCACACGCCTGAACCGGGAGATCAACAAGGTGCTGGGCACGCAGGCCGTCAAGGACCGCATCGCGGCGCTGGGCGGGGTACCCGCCCCCATGTCGCCCGCCGACTTCAACGCACGGGCCTCCATCGACAGCGCGCGGTTTGGCGCACTGATCAAGGCGCGCAACATCCAGGGAGATTGACCGCGCACGGCAGTGCGAGATTCGCGATGGTCTACAGTCCCGCGCTTTGCAACCACCTACCGAGGTACCGCCATGGCGCGCAAGCCCCAGATCATCCTGTCGTCGCTCGACGTTGACCGCATCGAGGCCCTGCTGGCCGCGATCCCGGCCAGCGTCTTTCCGGGCAAGGCCGAGTTGCAGGCAGAGCTGGACCGGGCAGACGTGGTGGCGCCCGAAGAAATTCCGCCCCATGTGGTCACGATGAACTCCACCGTGCAGTTCTCGATTCTGGAGACCGGCAAGGAGTTCTGCCTGACGCTGGTCTACCCGCGCGACATGGATGGCAGCACGGACAGGCTCTCGATCTTTGCGCCCGTGGGCAGCGCCTTGCTGGGCCTGGCGGTGGGCGATGAACTGGCCTGGCCCGGGCCAGGCGGCAAGTCGATGACGGTGCGGGTGAAAGACATCTTGTACCAGCCTGAAAGTGCGGGCGAGCTGCACCGCTGAATTTGTCCCCTGAGGCCGTACGGACCTTCCCCTCGCTCCCGCATCGCTACGCTGAGCCCAGGGATACGCCGCCCTCGCCGCGGGGCAGCCCTTGCTCGGCGGCCCTGGCCAGGAAAGCGCCGGTTTCGCAGGTGGGGGGTAGCGCGCAGTGCCATGTGCCGCGACAATGGCACCCGCCATGACCACGCCGCCCCCTCCAGATCCCACCGCGCTGCCTGAAACGTTCGATCCGGATTCCACCCTCGCATTCCAGCGGCGGATGGAACGGGCCCCCGAGTGGTTCTGCTCCTTCCTCGCCGGCAACAGCCGCGAAAAAAGCCGTCTCAAACGCGAGATGGCGACAATGAAAGGTTCTGTGGTGTGGCTCGTGCAGCAGCGGCGCCAGGGCAACTGGGACGCCACGGAACGCGCCCATTTGCGCGATGTGATGCGGTCGGCGTCTTCCGTCAGCCCCTACCTGTTCATCTGGGTGATTCCAGGATCGATGCTGTTACTGCCCTTCATGGCCTGGTTTCTGGACCAGCAACGCAAACGCCGCGAGCGCTTGCCGCCTACCTGACGCGTACTCCGGTTTTACCGCCCCTTTGCGGCCCACGGTGTGAACACGTCCAAGGGCCGCCCCGCCGCACTGGCTGCGCCCTCCTTCCCCAATGTCGGAGCCATTCGGGAGAATGGGAGATGGTGCGCAGCGCCTCCGGGGAATGGTCCGAATGCTAGGCCCAGTTGTTCGAGACCGCCACCAACAAACCCGTGCCCACCAGTCCCGCCTGCCAGCGCAGGGCCGTGGCCCACGACGGCACATGCCGCTCCACCCGCAGGTACAAGAGTCGCCCCGCTGCGAGCGAAAGTGCAAAGGCCAGCAGCATGCCCAGCGCATTGAGCACCGGCGAGTCCGGCCACAACTGGCTGACGACTGCGTTGACCAGCAGGCACACCGAGAAATGCACCAGGAAGACCGAGTAGGACATCTGTCCCAGTTGCACCAGTGGCGCAATCCCTGTCCATGACCGCACACGCTCGGAGCGCATGGCGGCGACCAGGCAGAGCGCCGTGACAACGGCCACAGCAATGCGGCCCCGGAAATCCATCGCCAGCGCGGCACCACCCAGCAGCACCATGGCCGCCAGCCAACCCTGCGCCTGGTGCCCATGGGGCGCCCGCACGGCCCAATACGCCAGCATGCCCAGCCCGTAGGCTCCAAAAAAATACAGCGCCCACATGTCAAGGGCCCCCATGCGGTTGAACACCCACAACGAAGCCGCCGTGCCCGCCACCACAAGCACCTGGGCCAGGGCAGCCGCATGCCGCCGCGCCCAGGCCCCTGGCAGCGCCTTGACGCCCGCAAGCAGCAGCACGGTCAACGCAAACAACTGGAAGTCGATGGCCACGTACCAGACCCCTGCGGACAACGCGTCTTCACCCACAATGTCCTGCAGCAGCAAGGCGTTCGCCACCAATTGGGACAGCGTGGGCTGCTCAGGCACCGAAGGGTGCTCCATCCAGTGCCGGACCAGCGCGGACACCACCACCGACAGGAGCAATGCCACGGCATAAGGCACCACCAACCGGACAAACCGTTTGGCAATGGCATTGCCCGCATGGTCAAAACGTGCCACACCCTGTGGCGCCAGGCTGGCGGCGGCCAGGTAGCCGCCCAGCACCAGAAACACCTGCACGGCCATGCGACCGTAGTCATACAGCCAGGCCATCAACGTGGGCGCCAGCGGATGGGCGATGTCTGACATCGGGCCGTAAAAGGCCAAGTGGTGCCAGACGATGGTGGCGCACGCCATGCCTTTGATCATGTCGATCAGCGGTGTGCGGGAGGTGGGGGAAGACATGTTGTTGTGGATGGACTCAACCAGCCAGGGCGCGGCATGACCCTGGGGCAGACCCGGTATTGTCCTCTGTCAGGGGGTTTTTTGCATGCCCTTCGTGTCTCCGCCTTGTCAATGCGATGCACTCCATAATTTACTGAATTTTCAGTAAATACTGAAATTACAGTAAATTGGCGCACAATACGCCTCCATGACCTATGTCAAAACCCTTCCCCCCCTGAACCGCCAGTTCGTGGCCCACTTCGGCGAAATGGGCAGCCGCTGGGGAATCAACCGCACCGTGGGGCAGATGTACGCCCTCATCTTCCTGTCGCCGCGCCCGCTCAATGCGGACGAGATCGCCGAAACTCTGGAGTTCTCGCGCTCCAACGTGAGCATGGGGCTCAAGGAACTGCAGGCCTGGAGGTTGGTAAAACTGAGCCACCAGCCGGGTGACCGGCGCGAATATTTCGAGGCTCCCAAGGATGTGTGGGAGATCTTCCGCGTGCTGGCTGAAGAACGCCGCCGCCGCGAGATCGAACCCACCTTGTCGATGCTGCGCATGGCGCTGCTCGAAGAACCCTCCTCCGATGAGGAACGCCACGCCCAGGAGCGTATGCGCGAGATGCACGAACTCATCGACCGGCTCATGACCTGGTTTAACGATGTACAGCGCCTGGCGCCCGAGACGGCGATGCAGCTCATGGGCATGGGCACAGCCGTGACCCGCGTGCTCGAGTTCAAGGACCGGCTCACCGGCAAGGGCGGCAGCGCGACCGGCAAGGGCGGCTGAGCATGGATGCATTCACACTGTCGCGCATCCAGTTCGCGGCCAACATCAGCTTTCACATCCTGTTCCCCACCATCACGATCGCGCTGTGCTGGTTTCTGGTGTTCTTTCGGCTGCGCCACACGGCCACACGGGGCACACCGGCCGCACAGGGCTGGGAGCAGGCTTACTACTTCTGGACCAAGGTGTTTGCGCTGACCTTTGCCATGGGTGTCGTGTCGGGCATCACGATGAGCTTTCAGTTCGGTACCAACTGGCCGGGCTTCATGGAGCATGTGGGCAATATTGCCGGACCGCTGCTGGGCTATGAGGTGCTCACGGCCTTCTTCCTGGAAGCCACGTTCCTGGGCATCATGCTGTTTGGCCGGGGGCGCGTGTCCGAGCGAGTGCACCTGATTGCCACGCTGATGGTGGCCTTTGGCACCACGCTGTCAGCCTTCTGGATCCTGAGCCTGAACTCATGGATGCAAACGCCCGTGGGCTACCAAATCATCGACGGCAAGTTCCACGCCGTGGACTGGCTGGCGATTGTGTTCAACCCGTCCTTTCCCTACCGGCTGGGCCACCAGCTGCTGGCATCGGCCCTCACTGCGGGATTTCTGATCGCCGGGGTGAGTGCCTGGCAGCTCATCAAGGGCGTGGCCAACGAAGGCACGCGCAAGGCACTGCGCACGGCCATCGCCGCAGTGGCCATGGTGATCCCGCTGCAGATCTTCATGGGCGACCTGCATGGCCTGAACACGCTGGAACACCAGCCGGCCAAGATCGCCGCCATCGAAGGCATCTGGCATACCGAGAAGGGTGCGCCGCTCACGCTGTTTGGCCTGCCCAACGAAAAGGAAGGCCGCACGGACTACGCCCTGCAGATCCCCAAGGCTGCCAGCCTGATCCTGGCGCATGACATCGACGCGGAGCTGAAAGGGTTGAACGAATTCCCCGGCGCCCATCCGCCAGTGGCGCCCGTGTTCTGGGGATTCCGCGTGATGGTGGGCGTGGGCATGCTGATGCTGGCCGTGGCCTGGGTAGGTGCTTTTGTGCTGTATCGCCGCCGAAAGCAAGACCTGGCCACCCTGCCCCGGCCCCTGCTCGTCACGCTGGTGGGTATGGCGTTTTCGGGCTGGGTGGCCACGCTGGCCGGGTGGTACGTGACCGAAATCGGCCGCCAGCCCTATCTGGTCTATGGCCTGTTCAAGACCGCCGACGCCGTGGCCCCACACGCGCCCGCCTTGGTGGCCAGCACGCTGGCCGCCTACCTCATCGTCTATGGACTGCTGCTCGTCGCCTATGTGGGCGTGATCAAGTACATGGCCGAACACCCGGCCATGCCCACGCCTGCAGTGCCCCACCCCGCGCCGGCCCCTCGCACCGCTTAAGGAAGGTCCCCATGGATGCACTGAACTGGGCCACCGCCCTGCCCCTGATCTTCATGGCCGTGATGGGCCTGGCCCTGCTGGCCTATGTGATCCTCGACGGCTACGACCTGGGCGTGGGCATCCTGCTGCCTTTCGCCAGCGACACCGAGAAGGACGTGATGGTGTCCAGCATCGGCCCCTTCTGGGACGCCAATGAGACCTGGCTGGTGCTGGGCGTGGGCGTGCTGCTGATCTGTTTCCCGACAGCGCACGGCGTGGTGCTGTCGGCGCTGTACCTGCCCGTGGCGGTCATGCTGGTGGGCCTGATACTGCGCGGTGTGGCGTTCGACTTTCGCGTGAAAGCCCGCGACACGCACAAGACCACCTGGAACCGCCTGTTTGCGGCAGGCTCGCTAGCGACCACTCTGGCCCAGGGTTGGATGCTGGGGGCGTACATCACCGGTTTTCAGAATGACACCTGGGGCCTGCTGTTTTCAGCTGGCATTGCCATCACCCTGCCTGCGGCCTACGCGATGCTCGGCGCAGGCTGGCTCCTCATGAAGACCGATGGCGATCTGCAGCGCAAGGCCGCCCGGTGGGGCCAGGGGGCACTGTGGCCCATGGGGTTTGCGCTCATGGGCATCTCACTGGCCACACCGCTGGTCAGCCCCACCGTGTTCGCCAAGTGGTTTGTGCTGCCCGAGCTGTTTGCGCTGCTGCCCATCCCGCTGGCCTGCGTGGCGGCCTTCTTTGCCATCCGCCACGTACTGGGCACACCACGGGTAGTGCAGGCGGGCTACGGCTGGATCGTGTTCGGGGCCACCGTGTTGATCTTTGTGCTGGCCTTCCTGGGCTTGGCCTACAGCATCTATCCCTACATCGTGATCGACCGCCTGACCGTTTGGCAAGCCGCCAGCGCCACCGAATCGCTGGTGGTGATCGGCATCGGCATGGCCATCACGCTGCCCGCGATCATTCTCTACACCATCTTCATGTACCGGGTGTTCTGGGGCAAGGCGCGGGAGCTGACATATGGGTTGTGAGCGGCGCGCAATCCGGCTGACACGGTGCCACATCCCGCCCCAGCCTGTGTGACGAGCGCTGCCCGGAGGGTTGGAACGAAATCCCTTGCGAGATCGTGAACAGGCTCCAAGGGGGCTCAATATCTCAAGCTACCCTCGGCATCCACGATCGCCAGCTCCACATAGGTGGAGCCGTTGTGGCTCTTGGGCGAGTATTTGACGTTAAAGCGCCCAAAGGATATTTCGCCGGCATCTTCCATCGTCTTGATAAAGGACTCCGTGGTCAGGTTGCGCCCGGTGCGGCGCAATCCCTCCACCAGCAGCCGGGCATGCACGAATCCCTCGAACTGCGAGGCCGAAGGCTGGGCGCTTGGTGACTTGGCGCGCAGAAGGGCCAGGTATTCTGCCACCACGGGCACCGTGGTGCTGCGCAGCGACGGCATGATCTGCGCCAGGATGATGCCGCGCGCCTTGTCCTTGAGTTCGCGGTGGATCACGTCCATGCTGGCCACGGAGAATCCGTAGTACGCAGGCCGCGCCGCTGTTGATTGCACAGCCTTGATGTAGCTGGTGAACGTGGTTCCTGCGGTCGCCACGATCACTGCCTGGGGCTGGGCAGCTTCGGTGGCCCGGGCCGCGGCGGCAAAGTCGGGCTGCTTGGGGTCTACCTTGATTTCTGCCACGAAGGCCAGTTTTTCCTCGTCGGAGGCTTTCTTGAGCTCTGCCAGCAAGGTCTTGCCCAGCCCGTCATCCTGGTAGAACACGGCCACGCGGCTCATGCCCTGCTGGCGCAGCTGCGAGACGATTTTTCCTGCCTCGCTCGCATAACCTGCACGCACGTGAAAGACATAGGGGTTGAGGGTTTCGCGAAACACCGAGGCCCCGGTGACCGGACCAAACAGCAACGTGCGGTGCTCCTTGATCAGCGGCAGGATGGCCGCTGTTTGCGCCGTGCCGGTGCTGTTGTAGATCATGAAAACCTTGTCGGCTTCCACCAGCTGGCGCGTGTTCTCCACCGCTTTTTGTGGGTCGAAACCGTCGTCGAGTGTGGTGTAGCGGATCATGCGGCCATGCACGCCGCCCTGAGCGTTCACCGCGTCGAACATGAGCCGCGAACCTTCGCCGTATTGGGCAGTCTGGGGCCCCAGCGGGCCCGACAGCACAGCCGATGCCCCGAGGCGAATTTCATCGGCGGTCACGCCCTCGTTGCGGGCCTGCACCCAACCACTGGCGCCAAGGGCCAACAACAGCACCAAAAACGGACGAAACATCACAGGCCCCCAGCTTTCAAAAAGTTGCCCAGCGCCCCACCGATCAGCACAGCCCGGAGTGGATTTCTGGTTATAAACCATCATCATCATCCGCAACCAAACCGTCTATTGGGGGTTTGCCCTGTCGCGCTCAGCCTACAAATGGCTTCGCCCGCAACACGCACATGATGGCGCGATGCGGGCGATGAAGGGGGAAACGCAACGAGCCGTGGGTCAGAGCTTCAGCCGTGCCCGGGCCGCCTCGTATTCGGTGCGCAACTTGGCGACCAGCTCGGCCGTGCTGGTGACGGCATTGACGGCGCCAATGCCCTGGCCGCAGCCCCAGATGTCCTTCCAGGCTTTCTTGGCGTCGCCGCCAAAGTTCATCTTGCTCGGGTCCGATTCGGGCAGGTTGTCGGGGTCCATGCCAGCCGCGCGGATCGATGGGGCCAGGTAGTTGCCGTGCACGCCGGTGAACAGGTTGCTGTAGACGATATCGTCGGAGCTGCCCGCAACGATGGCCTGCTTGTAATCATCGCTGGCACGCGCTTCGTGTGTGGCGATGAAGGCCGAGCCGATGTAGCCAAAGTCCGCACCCATGGCCTGTGCCGCCAGCACCGCATCACCGCTGGCGATGGAGCCACTGAGCGCGATGGGGCCGTCGAACCACTGGCGGATCTCCTGGATCAGCGCGAACGGGCTCTTTACGCCCGCATGGCCCCCTGCACCGGCGGCCACGGCGATCAGGCCGTCGGCGCCCTTCTCGATGGCCTTGTGCGCGAACTTGTTGTTGATGATGTCGTGCAGCACCACGCCGCCCCAAGCGTGCACGGCCTGGTTCACGTCCTCGCGCGCGCCCAGGCTGGTGATGATGATCGGCACCTTGTACTTGGCGCAGACCTGCATGTCGTGCTCGAGGCGGTCATTGCTCTTGTGCACGATCTGGTTGATGGCAAAGGGCGCGGCGGGCTTGTCCGGATTCGCCTTGTTGTAGGCGGCCAGCGTCTCGGTGATCTCGGCCAGCCATTCGTCGAGCAACTCGGCTGGGCGGGCATTGAGCGCGGGCATGGAACCCACCACGCCGGCCTTGCACTGCTCGATCACGAGCTTGGGGTTGCTGATGATGAACAGCGGCGACCCGATGACGGGGAGCGAGAGGTTCTGCAAAACGGGAGGCAGTTTGGACATGGCAACAACTTCCAGGAACAGGTTTTCGATTGAAATAAGCCTCTAGCGCTTATTCAACAAGCGCAAGTAGCTATTATTTTTATAGCAAAAGCCTGTACCCTGTACAGGCCTTGCCTCACTCCTCAACGGCTGGCGGCTGCGGCCCTCAGAACGCTTCCAGCGCCAGCTCGGTCACACTGGCGGCCCCTTCCACAATGCTGTCGCGCAGACCGGGGGCCTTCACCAGGATGTGGTCGGCATAAAACTGGGCCGTGGTGATTTTTGCGCGCATGAAGGCTGCGTCCTGTCCCTTTTGCAACAGTTCCTGCGCCACCAGCAGGCTGCGCGCCAGTTGCCAGCCCGCGACCACATTGCCTGCCAGCATCAGGTAGGGCACGCTGCCCGCGAACACGGCGTTGGGCTGGGCCTTGGTGCCACCGGCCACAAAGTCGATCACGTCGAGCAGCGCCTTGCGTGCGGCAGTCAGGCGCTTGGCCACGGCCAGGGCGGCTGGGGTGCCGCTGGCCAGCAGTTCGCTTTCAGTCTTCTCGATCTGCGCGGCGATGCCCTTGGCCACCTGGCCGCCATCGCGTGCCGTCTTGCGGCCCACCAGGTCGTTGGCCTGGATGGCGGTGGTGCCTTCGTAGATGGTCAAGATCTTGGCATCACGGTAGTACTGCGCGGCGCCGGTTTCTTCAATGAAGCCCATGCCGCCGTGCACCTGCACGCCCAGGCTGGTCACTTCCAGGCTGGTCTCGGTGCTGTAGCCCTTGACCAGCGGCACCATGAATTCATAGAACGCCTGGTTCTGCTTGCGCGTGTCGGCATCCGGGTGGTGGTGCGCGGCGTCGAACGCGGCAGCTGCCACGGTGGCCATGGCGCGGCAGCCTTCCACCGTGGCGCGCATGGTCATGAGCATGCGCTTCACATCGGGGTGGTGAATGATGGCAGCGCTGGCGGCAATGGAGCCGTCCACCGGGCGGCTCTGCACGCGGTCCTTGGCGTACTGCACGGCCTTCTGGTAGGCGCGCTCGGAGATCGCGATGCCCTGCATGCCCACGGCGTAGCGCGCGGCGTTCATCATGATGAACATATATTCGAGGCCGCGGTTTTCCTCGCCGACCAGATAGCCCACCGCACCACCGTGGTCGCCGAACTGCAGCACCGCCGTCGGCGATGCCTTGATGCCCAGCTTGTGCTCGATGCTCACGCAGTGCGCGTCGTTGCGCGCGCCCAGAGTGCCGTCCTGGTTGACCATGAACTTGGGCACGACGAACAGGCTGATGCCCTTCACGCCTTCAGGCGCGCCCGCCACACGGGCCAGCACCAGGTGGACGATGTTCTCGGCCATGTCGTGTTCACCGTAGGTGATGAAGATCTTGGTGCCGAAGACCTTGTAGCTGCCGTCGGCTTGGGGCTCTGCGCGCGTGCGCACCAGGGCCAGGTCCGAGCCCGCCTGGGGTTCGGTCAGGTTCATGGTGCCGGTCCACTCGCCGGTCACCAGCTTTTCAAGGTAGGTGGCCTTGAGCTCGTCGCTGCCGGCCGTGAGCAGCGCCTCGATGGCGCCGTCGGTCAGCAGCGGGCACAGTGCAAAGCTCATGTTGGCGCTGTTGGTCATCTCGATGCAGGCCGCGCCAATGGTCTTGGGCAGGCCTTGGCCGCCAAAGTCGGCCGGGTGCTGCAACCCCTGCCAGCCGCCTTCACCGTACTGGCGGAAGGCTTCCTTGAAACCAGGGGTCGTGGTGACCACGCCGTCTTTCCAGCTCGACGGGTTCTTGTCGCCCTCGAAGTTCAATGGCGCCAGCACGCCCTCGTTGAACTTGGCGCACTCTTCCAGCACGGCGGCGGCCGTGTCGAGGCCCGCGTCTTCAAAGCCGGGGATTTGGGCGATCTGTTCAATGTTGGCCAGGTGCTCGATGGCGAACAGCATGTCCTTGAGGGGTGCGGTGTAACTCATGGATGTCTCCGGGAAATTTCGTCAAAAAAAAGGCATCGCAAGCGATGCCTTTGTATGCACAAGGGTGTTCTTACAGGGCCTTGACCAGCTCTGGCACCGCCGTGAACAGGTCGGCTTCCAGGCCATAGTCGGCCACGCTGAAGATCGGGGCTTCGGGATCCTTGTTGATCGCCACGATCACCTTGGAGTCCTTCATGCCGGCCAAATGCTGGATCGCGCCCGAGATACCCGCTGCGATGTACAGCTGGGGCGCCACGATCTTGCCGGTCTGGCCCACTTGCCAGTCGTTGGGGGCGTAGCCCGCGTCCACTGCCGCGCGGCTGGCGCCCAGGGCGGCACCCAGCTTGTCGGCCAGCGGAGTCATGATTTCGTCGAACTTTTCCTTGCTGCCCAGCGCCCGGCCACCCGAGACAATGATCTTGGCGGCGGTCAGTTCGGGGCGGTCGCTCTTGGCGATTTCGCTGCCCACGAAGGTGCTCTTGCCTGCATCAGCGGTAGCGGCAGCGGTTTCGACGGCGGCAGAGCCACCGGTGGCGGCTGCGGCGTCAAAGCCGGTGGTGCGCACGGTGATGATCTTCACGCTGTCCGCGCTTTGCACGGTGGCGATGGCATTGCCAGCGTAGATGGGGCGCTCGAAGGTGTCGGCAGCAATCACCTTGGTGATGTCGCTTATCTGGGCCACGTCGAGCTTGGCCGCCACGCGGGGGGCGATGTTCTTGCCGCTGGCCGTGGCAGGAAAGAGGATGTGGCTGTAGCTGGAAGCAATGGCCAGCACTTGTGCCGCCACGTTTTCGGCCAGGCCGTGTTCGAGACCAGGCGCGTCTGCATGGATGACTTTGGCAACGCCAGCGATCTGGCCCGCGGCGGCTGCGGCAGCGCCCGCGTTGTGGCCAGCCACCAGCACATGCACGTCGCCACCACAGGCCACGGCAGCCGTCACGGTGTTGAGGGTTGCGCCCTTGATGGAGGCGTTGTCGTGTTCAGCAATAACGAGTACCGACATTTAGATCACCTTCGCTTCGTTCTTGAGTTTCTCGACCAGGGCGGCCACGTCGGCCACCTTGACGCCCGCGCCGCGCTTGGCGGGCTCGGTGACTTTGAGGGTCTTGAGGCGAGGAGCCACATCCACGCCGAGGTCTTCGGGCTTGAAGGTGTCCAGCTGCTTCTTCTTGGCCTTCATGATGTTGGGCAAGGTGACGTAGCGGGGCTCGTTCAAGCGCAAGTCGGTGGTAATGACCGCAGGCAGGGTCAAGGCCAGGGTTTCCAGACCGCCGTCCACTTCGCGGGTCACGTTGACCTTGTCGGCCGACAGTTCCACCTTGTTGGCGAACGTGGCCTGGGGCAGGTCGGCCAGGGCCGCCAGCATCTGGCCGGTCTGGTTGGCGTCGTCATCAATGGCTTGCTTGCCCAGGATCACAAGGCCGGGCTGCTCCTTGTCCACCAGGGCCTTCAGGATCTTCGCCACGGCGAGAGGCTGCAACTCGACGTCGGTTTCCACCAGGATGGCGCGGTCGGCGCCAATGGCCATGGCGGTGCGCAGGGTTTCCTGGCACTGGGCCACACCGCAGGACACAGCGATGACTTCGGTCACCAGGCCTTTTTCTTTCAGGCGCACGGCCTCTTCGACGGCGATTTCGTCAAAGGGGTTCATGCTCATCTTCACGTTGGCGATGTCCACACCCGTGTTGTCCGACTTGACTCGGACTTTCACGTTGTAGTCCACCACGCGCTTGACAGGGACCAAGACCTTCATTGCTGCGGCTCCTAGAGTTGGTTGAATTGACGTTTACGTAAACTAGAACATTCTATGCCGCACTGCAACGAAAGCGCTACGGGGCCAGGACACAGACCACACAATCAAAAAAACGAACGATCGTGCTTTTTGTGGATTATAGGCGAGTGAGCACCGCATCTGTCTAGAGTTTGCTGTCGCCTGGGGCACCCGGCGGGAGCATGGCAAGGGGCGATACGACTTACTCTGTGCCGGATGCCGCCCGGCCCACAGCGGCGCCCTGCATCGCGGCGGGAAACGGCCCTTCGACCTGCACATGCATGACCCGCTGCGGGTACGGGATATCGATCTTGTGGGTGCGCAGCGCACTCAGGATGGCACGGTTGATCTCCGAGCGCAGGCCCAGCGAGCCGTTCTCGGGATCGGCGATCCAGAAACCCACGGTGAACTCCAGCCCGTCGGCACCAAACGCCGACAAGGCCACACTGGGGGCCGGATCGCGCAGCACGCGGCTGCTGGCAAGGGCTGCCTCGCCCAGCAGGCGGATGACTAGGTCTACATCACTTTCATAGCCCACGCTCACCACGGTGGACAGCCACACCCGGGGGTCTGCCAGCGACAGGTTCTCCACCCGCTGGATGATCAGCATCTCGTTGGGCACGATGGACTCGCGCCCCGTGGACGAGCGCACCACGGTGTAGCGCGCGTTGATGTCGGTGATGCGCCCCTCGAAGTTGTCCACCCGCACGTTGTCGCCAATGCGCATGCTGCGCTCGGCCAGAATCACAAAGCCGCTCACGTAGTTGGACGCCAGCTTCTGCAGGCCAAAGCCAATGCCCACGCCCACGGCACCACCCAGCACCGACAGCGCGGTCAGGTCAATGCCCACGGCCGACAGGGCCATGATGAGCCCGACAAAAATCAGCAGCGCCCGCACGGCATTGCTCACCGCCTTGCGCAGTGAAAGCTCGGCCCCGGTGGCAGAGCGCAGCAGGCGCGACTCGATGGCTGCAGAAATCCACAGCGCGATCAGCAACACGGCAGCAGCCGTCAGTGCCCCTTCGATCATGGTGCGCACCGACAGGGTGGCGCCCCCTACCTTCCAGTGGATCTGGTCCAGCTCATCGAGCACCAGCGGCAACAACCCCGTGACCCAAAGCACCATGCCCAGCCAGGCCAGCCAGGAGATAGAGCGCTCGATGGGCCGCACCCAGGCAGCCTCCGGGTATGCCACCTGCAACACCTTCACCCCGATGCGGATGACCACCAGGGACACTAGCACCGGCACGGCAACCTTGAACACGGCCAGCGGAATCCATTGCAGCAGCACGGTTCGCGCCACATAGGCGAGGCTCAGCAGCGCGAGTGGAAACAGTGCGCCATCGACAATCCGCGCGCCGAACAGGATGGAGCGCGGGTCACCCCGGTGCAGTCCACGCTGCAGCAGCGACACCAGCAACCAGGCCAGCCCCAGGCAGGCGGCCAGGGCGGCCAATTCCACCAGCACCGTGGGCCGAAGGAACGCTTCGGCCCAGCGGCCCACATCTTCGAGCATGGAAATTTCTGTCGTCGCCATGGCTCTCAGCGCTTCCAGGTGGGCTGGCGCTTTTCGGCGAAGGCACGCGCGCCCTCCTGCGCGGCGTCGTCCATCATGTTGGTGGCCATGGCCTGGCCTGCCAACTGGTAGGCCGCGTCCATGCCCAGCTCACGCTGCTGGTACACCAGCGCCTTGCCCATGGCCACGGCCACACGGGGCTTTTGCAGGATGGACTCCACCAGCTTTTCGACCTCGGCATCCAGCGCGTCGGCGGGCACCACACGGTTCACCAGGCCCTGCGCCAGCGCGGTGGGCGCATCGATGAAATCGCCGGTGAGCAACATTTCCATCGCCCGCTTGGCGGGCACATTGCGCACGAGCGGCACGCTCGGCGTTGCGCAGAACAGGCCGTAGTGGATGCCACTGGTGGCAAAACTCGCGCTGTCGGCCGCCACGGCCAGGTCGCACTGCGCCACCAGCTGGCAGCCCGCCGCCGTCGCCATGCCTTGCACGCGCGCGATCACGGGCACGGGCAACTTGTGGATGGTCAGCATCATGCGGCTGCATTGCGCAAACAGCTTTTGGTAGTACGCCAGCTCCGGGTTCGCCGCCATGTCCTTGAGGTTGTGCCCCGCACAGAAGGCCTTGCCCGCTGCGGCCAGCACCACCACGCGCACAGATTCGTCGCGGCCCGCTTCGTCCAGCGCCTGTTGCAGGGCTGTCAGCATTTCAGAGCCCAACGCATTGAAGCGTGCAGGGTCGTTCAAAGTGAGGGTGACCACACCGTGCGCATCACGGGTGATCAGCAGCAGCTCGTCAGAATTTGGAATCGTCATGTTGTTTCTCCTGTGCACAGCAATGCGAGGGGCGTTTGAAACAGGCGCGCATGAGGCCAGTGCCACCGTGGAGCTGGCTCCGCCAGGCCACGGGTGGCGTCCCCCTCAGGGGGAAGACGCCGCAGGCGGCTCAGGGGGAGTCAAAGATCAGCCAGGACCCGCAAATGCGCCTCCACACTGCGTGCCAGCGGTCCCATCACATAGCCGCCCTCCAGGCACGACACGATGCGGCCTTGGGAATAGCGGCGCGCCACATCCTTCACGCGCTGGGTGATCCAGGCATAGTCCTGCTCGGTCAGGCCCAGCTGGCCCATGTCGTCCTCGCGGTGGCCATCAAAGCCCGCACTCACAAAAATCATCTCGGGCTTGAAGGCCTCCAGCCGGGGCATCCACATCATCTCGATGATTTCGCGGATGTCCATGCCCCGTGTGTATGCAGGCACGGGCACGTTGACCATGTTGGGCGCGGGATCGTGGTCGCCGCTGTAGGGGTAGAACGGGTGCTGGAAGATGCTGACCATCAGCGCCCGCGGGTCGCCCGCCAGGATGTCCTCGGTGCCATTGCCGTGGTGCACATCAAAGTCCACCACCGCCACGCGCTGCAGGTTGTAGCGCTGCAGCGCGTACTTGGCCGCCACGGCGACGTTGTTGAAGAAGCAGAACCCCATGGCCTTGTCGCGGCAGGCATGGTGGCCGGGGGGGCGCACCGAGCAGAACGCGTTTTCCACCTCGCCCGCCATCACCGCGTCGGTGGCGGCCAGCGCTGCCCCGGCGGCGCGCAGCGATGCCTTCCAGGTGTGGGCATTGATGGAGGTGTCGGTGTCGATCTGCGCGTAGTTGGGGCCACCGGCCATCAGCTCTTCATTGAGCCGGTCGGACATGCCGCGCAGTGCCGCGATGTGCATGCGGCCGTGGGCCAATTCAATATCGGCCAGCGAGGCCTCGGGGGCGTCATAGCGCTCCAAGGCATCGCCCACTCCGGTGATCAGCAAGCGGTCTTCAATCGCATCCAGCCGCTCGGGGCATTCGGGGTGACCCGGGCCCATCTCGTGCTTCCAACAATCCCGATGGGTGAAATAGCCCGTCTTGCTCACAGTCTTGTCCCCGCGTGTCGCATTTTTCTCGGTTTTTCGGATAACGTCGTGCCATGAACGCACAGCACAAAATCAAATCACTTCTGGATCAGCTTAACACGGTGATCGTGGGCAAACAGGCCCAGGTACAGGACTGCGTAGCCTGCCTGCTGGCGGGTGGGCACCTGCTGATCGAAGACGTGCCGGGGGTGGGCAAGACCACCCTGGCCCACGCCCTTTCGCGCACGTTTGGCCTGCAGTTCTCGCGCGTGCAGTTCACGGCCGACCTGATGCCCAGCGACCTGACCGGCGTGTCGGTGTACGAACGCGGCAAGGAGGCCTTCGTGTTCCACCCCGGCCCGGTGTTCGCCCAGGTGTTGCTGGCCGATGAAATCAACCGCGCCAGCCCCAAGACGCAGAGTGCGCTGCTGGAAGCCATGGAAGAAAAACAGGTATCGGTGGAAGGCGAAACACGCGCCCTGCCCCACCCGTTCTTCGTGATCGCCACCCAGAACCCCCACGACCAGCTGGGCACCTTTGCGCTGCCCGAATCGCAGCTGGACCGTTTTTTGATGCGCATCTCCATCGGCTACCCCGACCGCGCGGCCGAACGCGTGCTGCTGGCGGGCGCCGACCGGCGGGACATGGTGGACACCATGCTGCCCTTGTTGTCCGACGAGGAGCTGGCCGAGTTGCAGCGCCAGGTGCAGGCCATCCACACGGCCGACCCGCTGCTCAACTATGTGCAGGACCTGATTGCCGCCACGCGCTCGGGCCGGTGGTTTTTGCAGGGCCTGTCGCCCCGCGCGGGCATTGCGCTGGTGCGTGCTGCCAAGGCGCAGGCCCTCATCAGCGGGCGCGACTATGTGGCCCCCGACGACGTGCAGGCCGTGCTGCCCCAGACCATCGCCCACCGCCTGGTGCCCGTGGGCGACGCCGGGCGCGGCGCGGTGGAGCAAGTCCGAGCGATGGTCGAAGCGGTGCCCTTGCCCTGATCCATGGAATCCGCTGCCCCGCTCTCCCTGTCACCCACTGCCCGCTGGCGCAGCCTGGCTGCCCGGCTGAATCCCTTTGCGCCACTGCGCCGCCGCTTCCAGCGCTGGTGGCAGGCGCGGTTGCCGCTGAGCGACACGCTCGCGCTCACCCAGCGCAATGTCTACATCCTGCCCACGGGCTCGGGCTGGATGCTGGCGTTGACGCTCATCGTGTTGCTGGTCGCATCCATCAACTACCAGCTCAACCTGGGCTACCTGCTGACCTTTTTGCTGGCGGGCAGCGCCGTGGTGGGCATGCACATCTGCCACGCCAACCTGCGCGGCCTCACGCTGCACCTGAAGGCCCCCGAGCCGCACTTCATGGGCACCAGCACGGCGTTTGACATCCAGCTGTCCAGCGAACGCAAGACCCCGCGGTACGGCATTGCGCTGTCGGTGCACGGCACGGGCAAAGAGGCGCACCACTGGGCCTGGACCGACGTGCCTGCGCAGGGGCAGTCCAGCGTGCAGGTGGCCTTCAGGCCGCCGCGCCGTGGCCTGCACCGCGTGCCCACATTGACCGCCGAGACGCGCTTTCCGCTCGGCACTTTCCGCGTCTGGACCTACTGGCGCCCCGCCGCCCAGGTGCTTGTCTACCCTGCGCCCGAGACCCCCGCACCGCCCCTGCCCCCTGGCGAACCCCGCGCGGGCGGCACGGGCAACGCGCAATCCCAGGGCATTGGCGAATTCGACGGCGTGCGCGCCTACCGCCGGGGTGATCCGCTCAAGCTGGTGGTCTGGAAGAAGGCCGCCAAATCGCTGGGCACCGGCACGGACGACCTGGTGAGCCGCGACGCCCAGCAGGCCCAGCGGCACGAGCTGTGGCTGGACCTCGCCCGCGCGGCGCTGCCCGACCATGAAGCCCGCATCTCGCGCCTGACCGCCTGGGTGCTGCAGGCCGACCGGCTGGGGCTGGACTATGGCCTGCGCCTGCCGGGTGTGGAGATCGCCCCGGACACGGGGGCCGCACACCGAAGAAATTGCCTGGAAGCGCTGGCACTGTGCTGATCCTCTCGTCAAAATTCGCATCAAATTGGCACCTAGCTTTTACCAGCAATGCGTCAATAGCTATATTTTCAATAGCACACCAATCCCCACCAGCCGGGCGTGAACCTTTGCCATGAACCTGCGCCAGACCCTTGTTTCCCTGCCGCGCGACGCCCGCGACACGCTTTTTCTGCTGTTCGTGATCGTGTGGGTCATCGCGCCGCAGATGTCCAACCTGCCGGTGTGGACCAGCCTGCTGGCCAGCGGCCTGCTGCTGTGGCGCGGCTGGCTGGCCTGGGTGGGGCGCCCACTGCCCAGCCGCTGGACCGTGGCCGCCCTGCTGATGGTGGCGGTAGCGGGCACGCTGTTCACGCACCGCACCATCCTCGGGCGTGATGCGGGCGTTACCCTGGTCGTCATGCTGCTCGCGCTCAAGATGCTGGAGCTGCGCGCGCGCCGCGACGCGATGGTGGTGTTTTTCCTGGGCTTCTTCACGATGCTCAGCAATTTCTTCTTCTCGCAGTCGCTGCTGACCGCCGCCGCCATGCTGGTGGCGCTGCTGGGCCTGCTCATGGCGCTGGTCAATGCCCACATGCCAGTGGGGCGCCCGCCCCTGGCGCAGACCTTCCGCATGGCGGGCACCATGGCGCTGCTGGGGGCGCCCATCATGGTGGCGCTGTTCATGCTGTTTCCACGCATGTCGCCGCTGTGGGGCATGCCTGGCGAAAACCTCACCGGGCGCAGCGGCCTGTCGGGCACGATGAAGATCGGCGAGATGGCCGAGATCGCGCTCGATGAGCGCGTGGCCATCCGCCTGCGCTTCGAGGGGGCGCCCACCGACGTGCCCCCGCAGTCCACGCTGTACTTTCGCGGCCCCGTCATGACGGCATTCGATGGCCGTCAATGGCAGGCCGAGCCGTTTCGGGAAGACAGCGCCTGGGCCGCGCGCGCAGCCCTGCCCGCCAACCTGCAGGTGAGCGGCCCGGCCGTGCGCTACGAAGTGACGCTCGAACCCCAGCGACAACCCTGGCTGATGGTGCTGGAGGCGACGCCCGAGGCGCCACAGCTGCCCAATCAAATGCAGGCCTACATGACCCAGGACCTGCAGTGGATGACCACACGCCCCATTACCGAGGCGCTGCGCTACCAGGCCGTGAGCTACCCCGAGTACCGCCATGGCCCCCAGCAATCCGTTCGCCAGTTGCGCGTGTACACCGAGCTGCCGCCCGGCTTCAACCCCCGTACCCTGGCGCTGGCCGCGCAGATGCGTGCCGACCCCGCACTGGCCAATGCCAGCACCGGCACGCTCGTCAATGCAGTGCTGGAGCGCCTGCGCACGGGCGGCTACAACTACTCCCTGGATCCCGGCGTTTTTGGCGAACACACCGCCGACGAATTCTGGTTTGACCGCAAGGAGGGCTTCTGCGAGCACATTGCCTCGGCCTTCGTGGTGCTGATGCGCGCCATGGATGTGCCCGCACGCATCGTCACGGGCTACCAGGGGGGTGAGCGCAACCCGGTGGATGGCTATTGGACCGTGCGCAATGCCGATGCCCATGCCTGGGCCGAAGTCTGGATGGAAGGGCGCGGCTGGGTGCGCGTGGACCCCACAGGCGCCGTCTCGCCGGGGCGCGTGGGGCAGTTCCAGCGCCTGCGTGCACCCCAAGGCGCGTTCGCCAGCGCCCTGGGCACCCTCAGCCCCGGCATGGTGCAGAACCTGCGGGCCGTGTGGGAAGCCGTCAACAATGGCTGGAACCAGTGGGTGCTCAATTACACCCAGAGCCGCCAGATGGACCTGCTCAAAGCGCTGGGGTTTGAATCTCCCAGTTGGCAGGACCTCACCACCGTGCTGGGCACCCTGGTCATCGCGGCTGCACTGGGAGGCATGGGCTGGAGCCTGTGGGAGCGCAGCCAGCACGACCCCTGGCTGCGGCTGCTGGCCCGCACGCGCCAACGCCTGGCGCGCGCCGGGCTGCTACTGCCAGAAACCCTGCCCCCACGCGCAATGGCAGAACGGGTGCGTGCACAATTCGGGGCGCCGGCCGCTGAAGTGGCAGACTGGCTGCTGCGGCTGGAGCGACTGCGCTACGCCCCCCACCCCGACTCCGAACTGGGTGCCCTGCGGCGCGAGTTCCGCACCTTGCCCTGGCCAAAGAGATGAATCATCCCCCTGAGCGGCTTCGCCGCTCCGTGCAGCCGTCAGGGATGGCAGCCCTCAGTCCCTTCTCTCGGCTTCGCCGGGAAGGGGGACGCCGCTGGCGCGGCGGGGCTGCCCTTGCGCGGCGGCCCTGGCCTGGGTCGCGCCGGTTTCGAGGCGCAGGGACACAACAAAGTAACGAACACCCGAAATGACGAAGACAGCTCCATGGACCACGGTTGCTATATTTTTAATAGCATTTTGCACAATACCAGTAAGCGCAAGCCCCCAAAAACCCTCTAAAACCGCCACCACAAAGCAAAAACCAGCGGTGCTCTACGCATCGCGCACCGAGGCGCTGCAGTTTGCCGACGATCTGGCCGCACGCCGCGACCTGGACCGCGAGTGGGTGCGCCAGGCCATTGGACAGGCGCACTTCCTGCCACAGGTCCCACGGCTCATGCTGCCGCCGCCCAAAGGCACCGCCAAGAACTGGCGGGTGTACCGCAGCCGCTTCATCGACCCCATCCGCATCCGCGCCGGCCAGCGGTTCTGGCAGGAGAACCAGGCGACGCTGGAGCAGGCCGAGCGCGAGTACGGCGTGCCCGCCGAGATCATCGTCGGCATCATCGGTGTAGAGACCATCTACGGGCAGCAGATGGGCACCTTCCGTGTGATGGACGCGCTGGCCACGCTGGCGTTTGATTTCCCGTCAGCCCATCCGCGCGCCAAAGAGCGCACCGAATTTTTCCGCCGCGAACTGGAGCAGTTCCTGAGCCTCACCAACCGCAGCAACACCGACCCGTTCGAGCCCCGCGGCAGCTACGCCGGTGCCATGGGCCTGGGGCAGTTCATGCCGTCGAGCTGGGTGCGCTATGCCATCGACTTCGATGGCGACGGCCGCGTGGACCTGTTCAAGAGCCCGGCCGACGCCATCGGCTCGGTGGCCAACTACTTTCGCGGCCACGGCTGGACGCCGGGCATGCCCACGCACTTCGGCGTGCAGTTCGACACCGCGCGCCTGCACCTCGATGAGCTGATGGCACCTGACATCCTGCCCACCTTCAGCGTGGCCAGCATGCAGGCCAAGGGCGCCGTGCTGGACGCCGCGGGCGTGCAGCACACCGGCCCGCTGGCCCTGATCGAACTGCAAAACGGCGGTGATGCAGCGAGCTACGTGGCAGGCACCGAAAACTTCTACGCCATCACCCGCTACAACTGGTCGAGCTACTACGCGATGGCCGTGATCGAGCTGGGCCGCGAAGTGGCGGCCGCGCGCGCGGGCCAGTGACCGCCAGGCGCCCCGGGCTCAGCCGCAGCCGGTGACCAGCCGAGTTCCGGCGCGATGTACCGCGCGGTGTCGCTCAGGATCTGCGCATATTCGTCGACGCTGAAGTCGTACGGCAGCTCCAGCCGCAGCGCCTGAACCTGCGGCACGATGGGGTCCTTGCGCAGGCTCTCCAAAATCTCGTCGGACGTGCCCACCAGGTCGCGCGCGAACAGCGTGCGGCGGTCGCCTTGCGGCCCCAGCGTGCGCGGCAGCCGCAATGCAGCCCAGGCACGGTAGCGCGCGCGGGTCGCGGCGTCGGCACCGTCCAGCGGCACGATGACCCGCCCCAGCGCCACGCGCGGTGCGTAAGGCGCCGACCAGTTCGCGTGGAACAGGTCCAGCTGGCTGCGCTGCGCCGCAAAGAAGTCGTCGGTCTGCTCCCCACGGTTGAGGTTGCCGATGAGCAGGTGGTAGCCCTGCGCGCCCGCCCACTGCGCAGACTTCAGCGACCCGCCGCCGTACCACAGGCGCTCCACCAGCCCCGCGGCATGCGGCTGCACCCGCGGGCGCTGGCGGCCTGCGGGCGACTCCACGAAGAAGTCGTCGTCGCCGAAGAAATCACCGCGCAGGTTGCTGCGCAGCCGCTCCACCCGGGCGTGCGAGAAATCGATGGCCTGCGCATCGCCGTCGAACAAGCGCCCGCCCAGCAGCGGCCCGTACTGCGGCGCCCCCGCACTCAGCCCCACCTGCAGGCGCCCGCGCGACAGCACATCCACCGTGGCCAGGTCCTCGGCCAACCGAAAAGGGTTCTCATACCCCATCTGGATCACCGCCGTGCCCAGCACGATGCGCCGCGTGCGCTGCGTGGCGGCAGCCAGCAGCGTGGCCGCGGACGACACCGCCCGCTCCAGATGCCGCTGACGCACCCACGCGCCCTGGTAGCCCAGGGCTTCCCCGTACTTGAACAACCGCAGGGTGTCTTCCAGCCCTTGCAGCGAGCTGTCCTCGGCATAGTTGCCAGGGGTCAAGAATGCGAGATGCGCGATGGCCATGGTCAAAACTTCGGTAGTCCTGGGGGGTTGGTTTCGGACTTGGGCAAAGCCTCCTCCAGCAGGCTCCAGCGCTGCAGCGCCTGCGTGTACTTGCCGTTCTTGATGAGCCCGTTGGTCGCCAGCGTCAGCGCATCGGCCAGACCCGAGCCCTTGCGCGTGGTGATGGCCACGTCGGACTTGAGCGGCCAGCCCGCGTTCACCGTGCCCACGAGCTTGATCTTGCCGTCCTTGGCCGCGTGGTAGGCCTGCGGTGCATTGGGGTTGAAGTTGGCGTCGGCCCGGCCCGACACCACGCCCAGCAGCCGCGCGGCGTCGTCGTCGAAGTACACGGGCTCCACGGGCTTGAGGCCCGCGGCGATGTTCTGCTTGTTCCACTCCAGCAGGATGCGCTCCTGGTTGGTGCCCGATCCGGTGATGACCTTGAGCCCGGCAATGTCCTTGGGCTCCTTGATGGACGTGATCTTGCTGTCGGCGCGCACATAAAAGCCGTGCAGCCCCAGGCGGTAGGTGGAGAAGTCGTACTTCTCCTTGCGCAGCTCCGTCACGCCCACGTTGGAGATCACCGCGTCGTACTTGCCCGACGTGAGCCCGAGCGGCCAGTCGGCCCAGGCAATCGGCAGCAGTTCGAGCTTGAGCCCCAGCGCGTCGGCAATCAGCTGTGCATAGTCCGGATCGAACCCCACCACGGTCTTGGCGTCGCTGGCATAGGTAGCGATGGGCGGCGCAAACGGCGCGATCGCCACGGTGAAGACGCCCTCCTTCACGAACTTGAAATTCTTCGGAATGGCCTGAACGGCCGCCGCGTCTTTCTCGGCGCGGATGCGGCCTTTTGCTCGGGGCTGAAGTCGAACGCGGTGGCAGCACCGGCCACGGTCCACGCGCAGCACAGGGCGCACGCGGAAGCCAGGGCCACGAGGCTGCGGCGCGACAGGGAATGGAGAGTCATGAATAGTCCTTGAAGGCCGCAGCCTTACTTCTTGGGCAGGCCGGGAGGGTTGGTGCGCGAGACCTGGATGGCCTCGGACTGCAGGTTCCAGCGCTCGAGCGCCTTGGCGTAGTTGCCGTTCTTGATCTGCGCATTCAGTGCTGCGGTGATCGCGTCGGCAATGCCCGAGCCCTTGCGCGAGGTCACGGCAATCTCGGCCGCCTGCGGCCATCCGCCCGAGAAGGTGCCCACCAGTTTCGTCTTGCCATCGCGTGCGTTGTGCGCGGCGATGCCGTTGGGTGCCAGGTAGGCGTCGGCACGGCCCGAAGCCAGCGCAAGATACAGCACCACATCGTCGTCGTAGTACTGGATGTCCACGGGCTTGAGGCCCGCGGCGATGTTCTGCTGGTTCCAGCGCAGCAGGATTTGCTCCTGGTTGGTGCTCGCGCCGACCACCACCTTCAATCCCGCCACATCCTTGGGCTCCTTCACGGACGTGATCTTGCTGTCGGCCTTCACGTACACGCCCAGCTGGTCGTTGCGGTAGGTCGAGAAGTCGAACTTCTCCTTGCGCTCTTCGGTCACTGTGACGTTGGAGATCACCACATCGAACTTGCCCGACTGCAGGCCCAGCGGCCAGTCGGCCCAGGCCACCGACACCAGCTCCAGCTTGCGCCCCAGGCTGTCGGCCACCAGCTGCGCGATGTCCGGCGCGTTGCCCACGGGCGTCTTGTTGTCGGTGGCGTAAGCGCCAAACGGCAGGCGGCCGGTGGTGGTGCCCACGGTGAGCACGCCCTCCTTCGCAAACTTGAAATCCTTGGCGACGAGCTTGATCGCCTCGTCCACCTTCTGCGAGCGGGGACGCGTGGGCTGCTCGGGACTGAGGTCGATGGCCTGCGCAGCAGCATGGATGGGCGCCAGTGCGGCGATGGAGGCAGCGGCCAGTGCCAGGGCTGCGAGGGTTCGGTTCACAAGGGTCATGGATCGGCTCCGGGGATGAAATGGATGGGTCAGGAAAACAGGCGATGGAAGGAAGCAAAAAATCGGGTAGATCACAGCGGCGCCCATGCCGCAGCCCGGCCTGGGCTACAGGCCGGTTGACCCAGAAAGGCCACTGCGGGTGGGGGAATGTGAGGCGGGCGGCGGCTCAGAGCACCTTGGCCAGGAACTCCGCCGTGCGGGGGTGGTCGGGCTGGCTGAACACCTTGGCGGGTGTGCCGGTCTCCAGCACGCGGCCCTGCTCCATGAAGACCACCGTGTCGGCCACCTCGCGGGCAAAGCCGATTTCGTGCGTCACGACGATGAGCGTGGTGCCGGTGCGCGCCAGCTCCTTGATCACGTCGAGCACCTCGCCCACCAGCTCGGGGTCGAGCGCAGACGTGGGCTCGTCGAACAGCAGCACCTTGGGCTTGAGCGCCAGCGCCCGGGCAATCGCCACGCGCTGCTGCTGCCCGCCGGAGAGTTGCCGCGGATAGCTGTGTGCCTTGTCGGACAAGCCCACACGCGCCAGCAGCTCCAGCGCCAGGGCTTCAGCTTCTGCACGCGGCAGCTTGCGCACGGTGACCGGCGCTTCGACGATGTTCTCCAGCACCGTGAGGTGCGGGAACAGGTTGAAGTTCTGGAACACCATGCCCACGTCCACTCGGCGTTGGAGGATGTCCTTCTCGCCCAGCTCGTACAGGGTGTCGGCGTCCTGGCGGTAGCCGATCAGCTCGCCATCGATGGCGATAAAGCCATCGTCCACGCGCTCCAGGTGGTTGATGGTGCGCAGCAAGGTCGACTTGCCCGAGCCCGACTGCCCCAGGATCACCGTGACGCTGCCGGGTGGCACCGTCAGCGTCACGTCCTTCAGTACGCGCAAGGCGCCGTAGCTCTTGGACACGCGGTGGATGGTGACCTCGCCACCGCGATTGCGCTCGCCCGTCCAGCGCGGCACTTCGGCAACTGCGGGTTCAGGAGCAGGCACTGCTGCAGGTGCCGCCACTGCAGCATCTGCCTGGACAGCCACGCGCCGCGCAGGCCACAGGCGCTGCGCAACGCCGCTGAAAATCGACGGCGGCGGGCTGCGCAGCGCGCCCTTGGAAAAATGCCGCTCGATGTAGTACTGCAGCAGCGACAGCACCGTAAGGATCACCAGGTACCACACGGTGGCCACCATCAGCAACGGGATCACCTCCAGGTTGCGGCGGTAGATGATCTGGATGGTGTAGAACAGCTCGGGCAGGGCCAGGATGTACACATTGGACGTGCCCTTGGCCAGCCCGATGATGTCGTTGAAGCCCGCGGGCAATATGGACCGCATCGCCTGCGGCAGCACGATGCGAAACGCCTGACGGCGGCGCGGCAAACCCAGGGCGGCCGCCGCTTCCAGCTGCCCCTGGTCCACCGACAAAATGCCGCCGCGCACGATCTCCGACGCAAAGGCTGCCTGGTTCAGCGTGAGGCCGATCAGCGCCGCCACGAACGGGCTGATGAGTTGCGTGGTGGGGTATGAGAAGAATGTCCAGCCGGTGAACGGCACGCCCAGGCTCACGGTCTCGTACAGGTAGCCCAGGTTGTTGATGATGAGCAGCAGCACGATGACCGGGATGGACCGGAAGATCCAGATGAAAGTCCACGACAGCCCCGCCAGCAGCGGCGAGCGCGACACGCGGGCCAGCGCCAGGGCCGTGCCCAGCGTGAAGCCGAACAGCGCCCCCAGTGCGGTCAGCAGCAGCGTGCGGCCCAGGCCCACCAGCACGGGCTCCGAGAAGAAATACTCGCCGAAGATGCTCCATCCCCAGCGCGGGTTGGTGAACACCGAATACAGCACCAGCGCGATGACCACGGCGGCAAACACCGTGCCGGCCGCCCGTGCCCGGTAGCGCGCGGGTACGACTTTGTAGTGTGAATAGTCGCCCTTCACCGGGGCAGGGGCCGGGGAGGACGAGGGTGTGAGGGCAGACGCGCTGGGCCCATGGCTGTGGGCACCAGGGGGTGCGGCATGGCCGGAGCCCAGCGGCAGACCGGCAGCGGCGTCCAGGGTGGTGGAGGTGGACATGGTGATGAGGTCTCGCGGGCTGTCGGGGTTCGTGGAAAAGAGCGGGGGCAGGCGGGGCCGGTGTCCGTGGCGGCTTTCAGGCCGCTTGCGCAACGACCGCGGCGCGCCCTACGCCCAGGGCTTGCGGTGTGGCGGGCGCCGTCGTCAACGTGGCGGTGGACTCCAGGCCCTCCACGGCGCGCAGAGTCTTCTCGAACGGCAGATGGCGGTACGTCTCGTGCGGCAGCGATGTGTCGAACAGCGCCGTGTAACCGTGGCCCAGATACAGCCCGACGGCCTCGGGCTGGCGAAAGCCGGTGGTGAGGTACAGCCGCGCATAGCCCTGGCGCAGCGCCTGGGCTTCGAGCTCCCGCAGCACCTTGGCGGCGAGGCCCTGGCGGCGGTGGGCCGAGTGCGTCCACACGCGCTTGAGCTCCGCCGTGTGCGCATCGCTGTGGCGCTTGAAGGCGCCGCCGCCAATGGCCTGCCCGCCGCGCAGCAGCAGCACGAAGTTGCCGCCGTGCTCCGGCGAGAACAGCTCGGGCGGGTACTTCTCCATCTCGCGCTGCCCACCCTCGCGGTCGTAGAACTCGCCGTAGCGCGACTCGTACTCGTGCGACAGCTCGTCGATGAGCGGGCGGGCCAGGGGATCGGCAGGCGAGGTGTAGATGAAGCTGTCACTCATGGGGAGGGCTTTCTCGTGAAAGGGTCTCAGGCCAGAAACCGCTCGGCCAGCCGCACCCAGTACGTGGCCGAGGGCGCCAGGATGGCGTCGTTGAAGTCGTAGTACGGGCTGTGCAGCGATGCCCCATCGCCATTGCCCACGAACACGTAGCTGCCCGGGCGCTTGAGCAGCATGAAGGCGAAGTCCTCGCTGGCCGTGCGCGGGCGAAAGCCGGCGTCCACGCGGGCTGCGCCAAAGGTGTCCAGCGCCACGCTGCGTGCCAGCTCCGTTTCTGCCTCGTGGTTGAGCACGGCCGGATAGCCGGGCCGGTACAACACATCGGCCGTGGCGCCAAAGCTCTCGGCCTGCGCGCGGGCGATGGCCGGAATGCGCTCTTGCAAGACCGCGCGCACCTCGGGCTTGAAGGCGCGGGCGGTGAGCTTCAGTTCCACACTCTCGGGCACCACGTTGGGCGCGTTGCCGCCATGGATGGAGCCCACGGTGACCACGCCCATGTCCAGCGGATCGACATTGCGCGAGACCACCGTCTGCAGCGCGGTGATGATGTGCGCGCTGGCCACCACCGGGTCCACCGTCTCATGCGGTGCAGCGCCGTGGCCGCCCTTGCCGCGCACGGTGATGGTGATCTGGTCCACCGAGGCCATGGCAGGCCCGGTCACGCAGCCGAAGTGCCCCGCGCCCACGCAGGGCCAGTTGTGCAGGCCGAACACCGCGTCGCACGGAAAGCGCTCGAACAGGCCCTCGCCGATCATGTGCTGTGCACCGCCGCCGTTCTCTTCGGCGGGTTGGAAGATGAGGTTCAGCGTGCCGTCAAAGCGGCCCGACTCGGCCAGGAAGCGCGCGGCCGCCAGCAGCACCGTGGTGTGCCCATCATGTCCGCAGGCGTGCATCACCCCGGCATTGCGGCTGGCATACGGCAGGCCCGTGGCCTCGGTGATGGGCAGTGCATCCATGTCGGCACGGATGCCCAGGGTCTTGGTGCCCTGCCCTTTGCGCAGCGTGCCCACCAGGCCGGTGCCCGCGATGCCGGTGGTTACTTCGTAGCCCCAGGACGCGAGGCGCTCGGCCACAATGGCCGAGGTGCGGTGCTCCTGGAACGACAGCTCGGGGTGCTGGTGCAGGTCCCGGCGCAATGCCTGGAACTCGTGGATGAAGGCGGCAATGCCTTCCTCCACACTTTTCACCCGCTGCACGTCCTGCGCCGAAGCCGCTGCTGGCAATGCTGCGCCCATCACGCGACCTTCTTCTCTGGCGCCGTGGCGGCATCCGCATCGGCCTGCGCATACCGGCTGGCCTTGCGCGGCAAGCCCAGGTGGTCGCGCAGCGTATGGCCCGGCAGCGTGCGCTGGTAGCGGCCGCGCGCCTCCAGCACCGGGATCACATGGGCGATGAAGTCATCAAGCCCCTGCGACAGCACGGGAAAGCCCAGGATGAAGCCATCGGCCGCGCCCTCGTCCACCCAGCGGATGATCTCGTCGGCCACACGCTCGCCGGTGCCGACGAACTGCGAGCGCGGCGTGGCGGCCTCCAGCGCCACCTGGCGCAGCGTCAGGCCGCGCGCCGTGGCATCGGCCTTGATGCGGTCCGTGGTGGAGCGAAAGCTGTTGCGCCCGATCTCGCCCAGGTCCGGGAAGGGCTCGTCCAGCGGGTACTGGCTGAAGTCGTGGTGGTCGAAGTAGCGGCCCAGGTAGGCCAGCGCTTCATCGACCGTGAGCAGCTCGCGGATGGCCTGGTACTTGGCCTCCGCCTCTTCCTGCGTGGCGCCCACCACGGGCCCGATGCCGGGGAAGATCTTCACATCGTCGGCCTGGCGGCCATGCACCACGGCACTGGCCTTGACCTTGCGCAGAAAGCTGCGCGTCCCCTCCACCGACGGCGAGTGGGTGAACACCGCATCGGCGTACTTGCCCGCGAGGCCAATGCCCGCATCCGAAGAACCCGCCTGAAAGATCACCGGCTGCCCCTGCGGCGACCGGCCGATGTTGAGCGGCCCCGCCACCTGGAAGAAGCGACCCTTGTGGTCCAGCGTGTGCAGCTTGGCGGGGTCGAAGAACTGGCCCGTGGCGCGGTTGCGCACCACGGCGTCTTCATCCCAGCTGTCCCACAGGCCTTGCGTCACCTGCAGGTATTCGTCGGCGATCTCGTAGCGCAGCGCATGGTCGGGGTGGTTGCGGCTGTAGTTGCTGGCCGTGCCCTCCAGCGGCGTGGTCACCACGTTCCAGCCGGCGCGGCCCTTGCTGATGAGGTCCAGCGACGCGAACTGCCGCGCTACCGTGAATGGCTCGCTGTACGAGGTGGAGATGGTGCCCGCCAGACCGATCTTCGACGTCGCCACGGCCAACGCCGACAAGATGGAGATGGGCTCGAACCGGTTCAGAAAGTGCGGGATGGACTTCGCATTGATGAACAGCCCGTCGGCCACAAAGGCGAAGGCGATGCCGTTGGCCTCGGCCTTCCGCGTGGTCTCGATGTAGAAGTCGAGGTTGACGCTCGCGTCCGCGGGGCCTGCGGGGTGCTTCCACGAATTCATGTGGCCGCCTGCGCCATGCAGCATGACGCCGAAACGGATGGGGGATGGGGTGTTGCTCATGGTGTCTGTTCCTGGGGAAAGGAGGGGCGGCCGGCGGGTCAGGCCTCGGCGGTGGCGTAGGCACCGGCCAGCAGTTCGACCGAGGCCAGGCGATCGGCAAAACCTGTGACGGGCGTGTCGACCACGAACTCTTCGATGCCGTAGCGCTCGCTGAGCGCATCGAGCTGCTCGCGCACCGTGTCAGGCGAGCCGGCGATCACATGGGGCCGGGTTTCTTCGAGCCGGTAGTCCGCCACGCCGGCCTGGCGCGCAAACTCCGCGGCGGCCTGGGCGCTGGGCAGGTTCACGCTCTGCCCGGTGGACAAATGCAGCTTGAAGACACGCAATGCGCCCACCAGGCTGTCGGCCTGCGCCTGCGTGGGGGCCACCAACGCATAGAGCGCCAGCGAGGGGGCCCGGCCCGCGGCTTCGCGGTACACGCGCACCGTGCGCTCGATGTTCACCGGGTCGCCGTTGAAATGGCCCGCGTACGTGAAGTGCCAGCCGTGGCGCGCCGCCAACGCCGCGCTGTCGGGGCTGCCGCCGAGCAGATGGCGCTCGGGCAGGCTGGGTGGCGCGGGGTAGGCCACAGCGCCCGCCAGCGCGTGGTCCGGGTCCAGCGTTCCGTGCAGGAAGGCGTCCAGCTCCGCAAAGCGCGCGCTGAAGTCGGATGGCCTGGATTTGTCGTGCAGCGCCTGCAGCGCCCGGGTGGACAGCGGCAGGCCGCCGGGCGCCTTGCCTACGCCCAGGTCCACGCGGCCTGGGGCCAGGGATGCGAGCACCTTGAACGCCTCGGCCACCTTGAACGGGCTGTAGTGCTGCAGCATCACGCCGCCGGAGCCGATGCGGATGCGCGAGGTACGCGCCAGCAGGTGGGCCACCAGCACTTCGGGCGCCGAGCCGGCCAGGCCCGGGTTGCCATGGTGCTCGGCCACCCAAAAGCGGCGGTAGCCCAACTGCTCGGCGCGCTGGGCCAGCGCTACGGTGCGCTGCAGCGCCTCGGCCGCCGTGGCCCCTTCGGGGATGGGACTTTTGTCGAGCAGGGAGAGGGCGTAGGACACGGTGGAGGCAGCGATTCGCGCATGGGTGATCAATGCAACAAATTCTGTGGCCCGACGGCCTGCACCGGTTGCGCTAACTTTTCATATCGATATGCGGCGCGCGCTGCGCCGCATACCGCCCACGCCGTGGGTCAGGGCCGCTGCATTGTGCAGCTGTGCGGCTGCTGTGCCTTGGCGGCGGAGATCTGGCGCACCACGCGAAAGCCGTAGCCCGAGCCTTCCACGTCGAACTTCACCCCGGGCGCGCCCTTCTTGTCCATCACGCCCACCACCAGCGCTTGCTGGAACTGGTGGTCCGCCGCGCGCATGCTGCCGCCCTGGCCCGACAGCTGCACGTTGGCGTTCTCCATCTGCCGCGCCACGGCCACGGCGTCGGTGCTGCCCGCGCGTTCGATGGACTGGGCCAGCGCCTCGACCATGAGCTGCATGCGCATGTGCACGTAGTCATCCTGCGGCTTGGGAAAGCGCGTGCGGAACGATTGGTAGAACGCCTCGCTCTGCGCGCCCGGCACGTTGGGCAGCCAGTCGGCTACGGCCACTACCTTGCCGATGCCCGCATCGCCGATGGCAGCCGGCGCACCCAGCGCGTTGCCGTAGAAGGTGTAGAAGCTGCCTTCGTAGCCCACTTCGCGTGCGGCCTTCACCAACAGCGTGAGGTCGTTCCCCCAGTTGCCGGTGACTACGGCCTGCGCGCCGCTGGTCTTGATCTTCACCGCATAGGGTGCGAAGTCCTTCACGCGGCCGATGGGGTGCAGTTCGTCGCCCACCACGGCCACGTCGGGGCGCTGGGCGGCCAGCTGCTTCTTCGCCTCGCGCAGCACGGCCTGGCCGAAGCTGTAGTCCTGGCCGATGAGGTAGACGCTCTTCAAGGCCTTGTCTTCGCGCATCACTTCCATGAGCGCGGCCATGCGCATGTCGGCATGGGCGTCGAAGCGAAAGTGCCAGAAGCTGCATTTCTCGTTGGTGAGGATGGGGTCCACCGCCGAGTAGTTCAAAAAGATCACGCGCTTGTTCGGCTCGCGCTCGTTGTGCTTGTTGATGGCTTCGATCAGCACCGCCGCGGTGGCCGACGAATTGCCCTGCAGGATGACCTGCGCGCCGTCGTCGATGGCTGCGCGCAATGCCGACAAAGCCTCTTCGTTCTGGCCCTTGCTGTCGTAGCGCTCCAGCGCCAGCGGGCGGGGGCCGCCGTTGCTGGCCGGAAGCTGCACGCCGCCGCGTGCGTTCACACGCTCCATGGCCCAGTAGACGTTGCGGTAGACCGCCTCGCCGGTGTTGGCGAACGCGCCGGAGAGACTTTCGATGAGCGCCACCTTCACCGGCCTGGCGGGCGCACTGGCAGGTGTTGAAGCGCTGCCTTGGGCGGCCGCCGGGGTCACCGAGAACAACACCCCGGCGATGCCGACAACTGCGGCAAAAACCGCTGGACGTAATGCCGTGGCGCCTGTTTTCAAGCCCCCGGATCGCAATTTATTCATGCCACTTTTTCCCTTGAAAAGCGATGCGGCCGTACACAACTCCTGTCCATGCGGCGACCACGTCGAGAGCCGCGCAGTGTATAGGAGTACTTTCCATGATCTTCGCCCCCGTCGCCCGCCGTTCCGCCTTCAACGCACCCCGCTCTGCCGACCTGGCGCTGCAACGCTTTTTGCTGGGCAGCTTCACCAATGCAGCCCCTGCAGGCTCTGCCGGCGTGAGCGTGACCCAGGACGAAAAGACCACCACCTTGCAGCTCGATGTGCCCGGCCTGGCCCGCGAGCAGCTGTCCATCCAGATCGAAGGCAACCAGGTTCGCCTGCAAAGCGTGGAAGGCGCGCCCCGCCAAGTGCAGCGCGCCTGGGAGCTGGCCACCGACATCGATGCCGCCAACAGCTCCGCCAAGCTGGAAAACGGCGTGCTGACCCTGACGCTGGCCCGCCTGGAGCCCGTGAGCCGGGCCACGTCGCTGAACATCCAGTAAACGGCTGCGCTTGTTGCACAGTTGCCCGCCCACACAGGGCGGGCAGCCAGCCACCAGCATGACTGCTATTGATTCAATAGCTGAAAGCGCCCTTACCGCAAGCGGTAGGGGCGTTTTTTCTTATGAAACGACCTGCCGACAGGCCTGCGCAGCGGCCCGGGCACGCTCAGTGTGGCAGTGCAGGCACCCGAGCCCGCACACGGTACTCGCTGGGGCTGCAGCCCACGTGGGTGCGGAACACGCGGCTGAAATGCGCGCTGTTCGAAAAGCCCCAGGACAGCGCGATGTCCGTCACCGACCGCTGCGCCTGCGCGCTGCTGCGCAGGTCGCGCAGGCAGGCCTCCAGCCGCCGCCGCTGGATCATGGCGGCCAGCGTTTCCTCGTCGTCGGCCACTGCGTTGTACAGGTGCCGCTTGCTGCAGTTGAGCGCCTGTGCCATGCGGTCGATGGTGAGCTCGGGGTCGCCCAGGTGCCGGTCGATGAACTGGCCGATGCGGTCGCGCAGGGCCTCGCGCTGCGACACGGCGCTGTGCTGGCCATTGCGCTCCAGCAGCGACAGCTGCACCAGGTGCGTGATCACGTCGGCCACGCCGTCGGCAGCGGCGTCGGACATGCTGGGCAGCTCGGTGAACGCCGCGCGCATGGTGTCCCACGCCAGGCGCGACACGCCCGTGGTGCCTGAAAACCGCTGCACCATCAGGTCGTCGAGCTTGAGCTTGCGCTCGGGCAGTTGTTCCTTGGGGATCATCAGCACCATCTGGCGCACGGCTTCGGGGTTGCTCACGGCGTAGGCGCGCGTGGTGTCGTACACGCTCCATTCGCCGGGCGACAGCCACACCTGCCGGCCGTTCTGCTCGAAGCAGGCGCGCCCTTCAAGCTGCGCCACCACCTTGATGTAGGCCCGGTCGCTGCTGCGGATGAGGCTGGGGGTGCGCACCACACGGTGGCGGCTCACGTCCAGCTGGCACAGGTTGATGTAGCCCGCCTGGCCCGACGTGATGTGGCCCGCAAATGCCTCGTCGCCGAAGGCATCGGACTCCAGCCCGCCAATGAGGCGCCACACCGCATCGCCCCACAGGTGCAGGCGGTCGCGCGGTGGCACGGTGTCGGTCGATACCTCGGTCAGAGGGTGGGCCATGGTTGTCTCCAGTCGTCATGCAGACGGTGCCGCCTGTCTCAGCGGGATTATCGGCCGCGCCGCTATTCCTGCGGCGGGCACGGAAATCCGGGTAAACCCCCTGCGCCGTGCACGCTGGGACAAGGCTTTTGTGCACGCTCAGCCCAGCGCACCGGGCAGCGTCTTCCTACGATCCGGGTACGGCCTGCACTGCGCGGGCCTCCCATCCGAGGAGACACACAATGACAACGCATTCACCGTCCCAACCCTCCAAGCGCCAATGGATCAAGGGGGCCGCCGCCACCGTGGGCGCGCTGGCCGTAGCGCCGCAGCTGCTCGCGCAAGGCAGTGGCAGCGGCCCCGTGCGCATCGGCTACGCGATTGCCCGCACGGGCCCCTGGGCCGCAGGCGCACAGGTCAGCCAGGAGCCCAACTACCTGCTGTGGGCCGAACAGGTCAATGCGGCGGGCGGCCTGAGCATCAAGGGCGCCAAGCGCCCCATCGAACTCATCGGCTACGACGACCGCAGCGAGACCGAGACCTGCGTGCGCACCTTCGAGAAACTCATGGGCAGCGACAAGGTGGACCTGATCCTGCCGCCCTGGGGCTCGGGCGCCAACTTCGCCATCGCCCCGCTGGCCAACCGCTTCGGCTACCCGCTGCTGGCGCCCACCGCCCTGTCGCGCAAGCTGATCGACATGAACCTGCCTTACTTCTTCTCCCTGCTGCAGCAGCCCGACAAGATGATGGGCGCGCTGGTGGACATGCTGGTGGCCAACGGCGTGAAGTCGGTGGCCATCGTCTACATGGACGACCTGTTCGGCCTGGAAAACTTCGCGGCGCTGAACAGCGCGCTCAAGAAGACCAGCATCCAGGTGGTGGAGAGGAAGAGCTACCCGCTGGGCGTGAAGGACCTGGCGCCCGTGCTGCGCGGCATCAAGGACCTGAACCCCGATGCCTTCATCGGCATCACCTACCCGCCCGACACCATCCTGGCCAGCCGCCAGGCGCGCGAGGTGGGGCTGAACCCCAAGTTCTTCTACGCCTCGGTGGGCACGGCCTTCCAGTTGTACAAGAACGTGATGCAGGCCAACACCGAAGGCGTGATCGGCATGGGATCGTGGAGCGTGAAGACCAGCCCCGAGGCCACGGCCTACTTCGATGCCCACGTGAAGAAGTTCAACAAGGAGCCCGACCGCTGGGCCAGCGGCCATGCCTGGGCGGGCCTGCAGATCCTGCAGCAGGCCGTGGAGAAGGTGGGCCTCGACCGCAAGGCGCTGCGCGAGCACATCGCCAAGAACGAGTTCAAGACCATCCTGGGCGGCATCCGCTTTGCGGGCAGCGAGAACGCCTCCATCCCCGGCACGGTGAGCCAGTGGCAGGGCAGCGACTTCGAAGTGGTGTGGCCCAAGGACCGCGCCACAGCGCAGTTGAACACCAGCAAACCAGCGTGGAAATAACAAAGTGTCTCTGACTTCCTGGGCCGAACTGGTCGCCAGTGGCCTTATTACCGGCGGCATCTACGCGCTGGTGGCCATGGGCCTGAACCTGCAATACGGGCTGATGCGCATCATGAACATCTCGCATGGCGAGTTTCTGATGCTCGGCGCCTTTCTGACCTGGTGGGCACACACCGCCTGGGGTTGGTCGCCGCTGTTGCTGATGCCCATCGCCTTCATCGCGCTGTTCGTGCTGGGCGTGGCGGTGCATGCGCTGTGCTTCAAGCGCCTGGCGGCGCGCGCGCCGAACGTGGACGTGTTCGAGGCGCGCAGCCTGATGGTGGGCTTCGGCCTGATGTTCCTGGTGCAGAACACCGCCCTGCTGATCTGGGGTGGCGACCTGCGCGGCTACGAGTACCTGGCCGACCCGGTGCAGGTGGCGGGCATGCGCTTCACCGAGAACAAGCTGGTGCTGTTCGGCGTGGCGCTGGCGCTGTCGGCCGCGCTGATCGCCTTGCTCAAGCTCACCTTGCTGGGCAAGGCCGTGCGGGCGCTGATGCAGTCGCCCACGGGGGCGCAGCTGGTGGGCATCAACACCCGGCGTCTGCACCCGATGATGTTCGGCATCGGCCTGGGCCTGTCGGGCGTGGCAGGGGCCCTGCTGTCGATGACCTACGAGATCTCCCCGTCGATGGGCGAGCCCTATACCGTGACGGCGCTGATCGTGATCACGCTGGGCGGCTTCGGCAGCCTGGCGGGCAGCCTGGCCGGTGGCCTGCTGCTGGGTGTGGTCGAAGCCCTGGGCATGCATTTCAGCAGCCCCTCTCTCAAGATGCTGCTGAGCTATGCGGTGTTCATCGGCGTGCTCATCTGGCGCCCCAACGGCCTCTTCTCCAAAAAATGAAATCTTTCCATTCCAACAAGCCCTGGCTTGCGCTCGCCGCGGGCACGGCCGTGGTCGGCACCCTGCCCTGGCTGGTGTCCGAGTTCATGGCCTCGGTGCTGCTCAGCTGCCTGATGTACATCGCGCTGGCCACCAGCTGGTCACTGTTCTGCGGAGCCACGCGCTACCTGTCGCTGGCCACGTCGGCCTTCTTCGGCATCGGGGCGTATGCCAGCGCCACGTTGCTCGGCAGCCTGCCCTGGCCGCTGGTGATCGTGGCCGGCGCGCTGATCGCCGCCGTGGTGGCCATCGTGATGGGTGCGGCCGTGCTGCACCTGCGCGGCACCTATTTCGCGGTGCTGACCTTCGGCATGACGGAGCTGATCCGCCATGCGGTGACCTTTGTCGAGAAGCAGGTGTCGGGCACCGTGGGCCGCGTGCTCACGGTGGTGCCCAGCAACGAGACGGTGTACCTCACGGTACTGCTGATCGCGGCGGCCGCCATCGCCACGGCCATGGCCGTGAAGCACAGCCGCTTCGGACTAGCGCTCTCGGGCATCGGCGCCGACGAGCAGCGCGCCCAGACCCTGGGCGTGGACACGCGCCTGGCCAAGATCGCGGGCTTCGGCATCACGGCCGCGTTTGCGGGCGCCGTGGGCGCGGCCATGGCCGTGCGCTGGACCTACATCGAGCCGGCCGCCGTGTTCAGCCCCTTCATCGGCTTCCAGACGGTGCTGATCGCGCTGATCGGCGGCGCGGCCAGCATCGGCGGGCCGGTGCTCGCGGCCATCGTCTTCAGCCTGCTGGCCGAGACGCTGCGCCTGCAGCTGCCCTATGGCTACATGATGGTGCTGGGCCTGCTGCTGATCCTGTGTGTGATGTACCTGCCCAACGGGCTGGCCACGCTGTGGCAGCGCAAGCGGGCAGCCACGCCTGCAACGGAGGCCGGCCATGTCTGAAGCCCTGCTGACCATCGACAGCGTGACCGTGCGCTTTGGCGGGCTGACCGCCGTGGACGGCGTGAGCGCCACGCTGCATGCCGGCGAGCTCATCGGCATCATCGGCCCCAACGGCGCGGGCAAGACCACCTTCTTCAACGCCATCTCGGGCGTGCAGCCCCCCACCTCGGGCACGCTGCACTGCGCTGCCGACAACCTCACCGGCAAGGGCCCGCACCACTATGCGGCCCACGGCATCGCGCGCACCTTCCAGACGCCGCGCGTATTCCCGGACATGACGATGCGCGACAACGTGCGCTTCGGCATGCAGTTCGCGGGCCGCCACCGCCAGGGGCCTGTGGGCCTGCGCAATGAAGACGAGATCCTGGAGATGCTGGGCCTCGCGGCACTGGCGCAGCGCCCTGCCGCCGACGTCACACCGTCGCAGCAGCGCCTGCTGGAGATCGGCATGGCCTTGGGCACACGCCCCCGTCTGCTGCTGCTCGACGAGGTGGCGGCCGGGCTAACCGAGGCCGAGGTGGACGCCATGGCCCAGCGCATCCGCAGACTGCGCGACGACTATGGCCTGACGGTGGTGTGGATCGAGCACGCGGTGACCACGCTGTTGAAATACGTGGAGCGCGTGCTGGTGCTGCACCAGGGCCGCAAGATCGCCGACGGTACACCCGCAGAGGTCGTGCGCGACCCGCAGGTGATCGAGGCCTATCTGGGTGACGAGATGGCAACGGGCCCGGAACAAGGAGCCACCGTATGAGCGGCGCACACCTGCAAGTGCAGAACCTGACCACGGGCTACCACGGTTTTCAGGTGCTGCAGGACCTGTCGCTCGAAGCAGCGCCCGGCATCACGGTCATCGTCGGCCCCAACGGCGCGGGCAAGACCACGCTGCTCAAGGCGCTCGCAGGCCTGTTGTCACGCGAGGGCACGGTGCTGCTGGATGGCCAGAAGGTGCCTGCCACGAACGCCACCGCTTGTGTGCAACGCGGCCTGGCCCTGGTGGCCGAGGGCCGCCAGTTGTTCCCGCAGATGACGGTGACAGAGAACCTGGAGCTGGGCGGCTGGTTGGTGCCCTCACGGGTGCGCACAGACCGCTTGGCCCAGGCCTTCGAAGACTTTCCGCGCTTGAAGGAACGCGCCCAGCAGTTGGCCGGCACCATGAGCGGCGGCGAACAGCAGATGGTGGCCGTGGCCCGCGCCATGATGAGCGGCCCGCGCCTCTTGATGCTGGACGAGCCCTCGCTGGGCCTGGCCCCGCGCATGGTGGACGAGCTGCTGGCCATCGTGCAGCGCATCGCGGCGCAGGGCATCACCGTGCTCATGGTGGAGCAGAACGTGCGCAAGGCGCTGCAGGTGGCCCAGCGCGGCTATGTGCTGGAGCGCGGACGCATCGTGGCGTCCGGCGATGCCGCGACCTTGTTGCACTCGGATGCAGTGCGGCAGGCGTATCTCGGCGTAGCCTAGCCGCTGCCCTATTCCCCCTCTTTCTTTCTTGATCGAACTTCCTTCGTTCTTGTTGTCCAGGAGACTTTTCCCATGACTGCCATTTCCATGCTGATCCACGGCGAGCGCGTGCAAGCCACCGGCGGCGCGACTTTCGAGCGCCGCAACCCGCTCGACGGCTCCGTGGCCACCACTGCCCCAGCGGCCACCGTGGCCGATGCCAAAGCCGCTGCAGACGCAGCCGCCAAGGCCTTCCCGGCCTGGTCGGCCCTGGGCCCCAACGCCCGCCGTGCACTGCTTCTCAAGGCCGCGCATGCGCTCGAAGCCAAGGGCGAGGCCTTTGCCACCGCCATGGCCGCCGAGACCGGAGCATCAGGCCTGTGGGCCGGCTTCAACGTGCACCTGGCCGCAGGCCTGCTGCAGGAAGCCGCGGCCCTGACCACGCAGATCGCGGGCGAGGTGATCCCGTCCGACGTGCCCGGCAGCCTGGCCATGGGCGTGCGCCAGGCCGCGGGCGTGGTGCTGGGCATCGCGCCGTGGAACGCGCCCATCATCCTCGGCGTGCGCGCCATTGCCACGCCGCTGGCCTGCGGCAACACGGTGATCTTGAAGGGCTCGGAGCTGAGCCCTGCCACGCACGGTCTGATCATCGAGGCCCTGCAGGAAGCCGGCCTGCCCCCGGGCGTGGTGAACTTCGTGACCAATGCCCCGGCCGATGCCGGCGCCGTGGTCGAGGCCATCGTGGCCCACCCGGCCGTGCGCCGCGTGAACTTCACGGGCTCCACCAAGGTCGGCCGCATCATCGCGCAGACGTGTGCCAAGTACCTCAAGCCCGTGGTGCTGGAGCTGGGTGGCAAGGCCCCGCTGCTGGTGCTGGACGATGCGGACGTGGATGCCGCCGTGGCGGGCACCGTGTTCGGATCGTTCGCCAACTCGGGCCAGATCTGCATGTCCACCGAACGCATCATTGTGGACAACGCGGTGGCAGACGAGTTCGTGGCCAAGCTGGGCGAGCGCGCCAAGGCTCTGCCCCTGGGCGACCCGCGCAAGGGCCCGGTGGTGCTGGGCTCGGTGGTGGACATGACCACGGTGCAGCGCTGCAACGCCCTGATCGACGACGCGCTGGCCAAGGGCGCCACGCTGGTGTGCGGCGGCAAGAGCGAGAACACGCTGATGGCCGCCACCATCCTCGACCACGTGACGGCCGACATGGACATCTACCGCGAGGAGTCTTTCGGCCCGGTCAAGCCGGTGGTGCGTGTGAACGGCGTGGAGGAGGCGATCGCGTGTGCCAACGACAACGAGTTCGGTCTGTCCTCCGCCGTGTTCAGCCGCGATGTGGCGAAGGCGTGGAATGTGGCGGCGCGCATTGAGTCGGGGATCTGCCATATCAACGGCCCCACGGTGCACGACGAAGGGCAGATGCCGTTCGGGGGGGTGAAGAGTTCGGGGTACGGGCGGTTTGGGGGGATGGCGGGGGTGCGGGAGTTTACGGAGCTGCGATGGATTACGGTGCAGACGACGGCGCGGCACTATCCGTTCTGATTTTTTGGTAGTTCTTTTGGGCTCTGGCGCTTATTCATCAAGCGCTGGAGGCCATTTTTAATCGCAATTCAGTCACCCAGCAACCGTAATCGCATCCAACGGCCACCGTGGCTTCACATCAAACGCATAGTTGCTGCTGGCCTCCTGCTGCCCCGCCTGCAAACGCATTGCCGCCGCCATGGCAATCATCGCGCCGTTGTCCGTGCACAGATGCAGCTCCGGGTAATGCACCCGCACCTTGGCGGCGGCACAGGCGGCATTCAGCTGCGCCCGCAAGTGCCGATTGGCCCCCACGCCACCCGCCACCACCACCCGCTTCAAGCCCGTCTGCTTCAACGCAGTGAGCGTCTTCTTCACCAGCACATCCACAATCGCCGCCTCGGTGCTGGCCGCCAGGTCGGCCTTGCGCACTTGCAGCTCGTCACCCAGCTTTTTGGCCTGCGTCAGCACAGCCGTCTTGAGCCCGGCAAAAGAGAAATCAAGGTTGCCGCTGTGCAGCAGCGGGCGCGGCAGCTTGAAGGCCGCCGGGTCGCCCTGCTCGGCCAGGCGTGAGAGCGCTGGCCCGCCGGGGTAGCCCAGGCCCATGAGCTTGGCGGACTTGTCAAACGCTTCACCGGCGGCATCGTCGATGGTTTCGCCCAGGATCTCGTAGCGGCCCACGCCATCCACACGCATCAACTGGGTATGCCCGCCAGAGACCAGCAGGGCCACGAAGGGGAACTCGGGCGGGTCCGCGCTCAGGAAGGGCGACAGCAAATGCCCCTCCAGGTGGTGCACGCCCAGCACCGGCTTGTCCAGCGCCGCCCCCAGCGCGCAGGCCACCCCTGCGCCCACCAGGAGCGCACCAGCCAGACCCGGGCCGCGGGTATAGGCCACCACATCCACATCCGCCAGCGTCTGGCCGGATTCGGTGAGCACCTGCGTGGCCAGTGGCAGCACGCGGCGGATGTGGTCGCGGCTGGCCAGCTCGGGCACCACGCCACCGTAGGCCTGGTGCATCTCGATCTGGCTGTGCAGCGCATGCGCCAGCAATGTGGGCACGGCATGGCCCGTCGAACGGACCAGTGCCACGCCCGTTTCGTCGCACGAAGATTCAATACCGAGTATCAGCAAGCTCATGCCCCGAGTGTAAAACCCGGCCTCGCGCAGGGCCTGATGCAAAAACCCCTGCTGGCGCTGGCCAGCAGGGGTTGTTCAAAGCCATGCCGCCTGAAGAACCGGCCGGCTACCAGCGGTCCGAACGCATGCGCAGCTCCCAGCTGCCGCTGCGCAGTTCGTACACGCCCACGGCGCCGTAGCGCTGTTCGCCCTTTTCGTCCCAGCTCATGGTGCCGATCACGGGGGCATAGCCGTTGATGCCGTGCATGGCCTTGGTGATCTCTTTGGGGTCGGCAGACTTGGCCTTCTGGATGGCGGCGGTCAGCACGTAGGTGCTGTCGTAGCTGTAGTGGCCACCATAGGCGGGCGGCTTCTTGTAGGCCTCGATGTACTTTTCAAGGAAGGGCTTGCCGGTGGTGAACTCTTTGGCTTCGAGCACGGGCGACGTTGCATACAGCCCCTCGACAATGCCAGCGCCCTTGGCCATGTCGGTGGTCTTGATGGTGTCGCCGCCCAGCAGGCTGACCTTGGTGTGGCCCACCTTGCGCAGCGACTCCAGCAGTGCCAGGGCCTGGAAGTCGTTGAGGGTGGAGACGATCACCTCCACCTTGGCGGCCTTCAGTTCGCCCGCGAGTTCGTCGAATGCCGTGGTCTTGTCGTCAAACGACTTGCGCACCACCACCTCTTTCTTCTCGGCCTTGAGCTGCGCAGCGGCCCCGTCGGCCAGGCCCTTGCCATAGGGCGTGCCATCGTCCAGCGCGGCGTAGCGGGCGGCGCCCAGCTGCGTCGCAGCAAACGAGCCGATGGCGCGTGCCTGCAGGGTGTCGTTGGCTACCATGCGGAACGTGGTGGGAAAACCCATCTGGGTGAACTTGGGATTGGTCGAGATGGCGATCTGGGGAATGTCCTTGGCCGCATAGATCGGCGCGGTCTCGATGCTCACCCCTGAATTCAGATGCCCGATCACGGCCACCACGCCGGAGTCCACCAGCTGCTGTGCCACGGTCTTGCCGGTGGCGGCGTCGGCCTTGTCATCCACCGACACCACCTCCAGCGTCACGCGTTTGCCGTCCACGCTGTAGCCGCCCTTGTTGAGCTCTGCCACGGCCAGATTCACCCCGTTGAGCAAATCCTGCCCCAGCGCGCCCAGCGGGCCGCTCAACGGCTGGGCCACACCGATCTTGATGGTGTCGGGCACCTTGCTGCAACCTGTCAACACCAGCAGCGCGGATACCGCCACGGTGGTCAGGGCCAAGCCGGCAGAGATATGCCGCCGGTCAATGTGCTTGTTCATGCAAATCCTCTTGAATAGGTCAATGTGAGCAGATGTATATGCGACGCAGCCGGGGAGGTGCTATCGGGTATGCCCTGCCCATCGCCAAACTATTAGCAAGTTTCAGGCCCCGCAAGGTGAAAAAGCCTGCCCTGGGCGAAGAACCCTTGGCGTGCACCGCTTCGATGCACCAATTTATGGCGTAAAAATTGCTTATGCTCCAGGGTATGAACGAGTCTTTGCGCATCGTGGTGGTTGCCCCGGATCTGGCGGTCGCCGACCCCGCCGACGAGCATGCCGTGCTGCAGGCGGATCGGTCGCGGGCGCTGCGCATCGGGCTGCTGGAGAACAATTTCAACCTGGTGGCCACGCTGCCCGCTGACGTTTTTCTGAGCGAGCGCATCGCCCAGCTGCAGCCCGACCTCATCATCGTGGACGCCGAAAGCGAAGCCCGCGACGCCCTCGAACACGTCGTGATGGCCACGCGCAATGAACGCCGCCCCATCGTGATGTTCACCAACGATGAAGACACCTCGCACGTCAAGGATGCGGTGGCGGCGGGCGTGTCGGCCTACATCGTGGCGGGCCTGGCCCCCCAGCGCATCCGCCCCATCCTGGACGTGGCCATGGCGCGGTTCCAGCACGAACAGGCCCTGCGCGCCGAGCTGGCCGACGCCAAGACCGAACTCAAAGACCGCAAGACCATCGACCGCGCCAAGGGCCTGCTGATGCAGCGCCAGGGCCTGACCGAACAGGCCGCCTACGAAAAGCTGCGCAAGACCGCCATGGACAAGGGCCTCAAGCTGGTGGACGTGGCCCAGCGCATGCTCGATGTGATGGACTTGCTGGGCTGAGCAGGCCACATCCCCGTGAGGCGCTGCGGGGCGGCCCTTGCTTGATATCCCTCGTCTGGACCACGCCCAGGCCCTCCGGCTTCTCCCAGATGGTGCGCCGCACAAACGCAGTGCAGTCCGCGTGCACGCACCAGCCCTGACCATCTCAAGCAAAAAAGGCCTCTTGCGCCTATCCAGCAATCCAAGATTGCTATCAAAAACATAGCAAAAGCAGCGCCAAACTGGAGCAACACAGGCTGGCACGCTGCTTGCATAACCCATGGCGAGACCAATGACGGTCCCACCACTGACAGCACTGACCCAATGGCGGGCCGGTGCTGGCTCAAAGCCCCCCAATGGGCTTTGCCATGGACAAAGGCGTCCCTCTCCGCGGCCGGTTTGCAAATGCAACCAGCCCAGGGGAGGACGCCTTTTTTGCTTTGTAACGACGCGAGGAAATGCCCCATGACCGATCTGTTGAAAACCAGTCTCAACCGCCGCACCGTGCTGCAGGCCGCTACCGTTGGCGCCGTGGGCGTGAGCCCCGCCCTGCGGGCACTGGTCCACGCCCAGGGCTCGGACGCCCCCGAGAAAAAGGAGGTCAAGATCGGCTTCATCCCACTGACCGATTGCGCCAGCGTGGTGATGGCCTCGGTGCTGGGCATCGACAAGAAATATGGCGTGACCATCATCCCCACCAAGGAAGCCTCGTGGGCCGGTGTGCGCGACAAGCTGGTGAATGGCGAGCTCGACTTTGCCCACGTGTTGTACGGCCTGGTCTACGGTGTGCACCTGGGCCTGGCTGGCCCCAAGAAGGACATGGCCGTGCTGATGAACTTGAACCAGAACGGCCAGGCCATCACGCTGTCCAAGAAACTCGCCGACAAGGGCGCCGTCAACGGAGCGGGCCTGGCCAAGCTGATGGCCAGCGAGAAGCGCGAATACACCTTTGCGCAGACCTTCCCCACCGGCACACACGCCATGTGGCTGTACTACTGGCTGGCGGCCCATGGCATCGACCCGATGAAAGACGCCAAGGTCATCACCGTGCCGCCGCCACAGATGGTGGCCAACATGCGCGTGGGCAACATGGACGGTTTCTGCGTGGGCGAGCCCTGGAACCACCGCGCCATCATGGACGGCATCGGAGTGACCGCCACCACCACGCAGGACATCTGGAAGGACCACCCCGAAAAGGTGCTGGGCACCACGTCCGAATTCGTGCAGAAGTACCCCAACACGGCGCGCGCCGTGACAGCCGCCATCCTGGAGGCCAGCAAGTGGATCGACGAAGGCCTGGCCAACAAGAACAAGATGGCCGAGACCATTGCCGGCAAGGCCTACGTGAACACGGGTGTCGATGCCATCAACCAGCGCATCCTGGGCCGCTACCAGGACGGCATGGGCAAGACCTGGGACGACCCCAACCACATGAAATTCTTCAACGAAGGCACGGTGAACTTCCCGTACCTCACGGACGGCATGTGGTTCCTCACGCAGCACAAGCGCTGGGGCCTGATGAAGGACCATCCCGACTACCTGGGTGTCGCCAAGGCCGTGAACCGCATCGACGTCTACAAGCAGGCCGCAACGGCCTCCAAGACGCCGTTGCCCAAGACCGAGATGCGCAGCAGCAAGTTCATGGACGGTGTGGTGTGGGACGGCAAAGACCCCGCCAAGTACGCCGACAGCTTCAAGATCAAGGCGTAAGCGCCCTGCCCCGTCCACCCAGCACAGGAGAACACCATGGTCAGTGCCGTCTTTCACTCCCCGTTGGATGCAGCCCCCGTGGTTGCACAGAATGCTATGAATAATGTAGCTACCAGCGCTTCACCTGCAAGCGCCAGAAGCCAAAAACAGCTAAAACCTGCACCGCTGGCGCCCCCCGCACCAGCGGTGGCTGCTGCCGCGGCCCCAGCCAGCCGCGACTGGGCGGCGCTTTCGCGCAGCTTCTGGATGGCGGTGCTGCCGCCGCTGTGTGGCCTGGGCTTGCTGGTGGGTCTGTGGGCCGTGGTGTCAGCCACCACGGGCAACAGCATTCCCGGCCCGGTGGAAACCTGGAAGCAGGCGCTGGAAATCTTCAGCAACCCGTTCTACCGCAACGGCCCCAACGACCAGGGCGTGGGCTGGAACGTGCTGATGTCGCTCGAACGCGTGGCCGTGGGCTTTGGCATGGCGGCGCTGGTGGGCATTCCGGCCGGCTTCGTGATCGGGCGCTTCAACTTCCTGTCGCGCATGTTCAACCCGCTCATCAGCCTGCTGCGCCCCGTGTCGCCCCTGGCTTGGCTGCCCATTGGCCTGCTGGTCTTCAAAGGTGCCAACCCGGCCGCCATCTGGACGATCTTCATCTGCTCCATCTGGCCCATGATCATCAACACCGCCGTGGGCGTGCAGCGTGTGCCGCAGGACTACATGAACGTGGCCCGCGTGCTCAACCTGTCGGAGTGGAAGATTGCCACCAAGATCCTGTTCCCCGCCGTGCTGCCCTACATGCTGACCGGCGTGCGCCTGGCCGTGGGCACGGCATGGCTCGTGATCGTGGCCGCCGAAATGCTGACTGGCGGCGTGGGCATTGGCTTTTGGGTGTGGGACGAGTGGAACAACCTGAACGTCAAGAACATCATCATCGCGATCTTCGTGATCGGCATCGTCGGGCTGGTGCTGGAGTTTGCACTCATCAAGCTGGCCACCGCATTTACGTTTGAAGAGGTGAAAGCATGAATCCCACCGCAGCATCCACACATCCCTCCATGACCACCAAGTTCATCGAGATCCATGGCGTCGAGCAGACCTTCAAGACGGCAAAGGGCCTGTTCCCTGCGCTGCGCGACATCAACCTGACGATTGCCAAGGGCGAATTCGTGGCGCTGATTGGCCACTCGGGCTGCGGCAAGTCCACCCTGCTGAACCTGATCGCGGGCCTGACCACGCCCACCAACGGTGCGCTGCTGTGCGCCAACAAGGAGATCAAGGGCCCGGGGCCAGAGCGCGCCGTGGTGTTCCAGAACCACTCGCTGCTGCCCTGGCTCACCTGCTTCGACAACATCTACCTGGCCGTGGAGCGCGTGTTTGGCGGCAAGGAAACCAAGGCCCAGCTCAAGGCCCGCACCGATGCCGCGCTGGCGCTGGTGGGCCTCACACCGGCAGGGCAAAAGCGCCCGGGCGAGATCTCGGGCGGCATGAAGCAGCGCGTGGGCATTGCCCGTGCGCTGAGCATGGAGCCCCAGGTGTTGCTGATGGACGAGCCCTTTGGCGCGCTGGATGCACTGACCCGCGCCAAGCTGCAAGATGAACTGCTGGAGATCGTGGCACGCACCCAGAGCACCGTGGTGATGGTGACGCACGACGTGGACGAGGCCGTGCTGCTGTCCGACAAGATCGTGATGATGACCAACGGCCCCGCTGCCACGATTGGCGAGGTGCTGGCCGTCAACCTGCCCCGCCCCCGCCGCCGTGTGGAACTGGCCGAAGACCCGCAGTACGTGCACTACCGCAAGGCAGTGATCGACTTCCTCTACACCCGCCAGGGGCACGTCGAAAAAGCCGCTTGAGCAGCCGGGTCGGCCGCGACCCGGACACCCAAAACAAAAGGGCTCTGACCAGATCGGTCAGAGCCCTTTTTTTCAGCGTTGCGCCAAAGAAAGCCGCCCGCAGAACGCGCACAACCCAAGCCAGTGTCCCCGCGCAAGGGCCGCCCCGCCGGGCTGGGGGCGTCCCCCTTCCCGCGCGCAGCGCGAGAGAAGGGGGAAGGCGCGCAGCGCCTCAGGGGGTTGTCCTTAGTGAGTTCCAGTGATGTAGTGCTCCAGCTGCTCGATGATGAATTTCTGCTCGGAAATGATGTCCTTGACCAGATCGCCAATGGAGATCATGCCCACGAGCTTGCCACCCTCGACCACCGGCAGGTGGCGCAGGCGGTTGTTGCTCATGATCTGCATGCACTGCTCGCTGGTCTGGTCGGGCCGCACAAACAGCACAGAGGTTGTCATCACGTCACGGACCTGCGTGACGGCGGAGGTACGCCCCATGAGGGCAATCTTTCGCGCGTAGTCGCGCTCGGTAAAGATGCCGGCGATGGATTCGCCCTCCACCGCCAGCAACGCGCCGATGCCCTTGTCGGCCATGAGCTTGAGCGCCTCAAACACGGAGGCGCCGGGGGCAATGGTGTGGACGATGGCGTCCGGTTTGGACTGAAGAATCTTGGCGACGATGGTCATGGGAACCTCCCTCTGTATACCTGAAACAGGCGTAGAGAGATTTCAGCCCATAAGCCCAACGGGCGCAACCCGCGCAAGCCCGATTTGTCACGCTTTTGGGCCGGGTGTGGCAATGGCGATGCATATGTTTCGGCTCTGTTGCATTCGGCCGGACGCGAAACAAACTGAAAAGAACCGAAACCGCGACGAGACGACGCCGGGGCAGTGGCCGGGCACGATACAGCCCATGTCCAACGCATTTCCAAAGGAATCAACGCCCACCCTTCTTGCCTCGGATCGATCGCTTGCGACCGGCTGCGGGCCTTTGGCCACAGGCAGGAAACAGGCGCCTGGATTGTTTCCAAAACTGGAACAGTTAGTTTGCGACCAGCTGGTTTTTCTTTACCCCCCTGCGGCGTACAGTTCATCCCATCGATGAGCCGAACCCGCAAGGCGACTCACCGAACCCGGTTTGAAGCAGCTTTCATTTTTGTTCTTTGCTCCGGTTTTTTTGAGACGCTTTTTTAACTTCAAGGATTTTCATCATGAACAAGACCGCACGTTTCCTCTCCCTGGCCGCAGTGGCCGCTTTCGCCTCTTTTGGTGCCCAAGCCGACGAAGCCGATGCTTCGCAGTTCGCTACCAAGTTCGACACCAGCCGCACCCGTGCTGAAGTGGTTGCCGAAGCCGCATCCTCAGTCCAGATGCGCAGCCAGGAGCCTGCTGGCTCCCGCGTGGTGACCTACAAGTCCACGGCCGACCGCGCTGCAGTGCGTGCCGAAGCGGCTGCACAAGCCATGCGCACGGGCCGTGTTGGCCCCGCTGAAGGCGGTTGATTCTTTCTGAATCCACGGCTTTTCCCTTTGCGTATTCCAAGTACCTCACCCCATTTTCTGAATTTCACTGGAGTTTCACCATGAACAACACCGCACGTTTCCTCTCCATCGCCGCCGTTGCCGCTTTCGCTTCTTTCGGTGCCCAGGCTGACGAAGCCGATGCTTCGCAATTTGCCACCAAGTTCGACACGAACCGCACCCGTGCCGAAGTGGCTGCTGAAGCCTCTACGGTGGCACTGACCAGCAGCACCATCCCCGTGGGCTCGCGTGTCTTGTCTTTCACCTCCACGGCTGACCGCGCCGCAGTGAGCGCCCAGGCTGTCGATGCCCTGCGCACCGGCAAGATCTCTTCCGGCGAAATCGGCTCCCTGTAATTTGCCGCCCTGCACCGAGGTGCAGGTGGACAATTGCCCATGGAAAAGGCCGGGGCTCCTTTGGGAGCCCCGGCCTTTTTTTGCTTTCGTGCTGAGGGGCTAAGGGATGCACGCGGGCATCACTGCCCTGCAGCCCCCCTTCACCACACAGGTTTATTTACCAGCGCGTGCCTGGGCCACAGCACCCTGCACGTCCTTCCACAGCGCTTCCCCCACATTGGTGGCAATGCTGGCGTTCACGGCACCCAGCTTCTCGCGCATGCGATTGGCCTCGGTGGCAGGCAACTCATTGACCTGCATGCCCTTGGCCTTCAGGTCCGCCAGCGCCTTGTCGGCCTCGGCGCGCGTGTCCTGGCGCTCGAAGTCGCGGCTTTTCTTGGCGGCATCGAGCAGCACCTTCTGCTCAGCCTTCGAGAGGCCGTCCCAGTACTTCTTGCTGACCAGCACGATCCAGGGGCTGTAGACGTGGTTGGTCACCGTCAGGTACTTCTGCACTTCATAGAACTTGCTCGACAGGATGGTGTTGTACGGGTTCTCCTGGCCGTCGACCGTGTTGGTTTCCAGGGCCGTGAACAGCTCCGAGAACGGCAGCGGCACGGCGTTGGCGCCCAGGGTCTTGAAGCTGTCGAGGAACACGTTGTTTTGCATCACCCGCAACTTGATGCCGTTCATGTCCTCCAGCTTGGTCACGGGGCGCTTGCTGTTGGTCAGGTTGCGAAAACCGTTCTCCCAGTACACCAGGCCCACCAGGCCCTTTTCTTGCAGCTTGTCCATGACCTTCTGGCCCACCGGGCCGTCGAGCACCACGTCGGCTTCCTTGGCGTTGTTGAACAGAAAAGGCGTGTCCCAGATGGCCATTTCCTTGGTGATGCCCACCAAGGTGGCGGTGGAGCCCACCATCATCTCCTGCGCGCCGCCGATCAGCGCCTGCTGCATCTGCACGTCCGAGCCCAGCGCGGCGGCGCCGATGGCGCGCACCTTCATCTTGCCGCCCGAAGCTTTTTCGACTTCTTCTGCGAACAGCTTGGTGGCACGCCCCTGGTTGGACACCTCGTTGAGGCCATAGCCGAAGCGGATGATGCGCGGCTTGAAGTCCTGGGCTGCGGCCTGGAACGAGGCAGCAAGGGCGGCCACCGACAGGGCGGCCAGCAGGGTACGGCGGAAAGTCTTCATGGTTGTCTCCATTGGCAAGGGAAAGAAAGGCACGGAAAAACGGGGGCTCATCGGCATCACCGCATCCAGAGGACGGGCGCGGTCACGATCTGCGGGAATGCCACCAGCAGCGCCAGGATCAGCACGTAGGTGAACAGGAAGGGATTGACGCCCTTGATGACGCTGTGCATCGAGATGCGGCCCACGCCGGCCACCACGTTGAGCACGGTGCCCACGGGCGGGGTGATGAGGCCGATGGCACCGTTGAGCACGAACATCAGGCCGAAGTAGACCGGGTCGATCCCCGCCTTCACGGCAATCGGCAGCATCACGGGCGCGAAGATCAGGATGGTGGGCGTGAGGTCGAGCGCCGTACCGATGAGCACCAGCACGATCATCATCACCGCCATCAAGACGCGCGGGTTCTCCACCAGCGGGCCGAGCCAGCCGGTCAGCACGGTGGGCAGGTCGGCCAGCGTGATCATGTAGCTGGCCACCTGGGCGCCAGCGCACAGGAACATCACGATGGCGGTGGTCTTGGCGGCGCGCACCAGCACGCCGTAGATCTCGGGCACCTTCATCTCGCGGTGCACGAACAGGGCCACGGCCAGTGCATAGAAGGCAGCCACCACGGCGGCTTCGGTGGGCGTGAACACGCCCGACTTCATGCCGCCAATGATGATGAGGGGCATCAGCATGGCCCAGAAGGCCTTGACCGTGGCACGCAGACGCTCGCGCAGGGGCAGCGGCGCGCGGCTCGGTGGCAGGTCGATTCCGCGCAGCACCCAGCGCCACGCGAAGATCAGGCCCACACCCATCATGAGGCCCGGCACGATGCCCGAGACGAACAGCGCCGAGATCGAGGTGTTGGTGGTCACGCCGTAGATCACGAAGGGCATGGACGGCGGAATGATGGGCGCGATGATGCCACCCGAGGCGATCAGCCCGGCCGAGGTGTTCATGGGGTAGCCCTGCTGGCGCATCATGGGCAGCAGGATGGTGGCCAGCGCCGCCGTGTCGGCCAGGGCTGATCCGCTCATGCTGGCCATGAGCACCGCCGCGCCGATGGCCACGTAGCCCAGCCCGCCGCGGATGTGGCCCACCCAGGCCTGCGCCATGTCGATGATGCGCCGGCTGATGCCGCCGGAATTCATCAGCTCGCCGGCCAGGATAAAGAAGGGCACGGCCAGCAGCGGGAAGCTGTCGACCCCGGCCACGAGGTTCTGGGCCAGCAGCTGGGTGTCGAAGAAGTCGAGCACCCAGGCCATGCCGGCGCCGGTGAGCACCAGGGCCAGGCCCATGTTCATGCCGGTGCCCATGAACACCAGCATGCCCAGCGAAAAGACGATGAAAGCCTGAGCTTCGGGACCCATGTGCATCACTCCACTTCTGCGCCGTGACCCAGGTCCAGCGGCTTGCGTTGAATCAGTTCGATGAAGGCCATCACACCGATGGCCATCGCGCAGAGGAAGGCCGGTAGCGGCAGCAGCGCGGCCGAGTAGCCGAGCACCACCGAGTGGCTGCCCAGACCCACCACCACCTGCTGCAACGCTCCCCAGGCCAGCATGGCGCAGGCTGCGATCACCAGCAGCCGGATCAGGGCGCTGAGCAGTGCAAAAGCCAGCGGCCGCCGGGCCAGCAACCCGGCCAGGCTGGTAAAGGCCATGTGTTCACCCGCGGGGTAGGCAGCCGCCGCGCCGATGAACACCATCCACACGAACAGCAGGCGCGACAGCTCTTCGCTGGCCACCACGCCGCTGCCAAAGCCATAGCGCAGCACCACGTTGACGAAAACCGCCACGGCCATCACGCCCAGGCAGGCGGCCATCAGGGCCTCGGCCGTCCGGGTGAAGCGGCCCACCGGCCGGGGTGTGGGGGAATCGGGCGGGTGTGGTGTGTTGCTCATGCTGCCTCCGTGGCTGCAATCCAGGCGGACGCCTGTTGTTGAAGGGTTGCCAGGTCCACCGTGGCATCGAGCCGCAGCACCCCGGGCTCGCCCACGGGGGACTCCAGCGTGGCGAACTGGCTGTCCACCAGCGCGGTCGAGAAGAAGTGGGTGCCAGCCCGTGCCGCCACGCGCTGGCCGGCGCTGACACGGTCGATCTCCAGGAACACGAAGCGCAGGCCGGGGCACGCAGCGCGCAGGCGATCGCGGTACGCCTTCTTGAGCGCCGAGCAGGTCAGCACCACGCCCTGCGGGTGCGCCTGCAGCAGCTGGCCCAGGGTGACGAGCCAGCCCTCGCGGTCGGCATCGGTCAGCGCGACGCCTTGGCGCATCTTTTCGCGGCTGGCGGGACTGTGGTGGTCGTCCCCTTCGATCAGGGCCAGGCCCTCGGCCCGCGCCAGGGCGGAACCCAGACTGGACTTGCCGCAGCCTGCCACCCCCATGACCACCAGATAAACCGTTGACGGCAAAACACTCATATTGGTAGCGCTATCCAAACAACCCGTAAAAAAGGCATCCAATCCGGATGCCGCCAAAACTGTGGCAATTGATGTAACTTCGTCCAAAATGGCAAGCATTGCGTTGCTCCATTGCTTGGACAGCGCTATCCTAACCAAATCCACCCCTACATCAACGAGGGTTAACCCTTGAGCAAACCCGAGACAAAACGCCGTTCCAGCGGCCGCATCACGCTGAGCGACGTGGCCAAAGCCGCCGACGTGAGCCCCATCACCGCATCCCGCGCCCTGCGCGGCGAACGCGGCGTGGCCCAGGACCTGGTGCAACGCGTGAAGGACGCCGCCCAGCAACTGGGCTACGTGCCCGACCCTGCCGCCCGCGCACTGGCATCGCAGCGCAGCGTGCAAGTGCCGGTGCTGGTGCCCCTGCTGTCCAACGCGTTGTTCGTGGATGTGCTGGAGGCCGTGCACCGCACGCTGTTCCCCCTTGGCTACCAGGCGCTCATCGGCGTGACCCACTACGACCCCCAGGAAGAGGAACAGCTGCTGCGCACCTACCTGGCCCACCGCCCGGCGGGCCTGCTGGTCACCGGCTTTGACCGCACCGAGGCCGCGCGCCAGATGATTGCCGCCAGCGGCGTGCCCTGCGTGCACCTGATGGAAATGACCTCAGCCACTGGCGTGTACTGCGTCGGCTTTTCGCAGCAGGAGGCGGGCCACAGCATGACGGCCCACCTGCTGGACCGGGGCCACCGGCACATCGCGTTTGTGGCCGCCCAGCTCGACCCGCGCACCATGCAGCGCGCCGAAGGCTACCGCCGCTGCCTCAGGGAAGCAGGCCTGTACGACCCCAAGCTGGAGCTTCTCAGCCCCCAGCCCTCATCCATGCGCCTGGGCGGTGAACTTCTGGACGAGCTGCTGCGCACCCGCCCCGGCGTGGACGCCGTGTTCTTCTGCAACGACGATTTGGCCCAGGGCGGCCTGCTGGCCGCGCAACGGCTGGGCCTGTCGGTGCCCAGTCAGGTGGCGATTGCAGGCTTCAACGACCTGGCGGGAAGCGACCAGATGCTGCCGCCCCTGACCACCGTGCGCACGCCCCGCTCCGCCGTCGGCGAGGCCAGCGCAGGGATGCTGCTGGCGCTGATGCGCGGTGAGGTGCCGGAGCGCAATTCGGTGGATCTGGGGTTTGAATTGACGGTGCGGGGGAGTACGTAAGAACCTGTTCAAGATCTTTTCGGGGTCGCGCAAGCGCCTTGCAGGGAGGGGGTGCAAGGCGCGGTGCGCTGTGGATAGCCCGTGCTATCGGCAAGCGCCGCAACGCCGCAGACCGCCCGGCAAGGCACTTGCCCGAAGGGTTGGGGTGAAATCGGGCCAATGACCTCGGAGCTTTGGCGCCTCGGCTGCCTGCATGGGCATGAGCCCATGCGGCGCATCCAAGGCATCCACTCATCCCGATTGCACTCCAACGCGACCCCCGAAAAGATTTTGAACAGGTTCTTAGGGGGTATCGGGCTGTCACCCGACCGCCTGGAAATTTCTGGATGCCCCCTGGCTCCGGCGCTCAAGAAGCTTGCCCCCCATTTATCGTCAGGGCCGCGCTTGCGCGCGGGCCTGCAGGTAAATGGCGTCCCCTTGGTGTGGCGACTTGGGGGGTAGCACCTCGAGCACGGCAGCATCGCGCTGCAGAACCAGCACCCCCGTGCTGGTCTGAAAGTTTCCATTGCGACGGGAATGAAACACGTACTGAGCCTCTTTGCCCTCGTTGATAAATACCAGGAGATATTTGCCTTCAGGAACCGATGGCGGAGCATCCTTGAGACAGCCCGGCGCCAATCCGCCCAAGTCTTTGCACACAGCCTTCCGGGTGGTGTAAGGCGTGTAGATGCGCAATTGTGTCCACGCAAAGTCCGCGGCTTGGGTCATGTCCACCACACCCGTGCTGCGCGCTTGGGCGCCGATGTGGTCTGACACCGAAGATCCACCACAAGCGGCCAGCACTGACAAAGCCGCAGACACCGCAAACCGCCGCGACACCAGCACCCAAGGCGAATGGAACAAGCCCCGGTATGGCTTGCAGGTTCTAGCAAGCATTTTTCACCCCCAACAGCGAATGCAGCTCTTGGCACTCCACCTTGGAGAGCTCACGCTGGTGCATCCCAGCGACCAACACCTTTTGCATGAGGTTGACGGTGGACGTGGTGCCGTCGGAATGCGTCAGCGAAATCACGACCCCAGGACGGTAAGTGGCGGTGACAGGATGCCACCCCCAACGATGGCTCTGCAGCCATGCGGACCATTGCGCGACTTGTTCCGCCGAGAGTACTTGGGCGTCAGTGTGGGGTGCGCCACCCTGCCAATGGGTCACACGTGCCGAGGCAATCGGAGTGAACGTCTCATAGCATCCTGCAAGCAGGAGGCACAGCGCCGTGATCGGGACATGACGAAAGAACAATCGCATAGTGGGTGAATGAAATTCTCGAAGTCGAACTGTGCTGTGTTTTCAGCTACCCATCCCATCCCGTCTGGCGCCGCTCGCGCCGCGCTTCGAACCAAGAGGGCTCGACAACACCGCCCGGGCTTGGCTGGTACCGAAAGCATCATCTCCCTGGACATCGCCCCCTTTGAGACAGCGGGGCAGAAGAATCCTGATAATTATCTTGCGAGGCGCGAGCGCATACTTTCACAGCGGCGTGACCAGGTGCTGCAAATGTGCGAACCCTGCAGCCCGGGCAAAGCTTGGCAACGTCCAGATCGCGCCATTGACCCCCCAGGAGCCATCGTCGACTTCATGCAGGACGACGGAAGTGGCGAGATGGCGCGTTTCATCCAGCGGCATCGATTGCCTGAACGCTTCGTGCATCAAGCGCACGTAGTCGGCTCGCGACACCTTGTCGAGCACACCCACAGGCAGGTAAATCATCGCCATGCAAGGCAACATCTGAGAACCCACATCAGCGCCACCGCACGTCCAGCTGCTGACGGCGACTTCGCGGATCAACACCCAGCACAGTGCGCGTTTGCGCGGCTCGTCAGGAATTTGCTCGGCATGGGCTGCGGCTTCGTTGACGCGGCGAATCAAAGAGACTCGGGCATCGCCGGAAAAAGAACCTTCTGGCACATGGATCAGGATGGTTGGCATGGTGGGTCGCGGGATCACAGGGTTGTAGAAGACAACCATTGAACCGAATTTCCGAATGCGCTTAAAGTGTCTTTTTTGACATTTTTCACGCCAAATCAGCCATGCTCGATTTCACCATCCTGGTGCTTCCAGGGGCCTACGCAGCCAGCGTCGCCGCAACGCAAGACATGCTGCACGCGGCTTCGGTATTGGCACCCCGCATGGGCGATCGCAAGCCAGCGTGGAAGGTGGTCTCCCCGGATGGCGGCTCCACTGCACTCAGCGGTGGCCTGTGCATTGAAACGCGCCGTGCGCCGCTTCGGGCTGGCCGGGACACTTCCATCTGGGTCGTGCCTGGCCTGGGCCTCGACAGCATCGAAGCTGTTGTGCCGCGCTTGGCACAAGCAGATGCTCAGCGGGCAGCTAGCTTGTTGAGGCAGCACTCTGCCGCTGGGGGTATCGTGGCCGCGTCCTGCTCAGCGGTCTTCCTGCTTGAGCACGCGGGCCTGCTGCAAGGGCGCCGCGCTACGACCTCCTGGTGGCTGGCCACAGAACTACAGCGCATGGCACCAAAATGCTCGGTCAATGCGGATCGCATGATCGTCAGTGACGGCCAGGTGATCACGGCTGGTGCCGCATTTGGGCATTCGGACCTGATTTTGCATTTGCTGGGACTGCGTTTTGGCTCGAGCCTTGCCCAGGCGGTTGGCAAGTTGCTCTTGATCGAAGGGCGCCAAGCCCAAGCGCCGTTTGTGGTGCCGTCGATGCTGGCCAACGGGCATGAGTTGATCGGCCTGCTGATGCGGCGGATCGAATCCTCCCTACTGCACCCACCAAAAATCTCGGAGCTGGCCAGGGAATTTGCCATGTCCGAGCGCACGCTGGCGCGCCGCGTACGTGCGTACACAGGTCATGGCCCGTTGGCACTGGTGCAGAACGCGCGGCTTCAACAGGCGCGCCTGCTGATTGAGAGCAGCCGCATGACCATGGACCAGATTGCCGCATCCGTAGGCTACGAGGACGCTACAGCACTCAGGCGGATGGTGCGCAAGGTGACGGGAGCCAACCCGAGCCAGTTCCGGGGAGCGAGCAAAACAATCACCGACTGAACTGGAGAACCGGCCCAGCGTCACGAAGAACCAACCACCCCGCCCCACAACCACAGCAAAAACCATAGCGGGTAGCGCTTTCTGCAAAAGCGCTGGAGGCCCAAACCACTCCACAAGTTCTTCACACTACACCGCTGCCAGCGCCCGCTCCGACGACACTGCCTTCATCTCCTTGCGCAGCGCCACCGCATCCCGCACCTGCGCAGGCGCCGAGGCATCGACGCGGAACACCTTCACGGTCTCGGTCATCGTCTGGGCTTGGCCGTTCAGCTCCATCGCAGACGCTGCGTTTTCCTCTACCAGCGCGGCGTTCTGCTGGGTAATGGTGTCCAGCTGCGCAACGGCGGCGTTGACCTGCGAGATACCGCTGAGCTGTTCGTCGGACGCACTGTGGATCTCGCCGATCAGCGTGTTCACGCGGCGCACCAGCTCCAGTGACTCGGTCATGGTCTTTTGGGCCGCGTCGGTCTTTTGGTGCCCTTCGCTCACCTTGGCGGCCGAGTCGTCGATGAGCTGGCGGATTTCCTTGGCGGCCGACAACGTGCGGTGCGACAGGCTGCGCACTTCAGACGCCACCACCGCAAAACCCCGGCCCTGCTCGCCGGCGCGCGCGGCCTCCACCGCAGCGTTGAGCGCGAGGATGTTGGTCTGGAACGCGATGGAGTCGATGAGCTGCGTGATCTCGCTGATGCGCCCGGACGCGGCCTGGATCTGCTTCATGGTGCTGGCCACGCCGTCCACGGCCTCGCTGCTGCGCTCGGCCACCTGGGTGGCCTGGGTGGCCAGCACCGTGGCCTGGCGCGCCGATTCAGCCGTCTGCTTGACGGTGCCAGTGATTTGCTCCATCGACGCCGCGGTCTGCTCCAGGTTGCTGGCCTGCGCCTCCGTGCGCGATGAGAGGTCCTGGTTGCCTTGCGCGATCTCGCGCGTGGAGACCTGCATGTGCTCACTCTCCTGGCGCGCGTCCCGCACGATGGACAACAGGTTCACGTTGAGCTGGGCCAGCGCTTTTTGCAGCTGGCCCACGGTGTCGTTGCGGGACGCCGCGATCTTCTGGGTGAGGTCACCCGCCGCCATGCGGTTGGCCCAGCGCAGCATCTGCAGCAGCGGCGCCACGGTGGCGCGGTGCAGGTACACGGCCATGCCCACGGCCAGCAGCACCACCCCCATCCAGGCAGCCCCGCCCGCCAGGGTCATCGTGTGCCCGCCCAGCAGCGCTGCGCACCAGGACGCGACCACCAGCAGCAGTGTGCACAGCATGATCTTGCCCAGGGGCCCCGGTTGCAGCGCCCGGGCGATGCGGCCCGGCAGGCTGCGGGTGATCACCTGCCCTTCGCGCAGGGTGTGCACCAGGGTTCCGGCCTGTTTTTCAGCCTGCATCTGGCGGTAGAGCTGCTCAGCAGCCTGGACCTGTTCACGGGTGGCTTCGGTGCGCACCGACATGAAACCCGTGGGCTGGTCGCCCTGCATGAGCGGCGTGACGTTGGCCATCACCCAATAAAAGCTTCCATCCTTGCGCCGGTTCTTGACGGGGGCCGACCAGGGGTTGCCGCTGGCAATGGTTTCCCACATGTCCCGGAACGCTTCTTCGGGCATGTCGGGGTGGCGGATCATGTTGTGGGGTTGGCCCAGGAGCTCCTGTTTTTCGTACCCGCTGACCTCGATGAACATCGGGTTGCAGTACAGGATGCGGCCCTTGAGATCGGTGGTGGACACCAGGGTCTGGCCTTTGGGAAACGCATATTCCTGCGTGCTGACCGGGAGATTGACGCGCATGGAGAACCCTTTCGTGGAGGTGCCTTGCGCTCGCCCGGAGCACGCGGCCATTCAACTAAAAAAGCCGTTGCCATGCTAGGCCCAGGATTGGCAATAGGGAAACACTGAATGCGCATGGCGGACGCGCCCGCCACATATCACCAACATGGTGCACCGCACCAATACCATGCCCACCCTCCACGCAGCCACGCACCATTCCAGGGGCTTGCTCGCCAATTACTATGATTTATATAGCAAATAATCGATAACAGATAAGCGCTAGGGCCCGTTTCCTTTCAAAAATCCATCCCCACAGGCGCTGGCATAACCATTGCTTGATCACCTGCGCAGCCAACGCAGGCTGCGTGACAGCCCGGTGCAACGGCGGATTGGGCGAACAAGACGTTGGCGTCTTCATGGGGTGTGCTGGGGCTGGCAAACAACCAAGCCCGCAGAGCCCGTGTTGGCGTCTTTTTGTTTTCTGCCCGGCTGCGGGTGTGCTGGCAACAGCACAGCAGCCTCTTTGCGCAAGATCGCCATGCTTCAATTTCGAGACTTTCTCAAGTCAGGCCACGCCCCCACGCTGTGGTCGTCGTTCCTCTATTTCGGCTTCTCGTGCGCAATCTGGGTGATCAACGGCGCGATGGCACCTTTCATCCGCGAGGCCTTCCAGCTCACGCCGACGCAGATGGGCATGATGCTGTCCATCCCCATCTTTGCGGGTGCGCTCATGCGTTTTCCGCTGGGCATCCTGGCGCAGTACATCGGCCGCAAGAACGCCACGTTGGTCGAGATGGCGGGCATCTTCCTGGCCATGGGCTACGGTTTCCTGTTCGTGCACACCTACAACGACCTGCTGGCCATGGGCATTCTGCTGGGCGTGGCGGGAGCCAGCTTTGGTGTGGCGCTGTCGCTGGGCTCGGGCTCGTTTCCGCCGCGCTACAAGGGCCTGGCCATGGGCATCGTGGGTGCCGGCAACGTGGGTACGGCGGTGGCCGCCCTGCTGGCCCCCGCGCTGGCGCAAAAGTTCGGCTGGCAGGCCGTGTATGGTTTTGCCGCCGTGAGCGTGGCCATCCCCGCGCTGGTGATGGCCATCTACGCCAAAGAACCTCCAGACCTTGCGGCCCACAGCAGCTTTCGTGAACACATTGCCTGCCTGTTCGAAAAGGACGGCTGGGCCTTCAGCCTGATCTACGCCGTGACGTTTGGCGGTTTCATCGGCCTCACCGCCTTTTTGCCCAGCTACTTCTACGACCAGTTCAGCGTGAGCAAGGTACAGGCAGGCCAGCTCACGATGATGGCGGCCTTTCTGGGCGCGGCCCTGCGCGTGTTTGGCGGCTGGCTGTCGGACCACTGGGGCGGCGTCAACACACTGACGGGTGTGCTCGCCATCACGGCCGTGAGCATGGTGCTGTGCGGCCTGGCAGAGAACTCACTGCCCATCACCATGCTGCTGTTCCTGGTGTGTTTTGCAGCGCTGGGCGCTGGCAACGGCGCACTGTTCCAGCTGGTGCCGTTGCGCTGGCCACTGACCACGGCGGTGGCGGGCTCGATGATCGGCGAGATCGGCGCGCTGGGCGGTGGCCTTATCCCCAACGGCATGGGCATTTCGCGCCAGTACACCGGCACGTACCTGTGGGGCTTTGTGGGCATCGCAGTGTGTGCACTGGCCATGCTGCTGCTGCTGCGCGTGATGCAGATCCGCTGGACGCGGACCTGGGCCGAACGCGGCGGACGGGCCAGGACTTCTTCCTGAGGCGTTGCGGCTTCCTGCCTGCCCCTCTGGCGTGGGGGCATGGGCCGCGCCGGTTTCAGAGGCCGCGCACCACCTCGGCACTCTGAAATCAAGCAAAAACAGGACCCAGCGCTTATCCCATAAGCGCTAGTAGCTATATTTTCAGTAGCAAATCACCACCACCGGCCCTTACCGGGGCAGGAACAGCAACCAGTAGATCAGCAGCAGATTCACCAGCACGCTCACCGCAAGCGCGATCTTCCACAAGGCGGTGGCGTCGCGCTGCATCAGCGGCTGCGGGCCGGAGGCCGACAAGGGCCGGGAGGCACCGCGCTCCAGGGCCAGCAGCAGCTCCTCCGCCGTTTCGAAGCGCTGCGTGCGGTTGCGGGCCACGGCCTTCAAGGCGATCTGGTCGAGCCAGATGGGAACGCCCGGGTTGTGGCGGCTGGGGGCCACGGGGTCGCGGTGGTAGCGGCCCAGCTGGTACTGCACCACTTCGCCATAAGGCAGGCGCCCCTGGCTGAGCAGCTGGTACAGCGTGACACCCAGCGCAAACAGGTCGCTGCCCGCATCGGGCAACTGGCCGGACGGGTCTCCGTTGCGTTCGTAGCCCGGCCACTGCTCGGGGTTCATGTAGCTGGGGGTGCCCGCGTGCAGGCGGCGTGTGGCCTCGGGTTCGCGGCCGGAGAGGGCCACGCCCAGGTCCAGCACGCGCAGCACACCGTCGTCGCCCAGGTGCAGGTTGTCGGGCTTGATGTCGCGGTGCACCACGCCCTGGCGGTGCAGCCAGCCCAGCACGCGCGCGGCCTGCACGGTCACCGTCACGGCCTGCCCCACGGCCAGGTGCTGGCGGTGGCGCAGGCGCTGCCCCAGCGTGTCGCCAGAATGCCAGTCGTACAGCAGGTAAAACGCGCTGGCCCCCGCGCCGTCGCCCGTGCCGGTGGCGCCCAATGGCCAGTCGTTGAGCCGCGCCAAATGGGCTGCGGCCTGGCCCGACTGCATGCGCCGCGCCACCCAGGCCTCGTGCGCCAGCGTGGCGCGCTCTTCCACGTCGTGGGCACGCGCGGGCAGCAGGGTCTTGAGCGCATACAGCCGCTGCGTGGCCCCGTCGCGCACCTGGTAGATGCGGTGGATGCCACTGTCGGCCACCAGGGCCGTTACCGTGAGGCCATCCACGGTGTCGCCCACCTTGAGCAGGGGCAGCACGGGCAGATCCTGCGCGCGGCGGGATTCGTCCTGCAGTGTGGCCTCCAGCGCGCCCTGCACCCGCACCACCAGCGCAGTCACGTTGTCGCTGCTGCCACGGCGCAGCGCGGCCTGCACCAGCTCGTCGCAGAGCGCCTGGGCCGCCACGTCCTGGCGCAGCAGCTGGCGCAGTTCGCGCTCGGGCAGGCTGCCGTGCACGCCGTCCGACAGCAGCACAAACAGGTCGCCGCTGCGCAGTTCGCCCTGGCTGTAGTCCACCACCACATGGTCATCCAGGCCCATGGCGCGGGTGAGCTGGTGGGCAAAGTCGCGCTGCGACATGACATGGTCGGTGGTCAGCTGCTGCAGGCGGCCGTCGCGCACCAGGTAGGCCCGCGTGTCGCCCACGTGGGCCAGCGTGTACGACTGGCCGCACAGCACCAGCGCGGTCAGCGTGGTCAGCCCCACCGCAGGCTGGCGCCGCCGGTTCATGGAGGCCAGCCAGCCATTGTGGGCGGACAGGATGCGGTCCAGCGCCACCGTGGTGTCCCAGGTGTCGGGCGTGGCGAAGTAGTCGTTCACCAGCGTGTTCACCGAGGTCTGCGCGGCCTCGCGGCCATTGCCTCCGGTGCTCACGCCGTCGGCAATGGCGGCAATCGCGCCGCGCTCGCGGTCGCGTCCCTGGCCCTGCACCAGCGCGGCGAAGTCCTCGTTCAGCTCGTTGCGCCCGGCCTGCGAGGCGTGGCCGAAATCCAGTTCAAAACTCATGCACCAGCTCCATGCAGGTTCCGTGCCCAAGGTGGTGCGCGCCGCGCCAGGCCAGGGCGCACACCCACGGCCGCTGCGCGGCGCCGGGGCAGCCCTGCACCGCCCACCCGCACACAGGCCTCTTCACCCCCCAAAAGCCGCCCCACATCAGTGCAAACCGACTGGCACAAGCATTGCTTAACCCCAGCAACGACCTCACGAGGTCACGCAATTCACCCGTGCAATGGCGCACTGATGGGTTGTACGGACGAAGGCGTCCGCACATGCGGTTTCGAATGAAAGTCGAAGCAGCATCGTGTGGACGCCTTTTTTGTTTTTCGAATCGCCCAGGCGATAGAACCGACGGAGTCACGATGAAAAAGCTCAAGCTGGTGATGGTAGGAAACGGCATGGCCGGTGTGCGCACGCTGGAAGAGCTGCTCAAGATTGCCCCGGATCTTTACGACATCACGGTGTTCGGTGCCGAGCCGCACCCCAACTACAACCGCATCCTGCTCTCGCCCGTGCTGGCCGGCGAGCAGACCATCGACGAGATCATTCTGAACGATTGGTCCTGGTATGCCGACAACCACATCACGCTGCACACCGGCTTCACGGTGACCGACGTGGACCGCGTGCGCCGCGTGGTCAGCGCGACCAGTGCCGCAGGCGACGTGATCACCGCCGAATACGACCGCCTGATCATGGCCACCGGCTCCAACCCGTTCATCCTGCCCGTGCCGGGCAAGGACTTGAAGGGTGTGCTGGCCTACCGCGACATTGCCGACACCCAGGCCATGATCGACGCCGCAGCCACCTACAAACACGCCGTGGTCATTGGCGGCGGCCTCTTGGGCCTGGAGGCTGCCAACGGCCTCATGAAACGCGGCATGCAGGTCACCGTGGTGCACGTGGCGCCGTGGCTCATGGAACGCCAGCTGGACGACGTGGCGGGCAAGATGTTGCAGGATTCGCTGCAGCAGCGCGGCATGCAATTCTTGATCGGCGCGCAGACGCAGGAACTCGTGGGCAACGCCGACGGGCGCGTGGCGGGCATCAAGTTCAAGGATGGCACCGAGGTGCCCGCCGACCTCGTGGTGATGGCCGTGGGCATCCGCCCCAACACCGCGCTGGCTGAAAAGATGCGCCTGCACGTGAACCGCGGCATTGTGGTGAGCGACACGCTGCAGACCACCACCGACGCACGCATCTACGCCGTGGGCGAATGCGCCGCGCACCGGGGCATCGCCTATGGCCTGGTGGCCCCGCTGTTCGAGCAAGGCAAGGTGCTGGCCAACCACCTGGCCGAGTTCGGCATTGGCCGCTACCAGGGCTCGCTGACCTCCACCAAGCTCAAGGTCACCGGCATCGACCTGTTCTCGGCCGGCGACTTCCAGGGCGGCGAGGGCACCGAGGAAATCGTGATGAGCGACCCCTTCGGCGGCGTGTACAAAAAACTGGTGATCAAGGACGACAAGCTGGTGGGCGCCTGCCTGTATGGCGACACGGTGGACGGCAGCTGGTACTTCAAGCTGCTGCGCGACGGACGCAGCGTGATCGACCTGCGCGACAAGCTGATGTTTGGCGAATCGCACCTGGGCGACACGGGCCACCAGGGCCAGAGCAAGGCCGCCGCCATGCAAGACAGCGACGAGGTCTGCGGCTGCAACGGCGTGACCAAGGGCTCCATCTGCAAGGCCATCAAGGAAAAAGGCCTGTTCACGCTGGATGAAGTGCGCAAGCACACCAAGGCCAGCGCATCGTGCGGCTCGTGCACCGGGCTGGTGGAGCAGATCATCATGTTCACGGCGGGCGGCGACTACAGCGCCACGCCCAAGACCAAGGCCATGTGCGGCTGCACCGACCACGGCCACCAGGCCGTGCGCGACGCGATCCGCAGCAGCAAGCTGGTGACCATCGCCGACGTGTTCAAGTTCATGGAATGGAAGACGCCCAACGGCTGCGCCAGCTGCCGCCCCGCGGTCAACTACTACCTCATCAGCACCTGGCCCAAGGAGGCCAAGGACGACCCGCAAAGCCGCTTCATCAACGAACGCAGCCACGCCAACATCCAGAAAGACGGCACCTACAGCGTCATCCCGCGCATGTGGGGCGGGGAGACCACCGCCGACGAACTGCGCCGCATTGCCGATGCGGTGGACAAATACAAGATCCCCACCGTCAAGGTCACGGGCGGCCAGCGCATCGATTTGCTGGGCGTGAAGAAGGAAGACCTGGTCAACGTGTGGAAGGACATCGGCATGCCCAGCGGCCACGCCTACGCCAAGGCGCTGCGCACGGTGAAGACCTGCGTGGGCAGCGAGTGGTGCCGCATGGGCACGCAGGATTCCACCCAGATGGGCAAGGACCTGGAGCGCGCCATGTGGCGCATGTACGCGCCGCACAAGGTGAAGTTCGCGGTGTCGGGCTGCCCGCGCAACTGCGCCGAGGCCGGCATCAAGGACGTGGGCATCATCGGCGTGGACTCGGGCTGGGAGATGTACGTGGCCGGCAACGGCGGCATCAAGACCGAGGTGGCGCACTTCTTTACCAAGCTCAAGACGTCGGAAGAAGTGCTGGAGTACACCGGCGCGTTCTGCGAGCTGTACCGCCAGGAAGGCTGGTACCTGGAGCGCACCGTGCACTACGTGGACCGCGTGGGGCTGGACTACGTGAAAAAGCGCATCCTCGACGACCACGCGGGCCGCAAGGCCCTGTGGGAGCAGCTGCAGTTTGCACTGGATGGCGAGCCCGATCCCTGGTTCGACTTTGACAAGGCGGCGGTGGACACGCGCCAGTTTGCCCCTTTGGGCGCCTGATGGGCACCTGATCGCCCGAGCCCCTAAAGAACCCCACCATGCACCGCAGAACCCTCCTGACCGCCGCCAGCTGCACCGCCGCGTGCAGCGCCCTGGCCCCGCTGGGCAACGCCCACGCCCAGATCAGCGACCTCAACGACGCCATCAACAAGGCCGGGCGCCAGCGCATGCTGAGCCAGCGTGTGGGCAAGGCCTGGCTGGCCCTGTCCCACAAAGCCGACACGCCCACGGCGCGCCAGGTGCTGGACCAGTCCATGGCACTGTTCGAGCGCCAGCTGGCAGAGCTCAAGGCCTTTGCGCCTTCGCCCACCATCCGCGAGACCTATCTGAAGCTGGAGACCGCGTGGGCCGCCCACAAGGTCACGCTGGCGGCCGAAACCTCGTCCACCGACAACGCCAGCGCCATGCTGCAGGCCGATGCCAAGGTGCTGGCCCTGGCCCATCAGGGCACCACGCAGTACGAAGCCGCCCTGGGCAAGCCCGTGGGCCAGCTGGTCAATGTTGCGGGCCGCCAGCGTATGCTGAGCCAGCGCATGGCCAAGTTCTACCTGGCCGCCATGCTGCCCGTGGACGCGGCCACCGCCACCACCGAGATCGCCAAGGCCCGCGGCGAATTCATCGCAGCCACCGAGCTGCTGCGCAACGCCCCCCAGGCCACCAACCGCATCCGCCAGGAACTGCAGCTTGCCGACGGGCAGTGGGTGTTTTTTGACGCCGCGCTGCAGCGCATGCAGGGTGGTGGCAACGTGAACCGCCAAGTGGCCGAGGTGTTCGTGGCCAGCGAGAACCTGCTCTCCAGCATGGACCGCGTGACTGGCATGTACGCGGCGCTGGCGGCCTGAGAAGCTGCCACAAGCCCCAACAAATAACGAGCCGCCCCACGAAAACCCTGGCAGGCTCCCCCACAACATCCAAAGACACCGAAGGAACCGCGATGACCACGACCCACACCCCGCAATGGAAGCTGATCTGCCGCGTGGAGGACATCCCCGAGCTGGGCTCGCGCCGCGTGGCGCGCCCCCAGGGCCTGGATGTGGCCGTGTTCCGCAACGACGCCGGGGGCGTGTTCGCGCTGCTGGACCGCTGCCCGCACAAGGGCGGCCCGCTGTCGCAGGGCATCGTGTTTGGCACCCACGTGGCCTGCCCGCTGCACAACTGGACCATCGGCCTGTGCGACGGGCAGGCGTCCGCGCCCGACGAAGGCTGCACGCCCAAGTTCGCCGTGAAGGTGGAAGATGGCGCGGTGTACCTGGATGCCCTGGAGCTGGATTCGCATGCGCTCGATCTGGCACGGCCCCTGGCAGGGCCGGTGCGGCGCGGCCTGGCGGCCTGAACACCCGCCCCGCCCCCTCTGTCCGCAGGTCCAAAGGCCCATCGACCACCAACGCTATCAAATAAATAGCTTCCAGCGCTTTATCAACAAGCGCTGGAGTCCAAAAATATCTGGAATCCACGCCATGCAAGAAACCAAATCCACCTGCCCCTACTGTGGCGTAGGCTGCGGCGTGATCATCGAAAGCGACGGCCCCCAGATCACTGGCGTGCGGGGCGACCCAAACCACCCCGCCAACTTTGGCCGCCTGTGCACCAAGGGCTCGACCCTGCACCTCACCGCCAGCAGCCCCATCACGCTGCAGACCCGGCTGCTGCAGCCGCAGCAACGTCTGCAACGCAGCGATGCTCCACGCGCCATCTCATGGGACGCGGCCCTGGGCCTGGCCACCGAGAAGTTTGCCCACACCATCCAGCAGCACGGCCCCGACGCCGTGGGCTTTTACGTGAGCGGCCAGTTGCTGACCGAGGACTACTACGTCTTCAACAAGCTCGCCAAGGGCCTGATCGGCACCAACAACATCGACACCAACTCGCGCCTGTGCATGAGCAGCGCCGTGGCGGGCTACAAGCAGACGCTGGGCGCCGACGCGCCCCCCGCCTGCTACGACGACGTAAAACACGCGCAGTGCCTATTCATCGTGGGCAGCAATGCAGCCTGGGCGCACCCCATCTTGTTCCGCCGCATCGAAGACGCACGCGCCGCCAACCCCGGCATGAAGGTCATCGTGGCCGACCCGCGCCGCACCGACACGGCCGGCATGGCTGACCTGTTCCTGCCTATCCAGCCCGGCAGCGACGTGATGCTGTTCAACGGCATGCTGCACATCATGCTGTGGGAAGGCTGGATCGACGCCGCCTACATCGGCGCGCACACCACGGGCTTTGACGAACTCAAGGCCCTGGTGCGCGAAGCCACGCCCGACCGTGTGGCCCAGGTGTGTGGCATTTCGGTGGCCGACCTGACCACGGCCGCCAAGTGGTTTGCCACGTCCAAGGCTACGTTGAGCCTGTACTGCCAGGGCCTCAACCAGAGCAGCAGCGGCACGGCCAAGAACGCAGCGCTCATCAACCTGCACCTGGCCACCGCGCAGATCGGCAAGCCCGGCGCAGGCCCGTTCAGCCTGACGGGCCAGCCCAACGCCATGGGCGGCCGCGAAGTGGGTGGCCTGGCCAATTTGCTGACAGCCCACCGCGACCTGGCCAACCCGCAGCACCGCGCCGAAGTGGCCGCGCTGTGGGGCGTGGCCGATGTGCCCAGCAAGCCCGGCAAGACGGCGGTGGAGATGTTCCAGGCCGCCGCCGATGGTGAGATCAAAGCCCTGTGGATCGCCTGCACCAACCCCGCGCAGAGCATGCCCGACCAGGCCACCGTGCGCCGCGCACTGCAGCGCGCCGAGTTCGTGGTGGTGCAGGAAGCCTTTGCCACCGCCGCCACCTGCGCCTATGCCGACCTGCTGCTGCCCGCCACCACCTGGGGCGAAAAGACCGGCACCGTGACCAACAGCGAGCGCCGCATCTCGCGCGTGCGCTCTGCCGTGTCCGCCCCCGGCGAAACACGCCACGACTGGGCCATCGCGGTGCAGTTTGCGCACCAGCTGGAGGCACGCCTGCGCCCCGGCCAGCCCACGCTGTTCCCCTACACCACCGACCATGCCGACCAGGGCGCCGAAACCGTGTGGAACGAACACCGCGAAAGCACCCGCGGCCGCGACTTGGACATCACCGGCCTGTCATGGGACATGCTCGAATCCCAAGGCCCGCAGCAGTGGCCGCTGCCCGAGGGCGCCAGCACCGGCAAGGCCCGCCTGTACGAAGACGGCGTTTTCCCCACCGCCGATGGCCGCGCACGTTTTACAGCACACGCCTGGTTGCCTACGGCCGAACAACGCGAATCGCGCTACCCCTTCAGCCTGACCACGGGCCGCCTGCGCGACCAGTGGCACGGCATGACCCGCACCGGCACGCTGGGCCGCCTGTTTGGCCATGTGGCCGAGCCCAGCGTGCAGCTGCACCCGCAGGACATGGAGCGGCGCGGCCTGAAGAACGGCGACCTGGTCTATGTGACGAGCAAGCGCGGTACCATCGTGGTGCCCGCGCAGGCCGACACCACCGTGGGCCTGTCGCAGGCCTTCATGGCCATGCACTGGGGCAGCGAGTTCTTGAGCGGCTGCTCGTCCACCGGCGAGCGCTTGGCAGGCGTGAACGCGCTCACCACCTCGGCCTACTGCCCCACGTCCAAGCAGCCCGAGCTCAAGCACGCGGCCGTGAAGGTGCTCAAGGCCGAGCTGCCCTGGACGCTGCTGGCCATGGCCTGGCTGCCCGCCGACAGCGCCCAGGCCACGCGCGAGGCGCTGTCCGCACTGATGGCGCAGTTCCCGTTTGCCAGTTGTGTGCCCTTCAGCAACAACACGCCGCTGGGCGAACCCGGGCGCGAGCGCGTGGGTGTGCTGCTGCGCGCAGCCGCGCACGAAGCCCCGCCGGACGCCATGGTGGAACGCATCGAAGCCCTGATGGGACTGGCCACCACCGACACGCTGCGCTACGCCGACAAAAAACGCGGCCAGCGCCGCGCCGCACGGCTGGCACGCCACGGTGACACCACCACGCTCGAAGGCATCGTGCTGGCAGGCGACACCAGCGCCGAGGGCTGGCTCAAGACCCTGCTGCAGGAAGAACTGCCCGCGCAAACTTATGGCCGCCTGCTGCTGGTCCCCGGCGCCAAGGCACCCGTGGCCGTGCAGTCGCGCGGCAAATCGGTGTGCACCTGCTTCAACGTCACGGACACCGCCATCACCGCCGAGCTGGCGCGCTGCCACGGCACCGACGACGACCGCCTGGCCCAGCTGCAGGGCAAGCTGCGCTGCGGCACCAACTGCGGCTCGTGCCTGCCCGAACTCAAGCGCATGGTGCGCGCTACGGGGCCGCTGGCGTCCAAGCCCCTGGCGCAGGCCGCCATATAACGAAAAGTTCTCTAGGTTGCAGGAAAATAGCGAACATATCCCCCAAGACACCAGGATGGGTGCAACAGGGCTCCAGCTAGGCATCTCGGCGCAGACAGTACTTGCGTACGGCAAGCCGAGATAACGACGCTGGAGCCCTGTTTCACCGATCCGCCAAAAAAAGACCATGGGCATTAGCCAGTACATCAAAGAGATCGGCCGTGGCGCACGCGGCGCCAAGCCGCTCACGCGTGAGCAGGCCACGGATCTGTTCGGCCAGGTGCTGGATGGTCAGGTGAGCGACCTGGAGATCGGCGCCTTTTGCCTGGCCATGCGCATCAAGGGCGAGACCTCGGAGGAGATGTGCGGCTTTCTCGATGCCACGCACCAGCGCCTGGCCCTGCTGCCCGCCACCGACCGCCCGCTCATCGTGCTGCCCAGCTACAACGGTGCGCGCAAGCTGCCGGTGCTGACGCCGCTGCTGGCCCTGCTGCTGGCACGTGAGGGCCTGCCCGTGCTGCTGCACGGCATGCGCACCGAGGCGCGCCGCATTTTGGCATCGGATGTGCTGCTAGCGCTGGATATACCTGCGCTAACAGCTCCTGAAAAGATAGCAAATGGCACAGTGCGCCACATCCACACCCAACACCTGCACGCGGGCCTGGCGCGCCTGCTGTCGGTGCGCGAGGTGGTAGGCCTGCGCAACCCGGGGCACAGCGTGGTCAAGCTGATGAGCCCGTGCGCAGGGCCCTCGGTCGTGGTCACGGCCTACACGCACCCCGAATACTTCGAGATGCTGCAAACCACGTTCGGCACGCTGGGCATGACAGCACTGCTCTCGCGCGGCCTGGAAGGCGAGGTCGCCACCGACCCCCGCCGCACGCCCCGCTACGACGGTTTTGTGCGCGGCGTGCACCAGGTGCTGGAATCCCAGCAGCCTGGCACGGCCAGCGAGGTGCCCGGCCTGCCTGCAGAGATCGATGTAGCCACCACGGCGGCCTACACGCGCCGCGTGATGGCCGGCGAGTTGCCGATCCCGCCGGCCATCAAACGGCAGGTGGAACATATCTTGCGACTTGCCGATCAAACAGTTTCGGAGACATCCCCATGAGCCGCCCCACGCCCACCACCACCCTGCCCCCCTCCACACCCCACCTGGGCACCGGCGGCAGCTGCACGCTGGTCGGCGCAGGCCCGGGCGACCCAGAGCTGCTGACTATCAAGGCGCTCAAGGCCATCCAGGCGGCCACCGTGCTGCTGGTGGATGACCTGGTGAGCGATGCCATCGTGGCACACGCATCCCCCACGGCCCGCATCATCTACGTGGGCAAGCGTGGCGGCTGCAAGAGCACCCCCCAGGCCTTCATTGAAAAGCTGATGCTGATGGCGGTGAACGAAGGCGAGAACGTAGTACGCCTCAAGGGTGGCGATCCGTTCATCTTTGGCCGTGGTGGTGAAGAAGTGGAGCACCTGCGCGCCGCCGGTGTGCCCGTCACTGTGGTCAACGGCATCACGGCGGGCCTGGCGGGCCTGACCTCGCTGGGCGCACCGCTCACCCACCGTGAGCATGCCCACGGCGTGGTGTTTGTCACCGGCCACGCCAAGCCCGGCGACGCGGGCACCGACTGGCGCCAGCTGGCCGCCACGGCCCGCGACGCCAAGCTCACGCTGGTGATCTACATGGGCGTGAGTGGCGCTGCCACCATCGAGCAGGAACTGCTCACCGGCCTGCCCGCCAGCACACCCGTGGCCATCATCCAGCACGCCAGCCTGCCACACCAGCGGCATGCGGTCACCACCCTGGGTGCGCTGCACGCCACCATCACGCGCGACGGGCTGGCCAGCCCGTCGGTGATCGTGGTGGGCGATGTGGTGCGCGGCGTGGCCCTGGCATCGCAGGATGCCGCCGCTGACGCCCCGCTGGCGCGGCGCGCCGTGTAGAACCCCGCAAGGCAGGGCCTCCCGACGTACCGGCAACTCTGGTGCACGGGGTGCGCGCCATGCCGGTGCACCCTGGCCCGCTTCCCACGCTTGTTGGCCGGAGCAGGCCTTGCTTGCCCCTTTGCGACGAGGCACTTGTACTGCCCCGCCTAGCGCCGCCACAGAGACGCGCGGCAAGCACAGAAAACTCCCTTTTTTGCAACACGCATCCAGCACATTGGCCCGGGTATTGCTTGAAACATGTATCTGAATGCAATGCGCGAAAGGACCCCCATGGCAGCCTATTCCCTTTCCCCACGCACCGGCACCGCTCCAGCGCCCTCCACCCCCTCCGTGGCCCCGTCATCGGCACCCCGCGACAACGAGATGTCGCTGGTCAACCTCGCAGCGCGCCAGCGCATGCTGTCCCAACGCATGGTGCTGCAGACCGTGCTGGCAGCGGGCGGCAGCGACCTGCATCTGAAAGCAGCACGCAGCACGCTGGCACTGTTCACCACCAGCCAGGCCACGTTGGTAGATACGCCGCGCCACCTTGATACCGCCGATGCCGACCGCATCCGCAAGGTGTACCAAGGCCCCAGCGGCGTGGGCGCCACCATCGACGCCTTTGCACAACAGGTAGGCACCGCGCTGGACTTCACGGAACGCCGCAGCCCACGCGTCGAGGAAGTGCTGGACCGGCTCGTACAAACCACCGACAGTGTGCTGGAGGCGCTCAATACCGCCACCACGGTGTTCGACCAGGTGGGCAAGGCGAAGTCCGAAACCCTCATGAAGGAGCTGGCAGGCATTGTGGCGTCGATCCAGACGGTGGCCCGCGAGGCCAAGGTGGTCAGCTTCAATGCCCAGGTCATGGCGGCCCGCGCAGGCCAGCACGGACGGGAATTCGCCGTGGTGGCGAACGTACTTTCCGGCATCACCAACGAAATCGACGGACTTTCGCTGCAGGCGGTCTCGCTGGCCGGACGCAGCCGTGGAGCAGCCTGAAATGGGTGCAACAGGCACTTACAATTGACAGCCATTGGAAACGGTGGCGGATGGGCAGAGCGCCCACACTCCGCCCACGGACAGGCGGTAGCCCGGCTGCAGCGGACCCGCCCCTTTTTCACGCCAGACACACAACACTTTCGGGAGACGCGTAAGCCATGAAGATCACCACCCTGTGCAAGAGCCTGGCGTTGGCCGGTTGCCTGCTGGCAAGCACCAGCATGGCCTGGAGCTACGAAATCAATGCAGGCAAGGTGCTGGACGGTGCAGGCAAGGCCATCCAGCTGCGCGGCGTGAACTGGTTTGGCTTTGAGACCAACAACCACGTGGTGCATGGCCTGTGGGCACGCAACTGGACCGACATGATCACGCAGATGCAGGCCCAGGGCTTCAATGCCGTGCGCCTGCCGTTTTGCCCCGCCACCCTGCACGGCTCGGCCCCGCCCGACAGCATCGACTACAGCCGCAATGCCGACCTGCAGGGCCTGTCAGCCATCCAGGTGATGGACAAGGTCGTCAGCGAGCTGAGCAACCGTGGCATGTATGTGCTGCTGGACCACCACACCCCCGATTGCCAGACCATCAGTGAACTCTGGTACACCCCCGGCTACAGCGAGCAGCAGTGGATCAGCGACCTGACCTTTGTGGCGCAGCGCTACGCAGGCGTACCCGGCGTGATCGGCCTGGACATCAAGAACGAACCCCACGGCGCGGCCACCTGGGGCACCGGCAACAACGCCACAGACTGGAACCGCGCGGCCGAGCGCGCCGCAGCGGCCGTGCTGCAAGTGGCGCCTCAGTGGCTGATCGCCGTGGAAGGCATCGGCGAGAACCCCAGCTGCTCGGGCGGCAACGCGCACTTCTGGGGTGGCAACCTGGAACCCCTGGCCTGCACGCCCCTGAACATTCCGGCCAACCGCCTGCTGCTGGCGCCGCACACCTATGGGCCCGATGTCTATGTACAGCCCTACTTCAACGCCTCCAACTTCCCGAGCAACATGCCGGCGATCTGGGACCAGCATTTCGGCCAGTTCGTGCAGGCGGGCTATGCCGTGATGCTGGGCGAGTTCGGCGGCAAGTTTGGCCGTGGCGATGCGCGCGACGTGTTGTGGCAGAACGCGCTGGTGGACTACATGGTCGGCAAGGGCATGCGCAGCGGCTTCTACTGGTCGTGGAACCCCAACAGTGGCGACACCGGCGGCATTCTGGATGACGACTGGACCACCGTGCGCACCGACAAGGTCCAGCTGCTGCAGCGGCTCTGGGGCGATGGCACGACGCCCACCACCCCGACAACACCAACCACTCCCACGACCCCAACCACGCCCACCACGCCAACGCCTGCCGGCGGTTTCTCGGTGCAGGAGATGATGGACAGCGTCTGGAACTCAGGCTATTGCCAGCGGGTTCGGGTCACCAACCAGGGCAATGCCGCGGGCAACTGGGCCATCACCATCCCCGTGAGCGGCACCGTCAACAACCTGTGGAATGCCACCTGGTCGCAGGCGGGCAGCAACCTGAACGCGTCCGGTGTGGACTGGAACAAGACCCTCGCCCCCGGGGCAGCGGCCGAATTCGGTTTCTGCGCCGCGCGCTAAGCAACTTTTTCCCCCATTGAACAAGGGCTCCTGCCATGCAGGGGCCCTTTTTTGTTCCGGGTTCCCGGCCTACCCGCCAGCGGTCTCGCGCACCTGCCTGAAACGCTCCGCCAGCTCCTTGCGCAAGGACTTGCGCAGCAGTGCCGCATCCCAGCGGCGGCGTTCGTCGGGCGTGGAAGGCGACAGCGGCGGCACCTGCACCGGCTTGCGCGCCTCGTCCACGGCCACCATCGTGAAGAAGCAGCTGTTCACATGCCGCACCACCTGCGAGCGGATGTCTTCGGCCACCACCTTGATGCCGACCTCCATCGACGAGGAACCGGTGTAGTTCACGCTGGCCAGGAAGGTCACCAGCTCCCCCACATGGATGGGCTGCAGGAACATCACCTGGTCTACGCTCAGTGTCACCACATAGCAGGCCGAATAGCGGCTTGCGCACGAATAGGCCACCTGGTCCAGCAGCTTGAGAATGGCCCCGCCGTGCACATTGCCGGAGAAATTGGCCATGTCGGGAGACATCAGCACCGTCATGCTGAGTTGGTGTGAAGGGATGTTCATGCCACGATTTTAGGGCTCCACCGTGTTGCAGGCACAACGCCGCAGGCCGCTACACTCGCGCCACACAAGCCAGATCACGGCCCATCAAAAAGCCAAGCAGGCCGGGAGGCCAGAGGGGAAAGCATGCTCGAAATCGACAAACTCAATGAATTCACCGAAAGCCATGGCGCGCTGCGGCGCGGGCGGGGCCTCGTGTCCGGCGTGATTGCGCTCACGCTGGCCATCCTGTGTTTTCTGGGCGTGCTGGCCTTCCACTTCCCCGAATACCTGACCACGCCACAACTGCGCAAGAGCTACGACGTAACGGTGATCCGCTACATCATGCTGACCGCCATGGCCATCGCAGGGGGCATCTCCCTCGTCAACATCCTCTTCAACCGCTCGCGCTGGCTGGCCACGTTTGCCTTTGCCATGGTGGCGCTGGCGGCGTTCCTGGGCGGCCACAAAGTCGAGGTGGACCCGAACTTCCCCGACAACACCCCGTACATCGGCCTGGACTGGTTCATCCTCGACCTGCTGGGCAGCTCCCTGATCTTCATCTTCATCGAGAAACTGTTCGCGCTGCGCAAGGACCAACCCATCTTCCGCGCCGAGTGGCAGACGGACTTCCACCATTTCATCGTGAACCACATGGTGGTGGGCTTCGTGCTGCTGGCCACCAACCTCATCGTGCACCGGTTTTTTGGCTGGGCGGCCAACGACGGTATTCGCGGCTGGGTGCAGGGCCTGAACTTCTGGGTGGCGCTGTTCCTCATTGTGCTGGTGGCCGACCTGGTGCAGTACTGGACCCACCGTGCCTACCACGAGGTGCCTGTGTTGTGGCGCCTGCACGCCGTGCACCACAGCGTCAAGAGCATGGACTGGATGGCGGGATCGCGCCAGCACATCCTGGAGCTGATCATCACGCGCACGCTGGTGCTGGCCCCCATCTACGTGCTGGGGTTTTCCAAGGAAGTGATCGACGCCTACATCGTCATCGTCGGCTTCCAGGCCGTGTTCAACCACGCCAACGTGAGCGTGCGCCTGGGCCCGCTGCGCTACGTGCTGGTCACGCCCAATTTCCACCACTGGCACCACAGCCAGGACCAGGAGGCGCTGGACAAGAACTACGCCGCGCACTTTGCCTTCCTTGACTACCTCTTTGGCACCGCCGTGAAAAGCACCAAGCTCTGGCCCGAACACTATGGCGTGCTGGGCGACTATGTGCCCAACGGGTTTGTGAAGCAGTTCAAGTTTCCGTTCACCTGGAAGGGCTGAGGTAGGCCCGCCCGAAGCATTACAGCTTGCCGAGTTCGGCTTCGAGCGACTTCAGCTGGTTGCGCAGCTCGTTGGTTCGAGCCTCACACGCGGCCTTGTCCTTGTCGGCCCCGGCCGCACGCTCCTGCGCGAACTGGGAACCTGACGCCAGGGTGCTGCGCCGCAGCGGGCCCGCATGGGCCACTGCGGTATCCGGTGCCATTGCAGCGCATTCCTGCTGGTTGCGCTCGACGGCCGCGCGCGCCTGGGGCACGCCCTGGTTCTGCAGATAGTGCTTGCGCTGCCAGGTTGCGCCGAAGACGCCTTCCTTTGCGGTGGAGGTGCCGGGCTGAACGGGGCTGGCGCCCTGCATGGCAGGCCGTACCTCGATCTTCTCGCCCTGGCCCGCGCAGGGCTCGTCCTGGAACGACACCTTGCCATTGGCATCCGTACATTTGTTGATGGCCCACGCCGGGGCCAGAAAGCCCAGCGCCAGGGCGCAGGCGGCACAGTGGATCGGTTTCATGGAGCAGTCCTTGGCGGGTGGATGCGACATGCTAACGCGCCGCGCGCAACCTGCCCGCCGCCTCCGCGATCACACCGGGCCCTGGCCCACGAAGCACGGCGTGCGGAGCGGCTGCGTGCCCCATGGCTTTGGACAGCCGTCCAGGTTTCCGCTCCTGCGCAAGGGATAGGGATAGGCGCCTGTCCCTAACTTGACGCAGCCCCGGTAAAAACCCGGTGGGTGCGCAGCCACCGCCCTCCTACCATCGCCGCACCTTGTGGCCACGGTGGCCGACACCAGGAGGAGCTGTTTGATGAAGACCCACGTTGCCCTGCCCGCTAGCCAGCGGCTTTCCCTGGCGCGCCGCCGCAGTCTCGTGCTGGCGCTGGCAGGCGGTGCGGCCCTCGCCAGCCTGTCCGCCAGAGCACAACCCGCTCCAGGCAAGGGCGACATTCTCATTGGCCGGTCTACCGCGTTGTCGGGTGGCATGGCCCCTTTTCTCGCGCCCATCCATGAAGGACAGGACGCCGCGGTGGAAGACGCCAACGCCAAGGGCGGCATCGGCGGGCGCAAGGTCCGGCTGGTGTCGCTGGACGACGGGTTCGATCCACGCCGCACGCTGGAGAACGCCAAGCAGCTGAGCGAAAAAGAGGGTGTGCTGGCCCTGTTTGGCGTGTCCGGCACGTCTCAGGTGATGGCGCTGCTGCCCTACCTGGCGCAAGCCAGGCTGCCGCTGATCTCGGTGTACACCGGCAGCCCCGCCATCCGGGCACAGCAGCACCCCTATCTGTTCACCACCCGGGCCAGCTACGCCGATGAGCTGGTGAAAATTGTGCGCAACCTGGTGGCCGTGCAAAGTGCACGCATCGCCGTGGCCTACGAGAACAATGACTTTGGCAAGCTGCTTTTGCCACTGGTCGAAAAGACCCTTGCCGCCGAGGGCGCAACGCTGGCCGGCTCGCATGCCCTCGCCCCGACCGGAGAAGACGCCAACGAAGCCGCCAAGGCCCTGGCCGCCCAGAAACCACAAGCCGTGCTGCTGGTGGCGGCGGGCCCGCCCGTGGTGGCCTATGTACGCGCCAACCGTGCGAACCTGGGCGTGCCGGTCTACACCCTGTCCCTGGGCGCGGGCACGGCGGTGCTCAAGGCGCTGGGCGACGATGCGCGCGGCCTGGCCGTAGCGCGCACCGGCCCATCGCCGAGCAAGCCCACGATTGCACTCACGCGCGAATTCCAGGCATCCATGAAGCGCCACGACAAGCCCGTGGACTACGACCGCTATACCGGCTACATGGATGCGCGCGTGCTCATTGAAGGCCTGCGCGCGGCAGGGCCCGGCGTCACCCGGGCCAGCCTGGTCCAGGCCATGGAAGGCCTGGGCAACCTCGACCTGGGCGGCTACAGCTACCAGTTCAGCGCACAGAACCACCACGGCTCGAATTTTGTGGACATTGCGGTGGTGGGCTCCGGCGGGGTGTACCGGCAATGACGGCGTGATCGCCCCGATGAACGCTGCGGCGACAATGGCGGCCCCGCCACCGCTGCCTGTTCATCACTGTGTCCCACACCCCCCCTGTTTTTGACGCCGTCATCATCGGCGCCGGTGCCGCCGGCCTGTTCTGCGCCGCCCAGGCGGGCCAGCGGGGCCTGAAGGTATTGCTGATCGACCATGCCGAGAAGGTGGCCGAGAAGATCCGCATCTCGGGCGGCGGGCGCTGCAACTTCACCAACCGCGACCTGGACCCTGCCGCGCCCCACAAACATTTTGTGGGGCAGAACCCGCAGTTCTGCCGCTCGGCGCTGTCGCGCTATACGCCCGCCGACTTCGTTGCGCTGGTGCAAAAACACGGCATTGCGTTCCACGAAAAACACAAGGGCCAGCTGTTTGCCGACCGCTCGGCCGAGGACATCATCGCCATGCTGCTGGCCGAGTGCGCGGCGGGCCAGGTGACGCACTGGCAGCCTTGTGCGGTCAAAAATATAGTGTTTTCAGCCCCTGGCGCTGATCCATCAAGCGCTTACAGCTATCAAATTGATACTGACCGAGGCCTGGTGCGGGCGCGCTCGCTGGTCGTCGCCACGGGCGGGTTGTCCATTCCCAAGATCGGTGCGACCGACTTTGGCTACCGCCTGGCGCAGCAGTTCAACATCCCACTCATCGAGCGCCGCCCCGGCCTCGTTCCGATGACCTTTGATGGCGCTCTCTGGGCGCCGTATGCGCAGTTGGCCGGGCTGGCATTGCCGGTGCAGATCAGCACCGGCTCCAAGAAGAACCGCATGGTCTTCGACGAGGATCTGCTGTTCACCCACCGCGGCCTCTCGGGCCCCGCAGTGCTGCAGATCTCCAGCTACTGGCAGGAGGGCACGCCGCTGGCCATCAACCTCGCGCCCACCGTCGATCTACCGGCTGCGCTGGCGCAGGGCAAAGCCCGCTCGCGCAAGCTGATTGCCAACGAGCTGGCCACCCTGGTCCCGAGCCGCCTGGCCGATGCCTGGGCCCAGCGCGAGCCCGACTGGCAGCGCCCCATCAACGAGGCCAGCGACAAGGCCCTGGCGCGGCTGGCCGAACAGCTGGCGCGCTGGGAGCTGACGCCCACCGGCACCGAGGGCTACAAGAAGGCCGAGGTCACGCTGGGCGGTGTGGACACGCGGGTGCTGTCGCAGCAGACCATGGAGTGCAAGACGCAGCCAGGCCTGTATTTCATTGGCGAAGTGGTCGATGTGACGGGCTGGCTGGGGGGCTACAACTTTCAGTGGGCCTGGGCCAGCGCCGCGGCGTGCGCGCAGGCACTGCCGCCAGCGGACCACTGACGCACTCCGTTCGCAATCGGGAGGGACATCGCACCTAAACTCCCGGCAACAACGCATCGCTTTACCGGTGACACGGCGGGAGCCACGGCATGGATGGATTCGAACGCGCAGAAAAGTACCAAGCAGCCGCAACGGCCGTGGGCGCACTGATTGCCCTCGTCCCTGCAGCAAGCATTGGCGGAAACATCTTCATCGCGATCCTCGCGGCCCTGGGCGTGGGCTCACTGGCCGGGGGCGCGGTGATGGTGTGGTGGCTGCGCACTGATGAGGGCGATGCCTACCTGCGGGCAGACTCGCGCATCTCGGGCCGCTCGACCTCACGCACCTCACTATGGCTGGGCAATATGGCCCCGGGCGCCATCCTGGTCGGACTGGCCGCCGCGCTGCACATCCGGCTTGCCTGACGGGTGCGGACGGGCGCTGAGGGCCGGATCACCCCCACAGCGGTGCAGGCTGTGTGCTGCCAAAACCCGGCCCCCGCACCGATGCGGCCTGAAGCACGCCGTGCTCCAGGGCCCAGGCGTGCAGCGCCTCGGGCGGCAGCGGGCGGCTGAAGTGGTAGCCCTGCAGCTCCTCGCAATCCAGCGCGCTCAGCACCTGCGCCGTGGCCAGATCTTCGACGCCCTCGGCCACGATCTTGAGGCCCAGCGTGTGGCCCAGGGCGATGATGGCGCGCGTGATCGCCATGTCGGCGGGATTGCTCAGCATGTCGTGGACGAAGGACTTGTCCACCTTGAGCCGGTCGATGTCAAAACGCTTGAGGTAGGCCAGGCTCGAATACCCGGTACCAAAGTCGTCGATGGACAGTTGCACACCCAGCGACTTGAGCGCGGCCAGTTGCTGCTCGGCCGCATGGGCGTTGTCCATCAGCTGCGATTCGGTGATTTCCAGCTCCAGCCGGTGGGCCGGCATGCCGGTGCGCGCCAGCAGCGCCTCGATGTCCGTCACCAGCACCGGGTCGGCCAGCTGCGCGGCCGAGAGGTTGACCGAGATGGAGACATTCGCCAGCGGATGGGCCAGCGCACGTGCTGGATGGCCCGCCAGCGGCGCCTGCCAGCGCGCCCATTGCTCACAGGCCTGCTGCAGCACCCAGCCGCCGATCGCGCGGATCATGCCGGTCTCCTCGGCAATGGGGATGAATTCGCTGGGCGGTACGTTGCCCAGGGTGGGGCTGCTCCAGCGCAGCAGGGCCTCCACGCCCAGCAGGCTGCCGCCCTTGGCGGCCAGGCGCGGCTGGTAGTGCAGGCTCAGTTCCTGGCGCTCCAGTGCGCGGCGCAGCTGCTGCTCCAGGGTCTGGCGTGCCAGCGCGCGCTGGTCGGTCTCGGCCGAATAGAACAGCGCCATGTCGCGGCCCGTGGTCTTGGCCTCGTACATGGCCGCGTCGGCGCGGCGCATGAGCTCGTCGATATCGCTGCCGTCCTCAGGGTAGACGGCGATTCCCACGCTGCACGACACGTTCAGCTCGTGCCCCTCCACCGGGTGGCTCTGGCGGATCAGCGGGATCAGCCGCCGCTCCACCAACTGCTGCACGTCCTCGCGCCCTGCCACATCGCGCATGACCACCACGAACTCGTCGCCGCCCAGGCGGCTGACGGTGTCGCGGCTGCGCACGGCCTGCGTGAGGCGCCCGGCCACCGAGCGCAGCAGGCCGTCGCCGATGTGGTGGCCCAGCGTGTCGTTGATGGCCTTGAAGCGGTCCAGGTCGATGAAAAGAACGGCCACCTTTTCACCGGTGATCGGCGCCTGCGCCAGCGCCAGTTGCAGGCGCTGCACGCACAGCGACCGGTTGGGCAGCTCGGTCAGCACGTCATGGTGCGCCAGGAACTGGATGCGCTCTTCGCTGCGCTTGCGGTCGGTGATGTCGATGGCGATGCCGATGTGGTTGGCCACCGCGCCACCCTTGGTCTCGCGCACCGCAGACACCATGAGCCAGGCCGGGTAGGTCTCGCCCGAGCGGCGGCGAAAACGCACCTCGCCCTGCCAGGACTCCTTGTCGAGCATGGTGCGGTTGATCTGCGCCGACAGTGGCTCGCCACCGGCTTCTTCCAGCAAGAAGCCCAGGTCCTCGCCGATGACCTCGTAGAAGTCGTAGTGAGTGCTGCGGCAGAACGCCTTGTTCACGCTGATGATCTGCTGCTCGGCGTTCATGATGATGATGCCCTCGGACGAAGCCTCGAACACCTTGGCCCACAGCTCCAGCCGCTGCTCCATGACCTTGAGCACGTTGATCGGCGTGAACGCCGTGAGCACCGCGTCGCGCCCCTGGAATTGCAGCCGCCGCGCCGACAGCACGGCCCACGAAGGCTCAGTGCTGCCCTTCCAGCGCACCTCGAATTCATCCACCGAGCCCTGGTCCGCCAGGCGCTGGAAGAACCGCGCCCGCACGCCGGGCTCCAGCCCCACGGCCCAGGGGTCGGTCTTGCGGCCGCCCAGCCAGTGGCCGGCCGGCGCGTTCGAATGCAGCACCTCGTGCTCGGGCACCGAGGTGACGACCATCGGGATCGGGAACGCCTCCACCAGCTCGCGCTGCGCCTCGGCCGCGCGGGCGCTGGCGGCCAGCTCCTGCTGCAGCAGGCGGTCGCGGTCGAGCTGGGACAGCATCTCGTTGAAAGCCGTGACCAGGCGGCCGATCTCGTCGCGGCTCGACCAGTGCGCGCGCAGGGTGTGGTCGCCGCTTTGGCGCACCTGGTCGGCCACCCGCGCCAGCTGCTGCAGCGGCTTGGCGATCTGCCGGGCCACCAACGTCACCAGAGAAAGGATGCAGCCCAGCAGCACCAGCGCGGTGCCCAGGTGCAGCCACATGCGGGCATAAAGCCCGTCCACGCGGCGGTTCAGCAGCCGCTCCAGGTCGGTGATGCCCACGCCCCAGGCGTCGCGCAGGGCGCCCAGCACCTGCGCCTGCTGCGCGCCCACCTGGGCCAGCGTCAGGCGCGACTCCCCGGCCGCCACACCCTGCAGCAAGGCCTGAAACCCCTCCAGCGAGGCCTTCAGCGCTTCGCGCTGCCCCCCCAGGGCAGCCCGCATCTCGGGCGAGCCCGCGATGAACGCCTGGTTGTAGTCCGACTCGATACCCTGCATCACCGCGTCCAGCCGCCCCACGAGCGTGAGCAAATCAAAGGACCACTGCGGCCCGCGCCCGGTTTGCGCCGCGTTCAAAAACACCACCGTGTCGTGCACCGCCTGGAGCAACTCCGGAAAACGCAGCACCACCAGCGACATGCCGTAGTAGCTGTCCAGGTCCGGGTCCAGGATCAGGTTGGACTGGTTGCCCACCGTGGTGAGCAACTCACGGCCCTCGCGCAGCAGCTGGCTGCGCATGCCGGTCAGAACCTGCGCATCCGTTGCAGACGGCGGCTGGGAGGCCAGCTGCTCCAGCACCGTGCTGAAGCGTTCGCCCACTTCCTGCGTGCGCAACTGCTCGTCATGGGCCTTGCGCACCCCCGTCAGCCGTGCAATCACTTCGGCCGCCAGCGGCGGCTGCTGGGACGCATCCAGAAACTGCCCCATGAGCCCGTCGCGCAGCACCGCCGCATACGTGGTGCCGACGATTTCCTTGCGCGTGAAATCGATGGCCACGTACTTTTCGTGGATCAGGATGCTGGACACATAGATCACCGCCGACAGGTCCAGCAGATAGATGAGCATGAGCTTGCGGCCCACACTGAGGCGGCCCAGCCAACCCGATACGCGGTGCATGAATGCCATGGTGTCTGCGGCGAAGGCCTGCCCGGGCGGATGACCTGGGCAGCCCACCGACGGTGGAAAATGATTGTTACAACGTGAAGCAATTTCCACGCCATTTACGGCCTTCCCAGCCACGGATGCAGGGATGCGCAGTCATTGAGACTGCCGACACCCGGTAAGACTGGCAAGCCCCTGGCCAGTGCCACCGTGGAACTGCCTTTGCCAGGCCGCCGGCGGCGTCCTCCTCCCGCGCAGCGAGAGAAGGAGAAGCCGCGAAGCTGCACCGGGGGTGCTTCCCATTCACGCCACAAAGGCTATAATCTCCGGCTTTGCTGGCAATGCCCCGTCGGCCAAATACTAGTTACAGACGGGGAAACCGCTTTGTACGGACTTGAGGCCCGATCTCCCCAAGCCCCTCTGCGAGCAACATTTTGGAAAACCATTAGCTAATGACTACGATCCGCGTAAAAGAAAACGAACCCTTTGACGTTGCACTGCGCCGCTTCAAGCGCACCATTGAAAAGCTCGGCCTGCTGACCGACCTGCGCGCCCGTGAGTTCTACGAAAAGCCCACCGCCGAGCGCAAGCGCAAGAAGGCAGCCGCCGTGAAGCGCCACTACAAGCGCGTTCGCAGCATGCAACTGCCCAAGAAGATGTACTGATCTTCGGCCCCAAGCCTTGTTCGCTTGGGTCCCAAAACCCGCGCTAGGGACGCCAAGCGCGGGTTTTTGTTTTTTAGGGTCTGCACAAAGCCCCTCTGGCGTCGTTGCAGCGCCTTGCCGTAGCAAGACTACTGTCTGCGGCGCTGCGCCTAGCCAGAGGGGCTTTGTGCAAACCCTCCGTCCCTGCCTGAAACCCAAAAAAGGAAGCCGCCATGAGCCTCAAGGACCAGATCACCGAAGACATGAAGACCGCCATGCGCGCCAAGGACAGCGAGCGCCTGGGCACCATCCGCCTGCTGCTGGCTGCACTCAAGCAAAAGGAAGTGGATGAGCGCGTGGTCCTGGACGATGTGGCCGTGGTCGCCATCGTGGACAAGCTGATCAAGCAGCGCAAGGACTCCATCGCGGCCTTCGAGCAGGCAGCGCGCCAGGACCTGGCCGACAAGGAGAAGTCGGAACTCGTGGTGCTGCAGGCCTACCTGCCCGAACGCATGTCCGCCGAAGAAACCCTGGCCGCCGTGAAAGCCATCGTGGCCGAACTGGGCGCCGCTGGCCCTGGCGACATGGGCAAGGTCATGGGCGTGGTCAAGACCCGCCTGGCGGGCAAGGCCGACATGGGCCAGGTGTCGGCAGCGGTGAAGGCCGCGCTGGCAGGCTGATCCACCGACGGCCAGAACCTCGATAACACCACACGGTGGGCCGCACGGCGGCCTGCGTTGCGGTCAATATCATTTTGATAGCTGCTTGCGCTTACCAGATAAGCGCTGGCGGCTATTTTTACTTCAAACCGCACCGTTTTCACTGGCGCCGTCACTTCCCGCCGCCGGAGCCATCCCCCCGGCGCGAAAGTGCTCCTGCAGAAACTCCACGCAGACGCGCACCTTCGCCGACCGCTCCAGCCGTGTGGGGTACACGGCCCACACATTGGCCTCCTGCTGCCACTGCGGCAGCACCTGCACCAGGCGCCCGGCCTGCAGGTGCACACCCACATCCCACAGCGAGCGCAGCACCACGCCGCGCCCATCCACCGCCCACTGCACGGCCATCTCGCCGTTGTTGGCCGACAGCGGGCCACGCACTTTCACCGACTCTTCCTGCGCGCCGCTGCGCAGGCGCCACACGCCAAACGGGTGGTCGCGCTCCTTGATCACCAGGCAGTCGTGTGCGGCCAGATCGGCCACCACACGGGGCATGCCTTTGCGCGCCAGGTAGGCGGGCGCCGCACACAACACACGGTGGTTGTCGGCCAGGCGGCGTGCGATCAGGTGTGGGGCAATCTCGTCGCCCACACGCACGTCCAGGTCAAACCCTTCGCCCGCCACGTCCACCAGCCGGTCGAACACTTCGAGCCGCACCTGTAGGCCCGGATGCCGCTCCACCAGGCGCGACACCGCAGGCGCCACGATCTGCCGCCCAAAACCAAAGCTGCTGCTCACGCGCAGCAGCCCGCGCGGCTCACTGCGCGTGACGGCCACCTCCTGCAGCAGCTGCTCCATGTCGTCGAGGATGCGCTGTGCCCAATGGAAGACACGCTCACCCTCCTCCGTCACCGCCACCCGCCGCGTGGTGCGGTGCAGCAGCTTGACCTGCAGATCCTGCTCCAGCAGGCGGATGCGCTTGCTCACATAGGCGGGGGATGTGCCCAGCTCGGTGGCGGCCCCCCCAAAGCTGGACTTGCGCACCACCGCCGTAAAAACGCGCAGGTCCTCAGCGGCGGGATGTTTATGCACAATTCGTGAAGAATGAAGCCACAGTTACCAGATTGTAGTTTTCGCTGGCGTTTGAAACAATCACGCCACTGAGGCCGAAAACCCTTTTCAGCCCACCTCTCCCGGAAGGACCTACCCAGTGACCCAGCAGCAGAAAAAGTACCAGATCGCCCTGATTGCCGGAGACGGCATAGGCAAGGAAGTGATGCCCGAAGGCCTGCGCGTGGTGCAAGCCGCCGCAGCACGCTTTGGCTTCGAACTCGAATGCCACACCTTCGNCGGAGACGGCATAGGCAAGGAAGTGATGCCCGAAGGCCTGCGCGTGGTGCAAGCCGCCGCAGCACGCTTTGGCTTCGAACTCGAATGCCACACCTTCGCATGGGCCAGCTGCGACTACTACGCCACCCACGGCCAGATGATGCCCGACGACTGGAAAGCCCAGCTCTCGGGCATGGACGCCATCTTCTTTGGCGCCGTGGGCTGGCCCGCCACCGTGCCCGACCATGTGTCCCTGTGGGGGTCTCTCCTCAAATTCCGCCGCGAGTTCGACCAGTACATCAACCTGCGCCCCGTGCGCCTGTTCGAGGGCGTGCCCTGCCCCCTGGCCGGCCGCAAGCCCGGTGACATCGACTACTACGTGGTGCGCGAGAACACCGAGGGCGAGTACACGTCCCTGGGCGGCATCATGTACGAGGGCACCGACCGCGAGATCGTGATCCAGGAATCGGTCTACTCGCGCCACGGTGCCAACCGCCTCTTGAAGTTCGCCTTCGACCTGGCCCAGAGCCGCCCCAAGAAGCACGTGACCCTGGCCACCAAGAGCAACGGCATCGCCATCAGCATGCCCTGGTGGGATAAGAGGGCGGACGATGTGGCCAAGGACTACCCCGAGGTCACGCTGGACAAGCAGCACATCGACATCCTCACCGCGCGCTTTGTGCTGCAGCCCGGCCGCTTTGACGTGGTGGCCGCCACCAACCTGTTTGGCGACATCCTCTCCGACCTGGGTCCGGCCACCACCGGCACCATTGGCCTGGCGCCCTCGGCCAACCTGAACCCCGAGCGCCACTTCCCCAGCCTGTTCGAGCCCGTGCATGGCTCGGCGCCCGACATCTACGGCAAGAACATCGCCAACCCCATCGCCATGATCTGGTCCGGCGCGCTGATGCTGGACTTCCTCACCCAGGGCCAGGGGGCGGGCAGGTTGGCGCACGATGCCATCGTGGCGGCGATTGAAGACACCCTCAAGAGCGGCCCGCGCACGCCGGACCTGGGGGGCACGGCCAGTACCACGCAGGTGGGACAGGCCATTGCACAGCGGGTGGCCAACGGCTAGGCCAGCGGTGCGCAATTGCTCCTAAAGATATAGCTACTCGCGCATGATGGATAAGCGCTGGCAGCCATTTTTTCTTCAAAGCGATGGCTATGTAGCGATGTCCTCGTGGAGGCAGAGGTAGTTACCCTCGGTGTCCTTGAACCACGCCGCCTTCTCGGCCCCGAGAACGCACACGTGGTTCACGGTCTTGAGGCCCGGGAAGTCGTAGTCCTCAAAGACCACCTTCGCGCGTTTCAGCGCTGCGATGGTTGTCGCTATGTCTGCCACCTGGAAACTGATGGCCGTGTGGTCGGCCTTGGTGCCTTCCGGCTTGGGGAACAGCGCCAGTGTGCTGCCACCTACCGCATAGATGAACTTGCCATCGGGCCGGAACCCACCGGGCTTCAGCCCCAGGCAACCCTCGTAAAAGGCACGGGCGCGGTCCATGTCCATCACCGGCAGCATGGTGGTTACGGAGGAATCGGACAACATACAAAGTCCTTTCGCTCAATCCGGCTCTGCATTCGGTCTTAGCGCCTCCTGGTGGGCACCAGGCTCCGGTCCAGGCCGTCCGACCGGTTTTGCAGTGTAGGCCGATCCCCACCGCCACACCAGTGCAGACATTGCAGATGCGCACCTCCATCACCCCCCATGGGGCGGTACCTTGAAGTTCTCGGTGATGTGCCTTTCGGCGCGCGCCAGGACGGCGCCCAGCGCCGCCAGCCGCCGCTGGCAAGCGATGCGTGCGCGCCGAAGCCAGCGGCCCTGTCCTGCCGAGGTGGGGGGTGCCTTCGGCACAGCGTCTGCGGGCGGGTCGGCCGTGACGTCATCGGCCGTACGAGGGTCCAAACGGGTGGGATGCAACATGGCCCGCATGCTCAGGCTTGGCTTACCATCTGTAAAGTTGAATTCAATGAAGCCTCAATTCATAAAAACTGATGCGTAACTTCAACCTGGACCACCTGCAGACGCTGATCGCCATTGCCGACCTGGGCAACTTTGCAGCGGCTGCGCAGGCGCTGCACCTGGCGCCACCCACCATCAGCCTGCACATCAAGGAGCTGGAATCCCGCCTGCAGGCCGACCTGGTGGTGCGAGGCCGACGGCAGGCCGAGCTGACCCCCGCCGGCGAGGTGCTGGTGCAGGAAGGACGCCAGCTGCTGCTCGCTTGCGACGACCTGATGGAGCGCGTGCGCCGCCGCGCCTCGGGGCGCGAGGGCATCGTGCGCATGGGGGTGTCGGCGGGCGTCAGCACGCAGCTGCTGCCGCGCATGCTGGAGGCGCTGGCGGCGCGCTGCCCCGGGGTGGAGATCCGTCTGGAGGCTGTGGGCTCTGCCGATTCGATGCAGCGGCTCAAGGCGGGCACGCTCGACATCGGGATCATCGCCAGCCCGCAACCGCCTTTGGCCGAGGTACGACAGGCCCCCTGGCGCAACGACCCCATGGTGGCCTTGCTGCCCGCAGCGTGGGACGCGCCCGAGTTCGTGACCCCTGACTGGCTGGCCAGCCGCCGCTGGGCATCGTTTGCGCCCGCCACACAGATGCACGGACTGATTGCCAACTGGTTTGGCCAGGCGGGCCACCACCCTCGCCCCTTCCTGGCCTTGAGCTACCCCGGCGCGCTCAAGAGCCTGGCGGTGGCCAGCCAGTGCGCTGCGTTGCTACCGCTGGAAGAGGTGGAGGACCAGCAGGGGGCGGACGACGTGCAGATCCGCCACCTGCAGCCGCCGCTCATGCGCCCCATGGCCGTGGCGCACCGCCACCAGCCACCGCCCTCGCCTGCGGTGGAGGGCGTGCTGCAACTGCTGGCCGACTTCGCAGACTAATGGCTGCGCGCCGCCGCCCGCCATCACGCGGGCGGTAAGCCCTGAGCGTCGGGAGAACGCCGCACCGCAGACCGCCGCAAATAGGGCTGCACAAACAGGTACAGCCCCGTCAACAGCAGCAGTGCCAGTGGCGGCAGGGGTGCATACGTCACCCAATCCGGCGGGTTGCCCGAGCCCTGCGCACGGGCCACAAAGTTGGCGACGACGGCCAGCGTGAACGCCATCGACACCCAGCGGTGAAGGCGCCGAATGCCCACGCCGGCGCTCATTGCGCATCTCCGGCGGCGAGCTGGATCATCTTCCAGCCATTGCCCGCCGGGTCACGAAAACCCGCATCCACGTTGCCGTACCGGTCCACGGGCTCTTGCGTGAACTCCACGCCCTGGTCGCGCAGCCGGGCATACGCAGCGCGGCAGTCCGCCACATGCAACACCAGCGGCGGCATGGCGCCCTTGGCCACCATGGCGCGCAACGTCTGCGCCGTGGCGGCATCGTGGATGGGCGGGCCGGGTGTGAACAGCCCCAGCTGAAAGTCCGGCTGATCGGGGTGCTGCACCGTCAGCCAACGGTACGGCCCGTTGCGCACGTCGGTGTGCACACGAAACCCCAGCTTGCCCTCATAAAACGCCAGCGCCTCGTCCTGGTCGTCCACATACACACCCACCACACCAATGCCCTGGTTCGTTGTCATCAGATCTCCTTGGTTGCTGATGACGGGTTTGTACCTTCCGCCAGGCGGCGGCGCTTCTCCAAAACTGCTGTGGTGAGGTCGGGACGCTGTGCGGCTTTCAACACACAGGCGGGCACCTGGTCCAGGGGCGTGGCGGTAGCCTGGGCCTCCAGCCGTACCGCACTGGGGCTCTGCCCCGTGATGTCGCGAAAGATGCGCCCGAAGGTGCCCAGGCTTTCCCAGCCGGTGGCAAAGGCGATCTCGGTGACGGGCAAGTCTGTATCACGCAGCAGCGTGGTGGCCTGTTCGATGCGCCGGGTCAGCAGGTAGCGGTGGGGCGGGATGCCAAAGGCTTGCCGGAAAGACCGGGCGAAATGCGCTTGCGACACGCCGCTGACCTCGGCCAGCCGCTGCACGGGCCAGGCCTCGTGCGATGCGGCGTCCATGCGGTCCTTGGCGCGCAGCAGGCGGCGCAGGAGGGCGGGGTCCTGCGGGGGAACGGGGTCGCTCGGCGCAGGATTCGGATTGCGAGTGGCTTCGCGAAGGGGCGGGGACTTCGAGGGCACAGAAGGCATGCGCAAAGCATATCGCCTCCATCCACGCTATCCCTTGGCGCCTCCCCCCTCTGGCGGACAGCCCCCAGCACGCCATGAATGGCCACGATCCCTTTTTCTTCGTTCAAGCCAGCAGCCCGTGAACAAAGTCACCGTCTGCCCGATCCGCCACACCCGCAGACCTTGGCGCTTGACCGGTTGCATGGAATCATCGCCACACCACCCATCGATGACCATCGGGCCGTCGGCAGGCAACATCATCTTCCCTCTTCTTAGCGATTCCTCATGAAGCGTCTTCTGATTCTCGGAGCCACGGGCTCCCTGGGCCGCCACGTGCTGCAGCAGGCCGTTGCGGCAGGCCACCAGGTGTCGGTGCTGGTCCGCAACCCCGCCAAGCTGCCCCCCGACATGCGTTCACACATCACGGTGTACCAGGTGGACCTCGGCACCGTGGCCATCGGCGCCCTGGCGGACATCATCCGTGGCCACGAGGCACTGATCAACTGCGCCGGCCTGGTCACCGAAGGGCGGGGTTTTGTGGACCTCGTGGACCGGATTGTTTCCAGCGTTGAATCTCTGGCCCCGGCCGAGCGTCCCACATGCTGGTTTCTCGGTGGTGCCGCCGTGCTGGACATCGGCCCAACAGGGCGGCGGGGCGTCGAGCTGCCCAAGGTCCGCGACACCTATTGGCCGCACTTGAAAAACTTCGAGCGCCTGAGCGCCTCGTCGCTCGATTGGCGCCTGCTGTGCCCCGGGCCGATGGTGGACCAGCCAGCACTGGGCACCGCCAATCTGCGCATTGCCTCAGACCAGCTGCCAATGCCCATCCCGGCTTTTGCCGGCAAGCTGCCAAGCCTGCTGATGTTGCTGCTGTTTGCGTCGAAGGTGCCGCAGATGATCATCCCCTATGCGGATGCGGCCGCCGTGATGCTGGCGCACCTCACCCCCCGGGACGCCATGTCGCGCCACCGGGTGGGGCTCGCGCTGCCCGTGGGCATGCGCGGTAAAAAAGACACTTGGGCGGCCCGGCCCGGCAGCACTGCCTGACACCTTGCGGACAAAAAAAAGCCCTCGCCGTGGCAGCCATGGCAAGGGCCTTTTGGGGTGGAGGGCTTGCGTTCCAGCCTCCACACGACGGCGTCCCGTCTCTGTGAGCGTCAGCTCCCCGCCACCTTCATGCGGTTCACCAGGATCGACCCTACCGTCTTGGCACCGTAGTTGTAGGCATCGGCGCCCACGGCTTCGATGCCCTTGAGCATGTCCTTGAGGTTGCCTGCGATGGTGATCTCGTGCACCGGGAAGGCAATCTTGCCGTTCTCGACCCAGAAGCCACTCGCACCGCGCGAGTAGTCGCCGGTCACGTAGTTCACGCCCTGGCCCATCAACTCCACCACAAACAGGCCCGTGCCCAGCTTTTGCAGCATGGCGTCCAGGTTGTCACCGCTCTGCGTCAGGCGCGAAGTCATGGTCAGGTTGTGCGAGCCCCCGGCGTTGCCCGTGGTCTTCATGCCCAGCTTGCGGGCCGAGTAGCTCGACAGGAAGTAGCCCTGCACACGGCCGCCCTGCACCACCTTGCGCGGCGCCACGCGCACGCCTTCTTCGTCAAACGGCGAACTGCCCTTGCCGCGCAGCACAAACGGGTCTTCGAGAATGTCGATGTGCTTGGGGAAGACCATCTTGCCCAGCGAGTCGAGCAGGAAGCTGCTCTTTCGGTACAGCGAGCCCCCGCTGACGGCTTGCACAAAACCGCCCAGCAGGCCAGCGGCCAGGGTGGATTCGAACAGCACGGGACATTGGGTGGTGGGGATCTTGCGTGATCCGAGACGGCTCAACGCGCGCTGCGCGGCGTAGCGGCCCACGGCCTCGGGCGATGCCAGTTCAGTGGCATCGCGCATGGAGCTGTACCAGGCATCGCGCTGCATCTCGGCATTGCGGCCGGGCAGCGATGCGATGGGCGCCACCGAAAAGCTGTGGCGCGAGCTGGCATAGCCGCCGCGAAAGCCGCGCGTGTGGGCGCTGAAGAAATGGCTTTGCTGCGCCGACACACCCGCACCTTCGCTGTTGGTGATCCGGCGGTGGGTCTTGAGCGCGGCGGCCTCGCAGGCCTTGGCGATTTCAGCGGCCTCTTCGCTCGTGATGGCCCAGGGGTGGAAAAGATCCAGGTCACGGTGTGTGTCCGCAGGGGCGATGTCATCGGCATCGGGCAAACCCGCCACGGGGTCTTCGGCCGTGAAGCGGGCGATGTCATACGCGGCCTGCACGGTCTGCTCGATGGCCTTGTTGGAGAAATCGGAAGTGCTGGCATTGCCACGGCGGTTGCCGAGGTAGACCGTCACGCCCAGGGATTTGTCGCGGTTGCGCTCCACGTTCTCCAGCTCGCCCTTGCGCACGCTGACCGACAGGCCGCAGCCCTCGGACGCCTCGGCGCCTGCGTCGGTGGCGCCGAGCTTTTTGGCATGGGCCAGGGCACGGTCCACCAGGTCTTCAAAGAACGCGCGGCTGTAGCTGAAGCCGTTGTCAGGGGTGCGGGAGGTGGCAGGCGCTGGCGCAGCGGAAGCCGCGCTTTGGGCGCGCGCGGCGCGGGTGGAGGGTTTATTCATAGCGGCAGCTATGATACTTGCCGCTGTGGCGCGCTCTGCGCCGCTTCTCTTTTTGCCCCCACCCATGTCACGCAAACCCAAAAAAGGCTACTTTGTGCGAGGCCAGTTCGTTGCCGAAGGCAGCGAAATGGACATTCAGCTCAAGGCCGAACTCAAAGGCACGCCCGATGCCAGCCGCACCGATCTCAAGCGCGAAAGCGACGAACTTCAGGATCTCGGCAAAGAGCTGCTGAGCCTGCGCGCCGACCTGTTCGAGGCGGTGGGCCTGCCCGACAAGCTGGTGGACGCGCTGGCCGAGGCCAAGCGCATCACCAACTTTGAAGGCAAGCGCCGCCAGATGCAGTACGTGGGCAAGATCATGCGCAAGCTCGAACCCGAGCTGGTGCAAGCAGCCCGCCAGGCGCTGGAGGAGCAGCACAAGGGCTCGGCCACCGAAAAGATGCAGCTGCACCTGGCCGAACACTGGCGCGACCGCCTGATTGCGGATGACGAGGCCCTCGCACCCTGGATGGCCGAGCACCCCGGCACCGACACCCAGCAGCTGCGCGCCCTGATCCGCCAGGCCCGCAAGGACGCACAGCCCGCCGGCAAGGAGGCCAATGTCCAGGTCTCGCAAGGCCTGGCCCCCCGCAAGGGCCGCGCCTACCGAGAGCTGTTCCAGCTGGTGCGTGAGCACCTGGGCGGCACGGGTGCTGACGATGCCAGCGACATCGGCGGGGAAAACGGCGATGAGTGAGCCCGTGGGCAGCCCCGCACCCCACCACGACGCCGTGAAGATCGGCATCGTGTCCATCAGCGACCGCGCCAGCTCCGGTGTCTATGAAGACAAGGGCCTGCCTGCGCTGCAGGACTGGCTCACGCGCGCGCTGCACAACTCCATCACGTTTGAATCGCGCCTGATCCCCGATGAACAGGAGGGCATCAGCGCCGCGCTGGTCGAGCTGGTCAACGCAGGCTGTTGCCTGGTGCTGACCACCGGTGGCACCGGCCCCGCCCTGCGCGACGTGACGCCCGAGGCCACGCTGGCCGTGGCGCACAAGGAGATGCCGGGCTTTGGCGAGCAGATGCGCCAGATCAGCCTGAAGTTTGTACCCACCGCCATCCTGTCACGCCAGGTGGCCGTGGTGCGCGACCAGAGCCTCATCATCAACCTGCCCGGCCAGCCCAAGGCGATTGCCGAAACGCTAGAAGGCCTGAAGGACGCCGACGGCAAGCAGATCGTGCCCGGCATCTTTGCCGCCGTGCCGTACTGCGTGGACCTGATTGGCGGCCCGTATCTGGAAACGCGCGACGAAGTCTGCAAGGCGTTCCGGCCCAAGAACGCGGTGCGAGCGCCCCGCCCGGCCTGATTTCTCAAGATTCAAAGAAAAATAGCTGCTAGCGCTTATCTCACAAGCGCTAGCAGCTATATTTTTTATAGCAATCTGATTTTTGAATACAGCGCCGGCAAGCCGCTACTTGCCCACCAGCTCGTTGAGCTTGCCCGCTTCGAACTGCTCCTTGAGCGCCGCATCGCACGGCACGCAGTCCTTGTTCTGCGGGTTGGCGGACAGTTTCTCGATGGCCTGCCACAGCAGTGCAATCTGGTGCTCCTGCGACGAGGCGTTGTCGATCAGCCCGCGCATGGCCTGCGAGAGCGGATCGTCCTCTTGTGTGATGCCATAGGCCGTGAACTTGGGGGTCTGCTGGGGCTCCGTCACGTCGGCGCTCTGGCCTTCCTTGGAGGGGATGATGCGTGCCGGAATGCCCACCGCCGTAGCGCCTGCAGGCACGGGTTTGATGACCACCGCGTTGCTGCCGATCTTGGCGCCGTCGCCCACTTCAAAGCCGCCAAGCACCTTGGCGCCCGCACTCACCACCACGTTTTTGCCCAGCGTGGGATGGCGCTTGCTGCCCTTGTAGAGCGATGTGCCGCCCAGCGTGACACCCTGGTAGATGGTGCAGCCGTCGCCGATCTCGGCAGTCTCGCCCACCACCACGCCCATGGCATGGTCGAAGAACACACGCTCGCCGATCTTGGCGCCGGGATGGATCTCGATGCCCGTGAACCAGCGCGCAAAGTGCGAGATGAAGCGCCCCAACCACTTCAGGCCGTGGTGCCAGCACCAGTGCGCCGGCCGGTGCAGCCAGATCGCGTGCAGGCCCGGATAACAGGTGATCACCTCCCACGTGCTGCGCGCGGCAGGATCGCGGTCGAGGATGCACTGGATATCGGAGCGCAAGCGGGCGAGCATTGGTTGTTATGGTTATTTGTAAATGGGCTGCACAGTCTATCGTTTCGCCTGCGCCGTCTCGATCATGGCTTTGGCGACACCTCTCAAGATGTGGATTTCCTCGGGGCTGAGCTGCGCGCGGTTGCAAAGCTGGTTAAGGCGGGGCATGAGCTTCTTGGGCGCGGCCGGGTCCAGAAAGCCGATGGATGTGAGCGCCTGCTCCCAATGGCCCAGCATGCCCGCCACCTGGGCGGCGTCGGCCAGGGCGCGGGCGGGCGTGGCATCCAACACCGGGAACCCGCCCAGCGCCATGCGCCATTCGTAGGCAATCACCTGGATGGCGGCGCCCAGATTGAGGGACCCAAAGCCGGGATTGGTGGGAATGGACAGCGCCACGTGGCAGCGGTAAACGTCTTCGTTGGTCATGCCAAAACGCTCGGAGCCAAACAGGAAGGCCACACCCGCCTGGCGGGCTGCCACCGATGGGTTGGGTGCTGGTTCCTCAGAATTTTGAGTGTTTTTGGCCTCTAGCGCTTGTCCTTCAATCGCCAATAGCTCTTGTTTTAATAGCATTTCGAAATGGGCACGCGGCGCTGCCGTGGGCGGCCCGAAGTCGCGCGGGGTCATCGCTGTGGCGCACAGGTGGCTAATGCCGTCCAGCGCCTCGTCCAGCGTGGCCACGATGCGGGCGTTCTCCAGCACGTCCAGGGCGCCGCTGGCGCGCTGGATGGTCTCCTCGCGCCGCAGCACGTTGGGCCAGCGCGGGGCCACCAGCACCAGGTCGTCAAAACCCATGGTTTTCATGGCGCGGGCAGCAGCGCCCACATTGCCGGCGTGGCTGGTGTTGATCAGGACAAAACGGGTCTTCATGGGCAAAGGCAGGACGAGGGCAAAGGGCGGACGGTTAGGCGAAAAGGGACACTGCGGGTAAAATCCCGCCCTCATTGTCGCCGCCCGCATCGCCGGGTCGGATCGCACCGCTCCTGATTCGCAGGCTGCCCATGCCACCGTTGCATGCGGGCACCCTGCTCACCACCACAATTTATGTCGTCCAATCTGCACCCCATGCTTAACGTGGCCATCAAGGCCGCACGCGCCGCCGGCGCCATCATCAACCGCGCGGCCCTTGACGTGGAATCGGTGCGGATCTCGCAAAAGCAGATCAACGACTTTGTGACCGAGGTGGACCACGCGTCCGAAAAAATCATCATCGAGACGCTGCTCACAGCCTACCCCGGCCACGGCATCCTGGCCGAAGAGTCAGGCACCGAATACGGCGCCAAGGATTCGGAACTCGTCTGGATCATCGACCCGCTGGACGGCACCACCAACTTCATCCACGGTTTTCCCGTGTACTGCGTGAGCATCGCCCTGGCCGTCAAAGGCAAGGTCGAGCAGGCCGTCATCTATGACCCCTCGCGCAACGATCTGTTCACATCGACCAAGGGCCGTGGCGCCTACCTGAACGAACGCCGCATCCGCGTGAGCAAGCGCACCCAGCTCAAGGACTGCCTGGTCTCCACTGGCTTCCCGTTCCGCCCGGGCGACAACTTCAAGAGCTACCTCAACATGATGAGCGACGTGATGCAGCGCACGGCTGGCCTGCGCCGCCCCGGCGCCGCCGCGCTGGACCTGGCCTATGTCGCCGCTGGTTTCACCGATGGTTTCTTCGAGACCGGCCTGTCGATCTGGGACGTGGCAGCGGGTTCGCTGCTGGTGACCGAGGCCGGTGGCTTGGTGGGCAACTTCACGGGCGAGGCCGACTTTCTGGAGCAGCGCGAATGCCTGGCGGGCAACCCCCGCATCTACGGCCAGCTGGTGCCGATTTTGGGCAAGTACAGCAAGTTTGCGAGCGCTGGCGACAAGGCGGCCGTGCGCCAGGCCGCTGCCGCAGACGCACCCGTCAGCGCTGAAGCCGAGGCTGCAGCCGATGTGGAGTCCGACACCACGGGTGCCGCCCCACAGGCCGACGCCCCCAAGAGCGAAGACGCGCCGTTCTGATGTATGCCTGAGCACCGTCCCCTATCGGGACTGTGCTCAGTTCGGGTCGGGATATTTCTGGGCAATGCTGCGGAAATCTTCCGCGATGTCCACAAACGCATCCACCATGTCAGGGTCAAAGTGCGTGCCCTTGCCCCGCACGATGGTGTTGCAGGCCTGGTCGTGCGAAAACGCAGGTTTGTAGACACGCTTGCTGATGAGCGCGTCGTACACATCGGCCACGGCCATCAGGCGCGCCGACACCGGAATGGCATCTCCCGCCAGGCCTTGCGGATAGCCTGAGCCATCCCACTTTTCCTGGTGGCTGTAGGCGATCTCCTTGGACACGCTCAAGAACGCCACGCGCATGCCCAGGCGCCGCTCGGCTTCATCAATGGCGTTGCGGCCCAGCGTGGTGTGGGTTTTCATGATCTCGAACTCGTCCACCGTGAGCTTGCCGGGCTTGAGCAGGATGCTGTCGGGGATGCCGATCTTGCCGATGTCGTGCAACGGCGCTGACTTGTACAGCAGCTCGATCATGCGGTCGTTGAGCACGGGCTCGAAACGCGGGTGGTGGCGCAGCCGCTCGGCCAGCGTCTTCACGTACAGCTGGGTGCGGCGGATATGGTTGCCGGTTTCGTTGTCGCGCGTCTCGGCCAGCGATGTCATGGCCATGATGGTCACGTCCTGGATGGCCTGCACTTCCAGCGTGCGCATCGCGACCTCGCGCTCCAGGTAGGAGCTTTTGTCGCGCAGGAAATCCGCGGTGGCCTTGAGCGCCAGGTGGGTGTTCACCCGTGCCAGCAGGATGGGCGGGCTGATGGGCTTGGTGATGTAGTCCACCGCGCCCAGGGCCAGGCCCATGCGTTCGTCATCGGGATCGGAGCGCGCCGTGAGGAAGATCACGGGGATGTCGCGCGTGGCCGGCGCTGCCTTCAGGCGCTGGCAGACCTCGTAGCCATCCATCTCCGGCATCATGATGTCCAGCAGGATCAGGTCGGGAGGTGTGCCCGACTGCGCAATCTTCAGGGCCTTCTCGCCATGGTTGGCCACCTTCACCAGGAAATGCTCGCGCAGCAGGCTGCCCATGAGGGTGAGGTTGTCGGGCGTGTCGTCCACCACCAGCACCGTGGCGATCGGCTTGTCAACAAGAACGGCCTGCGGGGAGGCAAAGGGCGCGTTGTCCATGGAAGTTCCTGGGTGTGGTGCCGCTCAAGGGGTATGAACGGCAGGGTATTCGGGGCCTGACACGGCGGCCATTGCCTCCAGTGCCTGCTCAAAATCAAAATTCAGGGTGTGCATCTCGACCACCGCAAAGGTGTGCCCCAACGCGGGCTTGAGCACCTGGACATTGTGTTGGAAAAACTCGGAGGCCGCTGGGTCGTCCTGCTCCAGCAGGCCGCGCAACTGTTGCAGGGCCCCTTCGGAATCCAGCGCTTTCAGCCCCGCCGCTGCAGAGACGTCCGGCCTGTGCGTCTGCCCGGCTTGCGGCCCATGCATCCACGCCTGCAATCCCGCCAGCACGGGCCGCAACGCGGCGCCCAGGTTGGCCCCGAGTCCGACGATCACATCCACAGGTGCCCCGCTGCGGATGCTCTGCTCCAGAGCTTGCGCGTGGGCCGACACCTCCTGCGCGCCAATGTTGGCCGCCACCGAGCGCAGGGTGTGGGCCAGGCGCTCTGCCAGCACCGTGTCTCCGTTGGCGACTGCTTGCTCCAGGTCCGCAAGCACCGGCGACTGCCCTTGCACAAACCGCCGCAGCATCTCGGCATAGAGCCCCGGCCTGCCCAGGGCGCGCTGCAGGCCCAGCGACGTGTCCAGGCCCGCCACGGTGGGGAAGGACGGCGCCGGGGCAGCGTTGGCGGTGGCCGGAGCCATGGCATCAGCCTCTGTGCCTGCGCCGGTGCGGACCGCACCGCCCGCCAACGCCTGGCCCAATCCCGGCCGGGGCCGAATCCATCGGCCCAATGCGGCCCACAGCGCCGCAGGCTCGATGGGTTTGGCCACATGGTCGTTCATGCCGGCGGCAAAGCAGCGCTGGCGATCAGCCTCCATGGCGTTGGCGGTCATGGCCACGATGGGCAGGTGAACATGGCGCGGGTCGCGGCGCAGTTGCCGCGTGGCGGTTTCGCCGTCCATGACAGGCATCTGCATGTCCATCAGCACCACGTCGTAGGCCTTGCGCTCGATGCGATCAAGGGCGATCTGGCCGTTCTCGGCCACATCGACGGCAAAACCGGCTTCGAGCAAGAGTTCAACCGCCACCATCTGGTTGAGCTCGTTGTCCTCCACCAGCAGCACCGACGCACCCCGGATTGCCAGCGGCAGCTCGTCTGCCGCAGGCGCGGGGGTGACCACGCGGCGTGGGCTGTAGGTGGAATGTTCCAGCGGCTGCATCAGCGTGTCGAACAGCAGCGAGGCGTTGACGGGCTTGATCAACACCGTGTCGATGCCCTGCGCGCGGGCGGCGCGCATCACGTCCTCCCGCCCGTAGGCTGTCACCATGAGCATCTTGGGCACCTGCGCCATGCCCAGGCCCCGGATGTGGCCCGCCAGCTGGATGCCGTCCATGCCCGGCATGTGCCAGTCGAGCAGCAGCAGGCCAAACGGCTGGTGCCGTGCCATGGATTCGCGCAGGCGATCGAGGGCTTCCAGGCCCGAATGGGCCTGCTCCACCTCAAAGCCCATGGCCAGCAGCATGTCGGACAGCACGGTGGCCGCCGTCTGGTTGTCGTCCACCACGAGCACGCGGCGGCCCCGCAGGTCAGGGGGTGGCAGCAGCACGCGCGCGGGCGCCCCGCGTTCAAGCGGCACAGCCGCCCAGAACGTGGAGCCCTGGCCATAGGTGCTCTCCACACCGACCTCGCCCCCCATCAACTCCGCAAGGCTCTTGCAGATGGCCAGCCCCAGGCCCGTGCCTCCATAGCGGCGCGTGGTGGAGGTGTCTGCCTGCTGGAAGCTCTGGAACAGCCGCCCCATCTGTTCCGGCGTGAGCCCGATGCCGGTGTCGCGCACTTCAAAACGCAGCATCAACCGATTGCCCGCGGCCTCCAGCACCCGCACGGCGATGCTGATCTCGCCTGTCTCAGTGAACTTGATGGCGTTGTTGGCAAAATTGATGAGGATCTGGCCCAGGCGCAGCGAATCGCCCACCAGATTGGGGGGCACGTCGGCCGCCACATCGCAAACCAGCTCCAGGCCTTTGGCACCGGCCTTGTAGCCCACCACGTCGGACACACTCTCCAGCATGCGGTCGAGCACGAAGGGCTGCTTCTCCACCATGAGCTTGCCCGCCTCGATCTTGGAGAAATCCAGGATGTCGTTGATCACGCCCAGCAGGTGCTGGCCGGCCTGCTGGATCTTGCTCACGTAGTCGTGCTGGCGCTCTGTCAGGCCAGACTTGAGCGCCAGGTGCGACATGCCGATGATCGCGTTCATGGGCGTGCGTATCTCATGGCTCATGTTGGCCAGAAAATTCGACTTGAGTGCGGTGGACTCCTCCGCCAGTTCCTTGGCGCGGCGCAGGTCCTGCTCGGCGCGCTGCCGGTCGGTGATATCGACAAAGGTGCCGATGGCCCCACCCGGTGAGCCATCGGGCCGCGAGAAACCGTGCAGCCAGAACAAGGTGTGGTGCACCTTTCCGTCCGCATACGGCAGGTCCACCTCCTTGTGCACCGACTGGACCCCATGCAGGGCCTCCTGGGCATCTGCATCAAAGCGTTCCCGCTCAGCCTCAGGGAGGAACTTGAGGTCCAGCACGGTCTTGCCGATCAAGGCCTCGCGCTGTACGCCAAAGGCCTGCTCGTAGGCGCGGTTGAAACCGATGTAGCGGCCATCTGCGTCCTTGTAAAACAGCGGCACGGGGATGGCGTCAATGAGTGCCTGCTGAAAATCAAGCTGCTCGGCCACACGGGCCTCCAGCAGCTTCTGGTCGTGGATGTCCACATTGACACCCACCACCCGCACGGGTTTGCCGGCATCGTCGCGGAAGATGCGGGCGGCCGACAGGAACCAGCGCACTTCACCATCGGGCCGCACGATGCGCCAGGAATCGCGCAGATCGGGGGCGCCGCTCGCAAGGCATTGATCAAAGTACGACGCTGCGCGGTCCCTGTCGTCCGGGTGCAGGCACTCCATCCAGTCGCGCTTGCTGCGCCCCTGCGCCTGGGGCGGCAAGCCGAGCATGGCGACCAGTTTTTCGCTCCACAGCACCTCGTCTGCCACCAGATCGATGTCGAACACGCCAATCTTGCCAGCCTCCTGTGCCAGCTCCAGACGGTCCTTGGCCTGCTGCATGGCGATCTCTGCCCGCCGCTGCTCGCTGACATCTTCGATCACCCAGATGGATGCACTCCGGAAACCATCCATCTGCAGGTTGCGGCCCGCCATCCGCGCTTCGAACCGACTTCCGTCCAGGCGGCACAGCGTTGTGGTTTGGCGCACGGCCCGCCCTGCAGTCAGCACGGGGCCCACATCGGCGTAAAACCGCTTTGCAAATTCACCGCGTCCGAGCAATGCCGCCACGCTCAGTCCGAGCAGGTCTGCCGCGGAGCCTCCCATCAGTTCCACAAACGCGGGATTGAACTGTCGGAACTTGCCATCTCCCACCAGCGCGATGGGGGGCGCGTTGTCAAAGATGGCTGTCTGCTGCTCCAGCAACTCGTTGAGCAGTCGTTCGCGCCGCTCCAGCTCCTTCTGGGCCTGGATGCGCCCGGAGACATCTTCATGCAGGCCGACAATGGCAATGCGGTTGCCACGCTCGTCAAACACCGGCGACAGCGTGGCCTCATCGTGGTAGATGCCCCCATCCTTGCGGCGATTGACAAACTGCCCTTGCCACGAGCGGCCTGACAGCAGCGTGGACCACATCTCCTGGTAGGTTTGCGCGGGGGTCTGGCCACTGGCTACCACCGAAGGTTTCTTGCCCCGCACCTCTTCCAGCGTGTAGCCCGAACTGCGCTCGTACTGCGGATTGACCCAGTCGATGCGGCCTTCTCCGTCGGTAATGACCACCGAGACCGGGCTGCTCCCGAGCGCGGCGCCCACAACCCTGAAGCGCTCGAGCGCAGCACCCATCCGCGCGCGGCTGCGCAGCAGATCCAGCAGCAGCAAGCCCAACAGGAACAACAGCACAAAGGCGACCCCTCCCACCTTCATGCGCTCAGGCCACGGCACCAGGACACTCACATCGTCCAGCATCGCCAGTTGCCACTGGCCTCCCGGGTCACCCCAGTCGATGTGGCGGCGCTCTACCGCGTAGGACACCCCGTTGAGGACGACCTCGCCCGCATCCGGCGCAAACGGCAGGGAAGAAGCCAGCCCCTTGTCGAAGTGGCTGCCAAACTGGCGGGACGCCCGGATCGAATCAATGCGCGCCTGGGTGAGCGGCGGGGCCACGGCAAACAGCCACTCGGGCCGCGTGGAGGCAAACACCACGCCTTGGGGAGACAGCAGCACGGTGGGCATCTCGGTACGCTTGAGCACCTCGTCAAACAACTCGAAACCCACCTTGAACATCACCACGCCAATGATGGAGCTGGACGGCGTCTCGTTTTCATACAGAGGTGCAGCGTAGTAGAGCCCCCGCTCCTGCGAGTTGCTGCCGATGGCGGCGTACACGCTGATGGCCCCCTTGATGGCCTGCTGGAAATATGGGCGGAACGCCAGGTTGAGACCGGTGGAGCGGGTGCCCGGCGTCTCGTGGGCTACCACGGTGCCGTCGGCGGACATGACATAAACCCCGTTGACCAGAAACCGCCCACGCGCTACCCCCAGCCGCGCAAGGGCTTCGGGGTCATCCGGCGCCAGCTGACCCAGGGCCATGGCCTTGAGCATCGGTTCGCTCAGCCCGAGCAGCGACACCGCGCCCAGCATGCCACCACCCGTGATCCGGGCTTGCAGGGTGTCCACCGTCTGCTGCAGCAACTTGGCGCGCTCGGCCGCGCGCTCGGCGCCTTGCCAGTGCATGGCCCCCAACACCACCAGCCACGCCCCCACCAGCGCCGCGGCCACTACCAGCACCAGGCCACGCACGCCAGGGGCATTGCGGTCCAACACCTTGTCCAGAAACCCGCCTACGCCCTCACCCACCCGCGTCACTCCGAACCTCCGACCAGGCCCAAGAAACATATCTGGCAAAACTTAACGCGTGGGGTACAACAAGGCATCAATATCCCCCACCGGCCCGGGCCGGCCAAAAAGAAACCCCTGAAACCCCTCACACCCATGCAGCCTCAGGAAACTCAGCTGCCCCGTCGTCTCCACCCCCTCGGCCACCACCTCCAGGTCCAGGCTCTTGGCCAGCGCCAGAATCGTCCTCACGATCGCCGCGTCGTTCGGGTCCGACAGCACGTCCCGCACGAAGCTCTGGTCGATCTTGACCTGGTCCAGCGGCAGCCGCTTGAGATAGCTCAGGCTGGAGTAGCCGGTGCCGAAGTCGTCCAGCGCAAACCCCACGCCTTCGCTTTTGAGCTGCACCATGCGGGCGATGGTGTCTTCGATGTCTCCCAGCAGCAGGCTTTCGGTGAGTTCGAGTTTG
>NZ_LMJC01000007.1:0-98125 GCF_001429215.1 Acidovorax sp. Root267
GAGGGGGGGGAGGGGGGAGGGGGGAGGGGGGAGGGGCGGACGCATTCAGCGCAGCGCCAGTTTCCACCACCCCCTCTCCCCAACCCCTCCCCCGCGAGGGGGGAGGGGCTACCGGTATGCGGTGAGCGGGGGCGGTGCAGAGCGGTCACTTCCAGGCCGCCAGAAACGCCTGCAGCACCTTGGCCGAATTGGCCGCCGCCAGGCCCATGAAGGTGCCCATTTCATTCTCGCCGTCACCACCACCCGCCAGATCGCTCAGCGAGCGAAAGGCGATGTACGGCACGCCGTTGCTGTGCGCCACCATGGCGGTAGCGGCGGTTTCCATGTCGAGCACGTTGGCCTCGAAGGTCTTGAACGCGTATTCGCGGAAGGCCTTGTTGTCCACAAATGCCTGGCCCGACACGCCGCTGCCGCCCACCACGAGTTGCGGGCGTTGCTTCAGGCAGGTGCTCGCCAGGCAATGCTCCAGGCCTACGTTCTGAAGGCTGCGTGCGGTGGCCAGCATCTTCGGGTCGGCTTCAAACCAGAACTGTTTGGTGATGCCGGGCTTGGCTGCCGACCGCACCTCGACGGGGCGCGGGTGCATCATGCCGAAGGCGGGCATCGTCAGCTCGCTTTTCATCCACGCTGGGGCGCTGTACTGCCCGGGCTTGTCTTCACGCGCCATCAGCCATTCCATGTACTGGCCCCACTGCGCGGGCACGGTCACGTCGCCAATGTGCAGGCTGGGGTTCACGCCACCGGCGATGCCGGAAAAGACAATGTGGCTCACATGGAAGCGGTCCAGCACCAGCTGCGTGTTCATGGCCGCGTTGGTCATGCTGATGCCCGAGAGGAACACGACCACGGGCTTGCCTTCGAGCGTGCCGGTGGTGAACTCCACGCCGTTGACGCTGTGCTTGGCGGGTTGTTGCACTTTGGGCAGCAGCACCGTCAGTTCGGGCGCAAAGGCCGAGATGACGGCGATGCGCGGTGTGTCATCCAGCCGCACGGCTGTTTTGCCAGGCGAGGTGGCGGCACAGCCCGCGACCACTGCGGCCAGGGCCAGGGCGCCCAGCAGGCGGGTGCACCGGGTTGTCAGAGACGGCTTGGTGGTACGGGGCGTGTGCATGGTGTGGTGCCTTGTGGTTCAGACAGAAGGGTGTGAGGAGATACAAGCAAACAGGCCACCGCGTTGCAGGGGTGGCCTTTAGAACAGGTTCTTAGACACGAAGCGGGCAGTGCGCCCGCGAGGGTGCGGTGTCTACTTGGCCGTGGACTTGGGCTGGCTGTCATCCACCTTCACGGTGAACTTGCCCGCCAGGATGTCAGATTCCTTGGCCTTGACCTTGGCGACGATGTCGGCGGGGATCTTCTTCTCGAACGTGCCCAGTGGGGCGAGTTCCGAGCCCTTGTGCTTCATCATCGAATACGGGCCGTAGTCCTCGGGGGTGAACTTGCCTTCCTTGACCAGCTTGAGCGCACGGTCGATGCTGGGCTCCATGTGCCAGATGGCCGATGCCACCACCGTGTCGGGGTACTTGTCCTGCGTGTTGATCACGTTGCCAATGGCGAGTTTGCCTTTTTCCTTGGCCGCATCGCTCACACCAAAACGCTCGGCATAGAGCACATCGGCGCCCTTGTCGATCATGGCAAACGTCGCCTCCTTGGCCTTGGGCGGGTCAAACCAGCTGTTGATGAAGGTGATGGTGAACTCGACCTTGGGATTCGTTTCCTTGGCACCCGCCATGAAGGCGTGCATCAGGCGGTTGACCTCAGGAATGGGGAAACCGCCCACCATGCCGATCTTGTTCGTTTTGGTCATGCCGCCCGCGATCATGCCGCTGAGGTAAGCAGGCTCCTGGATGTAGTTGTCGAACACGCTGAAGTTGGGTGCCTGCGGCTTGCCCGAGGAGCCGAGCAGGAACGATGTCTTGGGGAAGTCCTTGGCTACCTTGCGGGCGGCGGCTTCCACCGCAAAGGCTTCGCCCACGATGAGCTGATTGCCGCCCGTGGCGTACTCGCGCATCACGCGTTCGTAGTCGGCGTTGCTGACGTTTTCACTGGCCTTGTATTCGATCTCGCCGCGTGCTTCGGCCGCCTTGAGCGCCTTGTGGATGCGGCTGACCCATTGCTGTTCAAAAGGCACCGTGTAGATCGCCGCAACCTTGATCTTGGACTGCGCTGTGGCCAAAGAGGGTGCCATCGCCATGGCGGCAGACAAGGCCATGGAGGTGCAGAGCAGGCGTCCGGTGAAGATGCGGCGAGTGGTCATGGTGGGGGTCCTTCAGGCAATCGAATGAGGAGGAGAGGTCCGGTCCTCATGCAATTTGTGCGCCAGTGGTGCTCAGCGCCAGGGGAGCGGGCCGCAGGCAAGTCTGCCAGAGGAAAGCCACCAAGTGGTAAAAAAATCGCGGCGCTGCGGTTGTCTCCATCAAAAAAAGCCACCACAGCGCCCAAAGGCACGATGGTGGCTGGGGCATGCAACAGTGCCATGCGCTTATTTGGTGCCAAAAATCCGGTCCCCCGCATCCCCCAGGCCCGGCAGGATATAGCCGTGGTCGTTGAGCTCGCGGTCGATGGCGGCGGTGAAGATCGGTACGTCGGGGTGGGCCTTTTGCAGCGTGGCAATGCCCTCGGGCGCGGCGAGCAGGCAGACGAACTTGATGGAGCGGGGGTTGAGCTTCTTCAAGCGGTCCACGCAGGCGGCGGCCGAGTTGCCGGTGGCCAGCATGGGGTCTACCACGATGATGTCGCGCTCGTCCATTTCGGACGGCATCTTGAAGTAGTACTCCACGGGCTGCAGCGTGGCCGGGTCGCGGTACAGGCCGATGTGGCCGACGCGGGCGCCTGGCACCACGTTGAGCATGCCGTCCAGAAAGCCGTTGCCCGCGCGCAGGATGGAGACCAGCACCAGCTTCTTGCCGTCGATGACCTTGCCGGTCGTGGTCTCCAGCGGGGTTTCGATCTCGAAGTCCTGCAGCGGCATGTCGCGCGTCACTTCGTAAGCCATCAGGGTCGAGAGCTCGCCCAGCAGGCGGCGAAAGCTGTTGGTGCTGGCGTCCTTTCGGCGCATCAGCGTGAGCTTGTGCTGCACGAGGGGGTGGGTGATGACGGTGACATTGCTTTGGGGTGCGGAGCTCATGGCGCGGCCTCTGGTCTACGGGATGAATGAAGGGTGTTGGCCGTATTTTGACCTCCCTTCGCCCTCTGGGCGTGGAAACTGGAGCTGTCCGACACCAGTGGCCCCGCGGAACCGGCTTTGCCGGGCCGCTGGGGCCGTCCCCCTGAGGGGGAGGCGATGCAGTCGCATCGGGGGAGAAGGTTCAGTCTGCCAGAAACCGCGCATAGCGCGCCAGATCGACATTGCCCCCGCTGATGAGGATGCCCACGCGTTCGCCGTGCAGCAACTTGCCGCCGTTGTCCGCGCCCGAGAAGGCTTGCGCGCCTGCATAGGCCAGGGCACCGGTGGGTTCCACCACGATCTTCATGCGCTCGGCAAAGAAGCGCAGGGATTGCATCAGCTGTTCGTCGCTCACGCTGATGATGTCTTCGGCATGGTCGCGGATGATGGGAAAGGTGAGTTCGCCCAGGGCCTGTGTTTGCGCGCCGTCGGCGATGGTGTGGGGTGTGGGGATGCGGACGATGTGCCCGGCGCGCAGCGACTGCTGGGCGTCGTTGCCGGTTTCGGGCTCGACGCCCACCACGCGGCACTGGGGCGCCAGGGCCTGCGCGGCCAGCAGGCTTCCGGCCAGCAGGCCGCCGCCGCCCACGCAGACGAACAGGTAGTCCAGGTCGGGCACTTCTTCAAACAGTTCCTTGGCAGCGGTGCCCTGGCCTGCAATGACGTGCGGGTGGTCGAACGGCGGTACCAGCGTCATGCCGCGCTCCAGCGCCAGGTGGCGGCTGATGGCTTCGCGGTCTTCGGTGTAGCGGTCGTAGGTGACGACCTGGGCACCATAGGCCCGTGTGGCCGCCATCTTGGAGGCGGGCGCGTCTGCGGGCATGACGATGACGGCGGGCATGTCCAGCATCCGGGCGGACAGTGCAATGGCCTGTGCATGGTTGCCGGCCGAGAAGGCCAGCACGCCACGCTCGCGCTGTTCGTCGGTGAATTGGGCCAGGGTGTTGAAGGCGCCGCGAAACTTGAAGGCGCCAGTGCGCTGCAGGTTTTCGCATTTGAAGAACAGTTGCGCGCCGAGCAGTTCGTCGGCGGTGGTGGAGCGCAGCACCGGCGTGTGGTGCGCCATGCCCTTGAGCCGGTGCGCGGCGGCGGCCACGTCGTCGTAGGTAGGCGGGGTCACACTGGGCAGCGTCATGGCGGCATCCTCCATCAGGGCGAAAGCGGGGCGGCGATGGCCCACCCCTGGGCGGCTACATGATAGCCCGTCAGCATGGAGTTTTGAGTAAAAATGGCCGCCAGCGCTTGTCCTGAAAGCGTGGGTAGCTATGAATTTTGATAGTTTGGGGCGCGCGCATCAGCGCAGATGCCCTGCCATGCCCAGGCCCGCCTCGCGGGCCGAGCCCCTTAGAACGTGTTCAAAATCTTTTCGGGGGTCGCGTTGGAGTGCAATCGGGATGAGTGGATGCTTCGGATGCGCCGCATGGGCTCGTCGTGCCCATGCAAGCGGACGAGGCTTCCAATCGCACGATTTCACTCCAACCCTTCGGGCAAGTGCCTTGCCGGGCGGTCTGCGGCGTTGCGGCGCTTGCCAATAGCCGTGGCTATTGGCTGCCCACCGCGCCTTGCATCCCATCCCGGCAAGGCGCTTGCGCGACCCCGAAAAGATCTTGAACACGTTCTTAGCCCAGCTCGCTGAACCGCTGCAGCGGCGTGAGCGCCGGGAAGTCGCCCGCGCGCTTTTGTTTCATCGCCGTGACGGACTCGCGCACATGCTGGTTGCTCCAGATGGCGCCTTGCAGCCAGCCCATCTGGCGCAGGCTGTCTTCCACCGAATGGTCGCGCGCGTAGTTCACGGCCTGTTTGGTGCCCCAGATGGCCACGGGCGGCTTGCTGGCGATCTCTTGTGCGCATTGCAAGGCAGCGGCGAGCATCGCTTCTTGGGTCTCGAACACTTCGTTGACCAGGCCGTAGCCCAGGGCCCTGGCGGCGCTCAGGCGGCGGCCGGTGTAGGCCAACTCCTTGACCACACCCAGCGGGATCAGCTTGGGCAGGCGCTGCAGCGTGCCCACGTCGGCCACCATGCCGATGTTGATCTCCTGGATGCAGAAGAACGCGTCGGCCGTGGCGTAGCGCACGCAGGCGGCGGTGACCATGTCCACCGCGCCGCCGATGCAGCCGCCGTGGATGGCCATGATCACGGGGATGCGCAGGCTTTCGATGCGGGTGAAGGTGGCCTGCATGTCGGTCAGCAGGTCAAAGATGGCGGCGCGGCCCTCGGGGCTCTGGTCGTCCATGGTGATGGCACCGCCGAAGGTCTCCAGCGCCATGCCCGCGCTGAAATGTTTGCCGGTGCTGCTGATAACCAGCGCCCGCGCCTCGCCCGATTTGTTCAGCTGGGCCAGCACCTCGTCCAGCTCGCGCCAGAAGGTGGGGTGCATGGTGTTCATGGCCTCGGGGCGGTTCAGCACCAGGTGGGCGACATGGTGGGTGATGCTGAGGGTGAAGCAGGTGGGGGTGGTGTTCATGGGCTGTCACTGTAGACCCGCTGGCCCACCCGGGGTCGTCGCCTGGGTGACTTTGGGTATTTTTGGCCGCTGGCGCTTGTCTGGCAAGCGCTTCAAGCTATAAAAAAAGGAGTAACTACCGGGGTCGCCGTGACTACGCGGTATTCCGCCGGAGCGGATGTCGCTCAATCGCCGCCGCCCCCACCGCAGCCGCCGCCATCGCCCCCTCCATCTCCGCCGCCGTCGCCACCACCGCCATCCGAACTCTCGGCACCGCCGAAGTCGCCCGAGCTGCCGCTGTAGCTGCCGTCCGAGAAGCTGGTGCCGCAGTAGCTGTCGCCACCGCTACCACCCGTGTCGCTCTTGCGGGCGATGTCGGAGCAGTCGGGCACGTAGGTGAAGCCGCCGGCAATGGCGAACTTGGCATCCAGCGCAAACAGCAGGGGCAGGCGGCTGGGGGCCTTGGGGTCGATCGACTCCTCCTTGCACACCCAGTACCAGCAGCGGCGCAGGCCGTCGTTGTGCCGCGCCTTTTTGCCCAGCGCCTCGGCCGGGGTGTGGTGCAAGAAGAAACCCAGGGCGTTGTGGCACCAGGCTTTGTAGGCCTGGGTGTGCAGGATGAACTCATGCCACAGCACATCGACCGCCTTGGAGGGCATGGCCACAAACTGCTTGTTGCCGCGCAGGCAGGCCATGAAGAACTGGCGCAGGCCGCGTTCGACCAGCTCGCAATCGCGCGTGCTCAGGTGCGGGTAGGTTTCACGCAGCTTGCGCTGCAGAAAGCGGGGCAGGGGGGCTTCGCGGATGGTGCGCTGGCGCACCGCGTTGGTCCACTGGATCACCAGGGCCGTGACGACGACCGTGGCAAAAAAATACAGGATCCAGGGCCAGCGCAAGCGCCAGGCACCCGCAAAGATCCCGACGATGGCGGCCACCCACACGCCAATCGCCAGCAGCACAACCTTGCTTGCCCACCACAGCAGAATGTTTTCGATGCGTTTCATCGTCCCTCCTTTTGTTGTTATGTGGCGATTTCACGGCGGTTATGTGACTGATTGATGACGCTTTGGACGATGTCTTCAGATTGTCACGCGCGGATTCCCAGCGGCACCACCAATAGCAGACGGTCCGGCGATGGGGCCGCGCTGGGGATGCAAGGCAGGGGCGGGAATCTGCGCCCCTGCCGGGTTCAACGCCGCTTGCTGCCGCCGAAGATGCTGCCCAGCACCCCGCGCAGGATTTCCTTGCCGATGGTGGTGCCCATGGTGCGCACCGCCGACTTGGCCATGGTCTGGGCCAGGCCGTCGCGTTTGCCACCACGCGGGCCGGTGGTGCCAAACAGCACATCGTTGAGCCCGCCCATCAGGCCGCCGCCGCTGTCTTCCGTGTTGGCGGGTGCTCCTTTGCCACTAGTCGGCGCTTGCGCACTGGCTTCGGCCGCGCGGCCCTTGAGCTTTTCGTAGGCCGATTCGCGGTCCACCACCTTTTCATACACGCCCGCGACCAGCGAGTTGGCCACCAGCACCTGGCGCTGCTGCGGTGTGATGGGGCCGAGCTGGCTGCCGGGTGGCAGTACGAAGACGCGCTCGGTGATGCTCGGACGGCCCTTGGCATCCAGAAAGCTCACCAGCGCCTCGCCCACGGCCAGCTCGGTGATGGCGGTTTCGATATCGAGGCCCGGCTTTTGCCGCATGGTGGTGGCCGTCGCTTTGACGGCCTTTTGGTCGCGCGGGGTGAAGGCCCGCAGCGCATGCTGCACACGGTTGCCCAGCTGGGCCAGCACGCTGTCGGGGATATCGAGCGGGTTTTGCGTCACGAAGTAAACCCCGACGCCCTTGGAGCGCACCAGGCGCACCACAAGTTCGATGCGCTCCACCAACACCTTGGGCGCCTCGTTGAACAACAGGTGGGCCTCGTCGAAGAAGAACACCAGCTTCGGAATCTCGGGGTCGCCGATCTCAGGCAGCTGCTCGAACAGCTCGGACAGCATCCACAGCAAAAACGTGGCGTACAGGCGCGGCGAGTTCATGAGCTTGTCGGCCGCCAGGATGTTGACCACGCCGTGGCCATCCACCGTTTGCATGAAGTCCTGGATGTTGAGCATGGGCTCGCCGAAGAACTGCGTGCCGCCCTGCTGCTCGATCTGCAGCAGCCCGCGCTGGATGGCGCCCACGCTGGCGGCGCTCACGTTGCCGTATTCGGTGGTGAACTCCTTGGCGTTGTCGCCCACATACTGCAGCATGGCGCGCAGGTCTTTGAGGTCCAGCAGCAGCATGCCGTTGTCGTCGGCGATCTTGAACACCAGGTTGAGCACACCCAGCTGGGTCTCGTTCAGGTTGAGCATGCGGCCCAGCAGCAGCGGGCCCATGTCGGACACCGTGGCGCGCACCGGGTGGCCCTGTTCGCCAAACACGTCCCACAGTGTGGTGGGGCAGGCCAGGGGGGCGGGCAGGTCCAGGCCACGCTCTTTGAGCACGGCAGCCAGCTTGTCGCCGATCTTGCCCGGCTGGCTGGCGCCCGTGAGGTCGCCCTTCACATCGGCCATGAACACCGGCACGCCAATGCGCGAGAAGTTCTCGGCCAGGGTCTGCAGGGTCACGGTCTTGCCGGTGCCGGTTGCACCGGTGATGAGCCCGTGGCGGTTGGCCAGGCCTGGAAGCAGGTGGCATTCGATGGTGTCGTGCTTGGCAATCAGCAGGGGTTCGGCCATTTCGGGTTTCCTCGGGGTGAGGGAGCCTCTGCACGCGTCGCGCGCCGTGTGCATCTGCGGTCTCGGGCGGCCTGCTGCGTTACAAATGCTCGCAATAGCTGTGGCTATTGCTGCGCTTTGTGCCTGGCAGCCCATCCCGATCCGCGGCGCCCACTTTCCGCGCGAAGCGTGCAGAGGTTCCCTGGGTTCAGCAAAAAGTAAAATCCACTGAGTAGATTAAATCAATACACCAAGTACAGAAGGACTTCCCGTGGCAGGACACAGCAAATGGGCGAATATCCAGCACCGCAAGGGGCGGCAGGATGAAAAACGCGGCAAGATCTGGACCCGCATCATTCGCGAAATCACCGTGGCCGCCCGTTCTGGTGGCGGCGACCTGTCTGCCAACCCCCGCCTGCGCCTGGCGGTGGACAAGGCCAAAGCGGCCAATATGCCCGCCGACCGCATCAAATACAACATCGACAAAGCCACCGGCAACGCCGAAGGCCTGACCTACGAAGAAATCCGCTACGAAGGCTATGGCATTGGCGGTGCGGCCATCATGATCGACACCATGACCGACAACCGCGTGCGCACCGTGGCCGAAGTACGACACGCGTTCAGCAAACACGGTGGCAACATGGGCACCGAAGGCTCGGTGGTGTTCCAGTTCAAGCACTGTGGCCAGCTGATTTTTGCCCCGGGCACGAGTGAAGACAAGGTGATGGAAGTGGCGCTGGAGGCCGGCGCTGAAGACGTGGTGACCGACGACGACGGCGCAGTGGAGGTGTTGACCGCCCCGGCCGACTTCGAAGCCGTGAAGAATGCCCTGGAAGCCGCAGGCCTCACGCCCGAAGTGGCGGGCGTGACCATGCGGCCTGAAAACACCATCGAACTGACGGGCGACGACGCGGCGCGCATGCAGCGGCTGCTGGATGTGCTGGAAGACCTGGACGATACCCAGGAGGTCTACCACAACGCGGCATTGTGACCTTGCGCCTTTGGATCGCCGCTTTTTTCTTGCGCTGACTTGTTTTCCGACTGATATTTCCCCGAACCCCGCCAAGCAGCCCAGCGCTGCGGGCCGGGTTCACCAAAGGTTCCTATGAAAGTACTTGTGATTGGTGGCGGCGGCCGTGAACACGCGATGGCGTGGAAACTGAGCCAGTCCCCCAAGGTGACCAAGGTGTATGTGGCGCCCGGCAACGGTGGCACGGCGCTGAACCCCAAGCTCGACAACGTGGCCATCACCGACGTGCGCGAACTGCGCGTGTGGGCGCAGGCTGAGAAGATCGCGCTGACCGTGGTGGGCCCCGAGGCGCCACTGGCGGCGGGTGTGGTCGATGAGTTCCGTGCCAATGGCCTGCGCATCTTCGGCCCCACCAAGGCTGCTGCCCAGCTCGAAAGCTCCAAGGCCTTTTCCAAGGCCTTCATGCGCCGCCATGGCATCCCCACGGCCGACTACGACACCTTCACCGACCCGGTCGCCGCCCACGCCTTCGTGGACCGGCTGGGCGCGCCCATCGTCATCAAGGCCGATGGCCTGGCGGCAGGCAAGGGCGTGGTCGTGGCCATGACGCTGCAGGAGGCCCATGATGCTGTGGACTTCATGCTGGTGGACAACAAGTACGGCGTGACGCACAACGAAGGCGGCGCGCGCGTGGTGATCGAGGAATTCCTCGAAGGCGAGGAAGCCTCCTTCATCGTGCTGTGCGACGGCAAGAACGTGCTGGCGCTGGCCACCAGCCAGGACCACAAGCGCCTCAAAGACGGCGACGAAGGCCCCAACACCGGCGGCATGGGCGCGTATTCGCCCGCGCCGGTGGTCACCGCCGATGTGCATGCCCGCGCCATGCGCGAGATCATCCTGCCCACCATCCGTGGCATGGAAAAGGACGGCATTCCCTACACCGGCTTCCTGTATGCCGGCCTCATGATCGACGCCAAGGGCCAGCCCAAGACGCTCGAATTCAACTGCCGCATGGGCGACCCCGAGACGCAGCCCATCCTGATGCGCCTGAAAAGCGACTTCAGCGACGTGATGGCCGCAGCGGCCGACGGTAAGCTCGACCAGATGGAACTGCAATGGGACCGCCGTACCGCGCTGGGCGTGGTTATGGCGGCGCACGGCTATCCGGAAGCTCCCCGCAAGGGCGATCCCATCACGGGCCTGCCCGCCGAGGCCGACGATGCGGTGGTGTTCCACGCCGGCACGCAGTTGCAGGATGGCGTGGTCAGCGTGACCGGTGGTCGGGTGCTGTGCGTGACGGTGCTGGCTGACAGCGTCAAGCAGGCGCAGCAACGTGCCTACGACGTGGCGCGTGGCATCCAGTTTGACGGCGCGCAATACCGCCGCGACATTGGCTTCCGCGCGGTGAAATAGCTCCCCCTGAGTCGCCTGCGGCGCCTTCCCCCACAGGGGGATGACGCCCTCGCGGCGGGGCGGCCCTTGCTTGGCGTCCCTGGCCTGGGCCGCGCCAGTTTTACCGGCAGCGCATGGCGTCGATGGCAATGGATAACTGAAATGCAACAACCTGGATTGAATCCGGCCACGACCGTGGCGACCGTACGCAGCTATTTGCAGGGCCTGCAGACGCGCATTACCGATGCGCTCGAAGCCGTGGAAGGCGAGGGCGGCGCGCGTTTTTTGGCCGATGCCTGGAGCAAACCCCCTGGTGAGCCGCTGCAAGGCGACGGCATCACCAAGATCCTGGAAGGTGGCCGGGTGTTCGAGCGCGCGGGCTGCGGTTTCAGCCATGTGCGTGGCCCGCAGCTGCCGCCCTCGGCCACGCAGCACCGGCCCGAGCTGGCGGGTGCACCGTTCGAGGCCATGGGCGTGTCGCTGGTCTTCCACCCGCGCAACCCGTACGTGCCCACCGTGCACATGAATGTGCGCATGATCGCGGCAGGCCACCCGGGTCAGACGCCCACCTGCTGGTTTGGCGGTGGCATGGACCTCACGCCGTACTACGGGTTTGAAGAAGATGCGGTGCACTTTCACCAAACCTGCCGTGACGCGCTGGCGCCGTTTGGCGACGACAAGTACCCGCGCTTCAAGCAGTGGTGCGACGAATACTTTTACCTCAAGCACCGCAGCGAGCAGCGCGGTGTGGGCGGGGTGTTCTACGACGACTTCTCGGAACTGGGTTTCGACCAGAGCCTGGCCATGACGCAGTCGGTGGGTGATGCCTTCCTCAAGGCCTACCTGCCCATCGTGGAAAAGCGCCAGAACCTGCCGTTTGGCGAGCGCGAGCGCGACTTTCAGCTCTACCGCCGGGGCCGCTATGTCGAGTTCAACCTGGTGTGGGACCGGGGCACCCACTTTGGCCTGCAGTCGGGGGGGCGCACCGAGTCGATTTTGTTGTCTATGCCGCCGCTGGTGGCTTGGTCGTACCAGCGCTCGGATGCTGCGGACACTGCTGAAGCCGACCTCACGCAACGCTTTCTAGTGCGACGCGACTGGCTGGCTGGCGAGGCTGCTGCAGCGGTTTGAAAGCCTTGACAAGCGCAAAAGCTATAATTTCAATAGCTGCCCGCGCTTTTCACACCAGCGCAAGAGGCCAAAAACACCTCAAACTGCCGCAGCGCCCCTGCGCAACACCAGCGCAACACCCAAGGCGCAGCCCTACTGGTTGCGCGCTGCGTTGCACGCTATATTGATTCCATTTCCTCTCTATTCACCGCCTGATGACCACCTCCACCAAATCGGAAACCGCCGCCAAAAAAGACGTCACCAAACTCCAGCGCGCCATCGTCGATGGCCTGGAGGACGTCAAGGCGCAAGACATCCAGGTCTTCAACACCGAGCATCTCTCGCCGCTGTTTGAACGGGTGATCGTGGCATCGGGCACCTCCAACCGCCAGACCAAGGCCTTGGCTGCCAGCGTGCGCGACGCGGTGAAAGAAGCGGGCTTCACCAAGCCGCGCATCGAAGGCGAAGACAACGGCGAATGGATCATCGTGGACTGTGGCGCCGCCGTGGCGCACATCATGCAGCCCGCCATCCGCCAGTACTACCGTCTGGAAGAGCTGTGGGGCGACACGCCAGTGCGCCTGAAGCTGGGCGCCGCCAAGCCGGTTTCCAGCGCCGCCACCGAATTGGCCGAAAAGAAGTCGGCCCAGAAGGCTGCCAAGTCCGACGCCAAGGCTGCAGGCAAGGCGCCCGCCAAAAAGGCAGCCGCACCAGCGGTGCCGGCCCGGTCGGGCAAGGCCACGGTCAAGGCCGTGGCCAAAACAGCTGCCAAGTCCGCTGCCGCACCTGCTAAATCTGCTGCGAAACCTGCAGCCAAGACAACAGCAAAAGCACCTGCCAAAGCCATCACCAAGGCCCCAGCCAAGACCCCCGCAAAAAGCAGCAGTGCCAAGGCCGCACCGGCCAAGGCGCCCGCAAAGCCAACCACTGCCGCCAAGAAGCCCGCAGCCACCAAGGCACCGATCAAGACCGTGGTCGTCAAGCCATCGGCCCCCCGCAGCAAGACCGCTGCTGCCGCCAAGACCGGTGCCAAGCCCGCCGCAACTCGCGGCGGCGCAGCTGCCAAGCCCGCAACCAAGAGGGCGCCAGGCCGCAAGTGATTGCTGCCTCGGCCATCGACGACCCACCGTACCCGCGCACCGCGCCTGAGTTTCCATGAAGCTGCTGATCGTGGCCGTGGGCCAGCGCGTGCCCGACTGGGCGCAGACGGCATACGACGACTACGCCAAGCGGTTTCCGCCGGAGCTCAAAGTCGAACTCAAAGCCGTCAAGACCGAACCGCGCGGCTCCAAAACGCTGGAGACGCTGTATGCCGCCGAGCGCGAGCGCATTGAAGCCGCCATCCCCCGGGGCACGCGCGTGGTGGCGCTGGATGAGCGCGGCACCAACCTCACCACCAAGGCCCTGGCCGAGCGCCTGAAGGGCTGGCAGCTGGGTGGCGACGATGTGGCCCTGGTCATCGGCGGCCCCGACGGGCTGGACCCGGCCTTTCGCCAGGGGGCGCACGAGCGCATCCGCCTCTCGGACCTGACCTTGCCGCACGCCATGGTGCGGGTGCTGCTCATCGAGCAGCTGTACCGCGCCTGGTCGGTGAACGCCGGGCACCCCTACCACCGCGAATGAGGCCTGGATCGGGGTGTGGGTGAAGTACTATATTTTTTATAGCTGCTAGCGCTTGATGGATAGGCGCTGGAGCTGATTTTGATTCAAAGTCCGTTCATGCCCGACTTCATCTACCTTGCCTCCCAAAGCCCGCGCCGGCGCCAGTTGCTCGAACAACTGGGTGTGCGCCACGAACTGCTGCTGCCCAATGTGGGCGGCGACGAGCCCGAAGACGCCGAGGCCATCGAAGTGGTGCTGCCCGGTGAGGCGCCCACGGCCTATGTGGAACGTGTGACCGGCCTCAAGCTCGATGCCGCCGTGGCCCGGCGCGCGCGGCGGGGTTTGCCCGATGCACCGATCCTGTGCTCTGACACCACCGTGGCCCTGGGCCGCACGATCTACGGCAAGCCCGATGACGCGCCGCATGCCGTGCGCATGCTGGCCGAACTGGCGGGGCATGAGCACCGCGTGCTCACTGCCGTGGCGTTGCAGGTGGGCGGCAAACGGCTGGCGGCACTGTCGGTGTCACGCGTGACCTTTGCCCCCATGACACCCGCGCAGATCGACGCCTATGTGGCCACGGGCGAGCCACTGGGCAAGGCCGGGGCCTATGGCATCCAGGGGCGGGCGGCGGCGTATGTGGAGCACCTGGCGGGCAGCTATTCGGGCATCATGGGGCTGCCCATGTACGAGACTGCGCAACTGCTGCGCGCTTCGGGCTTTGCCATCTAAGCGACGCTAACAAAAGACAACAACAACGCCATGCAACAAGACATCCTGATCAACTGGTCCCCCCAGGAAACCCGGGTGGCCGTGGTGGAGCACGGCGCCGTGCAGGAGCTGCACATCGAGCGCACGCTGGAGCGTGGCCTGGTGGGCAATGTTTACCTGGGAAAGGTCTCGCGGGTGCTGCCCGGCATGCAGTCGGCCTTCATCGACATCGGCCTGGAGCGCGCGGCCTTTTTGCATGTGGCCGATGTGTGGCAGCGCCAGCCCGATGGCGAGCCGCCCGCATTCGCCCGCAAGAACGAGCCGCAGGTGCCGATTGAAAAGCAGGTGTTCGAAGGCCAGTCGCTCATGGTGCAGGTCATCAAGGACCCGATTGGCACCAAGGGCGCGCGCCTTTCCACGCAGATCAGCGTGGCCGGGCGCCTGCTGGTGTTTTTGCCGCAGGACGACCATGTGGGCGTGTCGCAGAAGATTCCGCCCGCAGAGCGCGATGCGCTGCGTGCGCGCCTGCAGGCGCTGGTGGGCGACAAATCCACGGGCGGTGGCGGCGGGTTCATCCTGCGCACCAATGGCGAAGACTCTACCGACGAAGAACTGGCCGAAGACATCGCCTACCTGCGCAAGACCTGGGCGCGCATCAAGGAGGCATCGCTCAAGCTGCCGGCCATGTCGCTGCTGCACCAGGACCTGGACCTGCTGCAGCGCGTGCTGCGCGACCTGGTGGGCGACCACACGCAGACCATCCGGCTCGACTCGATGGAGCAGTTCCAGCGGCTGCGGGCGTTTGGCGTGGAGTTCATGCCCGCCGCCGCCGGCAAGCTGCAGCACTACAAGGGCGAACGTCCGATTTTTGACCTGTACTCCATTGACGAAGAAGTGGCCAAGGCCCTGGGGCGCCGCGTCGATCTGAAGTCGGGCGGTTACCTCATCGTGGACCAGACCGAGGCGCTCACCACCATCGACGTGAATACCGGCGGCTATGTGGGCGCCCGCAATTTCGACGACACCATCTTCAAGACCAACCTCGAGGCCGCGCAAGCCATTGCGCGCCAGCTGCGCCTGCGGAACCTGGGCGGCATCATCATCGTGGACTTCATCGACATGGTGCGCGACGACCACCAGCAGGCCGTGCTGGCGGAGTTCAAAAAACAGCTCGCCCGCGACCGCGTGAAGACCATGGCGGGTGGCTTCTCGCAGCTGGGGCTGGTGGAAATGACGCGCAAGCGCACCCGCGAATCCCTGGCCCACATGCTGTGCGAACCCTGCGAGGCCTGCCAGGGCAAGGGCAGCGTCAAGACCGCGCGCAGCGTGTGCTATGACGTCCTGCGCGAGATCCTGCGCGAAGCGCGCCAGTTCAACCCGCGCGAATTCCGGGTGGTGGCGTCGGCACGGGTGGTGGAGCTGTTTCTGGACGAAGAGAGCCAGCACCTCGCGGGGCTGTCGGACTTCATAGGCAAGCCGATCTCGCTGCAGGCCGAGAGTGCGATGGGGCAGGAGCAGTACGACATCGTGCTGCTCTAGCGCCCCGGCGCCCTCGCGGCCGGGGCGCAGCATCAGCTCTCGATCTGCATCGCAGGGCGTGCCTGCACCCGCGCCAGCCAGTCCTTCACGTGCGGGTGCGCATTCACCGGCGCGCCCAAGTACACGCTGTAGCCCAGCACCGACCCCACCACCAGGTCCACCAGCGAGTAGTCGGCCCCCAGCATCCAGGGCTGCTTGGCCAGACGCGCGTCCAGCACCGCCAGCAAATCGTTCAGGCCTGCTGTGGCCGCCTGTGCATGCACGGCGCTGCGCAGCGACTCCTCGCCCTGTGTGGCCACGTGCAGGCGCACCAGCACCGCGCCGTAGGTCACATACGACCAGGCACACCACGACAGGGCCTGCAGCGCCTCGGGCGTGCCCGCTGCGGGCCACAGCCCGCGTTCGATGCCAAAGCGATGGCCCAGCCACAGGTGGATGGCCAGGGTCTCGAACATGGGGGCACCGTCCACGGTCAGGGTGGGGACCTTGCCGTTGGGGTTGAGGGCCAGGTACTCCGGGCGGTGCTGTTCGCCGGTGCGGATGTCGACCTTCACGCGTTCGTGGGGCACACCCAGTTCGACAAGGGCGCAGGCGATAGGGCTGGCGCTGGACATGGGGTGCCAGTAGAGGACGATGGACATAAAAAGCTCCTTGGGGTTGTGGAAGAAAAGGTGGTGCCACTGTAAGAACCATTGCGGACAGTTTTGGCCCTCAATGCGCAGTACAGTCACGCCATGCTCACGTCATCCACCCGCCTGTTGCGGCTGCTTTCCTTGTTGCAGACGCGCAACCACTGGATGGGGCCGGAACTGGCCGAGCGCCTGGAGGTGCATCCGCGCACCCTGCGGCGGGACATCGACCGCCTGCGCCAGCTGGGCTACCCCGTGCATGCCAGCAGCGGTGTGGCGGGTGGCTACGCCTTCCGGGCCGGGCAGGCGCTGCCGCCCTTGCTGCTGGACGACGGCGAGGCCCTGGCCGTGTCGATTGCGCTGCGCACCGCCACAGCGGGTGCGGTGGGCGGCATTGAAGAGCCGGCGCTGCGGGCGCTGGTCAAGCTGGAGCAGGCCATGCCCGCACGGCTGCGGCAGCAGGTGGACGCACTGCGCTCCACCATCCTGCCCATGGACCGTGTCGGGCCGGTAGTGGATGCCTCGCTGCTGGCCACACTCGCATCGGCCTGCCGAGACCAGCTGCGCCTGGCGTTCACCTACGGCGACAGCCGGGGCCGCAGCGCTGAACGCAGCGTGGAACCCCAGGGCCTGGCCCATACCGGCCACCGCTGGTACCTGGTGGCGTGGGACCGGGTGCGGGAGGACTGGCGCACCTTCCGCATAGACCGCATCGTGGGGGTGCCCACGGTGGGCGCCCATTTCGCGCCCCGGGTGTCACCGGACGGTGGGGATTTGAAGGCGTATGTTTCACGCTCGCTGGCGGTGGCCCCTTATGCGGAGCAGGCGCGCATTGTGTTGCATGCGCCGTTGTCAGAAGCGGTGCACCGCATTCCCCCGTCGGTCGGTGTCCTCAAGGCCTTGGATGCCGAGCGCTGTGTGCTGGAATGCGGAGCCCATTCGCTCGATACGCTGGTGTATTGGCTGGTGGTGTTGGACCTGGATTTTGAGGTGCTGGCCCCACAGGCGTTGAAGGACCGGCTGAAGGCGATTGGCGAGCGGGCCCTGCGCTGCGCACCCTGAGAGAAATCAGGTCTTTCAGGCCTACGGCACAAACCGATAGCCGATTCCAGCCTCGGTCACCAGGTGCCGGGGCATGGACGCGTTGTCTTCCACCTTCTTGCGCAAGTTGGCCAGGTGCACGCGCACATAGTGCGTGTCCTCCGCGTGGCCCGGCCCCCACACAGCCTTGAGCAGTTGCTGGTGGGTGATCACGCGGTCGGGCTGGGACGCCAGGTGCGTGAGCAGCTTGTATTCGATGGGCGTGAGGTGCAGGGCCTCGCTGCCATGCCCTTCCGTGTGGCGCTCCACGGTGCGGCGGGCCAGGTCCACGGTGATGTTGCCGAACTGGATCACGGGTTGCGCCTCGGCGCTGGAGGACCGCTGGCTGCGCCGCAGCTGCGCGCGCACGCGGGCCATCAGCTCGCCCGAGCCAAAGGGCTTGACCAGGTAGTCGTCAGCCCCCGCGTCCAGCGCCGCGATCTTGCTGGCCTCCGCGCTGCGGGCCGAGAGCACGATGATGGGCATGGCCGACCAGGTGCGCAGGTCGCGGATCAAATCGACGCCATCCCCATCGGGCAGGCCCAGGTCCAGCACCACCAGGTCGGGGCGGCGGGTGCCGGCTTCGATCAGGCCGCGCTGCAGGGTGGCGGCCTCATGCACGGTGTGGCCTTCGGTCTCCAGCGTCAGTCGCACAAAGCGGCGGATATCGGCTTCGTCTTCGACGATGAGGATGTGGGTGGGCAGATCGGTCATGGCATGGATGCTAGGGTGTCATTCCGTTTCCAAATCATCCGTGTCGTTGTTGCTTCGCCTTGCCGTGCTACAGCACTGTCTGCGGCTTCGCGCCTAGACACGAATGATTTGGAAACGGAATCAGGCGTCGGCATCATCGCCCAGGTCGGTGGGCGGCGTGCCGCGTGGCAGCAGCAGCGTAAAGCGCGCACCTGTAGGCTGGCCCTGTGCGTTGTGGATCGTATCGCCCCGGATACTGCCACCATGCGCCTGCACGATGGCGCGGCAAATCGCCAGCCCCAGGCCCACACCGGGCGTCGCGCTCTCGCGGGCGCCGCGCTCGAACTTTTCAAACAGCAGCTCCTCGCGGCCTTTGGGCAGGCCCGGACCTTCGTCGGTGAGGGTCAGTGCCACCGCGTCGCTTTGGGGCTGCGCGCTGATGTGGATGGTGGTGTCTGCGGGGGTGTACTTGGCGGCGTTTTCCAGCAGGTTGACCAGCACGCGCTCCATCAGCACGGCATCGATCTGCAGCAGCGGCAGGTCGTCGGGCAGAGTCACTTCGACCCGGTGCGCAGCGATGGCGGGGGCACTGGCGGCCAGGGCACTGCCCACCACTTCTTCCAGCGGCTGCCAGGCTTTGTTGAGTTGTACGGCCCCAGCCTCCAGTCGGGCCATGTCCAGCAGGTTGTTGACCAGTGCGCTCATGCGCTGGGCGGATTGCTGGATGGCGCCGGTCAGCTCCTGCTGGTGCGCGGGCAGGGGCGGTTGCACCATGGCCAGCGATTCGGCCAGGCCGACCAGCGAAGCCAGCGGCGTGCGCAGGTCGTGCGAGATGGCCGAGAGCAGCGAGTTGCGCAGCCGCTCGGACTCGATCTGTACGGTGCTCTTTTGCGCCACGTCGATGTAGTGGATGCGTTCGAGCGAAATGGCGAGCAGCGAGGCGCAGGTCTGCAGCAGGCGGCGCGGTTCCACGCCCGGCACCTGGCCTTGCGGCATCGCCACCACCAGCACGCCACGGATGCGCATCGGCGCCTTGAGCGGCAGCACCAGCGTGGGGCTGGAGTGCAAGGTGTCCGTGCCCCGGCCTGCGGGCTCGCCGCGCTCAAATGCCCATTGCGCCACGGCCATGTCCACGGGGGCGTTGCCTCCGGGCAGAACCTGCAGGCGGTTGTCATCGTCGGCCACCACCAGCGTGCTGCCTGCGCTGAATTCCCCCGTGATAAAGCGTGCGCCAATCTCGGCCACCTGTTCGGGCAGCAGGGCGGCAGACAGGTCCCGTGCCATGTCGTACAGGCTGCGCACGCGGTGTTCGCGGTCGGTGGCGGCCTCGGCCTGCACCTTGAGCCCGGCGGTGAGCTGGCCCACCACCAGGGCCACCACCAGCATCACGGCGAAGGTGACGACGTACTGCGCGTCGCTCACCGCAAAGTTGAAGCGGGGCGGCACAAAGAAGAAATCAAAAAACCCCACGCCCAGGAACGCCGCCATGATGGCCGGGCCGCGCCCAAAGCGCAGCGCCACCCCCACCACCACCAGCAAAAACAGCATGACGATGTTGGTCAGCTCCAGCACGTTGGCCAGCGGTGTGGCAATGACGGCGGCAATGCAGCAGGCCAGGGCGGCGGCGATGTAGCCGGGCCAGAATGCAGCGCGGGGGGCTGCGGTGCTGGTGCGGGTGGTTTTGCGTTCGGTGGTGTCGGCGCTGCGGCTAGGCAGTGTGCCCACCTGCAGCAGGTCCAGGTCGCTGGCACTTTGTCCGATCTGCTCGGCCAGCGTGGCCTGCCACGGCCAGCGCCGGGTGCTGCGCCCCATCACCACGCGCACCAGGTTGTGCTCGCGCGCATAGCGCACCAGGGCCTGGGCGGGCTTGGCTGCGGGCAGCACGGCGCAGGCGGCGGCGCCCAGTTGCTGGGCGATCTTCAGCGTGCGCTCCACCTGCGGGTGCAGGGTGGCCGAGTGGCCTTGCTGCTCGGGCGTTTCCACATGCACGGCGTGCCAGGGCAGGTCGAGCTGGGCGGCCAGGCGGGCGCAGCTGCGCACCACTTTTTCGGCGTTGTCGCCGGTGCCCACGCAGGCCAGCAGGGCTTCGCGGTTGGGCCACACGGCCTCGGCGGTGGTGGTGCTGGCGCGGCGGTAGGCGCGCATTTCGTCGTCCACCCGGTCGGCGGTGCGGCGCAGGGCCAGCTCGCGCAGGGCCAGCAGGTTGCCTTTGCGAAAGAAGTTGGCGGCGGCGCGCTCGGCTTGCTGGGGCAGGTAGACCTTGCCGGCCTTCAGGCGCGCCAGCAGCTCGTCGGGCGGCAGGTCGACCACCACCACTTCATCGGCCGCGTCAAAAAACTGGTCGGGCACCGTCTCCCACACGCGGATGCCGGTGATGCCGCTGACGATGTCGTTCAGGCTCTCCAGGTGCTGCACGTTCATGGTGGACCACACGTCGATGCCTGCGGCCAGCAGCTCTTCGGCGTCTTGCCAGCGTTTGGGGTGGCGCGATCCGGCCACATTGCTGTGGGCCAGCTCGTCCAGCAGCACCAGGCCCTCGGGGTTCGCAGCGCCCCAGGCCAGGGCGGCGTCCAGGTCAAACTCGGGCAGGGTGCGGTCTTTGTAGGGCAGGGCGCGCAGCGGCAGGCGGGGCAGGTGCGCTGTCAGCGCCTCGGTGTCGGCGCGGCCGTGGGTCTCGACCACGCCAATGGTGACGGGCAGGCCCTGCGCCTGCGCCGCCCGCGCGGCGGACAGCATGGTAAAGGTCTTGCCCACCCCCGCGCAGGCGCCAAAAAACACCTTGAGCCGCCCACGCTGCTGCTGGGCCTGCTCTTGCTGGATGCGCTGCAGCAGCGCGTCGGGGTCGGGGCGATCCTGCATGGGCACAGTGTATCCACCAAATATGAATCAAATCGGCATCTGGCGCTTGTACATAGAGCGTAAGCAGCTATTTATTTGATAGCGAATCGAGTGCCAGGTTCAGCGCCAGCACATTCACGCGCGGCTCGCCCAGCAGGCCCAGCCAGGGGCTTTCGGTGTGCTGCTGCACCAGGGCCTGCACCTGCGCCAGCGGCAGGCCACGGGCCTTTGCCACACGGGCGGCTTGGTAGTCGGCAGCGGCGGGGCTGATGTGTGGGTCCAGCCCGCTGGCCGATGTGGTGACCAGGTCCACGGGCACGGGGCGGGTGTTGCCGGGGTCGGCAGCGCGCAGGGCGTTGATGCGTGCCTTCACGGCTTCGGCCAGCGCCGGGTTGGTGGGGCCCAGGTTGGAGCCACCCGAGGCCGATGCGTTGTACGGCATGGGTGCCGTGGCCGAAGGGCGGCCCCAGAAGTGGCCGGGCTCGGTGAACGACTGGCCGATCAGCTCCGAGCCCACCGCCTTGCCACCTTGCGTGATGAGGCTGCCGTTGGCTTGGTGCGGGAAGGCCGTTTGTGCCACGCCGGTCACGGCCAGCGGGTAGAGCAGGCCGGTGACGATGGACAGCACGACAAACAGCGTGAGGGCAGGGCGCAGCAGGCCGCCTGGGCTGGCGGGCACGTCGTCGCGGGGGATACGGATAGGCATACGATTTTCCTTTCAATGAAATTCCGGGAGCTGCGCATCAGACTGGCGCTGCTCAGGCGAGGGGACACCGAGCAAGGGCCGCCCCGCAGCGAAGCGAGAGGAGGGGGAAGGCGCGAAGCGACACAGGGGGAGGTCCTGGTTCAGATCAACCCGGCTGCCGCGAACACCATGTCAATCAACTTGATGCCAATGAACGGCACCACCATGCCCCCCAGCCCATAGATAGCCAGGTTGCGGCGCAGCAGCGCGGCGGCACCCACGGCGCGGTAGGCCACGCCCTTCAAGGCCAGCGGGATCAGGAAGATGATGATCAGCGCGTTGAACACCACGGCAGACAGGATGGCCGACGAGGGGCTGGCCAGGTGCATGAAGTTCAGCGCCGACAGCTGCGGGTAGGTGGTGACGAACGCCGCCGGGATGATCGCGAAGTACTTGGCGATGTCGTTGGCAATGCTGAACGTGGTGAGTGAGCCGCGCGTCATCAGCATCTGCTTGCCGGTCTCCACGATCTCGATGAGCTTGGTGGGGTTGCTGTCCAGGTCCACCATGTTGCCGGCCTCCTTGGCGGCCTGGGTGCCGGTGTTCATAGCCACGGCCACGTCGGCCTGGGCGAGGGCGGGCGCGTCGTTGGTGCCATCGCCCGTCATCGCCACCAACTGCCCGGCGGCCTGGTAGCTGCGAATGAGCTGCAGCTTCGCCTCGGGCGTGGCCTCGGCCAGAAAGTCGTCCACACCCGCCTCGGCGGCAATGGCGGCAGCTGTCAGGCGGTTGTCGCCCGTCACCATCACGGTCTTGATGCCCATGCGGCGCAGCTCGGCAAAGCGCTCCTTGATGCCGCCCTTGACCACGTCTTTGAGCTCCACCACGCCCAGCACGTGGGCGCCATCGGCCACCACCAGCGGGGTGCTGCCGCGGCGCGATACATCGTCCACCGCCGTCTGCACGGCGGTAGGAAAGCGCCCGCCCAGTGCCTCCACATGCTTGCGGATGGCATCGGCTGCACCCTTGCGCAGCAGGCGCGGGCCGGGTAGGTCCACCCCGCTCATGCGCGTTTGGGCAGTGAACGGCACAAACACGGCCTGCAGGCTGGAGAGGTCGCGCTCGCGCAGGTTGAACTTGTGCTTGGCCAGCACCACGATGCTGCGGCCCTCGGGCGTTTCGTCGGCCAGCGATGCGAGCTGTGCGGCATCAGCCAATGCGGCATCGGTCACGCCGGGGGCAGACACGAACTGGCTGGCCTGCCGGTTGCCCAGGGTGATGGTGCCTGTCTTGTCCAGCAGCAGCACGTCCACATCGCCCGCAGCCTCCACCGCGCGGCCCGAGGTGGCGATCACATTGGCCTGCATCATGCGGCTCATGCCCGCCACGCCAATCGCACTGAGCAAGCCTGCAATGGTGGTGGGGATCAGGCACACCAGCAGGGCCACCAGCACCACCAGGCTCACAGGCTTGCCCGCGCCGCTGGCCTGCACGCTGAACATCGAAAAGGGCAGCAGCGTGACCACCACGCCCAGGAACACGATGGTCAGCGCCACCAGCAGGATGGTCAGTGCAATCTCGTTGGGCGTCTTGTGGCGCTTGGCGTTTTCCACCATGGCGATCATGCGGTCCACAAAGGTCTCGCCAGGGTTCACGGCCACGCGCACCACGATCCAGTCCGACAGCACGCGGGTGCCGCCGGTGACGGCCGAGAAGTCGCCGCCCGATTCGCGGATCACGGGGGCCGACTCGCCCGTGATGGCGCTCTCGTCCACCGAGGCCACGCCATCGATCACCTCGCCGTCGGCAGGGATGGTGTCGCCCGCCTCAATCAACACCACGTCGCCCTTGCGCAGGTTGTCGGCCTCCAGCGGCAGCCAGGTCATGGCGGTGCGTGGGGTGGCCCGGTCAAACTGACCATCGAGTTTCTTGGCCCAGGTCTGCTTCTTCAGGCCGCGCAGCGAGGCCGCCTGGGCCTTGCTGCGGCCTTCGGCCATGGCCTCGGCAAAGTTGGCAAACAGCACGGTGAACCACAGCCACAGCGCCACGGCAGCGGTGAAGCCCTCGGGTTTGCTGGCGGCCAGCGCGGTGGTGAAGGCGCTGCCCACGTACACCACAAACATCACCGGGTTGCGCCATTGCACGCGCGGGTCCAGCTTCTTGAACGCCTCCAGCAGCGCTGGGCGCACCAGGGCAGGGTCGAACAGGGTCAATGTCTTGCGAGTCATCACAATCTCCCAGCCATTTCTTAACGGGGTGTGAGCACGAGATGCTCTACCACCGGGCCCAGCGCGAGGGCGGGCACATAGTTCAGCAAACCCACCAGCAGCACCACACCCGCCAGCAGCGCCACAAACAGCGGGCCGTGGGTGGGCAAGGTGCCATCGGTGGCGGTGGCGCGCTTCTTGGCGGCGAGGGACCCAGCCATGGCCAGCACGGGCACGATCACGCCAAAGCGGCCCAGCCACATGGCCACGGCCAGCAGCACGTTGTAGAAGGGGGTGTTGGCCGACAGGCCTGCAAAGGCGCTGCCGTTGTTGTTGGCGGCGGAAGACAGCGCATACAGCACCTGGCTGAAGCCGTGCGCGCCGGGGTTGGACAGGCCCGCACGACCCGCCTCGCTCATCACCGCCACGGCGGTACCGAGCAATACGAGCAACGGCGTGACGAGGATGGCGATGGAGACGAGCTTCATCTCATGCGTCTCGATCTTCTTGCCCAGGTACTCGGGCGTGCGGCCAATCATCAGCCCGGCAATGAACACGGCCATGATGGCGAACACCAGCATGCCGTACAGGCCCGAGCCGACACCGCCAAACACCACCTCGCCCATCTGCATCAGCACCATGGGGACCATGCCGCCCAGCGGGGTGAAGCTGTCGTGCATGGCAATCACTGCGCCGCAGCTGGCGGCCGTGGTGATGACGGCGAACAGGGCCGAGGTAGCGATGCCAAAGCGCGTCTCTTTGCCTTCCATGTTGCCGCCTGCCTGCAGGGCGCTGGCAGCCTGGTCCACACCCAGCGATGCCAGCAGCGGGTTGCCTTGCTGCTCGAAGGCGGTGGCTGCTACTACTGCTACCACGAAAAGCAGGCTCATCGTGGCCAGAATCGTCCAGCCCTGGCGCTCATCGCCCACCATGCGGCCAAACACCAGGCACAGTGCGGCGGGGATGAGGAAGATCGCCAGCATCTGCAGCAGGTTGCTGGTCGCCGACGGGTTCTCGAACGGGTGGGCGGAGTTGGCGTTGAAGAAGCCGCCTCCATTGGTGCCCAGCATCTTGATGGCCAATTGCGAGGCCACGGGGCCCATGGCCAGCGTTTGCGTGGTTTGGGTTGCAGGCTCGGTGACGGGAGCGCCCTGGGCGTCCAGCACCGGCTGGCCTGCGCCATCGAGCTTGGGCGCGTCGTAATGCACGGGCTCCAGCGTCTGTACCTCGGTATAGGGCGACAGATTCTGGATCACGCCCTGGCCCGCAAACACCACGGCCAGCACCAGCGACAGGGGCAGCAGCACCCAGAGCGTGGCGCGGGTCAGGTCGGCCCACACATTGCCAATGCTCTGCGCTGAATGCCGCGCAAACCCGCGCACCAGCGCAATGACGACGACCAGGCCCGTGGCGGCAGACAGAAAGTTCTGCACTGTCAGCGCCAGCATCTGCGTGAGGTAGCTCATGGTGCTCTCGCCACCATAGCCCTGCCAGTTGGTGTTGGTGACAAAGCTGATGGCGGTGTTGAAGGCCGAGTCCGGTGCCACTGCAGGCATGCCCTGCGGGTTGAATGGCAACACAGCCTGCCAGCGCTGCAGCGCATACACCGCCAGCACACCCAGCCCGTTGAACACCAGCAGCCCCAGCGCGTAGCGCAGCCAGCCGGTTTCTTCATCGGGCCGCACGCCCGCGAGACGGAACAGCGGCCCCTCAAGCCGCCGCCCCAGCGCAAAGCGGCCGGCCATCACGGCGTCGATAGTGCGTGCCAGCGGCCACGCCAGCGCCAGCAGCAGGGCCAAAAACACCGCCAATTGCAGCCAGGCACTGGTGCTCATGAAAAGTCCTCCGGCCGCAGCAGTACGGCGACCAGGTACACCAAGAGGGCCGCAGCCAGTACGGCCGCCAGAATCATCCAGCCGCTGGTCATGACCGCCCCCCTTGCGCTTGGCGCTGCAGCAGTGCGCAGCCCTGGGTCAGCCCGTAGACGGCCAGCCAGAGCAGGCCTCCCGCCGCCAAAAAAATCCAGTCCATATCGTCCTCCTTGAGACATGGACCGATGCTAGGAACCACCGTATCAAGATGGGCGCAAGAGTGCGGGGCGGGGTATCAAGAACGCATCAAGACGCGCAGGCACCAGGGCCGGGCCAACAGAAAGGGGGTGCTGGGATTTGCTATAAAATGTATAGCATATAGCGCTTATCAATAAAGCGCTAGAGGTCATTTTTATTCATTTTTTTCTCTGAACGGACCACTGGCCTGCTGGTTTTGCGCTGGCGCCTGGTGTCTTTGCGGCTGCGCACCTTGCCGAGGTGCGGCACGCGCTGAGACCTGCTCCTGCCCATCGCGCGTCACGAGAGCGCATATGCCGGCCTGGAGCACAGACGCTCGCAAGCTGCGATCATCCCCACCCTGCATTCGCTTCTTTCCTCCATGACCCAGGCTACTCCGCTCCGTCCCAGCGCTTCCAGTCCGCTCGATTCGCTGGTCCCTCTGCTTTTTGTGGCGCTCTGGAGCACGGGCTTTATCGGCGCCAAGCTGGGACTGCCGTATGTGGAGCCGCTGACTTTTCTTGCGCTGCGGTTTGCCATCGTCATCGTGCTCATGCTCGCGGTAGTGGCCGTGGCGCGTGCACCCTGGCCGCTGTCGGGCAGGGCCTGGTTGCACATCGGGGTGTCGGGCCTGCTGGTGCACGGCGTGTACCTGGGCGGGGTGTTCATTGCCATCGGCCACGGGCTGCCGTCGGGCATCACGGCGCTGGTGGTGGGGCTGCAGCCACTGCTGACCGCTTTGGTGGCGGGGGCCCTGCTCGGTGAAAAGGTGCGGGCCGCGCAGTGGGCGGGCCTGGCCCTGGGCTTTACGGGTGTGGCGCTGGTAGTGGCCGGCAAGGTGGCTACCGTGCCTGCGGGTGCTTTGTGGGGCATGCTGTTGCCCGCTGTGGTCGCGCTGCTGGGCATCACCGCTGGCACGCTGTACCAGAAGCGGTTTTGTCCCTCGTTCGACTTGCGAACCGGCTCGGTGATCCAGTACCTGCCCTGTGCCGCCGCCATGGCCGTGGTCGCCTACGCCACCGAATCCATGGCCATATCGTGGACCGGAGAGTTTGTGTTTGCGCTGGGCTGGCTCGTGTTGGTACTGTCGCTGGGCGCCGTGAGCCTGCTGAACCTGCTCATCCGAAGGGGCGGGGCAGTGAACGTGGCCAGCCTGTTTTACCTAACCCCGCCCACCACCGCGCTGATCGCCTGGGCGATGTTTGGCGAGACGCTCAGCGGCTGGGCGCTGGTGGGGATGGCGCTGGCGGCTGCGGGTGTGTGGCTGGCAAGGCAGGCCCGATGACGATCTCATCAGCCTGGGCATGGTGCGCGTAGCGTCAGTCCAAGACCCTTAGCCGGATTTGCGTCCCGTCAGGAAGCGTCTCAATCTGGTGAGCAATGTCCCCCGAGAAGCGCACGAGTTCGATTTGTGGCGCGGTGCCGAGATTGTCACCGCCATAGATGCCGCCCAGAACACCAGGAATCTTGAGACAGTATTTCCTACCGCTTGTTAACGGGCCGCATCTGCTGCTTGCCGAATCGACAAGCGCAGCCATGTGCCAGTCCTCTAAAAAAGCAGGATCGCTTGAGAGCGCATCAAACTCCGGGCGATTGGTTGCAATGACTTTGCAGTAGCAGTCTTCTGGGCACAGTCGCCAATAGCAGCCATGCTCGTCTTTGATGATGAGATTGCCGAAATCGTTTTCGGCGACGACCTCTGTAGGCTCGATTCCAGCCCAGCCCCAAGACTCGCGAATTTCGTCAATGAGGCTCATTGTTGGGAAAATATGGTGCAACAAGCTGGTCAACCTTACAGCGTGCGCAGCCGCTCCAGCGCGGCACGCAGCGTTTCGTCCTTCTTGGCGAAGCAGAACCTCACCACACGCTGGTCAAACCCGTCGCCATAAAACGCCGACAACGGAATCGCCGCCACGCCCACTTCACGGGTAAGCCACTGGCAGAAATCGGCCTCGTTCAAATCGCTGATGGCCGAGATATCCACGCACTGGAAGTAGCTGCCGGTGCTGGGCAGCAGCTTGAAGCGTGAGCCCGCAAGGCCCTGGCGGAACAGGTCGCGCTTGGCCTGGTAGAACGCGGGCAGCTGCAGGTAGGGCGTGGGGTCTTGCAGGTAGGCGGCCAGGCCGTGCTGCATGGGGGTGTTCACCGTGAATACGTTGAACTGGTGCACCTTGCGGAACTCGGCCGTCAGCGCTGCGGGGGCGGCCACGGTGCCGACCTTCCAGCCGGTGACGTGAAAGGTCTTGCCGAAGCTCGACACGATGAAGGCGCGGTCGGCCAGGCCCGGAAAGCGCGCGGCGCTCTGGTGGTCAGCGCCGTCGAACACCATGTGCTCGTACACCTCGTCGCTGATCAGCAGGATGTTGGTGGGCGCGAGCAGGTCTTCGAGCTGGCGCATTTCCTCGGCCGTCCAGATGGTGGCGCTGGGGTTGTGCGGGCTGTTGATGAGGATGGCGCGGGTGCGCGGCGTGATCGCGGCGCTGATCTTGGCGAAGTCGGGGCGGAAGGTGCCGGGCGTGAGTGGAACGCGTACGGCTTTGCCACCGGCCAACTCGATGTTGGGCACGTAGCTGTCGTAGCAGGGGTCGAGCACGATGACTTCGTCGCCCGGGTGCACGATGGCCAGGATGGCGGTGATGATGGCCTGCGTGGCGCCGGCCGTGATGGTGATTTCGGTGTTGGGGTTGTAGGCGCGCCCGTGCAGCGCTTCGATCTTGTGGGCTACGGCCTCGCGCAGCGCGGGGATGCCGGGCATGGGCGGGTACTGGTTGTGGCCGGCCTGCATGGCGGCGGTGACGGCGTTTACCAGCTCGGGGGCACATTCAAAGTCCGGGAAGCCCTGGCCCAGGTTGACGGCCTTGTGCTCGGTGGCCAGGGCCGACATCACCGTGAAGATGGTGGTGCCGACATTGGGCAGTTTGCTGGGGAAGGCGGGTGTGCGTGCGGTGGCAGCAATGGAGGCGGCGTTAGCTTGGGTCATGGCGCAACAACGTGGAAATCAGTGTGTTCTGCAATCAGCTGGATGGTGGAGCGGTCACAGCTCGTAGTCGTTGACGTGCCCCGTCATGGCGCGGGCGATGAGGTCGCGGCTCAGGCGGTCGCTCAGCAGTTCGGCAAACTTGTAGACGAAGTTGCGCAGGTAGGCGCTGCGCTTGAAAGCAACACGGGCCACGCTCTGGCCGAAGAGGTGCCCCACGGGGCGCACGGCCAGGTCGCCCACCGGGTCGTCGCGCATTGCCATCTCGGCCACGATGCCGATGCCCAGGCCCAGGCGCACATAGGTCTTGATCACGTCGGAGTCGATGGCTTCGAGCACGATGCGCGGCTGCAGCTTGCGGGCGGCAAAGGCCTGGTCGATCTTGCCCCGGCCGGTGAAGGAGGGGTGGTAGGTAATGAGCGCCTCATGTGCGAGGTCATCAAGGCCGATACGTTCTTTTTGCGCCAGCGGGTGGTCGTTGGGCACCACCAGCACGTGTTGCCATTCGTAGCAGGGCAGGGTCACGAGTTCAGGGTAGTCAGCCAGCGATTCGGTGGCCATGCCGATTTCTGCCACTTCATCGATCACCATGCGTGCCACCTCGTGCGGCGTGGCCTGGTGCAGGCTGATGTTGACCTTGGGGTAGGCCTCGCGCAGCCGCGCCACGGGCACGGGCAGCACATACCGGGCCTGGGTGTGGGTGGTGGCGATGCTGAGGGTGCCGCTGTCTTGCGCGCTGAACTGCTCGCCAATGCGCTTCAAGTTACCGACCTCGCGCATGATGACTTCGATGCTTTTGAGCACATGCTGGCCGGGCTCGGTGATGCGCTTGAGGCGTTTGCCGTGGCGGGCAAAAATGTCCACGCCCAGTTCTTCTTCCAGCTCGATGATGGCTTTGGAGACGCCCGGCTGCGACGTATGCAGGGCCTTGGCGGCTTCGGTCAGGTTGAGGTTGCGGCGTGCGGCCTCTTGAACGAAGCGAAATTGGTGCAGGTTCATATCTGATATCGCCTAAAGGGTTGCATCATTATGCTGCAAGCATCTAAGGGATTTCGACAGAACCGTCAATTTTGAGGGGGCTCGCAGGCAATTTCTGCCATCAGGGCAGTCATGCGCGGGTCTTCGCCGATGGCGGTCTGCACATGGAATTGAACGTCGGGGTGGGTGGCACGCAGTTCCTGCACCAGCAGGGGCAGGTCTTCGCGGGCATGTTTGCCAGTGCCCAGGAACATGGGCACCACCGTGACTTGGGTGGCGCCTTGGGCTACAACCTGTCGGGTGGCGTCAGCCAGTGAGGGGGCGCACAGCTCCAGGTAGGCGCAGACCACCTGCGGGTTGGGAGCTTGGGCGGCGATGCGTGCGGCCACGGCCTCCATGGGCGCGCGCCACAGCGGATCGCGCGAGCCGTGAGAAAAAAGGACGATGGCGCGCCGTGAGATGTCGGGGGGCATTGGGGTTTTTGTGCCGTGAGGCTTGGGAGTTTCAGGTCACCGTCTGAGCACCAACCAGCCAAAGGCCGCCAGCGACAGCACCGAATAGATGAGCCCCGGCGCTGCAGCGGTGAGCCAGGGCGACCAGTTCTGCAGATTGCCTGCGTAGCCAAACACGTTGTTCAGCAGGAAGAAGCTGATGCCCGCCATGACCCCGCCAAACACATAGCCCGCAATGCCGCCCGAGCGGAAATGCAGGTAGGCAAAGGGCAGGGCCAGCACCACCATCACCAGGCAACTGAGCGGGTAAAACACCTTGCGCCAGAACTCGATCTCATACCGCTGGGCGGACTGGCCGTTGGCGTCGAGGTGGCGGATGTACTGGAACAGATCAATGGTGGCCATGCGGTCCGGCTTGAGCAGCGAGGCGGCCACCATGTCGGCGCTGATGCGGGTGGGCCATTGCAGGGTGGGGGCGTCCAGGTGCTCCACACGCGCCTCGTCGCTGCCGCGTTGTTCAAACCGGCTGCGCTTTACATTCTCGAGGTTCCATGCCCCTTCTGACCCAAACTGGCCTGTCGCAGCACGCGTCTGCGATGCCAGCCGGCCCTTGGCATCGAATTCAAAGATGCGCACGTCCAGCATGCCGCCATTGGGCGTGAGGGCGCGCACGTTCACGGCATAGGAGTGATCGTCCTGGCGCTCCTTGAGCCAGGCGCCAGTGGCGCCCGTGGTCAGGCGCCCCAGGTATCGCACCTTGACCAGCTGGGCCGTGCGGTCTGTGAGCGGCGCAATGTAGTCGCCGACCGCAAAGGTCAGCAGCACAAAAAAACTGCCCAGCGCCACCAGGGTGCGCAATGCGCGCCAGGGACCCATGCCGCTGGTGCGCATGATGGTGAACTCGGAGCTTTGGGCGAGCCGCGCCATCACGAAGATGGTGCCGATAAGCACGGTAATGGGCAGCAGCTCGTACAGGTGGCTGGGAATGCTCAGCACCACGAACAGGAACGCGTGCGAGAGCTGGTAACCCTCGGCGCCGGTGCGGCCCACCCAGCGCAGTTCGTCCACCAGGTCGAAAAAGAAGAACAGCGCCAGAAATCCGGCGGTGACAAAGGCGACGGCAAATAGGGCTTCGCGGTGGATCAGGCGGCGGATGGTTTTCATGCAGGGCTCCTGGTCGGCCTGGGCTGCCAGAGCCGCCGCACGGTCCAGTGGTTGTGGCGCGCAGCCAGGATCAGCAGCGACATCGTCAGCATGCCGCCATGCAGCAGCACCATGAAGCTCACCAGGCCCAGCCGGCCCGCGCCCACCCAGCTTTGCCCCAGCGTCATGAGGTTGTAGTACACGATGAAGGCAAAAAGCGCGAATACCAGGCTGGTGCTGCGTGCAGCGCGCGGGTTGACGCTGGCCACGGCCAGGCCCAGCACCACAAAGTTGATGGCGGCCAGCGCCAGCCCCAGGCGCCAGCCCAGCTCGGCACGGTAGGCGGGCAAGGGTTGCATCAGCAACTCGTGCGTGGCGCGGGTCTTGACGGAGAGTTCTTCCGCCGAGCCTGCGGGTGCGGAGCCAATGCGGGTGCCGTATTCGACGAACTCGCTGATCTTGACGCCGGGCTTGTCGCGTGAGGTCTCCAGCCGCTGGCCTTCGCTCAGCACCGCCATGCGTTCGCCGCCCCGTGTCTCGAGCCGGGCGCTGCGTGCAGAGGTCACGGATTCGCGGGCGCCGTCGGTGGCGGCGATGAAGATGTTGTTGCCGGCTTGCGTGTCAGGGCTGTCCTTGTCAATGAAGAACACCCGGCTGCCGTTGGAGGATTCCTGGAATTCGCCGGGCGCGATGCGATCGATGTCGCTGCGCTGTTCATAGCGCGTCTTGAGTTCCTGGATCTGGGAGTTGGCCCAGGGCCAGACCAGCAGCGACAGCACGGCAATGATCACCATCACCGGCCACGCAAAGCGCAGCAGCGGCCGCAGCAGGCTGATGAGGCCACGGCCACTGGCAAACCAGATGACCATTTCACTGTCACGGTACATGCGCGACAGCGTGCCAACCACGGCGATGAAGAGGCTCAGGCTCAGGATGGTGGGCAACTGCCCAAGGACGGTGAAGCCCATGACCAGCATCACATCGGAAGGGCTCACGCTGCCCTTGGATGCCTGTCCCAGGGTGCGGATGAGCATCATGGTCATGACCACGGTCACCAGCACCACGAGCGTCGCGCCGAAGCTGCGCGCCAGCTCCTTGCGGATGGATGAATCGAATAACATTGGTGAAGAGCGCGCTATGCACTTTTGCGTGCATGTCAAAGTGCATAGCACGCTCAAAAGGAAAACACCGATTATGAACTTTGATCTCAAGACCCTTGACCTTGCTGCGGCAGCTTCGGAAAAATGCGACCTGTTGGTCGTTCTGCTGCCTGAGGGCTTCAAGCCTGGCAAGGATGCACTGTCTGCCCTGGCGGCGTTGGCGCTCAAGAACGGAGATCTGGCCACCAAGGCGGGCAAGCACCTGCAGCTGTACCAGGTGCCTGCCGTTGCCGCCCGTCGCGTGGTGCTGGTGGGCCTGGGCGACGGGTCTGCCCGCGCCACGCGCCAGGCGCTGCAGGCGGTTGGCGGTGCCATCAAGGCGCCGCAAACCAAGCGGGTGGTGCTGTGTTTTGCTGGCGTCGTGCAAGCCGCATCCGTCAGCGCCGCTGTGCAAGCTGTGGCCGAAGTGAGCTATGTCTACACCACCACCAAGACCAAGGTCGAAGCGCGCAGCCTGAGCCGCTGCGTGGTGGGGGTCCATAGCGCACCAGATGTGCGCGAAGACTTCGACGCTGGTGTAGCCCTGGTGGCTGGGGTGGAGTTTGCGCGTGAATGGGGCAATCGCCCCGCCAACCACGCTACCCCCAGCCTGCTCGCCGATGCGGCGAAGACCCTGGCCAAGCTGCCTCGTATCCAGTGCAAGGTGCATGGCCCGGCCGAAGTGGCCCGGTTGGGCATGGGCGCCTTCCTTGCCGTGGCACGGGGTTCCGAGGAACCCCTGCGATTCATTGAATTGCGCTACAACGGCGCGGCCAAGGACCAGGCGCCGATCGTGCTGGTGGGCAAGGGCATTACCTTCGACACCGGGGGCATCTCGATCAAGCCTGCCCCGGAGATGGACGAAATGAAGTTCGACATGTGCGGTGCTGCCAGCGTGCTGGGAACGTTCCGCGCGTTGGGCGAGCTGCAGCCCTCTGTCAATGTGGTGGGGCTGATCCCCGCCTGCGAGAACATGCCCGATGGCCGTGCCGTCAAGCCGGGTGACGTGGTCACCAGCATGAGCGGACAGACCATCGAAATCCTGAACACCGACGCCGAAGGCCGCCTGGTGTTGTGCGACGCGCTCACCTACGCCGCCCGCTTCAAGCCTGCCGCCGTGGTGGACATTGCCACGCTGACCGGCGCTTGCGTGATTGCGCTGGGTGGCGTGCGCAGTGGGCTGTTTGCCAACAATGATCCCCTTGCATCAGCGCTGCAGGAGGCTGGCGAGTCTGCGCAAGACCCTTGCTGGCGCATGCCGCTGGACGACGACTATGCCGACGGTCTCAAGAGCAACTTCGCGGACATGGGCAATGTGGCCGGGCGTGCGGGGGGCTCCATTACCGCCGCAAAGTTCCTGCAAAAGTATGTGGGCGACCTGCCATGGGCGCACCTGGATATTGCCGGCACGGCCTGGAAGGGGGGGGCCGCCAAGGGAGCCACGGGGCGGCCCGTGGGACTTCTTGTGCACTATCTGCTGGGGCAGGCCAGTGCCAAGCCGGTTTCCAAGCCTGCGGCGGCAAAACGCTCCGTGCGCACCAAGACCGCCTGAGCGCACGATGACCGAGGTTGCGTTTCACTTCAATGCGCCGGACAAGCTGGCCTATGCATGCCGCTTCGCCCGCAAGGTGCAGCGCAATGGGGCCCGGCTGGTGATTGCGGCGCCGCCCGACACGCTGGCGGTGCTGGATCGCATGCTCTGGGCCCTGGCACCGCAGGACTTTGTGGCCCATTGCCTGGGCGATGCCGATGAAGAACTGGTCCACGCGTCGCCGGTGTTGCTGACAGCTGATGCGCGGTTTGCCCCGCACCACGAAGTGCTGCTGAACCTGCATGCGGAAGTGCCCGAAGGATTTGGCCGGTTTGACCGACTGGTGGAGGTGGTGAGTGCACAGGATGAAGTGGATCGTGGCGAGGCCCGGGGGCGCTGGCGCCACTATGCATCGCGCGGCTACGCCATCACCCGCCACGACCTTGTGCTGAAAGCTGGCTGATGGCACTGCCTCCTTCCAAAACCCCTCCACGTTTTATTCCCACCCTCACCGAAGTGGTGCAGGTGCCGGACTCCGTGCCCCTGCAACCTGCAGCGGGTGCACCATTGCGCACGACGGTCATGTCTCCGTCCGCCTTGTCGAGTGCGCGGCCCCTTGCAACAGCGCCGCAGCCGGCGGCCCGTCCATTGAGTCCGCCATTGCCCAGTGCCCGCCCGCCTGCTGTGGTCGCGCCACGGCCTGCAGCTGCTCCCATGCCTGTGCACGCAGCGTCCCCTGCTGTGGCTCAACGGGCACCCGCTGCGGCGGTTGTGGCGGCGCCTGCGCCTCTTATGGCTCCCTTCGCCGCCGTGGCTGCAAAACCGGTGTTGACGCGGCCCCTGCCTGAAGGCATGGAGGAGTACATGGTGCACCGGGTCATGCAGCGGGTGGATGTTGTGCTGGATCAACGTTTGCGCGAAGCAATCGCCACGGTGGTGCAGGAGCAGACACGATCGGTGCTGCCGCGGCTGCGTGAAGAGATTGAATCCGTGGTCCGGCACGCTGTGTACGAGGCGGTGGCGGATGAGTTGGCCAGTGGCGCACCCTCTGTGCCAAAGGGATGACAGGGTATTCCCCTGTGGTTTCTCTCGCGTTTAATCGTGTTCCCTAATGATCTGGCCCGTAAATTGCGATATGTTCGCCTGCGTTGAGACACAAGAAGATTCTCAGCGTTTATCTTTACTGGAGATTTGATATGCAATTGAAGTTGAAACTGACCGTGGTTGCTGCTATCGCGGCTGTTGCTGGTGTGGCCTCTGCACAAGAGCAGGTGGTCAAGATCGGCCATGTGGCTCCGGTTTCTGGCGCCCAAGCCCACTACGGCAAGGACAACGAAAATGGCGCCCGCATGGCCATTGAAGAGCTGAATGCTCAAGGTGTCACCATCGGCGGCAAGAAGATCAAGTTCGAACTTCAAGCCGAAGACGACGCTGCCGATCCAAAGCAGGGCACGGCCGCTGCACAAAAGCTGTGCGACTCCAAGGTCGCTGGCGTTGTCGGCCACCTCAACTCCGGTACCACCATTCCTGCTTCCAAGGTCTACAACGACTGCGGCATTCCAATGGTGACGGGCGCTGCAACCAACCCCAACCTGACCAAGCCTGGCTACAAGACCACGTTCCGTATCATCGCCAACGACAACGCGCTGGGCGCTGGTCTGGCGTTCTACGCAGTCGATACGCTCAAGCTGAAGACCGTTGCCATCATCGATGACCGTACCGCTTACGGCCAAGGTGTGGCAGACGTGTTCAAGAAGACCGCTGTTGCCAAGGGTATGAAGGTGGTGGACGAGCAGTTCACGACCGACAAGGCCACTGACTTCATGGCCATCCTGACCGCCATCAAGTCCAAGAACCCCGATGCCGTGTTCTACGGTGGTATGGACCCTCAAGCCGGTCCTATGCTGCGCCAGATGGAACAGCTGGGCATGGGCAATGTGAAGTACTTTGGTGGTGACGGCGTCTGCACGTCTGAAATCGCCAAGCTGGCTGCCGGTGCCAAGACCCTGGCTAACGTGATCTGTGCCGAAGGCGGTTCCTCGCTGGCCAAGATGCCTGGCGGTACCGCCTGGAAGGCCAAGTACGATGCCAAGTACCCGAACCAGTTCCAGGTGTACAGCCCTTACACCTACGATGCCACGTTCCTGCTGGTTGACGCCATGAAGCGCGCCAACTCGGTGGACCCCAAGGTGTATGTGAACGAACTGGCCAAGGCGAACTTCAAGGGTGTGACCTCTGCCATCGCCTTCGAACCTAACGGCGAAATGAAGAACCCCTCGATCACGCTGTACGTCTACAAGGACGGCAAGAAGACCCCTCTGTAATTGGAGGGGTCCCACTTGCAAGGCACTCTGTGCCTTGCAGGGCCAAAACAAAAGGGCTTCCTTCGGGAAGCCCTTTTTGCTTGTGGAAGCGTCACTTGTCTGTAGCTATTCAGTTTGTTGGCGCAGCACTCCGAACCGGGAATTCATCGAAGAACAGACTGAACGAGAGGGGGCCACCAAAGCGCAAAGCGAAACCGAGACGAACTCAACCACCTGCAAGGTTTTTTTGCCCATGGCGGAATGGCCCAGTGGGATTTCTTTGTATCAACGCCTTACCTGCAACGCACCTGGATTCACGATGTTGGTGGGGGTGCCTTTGATGAAATTCACCACATTGTCAAACGCTGCACCAAAGTAAAGCTCGTAGCTGTCTTGCTCCACATAGCCGATATGGGGTGTGCAAATGCAGTTCTCCAGCCGGAGGAGGGCGTGACCCTGGAGGATGGGCTCGCTCTCGAACACATCGACTGCGGCCATGCCGGGGCGACCCCGGTTCAAGGCTGCGATCAGTGCGTCGGGTTCAATCAGCTCGGCCCGCGAGGTGTTGACCAAAAGCGCGGTGGGCTTCATGCATGAGAGATCTTCGAGAGAAACGATGCTGCGTGTTTCATCGTTCAAGCGAAGGTGCAGCGAGATCACATCGCATTGCGAGAAAAACTCTTCGCGCGTGGTGGCAGCCTGGTAGCCATCCGTCAGGGCCTGGGCGCGTGAGGCTTCGCGTCCCCAAATGCGGACGTTCATTCCAAATGCACGTCCATAGCCCGCCACCAGTTGGCCAATGCGGCCATACCCCCAGATCCCCAGCGTTTTACCACGCAGCACGTTGCCAAGGCCAAAGTTGGCGGGCATGGAAGCTGTCTTCAATCCCGATTGTTGCCACGCGCCGTGCTTGAGGTTGGAGATGTACTGTGGCAGCCTGCGCATTGCCGCCATGACAAGGGCCCATGTCAACTCAGCGGGAGCTACGGGGGAACCTACGCCTTCTGCCACCGCTATGCCACGCTCGGTACAGGCTGCCACATCGATGTGGTTGCCGATCTTGCCGGTTTGCGCGATGAGCTTGAGGCGGGGCAGTTTTTCCACCAGTTGCCGGGTGATCTGCGTGCGCTCCCGCACCAGAACGATGATGTCAGCGTCCTTGAGGCGAACCGAAAGCTGGCCCAGTCCTTTGACGGTATTGGTGTAGACCTTGGCGGTGTACGCGTCGAGCCGGGATGCGCAGTGGAGCTTGCGGACTGCGTCCTGGTAGTCGTCGAGAATCACAATGTTCATCCCGACATTGTGCCTTGGTGAAGCGGCCTGCATCACGCCGGGCGGCCTCCTTGCGCATCAAAGGTGTTGGACTTTTCGTGACGGAGTGTTGGCACCACCTGCCAGAACGAGTGCGTATTCTTGTTCACCCATGGCCTCAAGGAGGTCGAAAACAGGTCCCTGATGCTGGCAGGGGCAACGGAGTAGCCCACATGCGGCGGGATGCGACGGGGAGTGCGGTGGCTGCGCCTCGAGCTATTTTGCTTAAAACCATTAAGGAAGGCCCCGAAATGAGAGGGCATCAATGGCTCGTTGTGAGAGATGGCGCCGCCTCAACAGGTTTGCAGCGCTGCCTCTGATGCGGCCATTCGGTCCAACTCAGCGCACACATCCGCCATGCGGCCAGCGATCACCAGCCGGCCCGAGCCGCCCGATGCTGGGGCTCGGCGCAGGACCTTGGCCGTCCTGCTGGCAGAGCCTTCTGCCGACCACGGTGATCCACAGGGGTTGCGGGTGGTCGCAGGCGAAGACGTGAACACTCCGCCGCTGGTGGTTGCCAGTCGAGTTGGGGCTTCGGTGGGCGGTGTCTGAGGATTGACCGTAAAAGGCCAATTGCCACGCAGCGGGCGCTGGTGCGGGATGCCCGCGGGGCGTTGGTGGGGCTTGCGGGTGCCTGCATCACTGTGGCTGCTGCCCCGGGCCGCATCTTCGGGATGGGCATCGGCTGTGGATGAGTCTGCCGCAGACTGCATTTTGAGAGGGCTTGCGTGATGGAGCCAGCGGGTCAGTGAGCGCAGTGGGGTGGAGAGTGCAGAAAAGGTGGTCAAGGCAATTCCCATGTGAAAACTCCGAAGGTCGGGGGTTGGACATAGGCAGGATTGCAAATCGAACCGGCACCGCAGGGCTGGCGTACCTGTTTTACCGGTACACCAAACGCCCGCCACCTGCAGTGCGGCAGCTAACTAGGGAATGAATGTGATGGAGCGCTGTGGCTACATCAGCATGGTGTTGCGGATGAGTCCGACCGCGAGACCTTCGATCTCGAACGGTTCGCCAGGCTGCACCACGATGACCGGGTAATCTGGGTTTTCGGGCAGCAATTCGATGGCCGTGGCGGTGCGACGCAGGCGCTTGACCGTCACGTCGTCTCCCAGGCGGGCCACGATGATCTGGCCGTTGCGGGCTTCACGGGTGGACTGCACGGCCAGCAGGTCGCCATCCATGATGCCGGCATCGCGCATGGACATGCCGCGCACTTTGAGCAGGTAATCGGGCTTGTGATGGAAAAGGCTGTTTTCCACACTGTAGGTCTGGTCAACGTGTTCCTGCGCGAGAATGGGCGAGCCCGCCGCCACGCGTCCCACCAAAGGCAGAACCAGCTGTGAAAGCCCGGGAATGGGTAGGTTGAACTGGCTGCCACGTGCTGCATTGATGGAGCGCACCGTGTCGCTGCGCAGACGGATGCCACGGGATGTGCCGCTGACCAGTTCGATCACGCCCTTGCGTGCCAATGCCTGCAGATGCTCTTCGGCCGCATTGGCCGACTTGAACCCCAGTTCGGCCGCGATTTCTGCGCGGGTGGGAGGCGCACCAGTGCGTGCAATGGCCGTCTGGATGAGATCCAGAATCTGTTGCTGGCGGGCGGTGAGTTTCGGGTTGTCGAGCATGGTGGTTTCCGGTGGAGGCGGCTACAGTGAAGGACAACTGTTTTTTAATCCAGTAACTGTATTTTTCACCAGTTTTTCGGAGTACGCAAGTGAGTGGGCAAAAAATTGTAGTTTTGGGCACCGGGGGAACCATTGCGGGCACATCCGCGCAGGCTGGTGACAACATTGGTTACACCGCTGCACAGGTGGGCGTTGAGCAACTGCTTGCGGCCGTTCCCGGATTGCAACAGGCGGCGCAGGGCGGGCTGGTGGCGGAGCAGGTGGCCCAGATCGACAGCAAGGACATGGATGGCCAGGTGTGGCATGCGCTGGCGCTGCGCTGCGCACACCACCTGGAAGATCCGGAGGTGCGTGGTGTAGTCATTACCCACGGAACCGACACCCTGGAGGAGACGGCTTGGTTCCTGCACGAAGTGCTGGATACCCGGGCGAAACCCGTGGTGCTGACCTGCGCCATGCGCCCAGCGACAGCGCTCACGCCCGACGGCCCGCAGAATCTTCTGGATGCTGTTGCCGTGGCGGTTACACCCGGTGCACGGAGTGTGCTGGTGGTGGCCGCTGGGGAAATCCATGGGGCGCGGCAGGTTCAGAAGGTGCACCCCTACCGGGTGCATGCGTTCAACTCGGGCGAGGCTGGCCCTTTGGGCTGGGTGGAGGAGGGGATTCCCCGCCTGGTGCAGGATTGGCCGCCAGCGCTTGGTAAATCTGCATTTAATGCTATTAAAAATAGAGCATCCTCCTTTGCCTGGCCCCGCGTGGAAGTGCTCGTCAGCCACGCTGGCGCATCGGGCGCCATGGTGGATGCGCTGGTGCGTGATGGGGTCCAGGGGCTGGTGGTGGCCTGTACGGGCAATGGCACCATCCATCACGCTCTGGAGGGCGCGTTGCTGCGTGCACAGGATGTGGGTGTGCGGGTGGTGCGGTCCACACGCTGCCCCGAGGGGCAGGTGCTGCCCAAGCCGGGGGATGCGTTGCCCGACTCCAGAGGACTCTCGCCCTTGAAAGCCAGGATCTCGCTGATGCTGGAACTGCTGCACTGAAAAACAAGGCCGCCCGATGTTTTTTGCTGCCCTCAAGACCCATGCGTGGGCCTACCCGGCGCTGGAGGTGGTGCACATCGTGGGCATTGCCTTGCTGCTGGGCAATCTGGTCTTGCTGGAGCTGCGGGTGTTTGGTCTCGGGGCGGCATTGCCCGTCAAGGACCTTGCGCGGCTCAGCCTGTCGCTGGCGTTGTGTGGTTTTGGACTGGTGGCTGCGTCGGGCCTCTTGATGTTTGCCACGCAGCCTGCCGAACTGCTCGCCAGCCGCGCATTCACCTTGAAGATGCTGCTGTTAATGCTTGCAGGCTGCAACGCCGCGTGGTTCCATGGGCGGGGTTCGCTGGCGCGCCTGGACGGTCTGGCCCGGGTGCAGATGCTGGGTTCCACCATGATCTGGCTGGCTGTGGTGGTCTGTGGCCGCTGGATTGCCTATCTCTGATCGACACGACAAGGGGAGAATCGATGACCCACCTGCAACGCCGCCACGTGCTCCTGGCCGCCTCCGCCGTTCCGCTGGGGGTGCACGCCCACCACGGTTGGAGCAGTTTTGACCCTGAGCGTCCCATCTATCTGGAAGGTAAGGTCCTCAAGGTGCGCTGGCAAAACCCGCATGCCGAGCTGGAACTGGAGATACCTGCCGAACTGAAGCTGCCTGCGGATCTGGCCCAGCGCGTGGTGCCGGCCCAGACCTCCCCCGTGGACGGCAAGGCCCTGCTGGCCAAGGCGGTGTTGCCCAACCGCAAGGACCGCCGCTGGGAGGTCGAACTGGCGCCCCTGACCCGCATGCAGGCCTGGCAGGTGCAGGAGATCAAAACCGGCGCGGCGGTATCGGTGGTGGGCTTTACCCTGCGTGAAGAGAAGGGCGATGCGGTGCTGCGGGCGGAGTACCTGTTTGTGGATGGCAAGACCTACGGATTGCGCTCCAGCCCAGCCTGAATAACCAGGATGGCCTGGCTTCCAGATGGAAGCTCTGAAACGGTTGTCTTCGCCGCATAAAAAAAGCGACGCCCGGGGTGCCTGGGCGTCGCTGGTTTCGGGGGCGTGTGCCCCACGCGTCAGCTGGCGAGTGCCTGCAGCGCGCGTGCCGTGATTTCGTCTACGCTGCCCGTGCCGCTGATGGCGCGGTACTTGGGTGCAACCTCAGGCTCGGCCTTGGCCCAGTTGCTGTAGTAGTCCACCAGCGGGCGTGTTTGGTCGCTGTAGACCTGCAGGCGCTTCTTGACGGTTTCTTCCTTGTCGTCCTCGCGCTGGATCAGTTCTTCGCCCGTCACGTCGTCCTTGCCTTCCACCTTGGGTGGGTTGAACTTGACGTGGTAGGTGCGGCCGCTGGCAGGGTGCGATCGGCGGCCGCTCATGCGTTCGATGATGGCGTCAAAAGGCACATCGATTTCGAGCACGTAGTCGAGCTTGACGCCCGCTGCCTTCATGGCGTCTGCCTGGGGAATGGTGCGCGGAAAACCGTCGAACAGGAAACCCTGTGCGCAGTCGGGCTGCGTGATGCGTTCCTTCACAAGACCGATGATGATGTCGTCACTGACCAGGGCACCCGAATCCATCACGGCCTTGGCTTGCAGGCCCAGAGGCGTGCCAGCCTTGACGGCGGCGCGCAGCATGTCGCCGGTGGAGATTTGCGGGATGCCGTACTTCTGGCAGATGAATGTGGCTTGCGTGCCCTTTCCGGCGCCAGGCGCGCCCAACAGAATCAGTCTCATGAAAGTCCTCGAAGGTTAGAAATCGGTTGGCGCCGCTGGCGGGGACGTTCGAAGGGCGCCTGAAGCCGTTCTGTGCGCCCGGGATGCGGTGCTCTCGTTGCGGGCGAGGATAGCATGCGACTCCTTGCGCTGACTTACACCCTGCACCGGTTTTGGCGAGGGTGCCGCGGCGTGGAGAGCCGCTGCATGGAGCTGGCAGGTGCATCACACGCAGCCGGGCGCCACCTCAGCGAAAAAGGCCGCGCACCCGTTCCAGGTCTTCGGGCGTGTCCACACCCGGGCCCGGGGCGGTTTCTGCCAGGTGCACCGCAATGCGGTGGCCGTGCCACAGCGCGCGCAGTTGCTCCAGCGCTTCCACCGCCTCGGTGGGGGCGGGAGCCAGGGTCGGAAATTCCCGAAGGAAGCCTGCGCGATAGCTGTAGATGCCCACATGCCGCAAGGGCGCAAATCCCACTAGGGCCGCCACGCCGGGTGCCGCCGCGTGTGCAGCGCCTTGCCACCAGGGCGAACCGACATGATCACGCGCAAAAGGGATGGGCGCCCGGCTGAAGTAGTGCGCCAGGCCGCGCGCGTCGAGCACCACTTTCACCACATTGGGGTTGGTGTAGTCGGCCAGGGATGCAATGGCGTGGGCTGCGGTGCCCATGCTGGCCTCGGCGCGGGCAGGCAGCAAGGCCGCGACGGCGTTGATGAGGCCGGGATCCATCAGGGGTTCATCGCCTTGCACGTTGACGACCACGTCGTCCCCGTCCAGGCCCAGTTGTGTGCAGGCCTCGGCCAGGCGGTCGCTGCCGCTGGGGTGGTCAGCGCGGGTCAGTATCGCTTGCACGCCATGGGCGGCGCATGCCTGCAGGATGCGGGGGTCATCGGCGGCCACCACCACGCGGGCTGCCGCGCTCTGGGCGGCACGCTGGGCCACCCGCACCACCATGGGCAGGCCCGCGATATCGGCCAGGGGTTTGTCAGGCAGGCGGCTGGATGCCATGCGGGCCGGGATCAGCACCGTGAAGTGGCTGCCCGCCGCCGCAACGCCTGGAGCGATGGGGGCTGCGCCTGCGCTGCTCACTGCTCCAGTTCCTCGTCGGTGAGCGTGCGGGCTTCGTTTTCGAGCAACACCGGGATGCCGTCCCGCACCGGATAGGCCAGGCGGGCGCTGCGGGAGACCAGTTCCTGGGCATCGCGGTCGTAAGTCAGCGGGCCTTTGGTGACGGGGCAGACCAGCAGTTCAAGCAGTTTGGGATCCATGGTGACAGCGCTTTCCAGGAGGTTCGTTCGGGCAGGCTGGGATGATAGCGGCGGCCCGGGCGGTGAATCGTCAATGCCTGCGGACGCCCAAGGCCTGCAGGCGCACATCCAGCGCCGCAAAAAAGGCCGGTTCAATCTGCAATTGCAGGGGCACGGCCAGTGCGTCCGGATGGTACCGCCAGAGCTTGACGGCATCTTTTTCTGTGCAAACAAGCGTGTAGCGCTTGTCAGAATTGCGGTTCCAGCTATCAAAATCGTAGTGATCTGGCAAGGCCTCCGTGTGTGCCAGTTGCAGTGCCTCGGACTGCAGCATGGCAAAGAATACTTCGGGGCGTGCCACGGCCGCCACGGCATGCAGCGGCTGGCCGTGCAGGTCAGACAGCGGTACCCGGGTGCCGTCTACACGCAGGGCGTAGGAGGCCAGGCGGCGCTTGAGGCCGTAGGCATGGGCGGGGTCGTTTCCAGGCGGCAGACCCCCTGCATGCAGCACAAAATCCACCGCGCGAGGCCAGGGCTCGCGCAGGGGCCCCGCCGGCAGCAGGAAGCCGTTGCCCACGCCCTGTTCGTTGAAGATGCAGACCTCCAGGTCGCGTGACAAGGCCAGGTGTTGCAGGCCGTCGTCGCACACGATCACGTCGGTGTCCGGGTAAGCCGCCCGCAGGGCGCGGGCGGCGGTGATGCGGTGGGGCGCAACAAACACGGGCACGCCACAGCTGCGCGCGATGAGGGCGGGTTCATCGCCCACCTCGCGGGCCGGGCTGTCGGGCGCTACCGCGCGGCAGTCGGTGGTGCTGCGGCCATAGCCGCGCGAAACCACGCCGGGGCGCAGGCCCAGGCCTTGCAGGTGCTGGACAAGGGCAATGACCACGGGGGTTTTTCCAGCGCCTCCGGCAATCACATTGCCCACGACGATGACGGGGCGGCCTGGGTGTTCCGCCTTCAGCATGCCCATGCGATAAAGAGCGCGTCGGATGCTTACCAATGTTCGGTACACCAGCGAGACCGGCCACAGTGCCAAAGCGACCGGGCCGCGCGTTTGCCAGGTTTTTTGCAACCCCGTGGCCTGGGGTAGAACGGTGTGGCGTGCTGCGGCTGACGAAGAGGGTGAGGGCGGCTGCGGCCCGGGGGCAGCCATGCCGTGTCAGCGGCTGGTGCTGCGCGCCGCGGCCGACGACTGCGTGGCAAACGTGATCTGCGTGAGGCCCACGCGGCGCGCGGCCTCCATCACCGAAACCACGGACTGATGCGGCGCCATCGCATCGGCACTGATGATGACCACGCTGCCCGGGCCCGCGCTGGCGGCGCTGCGCAAGGCCTGCGCAATCGCATCCACGCTCTTGCCGTCCACCCCCGCCTTGTTGACGGCATAGCGCCCGTCGGCGGCCACGGACACGATGACTTCCTTCGGGTGGTCGCGCTGCTGCTCGGCATCGGCCACGGGCAGCGTGAGCTGCAGCTCGGTGAACTTGCTGTAGGTGGTGGTCAGCATCAGAAAGATGAGGATCACCAGCAGCACGTCGATGAACGGGATCAGGTTGATCTCCGGCTCTTCCTTGGCGCGGGGGCGGAAGTTCATGGAGCTTATTTGGCTTTGCGCAGACGCAGGATGTGGCGGACGAATTGTTCTGACGCCAATTCCAGGGTGAGCAGGTAAGCATCCACGCGGGCGCGGAAGTAGCGCCAGAAGATCAGCGCCGGAATGGCCACGATCAGTCCGAACGCCGTGTTGTACAGCGCCACCGAAATGCCATGTGCCAGCTGGGCCGGATTGCCGCCACCCATGGCCTGGCCCACGCCACCGCTGCCGGATTGGGAGCCGAAGATCTCGATCATGCCGATCACCGTGCCCAACAGGCCCAGCAGCGGCGCGGCCGAGGCGATGGTGGCCAGGGCCGCCAGGTACTTCTCCAGCCGGTGGGCCACGGCGCGCCCGGCGCCTTCCATGGCGGCGCGCAGGTCGGTCTCGCTGCACTGGGGGTTGCTGTTGAGCGTACGCAGGCCACTGGCCAGCACCTCGCCCAGGGCGGAGTTTTGCGCCAGCTGGTTCACGACGTCGGGAGTGGGTACGGCCTTGGATGAGACCGTGATCGCTTCATCGAGCAGTTTTGGGGGGGCGACACGGGCCGTTTTGAGGGCCACAAAGCGTTCGAAAACCAGCGCCATTCCCAGGATGGAACACGCAATCAGGGGCCAGATGGGCCAGCCTGCGGCTTGTATGATGGACAGCAAATCTCTCTCCGCGCAGATGAAAGCAATCGGCGATTATGGCCCAGCTTGCAGGGCCCGCCTCGTCACAAACCGTTACGTTGCTGTGCGCGCCACTGCCCCGTCTGCTCACCCACAAAAACTGTGGATAACTTTGTGGGCAACCCGGTTCTGCAACCCCGCAAAGTGGCGTCCCGCCGTGCTTGCAACAGATTGATGAAAAATTGTGCAGTGAAAAAACCATATAAATCAATAACTTGCACGTGCGCTCGTGTTTTGCAGCCCATTTGTAACGTGTCGATGTCGAGTCCCTCCGCTGGCCTGATTCTGTGGAGTACTCCGGCTTCCAATGGGGCGCAAACGCCCGCCGTTTCTAATGTCTGAGCGCCCAGGCCCAGCAGTGGCGCCCCGTGTGTGGGAGGTTGGCGCGCTGTGCCGCGCCATTGCTGATGCTCTGGAAGCGCGCTTCAATCCTGTCGCGGTGCGCGGCGAGATCACGGGCTTCTCGCGCGCATCCAGCGGGCATTGCTACTTTTCGGTCAAGGACGCCAACGGCCAATTGCGCTGCGCCATGTTTCGCCGTGCCGCCGGCCTGCTTGACTTTTCGCCGCGCGATGGCGAATTGGTGGAAGTGCGGGGGCGTCTGGGGGTGTACGAAGCGCGCGGCGATCTTCAGTTCATTGTGGAAAGCATGCAGCGGGCCGGGCAGGGCGCGCTGTTTGAGCAGTTTCTGCGCCTGAAGGCCCAACTGGACGCTGAAGGACTTTTTGACAACGCCCGAAAGCGCCCGTTGCCTTTGCAGCCGCGTGGCATTGGCCTGGTCACTTCCACCGGGGCGGCGGCCCTGCACGATGTGGTCACCGCGCTGCGCCGGCGCGTGCCCCACATTCCGGTGGTGCTGGTGCCTGCGCAAGTGCAGGGGGCTGCAGCGCCTGCTGCGCTGGTGGCTGCGCTATCAAAAGTGTATCTGCTCGCGCAAGCTGGACAAGCGCCAGGGGCTGATTTGGTCAAAAATCCGCCGATCGACGTGATCCTGCTGGTGCGGGGGGGCGGTTCCATCGAGGACCTCTGGGCCTTCAATGACGAGCAACTGGCCCGCACCATCGTGCAAAGCCCGGTGCCGCTGGTGTCTGGCGTGGGGCACGAAACCGACTTCACCATCGCCGACTTCTGCGCCGACCTGCGCGCGCCCACGCCCACCGCCGCCGCCGAGCTGGTGGCCCAGCCCCGCGACGTGTGGCTGGGTGCGCTGGGGCTTCTGGCTGGACGCATCGGCGATGGTGTGCAGCGCCAGCTCGACGCACGGCACCAGCGGCTGGACCAGGCCGCGGCGCGGCTGGGTCGCCCGTCGGGCCTGGTGGCCCGCGAGCAAATGCAGCTGGCGCGCCTGGCCCAGCGCATGCGCCACGGAGTGCTATTAAAACTGCAGCGGCTTGCGCAATCACAGCAAGCGCTGGAGGCCGATTTGCCTCAAAAAATGCAGCGGCGCCTGGTGCAGCAGACCGAGCGGCTGGACCGTGCGGCCCTGCGGCTGGATCTGCTGGACCCGCGCCTGGTGCTGCAGCGCGGCTATGCCCTGCTGACCGACACCGAGGGCCAGGCCGTGACCAGCGTGCGCCAGGCCCACCCTGGCGATGCCCTGCGCGCAACACTGGCCGACGGCGTGGTGGACATGACGGTGGCCCAGCCGCGCCTGCTGTGATGTCTTGATGCCGTCGGGTGGGCTGTGGCTGTAGGACAGCGGCGGTTTGTGGTGCTGCGGGCCGGATCTGGGTGGCCTCACGCTGCACAGGTCTGCTGATGTTCCTACAATGCCCCCTTCGCGCTGTGTCCGACTGCATTGCTCAGGAAAGAAAGCGTTGCAGATGGCATCCCGGAATTTCAAACCACAAGGAAACACCACCATGGAACATACCCTTCCCCCGCTGCCCTACGCCATCGATGCCCTGGCGCCGAACTACAGCCAGGAGACTCTGGAGTACCACCACGGCAAGCACCACAACGCGTACGTGGTGAACCTGAACAACCTGCAAAAGGGCACTGAGTTCGAAGCCATGACGCTCGAAGAGATCGTCAAGAAGTCGAGCGGCGGCATCTACAACAACGCGGCCCAGATCTGGAACCACACGTTCTTCTGGAACTGCATGGCTCCCCAAGGTGGCGGTGAGCCATCCGGCGCGCTGGCTGCGGCCATCAACGCCAAGTGGGGCAGCTACGCCGCCTTCAAGGAAGCGTTTGTGAAGAGCGCCGTGGGCAACTTCGGTTCGGGCTGGACCTGGCTGGTGAAGAAGGCTGACGGCAGCGTGGACATCGTCAACACCGGCGCCGCCGGCACGCCGCTGACCACCGCCGACAAGGCGTTGCTGACCGTGGACGTGTGGGAACACGCGTACTACATCGACTACCGCAACATGCGCCCCAAGTTCGTCGAGACCTTCCTCTCAAGCCTGGTGAACTGGAAGTTTGCGGAAGCCAACTTCGCCTGATGCACGGCGGGCCCGCTGGGTGAACCAGCTGGCGAACCAACAAAAAACGGCCCTCGGGCCGTTTTTTGTTGGGAGGTTCGATTTTTCAATCGATTTTCAAGCCCCATGGGCTGCTAGCGCTTGATTATCAAGCGGTAATTGCTATTAAAAATATAGCAAACAAGGCCCGGCTTGGCCCTGTTATTTGCGGATGAACGGCGCGCCTGCGAGCTTGGTGCCGGCCTTGATGCCCTTCTTGGCAAACCAGCCCTGGTTCATCTCCAGCACGTAGCGCACGGGCTTGGTGGAACAGTGCGAGTCCAGCGTCTGGGGCTTCATGTCCTCCAGGTTCACGATGGTGCCGTCATCCGCCACGAAAGCGGCCGTGAGCGGGAGCAGCGTGTTTTTCATCCAGAAGCACTGCTGCGAAGCTTGCTCGAACACGAACAGCATGCCCTCGTGCTGTGGCATCTCCTTGCGAAACATCAGGCCAGTCTGGCGCTCCTGGGGTGCCTGGGCCACCTGGGCGTCGATGCGGTGCATGCCTGCGGTGAGTTCGATCCGCTGCAGGTTCAGTTGTGGCCCTTCCTGGGCCGTGGCCACTGCGGGCAGCGTGAGTCCGGCCAGCATGGCCAAACCCAGGGCGCAGGTGGCGCGGCGGGCAAGGCAGTCCAGACGCTCGAGGCGTGTGGTCCCGGTGGTGGGGGGCGGGGCGGCGCGAAAGGCGGTCATGGGAGAGGCTTTCTGATCAACACGGATACGAACACGATGGGCTGATTGCATGGCGGGCGGAAAGTTCGCAGCGCGGCCCTGCCCATAAAAAAGCCCGCAGCTGCGGGCGATTTTGAATCAACGGGGACCTGGGAGGAGGTTGGAGGCCTCAACCAGGTCTCTGTTCCCGGGTTCAGGCGGCTTTGTGGGCCGTCTTTTTCTTGGCGACCTTTTTGGTGGTCTTCTTCTTGGCGGTCTTGGTTGCCTTGGTCTTGGCTACCGGTGCAGGAGCCTGGGCAGCCATGGGGGCGGCTGCGGGTGCAGTGGCGGGGGCAGGAGCGGCTGCAGGCGCCTGTGCAAAAGCACCAGCGGTGAACAGACCGGCCACGAGGACAGCGAGGAGTTTTTTCATATATGCCGTTTCCAGTGTGAACGAAGGGTTGAGGGCCGCACGAAAACCGTACGGCTCCACTCGCAACGATAGCAGCGCGCGGTGCGTTGACAGGGGCTTGGGCGAAAATTTTTGTCATTAGAATGGTTCGAAACCACACTGCTTTGCCGTATCTGCCGAATCCGTTTTGGCGCACACAGGAGACATCTCACCCATGACCACCTACCAGCACATTTTGGTGCCTGCTGAAGGCCAGAAAATCACCGTCAATGCCGACATGTCCCTGAATGTGCCGGACGAGCCCATCATCCCCTTCATCGAAGGCGACGGCACCGGCCTGGACATAACGCCTGTGATGATCAAGGTGGTGGATGCCGCCGTGGCCAAGGCCTATGGCGGCAAGAAAAAGATCCGTTGGATGGAGGTCTATGCGGGCGAGAAATCGACCAAGGTCTATGGCCCCGATGTCTGGCTGCCGGAAGAGACCCTGCAGGTGCTGCGTGAGTATGTGGTGTCGATCAAGGGCCCGCTGACCACGCCCGTGGGCGGCGGCATCCGCTCGCTCAACGTCGCCTTGCGCCAGGAGCTGGATCTGTATGTCTGCCTGCGCCCCGTGCAGTATTTCAAGGGCGTGCCATCGCCGCTCAAGGAGCCCGAGAAGACCAACATGGTGATCTTCCGCGAGAACTCGGAAGACATCTACGCCGGCATCGAGTTCGAAGCCGAATCCGACAAGGCCAGGAAGCTCATCAAGTTCCTGCAGGATGAAATGGGCGTGAAGAAAATCCGTTTTCCCAACACCTCGGGCATCGGCGTCAAGCCTGTTTCCATCGAGGGCACGGAGCGCCTGGTGCGCAAGGCCATCCAGTACGCCATCGACAACGACAAGCCCAGCGTGACCATCGTGCACAAGGGCAACATCATGAAGTACACCGAAGGTGGCTTCCGCGATTGGGCCTACGCGCTGGCGCAGAAGGAATTTGGCGCTGAACTGATTGACGGCGGCCCATGGTGCCGCTTGAAGAATCCCAAGACCGGCAAGGAAATCACCATCAAGGACAGCATCGCCGATGCCTTCCTGCAGCAGATCCTGCTGCGTCCCGCCGAATACTCGGTGGTGGCCACGCTCAACCTCAATGGCGACTACATCTCTGATGCGCTCGCAGCGCAAGTGGGAGGTATCGGCATTGCGCCTGGCGCCAACATGTCTGACTCCGTGGCCTGTTTTGAAGCCACACATGGCACGGCCCCGAAGTACGCAGGCAAGGACTACGTGAACCCCGGCTCCGAGATTCTCTCTGCCGAAATGATGCTGCGCCACATGGGCTGGATTGAAGCGGCCAACTTGATCATCAGTTCGCTGGAGAAGTCGATTGCCTCCAAGAAGGTGACCTACGACTTCGCCCGCCTCATGGACGGCGCCACCCAGGTGAGCTGCTCGGGTTTTGGCCAAGTAATGATCGACAACATGTAAGCCTGCACCAACGCTTGCGCATCCCACAAAGCCCCTGTTCCCATGGCGGAACAGGGACTTTTTTTATGGCCATGCCGATGCGCAGCAGGCCCCGCAGCCGTGCCGACCCTGGCGTTGCCGCCAGGGGGTCTCCTTGGCATTTGAATGTTGGCAATCTGGAGACTTCCCGCCTAATATGAGGCCAGCCATGGACCAGGGCTGGTGATGGCAGGGGCTTGCATCCGCACGCACACACTACAAAGGGATGCAGGTGGGGGTGGTCCCTACAGGGAGGGCTGCATGGCGTCTGATTTTTCTGCCGCATATTGGGAGCAAAACCCCGATGCGCTGCTGGTGCTGTCGCCCGAGGGCACGGTGCTCAACTGGAACCCCGCTGCCGAAGCGATCTTTGGCTATGCGGTTGCAGAAGCGCAGGGCAGACCCCTCATTGATCTTATTGTTCCCGAGGACCGGTCCCATGAGGAAGCGGACATCCGCGCGGAGGCCCTGCGTGGTTTGACCACCGTGCACGAGTCGGTGCGCCGCCGCAAGGATGGTTCGCTGGTGCACGTCAACGTGTCCACCAAGGCTGTGTACGACGAGGCTGGCCAACTGCTGTACTTTCTGTCGAGCAAGAAGGATGTCACCCAGCTCAAGGTCCAGCGCGAGGCCAAGCTGCTCGAGGCGCGGTTTCGTGACCTGCTTGAATCCACCCCCGACGCGATCGTGATGGTCAACGTGACGGGCCGCATCGTCCTGGTGAACTCCCAGGCCGAGCGCGTGTTTGGCTACGAAAGGGCCGAATTGCTGGGGCAGGCGGTGGAGGTGCTGTTGCCTCACCGCTACCGGGGTGCACACCTGGGGCACCGCAGCGGTTTCTTCGGAGCACCGCGCACCCGCACCATGGGGGCGGGGCTGGAGTTGTTTGGCCTGCGCAAGGACGGTGGGGAATTTCCGGTGGAGATCAGCCTGAGCCCGATCCACACCGAAGAAGGCGCGATGGTGATGAGTGCCATCCGCGACATCACCGACCGCAAGCGGGCCGACCAGAAGTTCAAGGACCTGCTGGAAGCCGCGCCGGACGCGATGGTCATCGTCGACCGGGAGGGCCGCATTGTGCTGGTCAATTCGCAGGCCGTGAAACTGTTTGGCTGGAGCCGCGACGAACTCCTGGGCCAGAAGATCGAGTTGCTGGTGCCCGAGCGCTTCAGCGGCCGGCACCCCGAACATCGCCACCGTTTTTTTGCGGAACCACGCTCTCGCTCGATGGGCGCTGGCCTTGATCTGTATGGCCTGCGCAAGGATGGTTCCGAGTTTCCGGTCGAGATCAGCCTGAGCCCGCTGGAGACGGAAGAAGGCCTGTTTGTCTCCAGCGCGATCCGTGATGTGACCGAGCGCAAACGGATCGAACGGGCCTTGCGCGACAAGAACCTGGAGCTTGAAAATGCGGCCTTGGTCAAAGACCGCTTTCTGGCCAGCATGTCCCACGAACTGCGAACCCCGCTCAACGCCATCATCGGTTTCACGGGCACCTTGCTGATGCAGTTGCCTGGGCCGCTCAACCCTGAGCAGGACAAGCAGTTGCGCATCGTGCAGACGGGGGCGCGGCACCTGCTCTCGCTCATCAACGACTTGCTCGATGTGGCCAAGCTCAGCGCCAACAAGGTGTCGCTCCACGTTGAGGCGCTCGATTGCCGTGGCATCGTGGTAGAGGTCGCCGCCACGCTGGAGCCGGAGGCCGTGCGCAAGGGGCTGGTGTTCAACGTACAGGCCCCCGCCCAGGCGGTGCAGTTGCACACCGACCGCCGGGCTTTCAGCCAGATACTGATCAATCTGGTGGGCAATGCCATCAAGTTCACTCCGCAGGGGCGTGTCGACGTGGTGCTGGAGGAAACTCCCGCGTCCCAAGGGCGCACCGTGCAGGTGTCGGTGCGCGATACCGGGCCCGGCATTCCCTTGCAGGAGCAATCGCGGCTCTTCGAGGCCTTCTCCAGGGGCGAAAGCGCCGACCGGCGCCACCACGAAGGCACCGGCCTCGGGCTGCACCTGAGCCGCAAGCTTGCCGAGGCCCTGGGGGGAAGCGTGGGCTTGGAAAGCACCGAGGGGCAGGGCAGCACCTTCACGGTGAAATTTCAGGAGGCCAGTGCATGAAAGCCACGATCCTGGTCATCGAAGACGATGACGCGAGTCGGCTGCTCGTCACCTACCTGCTCGAAAACGCAGGACACCGCGTGCTGCTGGCCGAAAACGGTGCGCTGGGCCTGGGGCTGGCGCTGGCCGAAGGGCCTGACCTGATCTTGTGCGATCTGCAAATGCCTGTGATGAATGGGTATGAGGTGGCACAAAGCCTGCGCTCGCACCCCACATGGCGTGTGGTGCCGTTGGTGGCGGTGACCGCTTTTTCCATGCCGGGCGACCGCGAGAAGGCGCTTGAAGTCGGTTTTGACGAGCACCTGTCCAAGCCCATCACGCCAGAAACCTTCGTGAGCCAGGTCGAGGCGTTTCTGGGCTCGTCGTCCTGTGCGCCGCCGGGCACGGCCTCACCTTGGTCCCCGGGGTAGCATGGCCAAGATCCTTGTTGTCGATGACCTTCCGGCCAACCGTGCGCTGGTGGTCACGCTCATCGGGCACAGCGGCCACCAGGCCCTGGAGGCCTCAGACGGTGCGGAGGCGCTGGCCCTCGTGCGTGCCGAGCATCCCGATCTGGTGATCTCCGACATCCTGATGCCGACGATGGACGGCTACGAATTTGTGCGCCAGCTGCGGGCCGACCAACAATTGGCCGCAACGCAGGTGATCTTCTACAGCGCACACTACCGAGAGCAGGAGGCCCGCAACCTGGCACTGGCCTGCGGGGTGACGCAGGTGCTGGTCAAGCCCTGCGAGCCGCAGGACATCATCTCTGCCATTGAACAGGCCTTGTCGCAGGTGCCGCCGCAGCCCTTCCATCCGCTGGAGCACAGTTTTCAGACGCTGCACCTGCAACTCATGACAGACAAGCTCACGGGCAACATCGCCGAGCTGGAAGCCATGAACCGGCGCCTGGCGGCGTTGACCGATCTGAACCTGCAGCTGGCCTCCGAGCGGGACCCGCAGGTGCTGCTGGCCAATGTGTGCCGTGGCGCACGCGAGCTGGTGGGGGCGCAGTATGCGGTGCTGGGTGTGGTGCGCAAGCAGGGCGATACCTCCATTACCTGCACCAGTGGCATCGAGCCCGCGCTGACTGGGCCGCTGAACCTGCCGGTGGTTTCGCATGGCCTTCTGGGGCAGTTGCGTGCCGCACGCCGCTCGCAGCGCCTGGCCAATGAAAGCGGAGACCCGAGCGAGATCGGCCTGCCTGCGGGCTACCCGCCACTGCATACGGGGTTGATTGCGCCCATCACCTCGCTCTCGTTTTCCTATGGCTGGATCTGCCTGGCCAACAAGCAGGGCGAGGATGCGTTCAGTGCCGACGACGAAAAAGTCCTGGCCATCCTGGGGGCCCAGGTCGGCCGCATCTACGAAAACGGCAGCCTGTACATCGAGATCCAGAAACACGCCGAACAACTGCAGGTGGAAGTGTTCGAGCGCCAGCGTGCCATGGACGCGCTGCGCGCCAACAAGGCCAGCCTGCGAAGGGCGCAGGCACTGGCCAAGATCACCCATGTGATCAGCGGACCCGATGGCGCTTTTGAAAGCTGGCTGGACACGCTGCCAGACATGCTGGGGCTGGCCGAAGAGGCCATGCCAAAATCCGCGCGTGATTGGCTGGCGCTGGTGCACCCGCAAGACCGCGACATGTTCCGCCAACATGCGCTGCAGGCCGCGCACCAGGGGGCTCGCCTGGATTTCACCTACCGAGTGCTGCGCGCAGATGGCGAACTGCTGCACTTGCGGCAGGTGATGGAGCCCCTCGAAGACGAGGCAGGCCGTGGTGAACAAAGCCGCTGGTTCAACACCATCCAGGACGTCACCAAGGAAAAACGCGCCGAAGAAGAGTTGCACGAAAGTGATCGGCGCTTCAACGACATGCTCGACAAGGTCGAGATGATCTCGTTGATGCTCGATTGCGAAGGTCGCATCACCTACTGCAACGACTACCTGTTGCGCCTGACCGGGTGGCGGCGCGAGGAGGTCTTCGGGCAAAGCTGGTTCTCGCTGTTTCTGCCACCGGAGCTGGCGGATGTGCGTGATGTGTTCGCCGATGTGCTGGCGGATCGACCCTCGGCCTGGCACTACGACAACGAAATCCTCACCCGTTCTGGCGAGCGCAGGCTGGTGCACTGGAACAACACCGTGCTGCGGTCGGCGGGTGGACAGGTGACGGGGGTGGCCGCCCTGGGTGAAGACATCACCGAGCGCAAGGACGCCGAGCACAAGATCAAGCGGCTCAACCGCGTGTACGCCATGCTCAGCGGCATCAATACATTGATCGTGCGGGTGCGCAAGCGCGACGAGCTCTTTCACGAGGCGTGCCGCATAGCGGTGGAGGAGGGGCAGTTCAAGATCGCGTGGCTGGGCAGGGTGGACCTGCCCAGCCAACAACTGGTTCCCGTGGCGCTGTCCGGGGCTGGAGAGGATTTCCTGTCGCACATCCGGGACCGCCTGCGGCTTCACGCGCAGCCCACTCCGGGCGAGAGCCTGAGCGCGCAGGTGGTGCGCACGGGGCTTCCCGCCGTTTGCGACGACGTGGCGGGCGACCCGAGAATTCTCTTTCCAGACCTGCTGGCGCAGAGCGGGGTGGCATCGCTGGCCATGCTGCCCTTGTTGGTTGCGCGCGAGGTGGTGGGGGTGCTGGCGCTGTTTTCCGAAGAGGTGGGCTTCTTCGACGAGACCGAGATGAAGCTGCTGACCGAGCTGGCCGGAGACATCGGTTTTGCACTGGATCACCTCGACAAGGAAGACCGGCTGAGCTATCTGGCCTACTACGATGAGATCACCGGGCTGCCCAACCGCACCCTTTTTCTGGAACGCACCGGCCAGCACTTGCGCCCGCGCGATGGCCCCCGGTCTTTGCTGGGTATCGCGCTGATGGACATCAGCCGTTTCCGCTTCGTCAATGACACGCTGGGGCGTCAGATGGGTGACGAACTGCTCCGGCAAGTGGCGCAGCGGCTGCAGCACGCCGCAGGGGATGTATATGACGTGGCGCGCATTGGCATCAACAGCTACGGCATCGCGGTGACCGATGCGCGCGATGCAGGGTCGGTGGCACTGGCGGTGGATCATCTCTTGCGCGCCTGTTTTGACACGCCCTTTGCCCTGGGCGCCACCGAGCTGCGCATGGCCGCCAAGGCGGGTGTTGCCTTGTACCCCATGGATGGCACGGATGCCGAAACGCTGCTGCGCAACGCGGAGGCGGCTGTCAACAAGGCCAAGGCCTCGGCAGACAGCCTGCTGTTCTACACCTCCGAGATGAACACCCGGGTGGCCGAGGCTCTGGGCATGGAAGGCCGCCTGCGCGAGGCCCTGGAGCGGGAACAGTTTGTTCTGCACTACCAGCCCAAGCAGTGTCTGGCCAGTGGCGTGGTGACAGGTGCCGAGGCCCTCATCCGCTGGAACGACCCCGAGCGTGGCTTGGTGCCACCCGGGCTTTTCATTCCCATCCTGGAGGAAACGGGCCTCATCTACGACGTAGGCCGCTGGGCGCTTCAGCAGGCGCTGGCAGACAACCAGCGCTGGCGGCAGTCCGGCCATGCACCGCTGCGTGTGGCGGTCAATGTGTCGTTCCTGCAGCTGCGCCACCGCAGCTTTGTGGCTGAGGTGCGCGAGGCGCTGGCCTTTGACCCGGCCGCAGGGGCGGGGTTGGAGCTGGAAATCACCGAAAGCATGGTGATGGAGGACGTGGAGCACTGCCGCCGCAGCCTGCACGCCCTGCGTGAGATGGGCATCACGATCGCCATCGATGACTTTGGCACCGGGTTCTCATCACTAAGCTACCTGGCCACGCTACCGGCTGACACCCTCAAGATCGACCGCTCTTTCATCCTGGGGATGGACACGGGCCAGCAGGGCCAGGCCTTGGTCTCGGCCATCATCAGCATGGGCCAGTCGCTGGGACTCAAGGTGGTTGCCGAAGGGGTCGAGACGGACGACCAGCGACGCCGGCTTGGACTGCTGGGTTGCGACGAGATCCAGGGCTACCTGCTCAGCAAGCCGGTAGCCGCAGAGGTGTTTGAGGCCCGTTTTCTTCTCCCTCTGGCGCAGGGCCGGGCGGCACATTCTGGGACGTGAACCTGGCCGGCGGCCCCACTGACTTTCCTTGCCGCTACGGCCCCAGCGGATGGGGGGCCGCCGCTGCGAAGTGGAGGGTTCGCGTCGAGATGGCCCCTGCGATATGTTCGTCATGGGTCACCAGCACCAAAGCGGCCCCGGTTTCCTGCACCGCATCGAGCAGCACTTTCAGCGACTCGTGTTGGGTGATCGGGTCCAGCCGTGACGTGGGCTCGTCGGCAAACAGCAAGGCCGGCTGGGCCACCAGCACCCGCGCCAGCGCAATGCGCTGCAACTCGCCGCCGGACACCTGCTCTGGCTTGCGTGCCAACAAATCCTCGGGCACACGCAGCTGCGCCAGGCGCTGCTGCACCGCCTTCCAGTCGCAGCGGTGCAGCCGGGCGGCATCGCGCAGCGACTGGGCCAGGCTGATGTGCGGCGCAAAGGAGCTGACAGGGTCCTGGTAGAGCTTTTGAAACGCGTGGGGGCGCAGCTGCGCGCTGCGCTCCACATGGCCGGTGTCGGGGGAGATCAGGCCCAGCAGCACATTGCCCAGCGTGCTTTTGCCTGTGCCGCTGGGGCCCTGCACGGCGATGCGTTCGCAGTTGCGGATACTCAGATCCATGGGCGCAAAAAGCTTCTGCGCGCCATAGGCCTTGGAGATGCCGCACGCCTTCACCACGGGCTCGCCGATCAGGGGCGGCGCGAACGGCAGCCAGCGGGCGGGGTCGGCATCCATCAGCTGGCGGGTAAAGGCGTGCTGCGGCGCTGCCGCCACGGTGTGGACATCGCCTTGCTCCACCGCTTGCCCGTGGCGCAGCACAATGACTTGGCCGCCCAGCGCCTGCGCCACCTGCATGTCGTGGGTGATGGTGAGCAGGCAGCCGCCCGCCTTCAGCACGCCCTGGAACAGCGCCACCATGCGGCCGCGCCAATGCGCGTCCAGCCCTTTGGTGGGCTCGTCCACCATCAGCACCGGCGCGCCCCCGGCCAGGGTGATGGCGGCCACGGCGCGCTGGGCCATGCCGCCCGACAGTTGCCAGGGATAGTGGCTGCCCGCGCCGCCCAGACCCGCAGCGCCAAGCACCTGTTCGGCCTTGGCGCTGGCGGCGCTGGGGGACTGCTGGTGCAGCAGGCGGTACACCTCGGCCAGCTGCGGTGCCACGCGGGCCAGCGGGTTGAGCGCCAGCGAGGGCTCCTGCGGCAGCAGCGCCAGCTTGCGGCCCCACAGGGCGCGGCGCGCGGCGGCGTCCTGGGCGCGGGTGGTGGTGCCATCCAGCGTGATCTGGCCCGTGGCCTGCAGCGCAGGCGGCAGGTTGCCCATGATGGCCTGGGCCAGCAACGACTTGCCCGCGCCGCTTTCACCCACCAGCGTGAGCGCCTCGCCCGGCCGCAGGCTGAAGCCGATGTCGCGCAGCAGCCGCTTGCCGCCGACCTGGATGCCCAGCCCCTCCACGACCAGCAGGGCGTCGGATTTCAAAGGCGTGGTCATGCGGTCTCCCGGTCGGGGTTGAGCAGCATCATCGCGGCCACCAACCACACCAGCAGGGCGGTGGGGGCGGCAATGAGCCACGGGGCTTCTTCGTAGTAGGGCATGGCCTCGGTCATCATCAGGCCCAGCTCGGGCGTGGGCGGCTGCATGCCCACACCCACAAAACCCAGCGCGGCCAGCGCCAGCACGGCTTGCGATGTGGTGAAGGCCAGCAGCGTGCCCAGCGTGGGTGCCAGCGCGGGCAGCAGGTGGCGGCGCAGCACATAGCCGCGCCCAAAACCCAGCAGGCGCGATGCCTGCACCGCGTCGCCCGCCAGCACGGGCCGGGCCACCGCGCGGCTCACGCGGAAGTATTCCACCCACAGCGCAGCCGACAGGCCCGCATACAGCGCCCACAGCGCTCCAGGCGCCAGGGCCGCGATCAGCAGCACCAGCAGCAGGCCGGGGATGGCGAGCACCGAGTCCGACAGCACGAGCAGCGCCCGCTCGGTGCGCCCACCGCGCCACGCGGCGGCAATGCCCAGCAGCGTGCCGGGCACTGCTGCGCTCACGGCCGCCAGCAGCGCCATGCCCAGCGACAGCTGCGCCGCATGCGCCAGCCGCGCCAGTGCCGAGCGGCCCAGCACATCGGTGCCCAGCCAGTGCTGGGTGCTGGGGGGCGCCAGGGTGTTGCGCAGGTCTTGCACCACCGGGCTGGCGCCCACCAGCCAGGGGCCGAGCAGGGCAAACAGCGCCAGCAGGCCGAGCAAGGTAATGCCCAGCACGGTGCGAACAGGCCAGCGGAAAGGACGCGGGGGGACAGAAGGCTCTGCCTCAGCGCCCCCGTGGAACTGGCTTTGCCAGGCCACCGGGGTGCGTCCCCCCTCTTGGGGGATGGCGCGCAGCGACTCAGGGGGGCTGCTCATTTCGCCACCTTCTGGGTATGCCGGGGGTCCAGCGCCAAACACGCTGTATCCACCAACAAGTTAAAGACTACAAACAGCACACCCATGCACAACGCCGTGCCCTGCACCACCGGGATGTCGCGCCCGAACACGGCGTGCACCAGCGCGTGGCCGATACCGGGCCAGGCAAACAGCGTCTCCACCACCAGCGCGCCTTCCACCAAGAACAGCGCCTGTACGCCCAGGTAGGCCGTCACCGGCACGGCGGCATTGCGCAGGCCGTGGCGCACCAGTGCCTGCCAGTCGCTCAGGCCCTTGGTGCGCGCAAACTCAAAAAAGGGCGACACCACCACCTCCAGCATCGCAGCGCGGGTCACGCGCGCCAGCCCGGCGGCCAGGCCCAGCCCCAGCGTGAGCGCGGGTAGCACCAGGCTGGCCTGGCTCTCGTCACCGCCCGCAGGCAAAAAGCCCCACTGCACCGCCACCAGCAGGATGAGCAGCACCGACAGCAAAAACGGCGGCAGCGCGCGCAGCACCACGGCCATCAGCCAGCTGGCCTTGTCCACCCAGCCCTGGGGCCGCAGCCCGGCCCACACGCCCAGCGGCACACCCACGGCAAAGGCAACGGCCAGCGCGGCGGCCGACAGGCGCAGCGTGGCGCCCAGGTGGTGCGCCACCTCGTGCCACACCGAGCGCTGCGACACCAGCGACTGCCCCAGGTTGAAGGTGGCCATGTCGCGCCACCAGTGCAGCAGCGCCAGCCAGCCGGGGCGGTCCAGCCCCAGCTCCGCACGCACCGCGTCGGCGGCGGCGTTGCTCACCAGGTCATAGCCATAGCGGCCCGCCGCCACGCGCATGGCCAGGTCGCCCGGCAGGGCACGCACCATCAAAAAGCACAGCGTGCCGATCAGCAGCGACACGGCCAGCACCTGCACCAGCCTGCGGCCGAGCAGGGCGGCCCAGGGTTTTGACATCAAGGGGTTCATGGGTTGTTCCACTCCATGCTGGTCAGGCGGTAAGAACGCTCCAGCGGGTCCAGCGTGACGCCCGCCAGCCGGGGGGCCACGGCCACATGCTGGCGGTACCACGCCACGGGGATCACGGGCAGCTCCGCTTGCAGGGTGTGCGTGATGGTTTGCCGCAGCGCGCGCGTGCGCTCGGGCGGCGTCTGGGTGCGCGTCAGCTCTTGCAGGGCCTGCACCACGGTGTCGCTGTGCCAGCCCATGGCGCCCCAGTCGCCGCCCTGGGCGGCAAAGTCGCCCGCCAGCGTGCCTGTGGGGTCGGGCACGTTGGCGTAGTTGCGTGCCGCCAGCGCCAGTTGCAGGCTGCCGTCGCGGTGGCCCCGGGGCACGTCGCCCGAGTTGCCGATGCTCACCTTCACCGCCATGCCCGCCAGCCGCCACTGCTCCTGCAAGGCGGTGGCAATCAGCGGCAGCTCGGGCCGGTCCACAAAGGTGCGGATCACCAGGTGCAGCGGCTGGCCCTGTGCATCGCGCAGGCCGTCGCTGTGGCGCTGCCAGCCAGCGGCCAGCAGCAGGCGCGCGGCGGCTTCGGGGTCATGCTGCAGCGGGGGCAGGTGCGGGTTGTGCCACGCGCCCAGCGTGGGCGGCAGCAGCTGCGTGGCGGCCAGCGCCTCGTCGCCCATCAGCGCCAGCGCAATGCCCGCGCGGTCGATGGCCAGGCTCAGCGCCTGGCGCACGCGCACATCGCGCAGCGCGGGCAGGCCCGCATTGAGCTTGACGATGACGGTGCGCGGCAACGTGACCGATGCAATGCGCACTGCGGTGCGGCGCGCCAGAGCAGGGTTTTGGGCATGGCGCTGCAGCCGCCGCAGGCTGGCCGGGTCCAGCCCATAGGCCAGGTCGGCCTGACCACTCTCCGCCATCAGCGCGCGGGTTTCGGCGCGGCTGGCAGCCAGGTAGCGCACGGCGGCAATCGCGGGGCGCGGGCCGTCGTAGGCATCAAACACCACCATCTCGACCTGCTGCGGCGGCACCAGCACCGCAATGCGGTAGGGGCCGCTGCCAATGACGCTGCGCACCTTGCCGTCAGCCCCATAGCTGGCCGGGGCCAGCACCATGGTGCTGGAATGCGCCAGCAGCGCGGGCAGGGCGGTGTGGGGGCGTTGCAGGCGGATGAGCACCGTGCCCTCGTCGGGCGCGGTGATGGACTCAACGGGCGCCTGGCTCAGCAGTGCGGGCGCCACCTGCGCGGCCTGCAGGCTGCGCACCACGGCGGCAGCCGTCACAGGTGTGCCGTCATGAAAACGTGCCCCGGCCCGCAGCTCAAACTGCCACACCAGCCCGTCCGCCGACCGGCGCCAGCGCTGCGCCAGCGCGGGCCGTGGCTGGCCGTCGTCTGCAGCATCCAGCAGGGTTTCGGTGACCTGCAGGCGCGTGAACACATAGCCACTGCTGGCGGGCGCCAGGCCGCTGATCTCCCACGGGCCGACGATTTGCAGCGGTGCGGGGGTGGAGGCGGGTGGCGTGCCCTGCGCCCAGGCCGCAGGCAGGGTGCCCGCCGCCAGCGCGGCCACGGGGGCCTGCAAGGCACGGCGGCGGGTCAGGGGTTTGGGGGCGGAGGAGTGTGTTGTCATGCAGGTCACCGACACCACTCAAAACTTGGCTTGCAGGCCCACCGTAACGGTGCGCGCGGCCCCCGGCGCCACCCACACGCGGCTGTACGAGCTGGTGTAGTGCACCTTGTCAAACACGTTGTCCACATCCAGCGACAGGTTCAGCGTGGGGCTCAGGCGCCAGTACGCCATCAGCTTGGCCGTGGTGTAGCTGGGCAGCTCAAACGCGGCGGCGCCTGCATTGGCCTCGGCTTGCGTTCGGGCCTGGCCCAGGCGTTTGCCCATGTGGGTCACGCCGCCGCCCACGCCGTAGCGCTGGCCGTTGGCCAACTGGTTTTCGTACACCGCCAGCACGCTGCCGTTGATGCGCGGCACGTTCAGCAGGCGGCCGCCCACCTCCAGCGTGTTGTCGCGGGTCACCTCCACGTCGTTGAAAACCAGGCTCGCATTCACGCGCCAGTGGGTGCTCAGGCGGCCCGCCAGGTCCAGCTCCAGGCCCCGGCTGCGCACTTCGCCCGCCGCGGCTGAAAAGCCTGCGTTCAGCGGGTCGCTGGTCAGCACATTGCGCTTGGTGATGTCGAACAGCGCGGCAGTGGCGCCCAGGCGCTGGTCGGCGCTCTCCCACTTGGCGCCCAGCTCCAGCGCACGGGATTTTTCGGGATCAAAGCCATTGCCCGCCACATTGCTGCCCGTGTTGGGGCGGAACGAACTGCCTGCGTTGGCATACACCGTCCACCCCGGCGTGGGCAGCCAGCTCACGCCCAGGCGCGGCGATACGGCCGAGGGGCTTTGTGCCGTGGTGCGGTTGGTGATGCGGTTTTGCAGGCTCTGGTCGTAGTTGTCGGCCCGCAGCCCGGCCATCACGCGCCACTGCTCACCCAGCTTCAGGGTGTCTTGCACATACAGCGCGGTGTTGCGCTGCTTCTCCAGCGTATCGGTGTTGCGCCCCGGTGTGGGCTGGGCCTGGCCGTAGACGGGATTGAAGATATCGATGGCATACGGCGCGGCGGCGCTGGGGTTCACCCGCAGCATCACCGAATCCATGCTGAAGCGGTAGCTCTCCACGCCCACCAGCAGCTCATGCTCCAGCCCGCCCGTGCGCAGGGTGCCCTGCAGCTCGGCCTGCACGGCCACGTCATCCGATTGGAAGTCGCGATGGCGGCGCTGGCGCGTCAGCGTGCGGCCATTGGCCTGCAGGGCGGTGGCCTCGGTCGAGAAACCCTCCATCCCCGTCTCGCGGTACGACAGCCCCACGCGGCTGCGCCAGTCGGGGTTCCACTCGTGCGACAGCACCAGCTGGTGCGTCTGGTTGGTCACCGTCACATCGCCATCGGCAGGCTCGCCCAAAAAGCGGCTGGCGGGCACCGCGCCCAGGCGGTTGTTGACAGCCACCACGCCCCGGTCCAGCGGCGTGGCGTGGCGCAAAAATTCAGCCGTGTACTCCAGCACCGTGTCGGGCGAGAGCTTCCAGGTCAACGCCGGTGCCACCACCTGCCGCTGCGCGCGCACATGGTCGCGAAAGCTGCCCTTGTCCTCCACCGCCACATTCAGGCGGTAGGCCAGCCGGTCGTTGATGGGGCCGGTGGTGTCCAGCGCCGCCCGGCCTAGGCCGTAGCTGCCCGCGTAGGCCTCCACCGAATGGGCGGCCTTCCACAGCGGCTTCTTGCTCACGATGTTGAGCGTGCCGCCGGGCTCGCTGCTGCCATACAGCGCGGCGGCGGGGCCCTTGAGGAACTCCACCCGCTCCACGCCCGCCAGATCGCGCGGCGCATTGAAACCCCGGTTGGACGAAAACCCGTTGAGCAGCGTCGCCATGCCCGTGTTCTCGTTGCCCGGCAGGCCCCGGATGGCGATGTTGTCCCACAGCCCGCCAAAGTTGTTCTGGCGCGAGACCCCGCCCACATAGTCCAGCACATCATCCAGCCGCGTAGCGCCCAGGTCGTCCAGCGTCTGGCGCGACATCACCCGCACGGATTGCGGCAGCTCGCGCAGCGGCAGGCTGGTCTTGGCGCCCTCCGCTTCGTCGGCGTAGTAGGTGCCAGAGGCACTGCGGCCCACCACGTCCACGGCAGACAGGGTGGGTGGGGTGACCACATCGCCGTCTGCGGCCCAGGCGGGGTGCAGGGATGCCAGAAACGCGGCAGCCGCCATGGCCGTCAAGGTGGGGCGTGGCAGGGCGGCAGGGCGTGAAGAAGAAACAGAAGCAGAGGAAGAACGCATGGCAAACCAGTCCAAAAGCGGTAAATGCAAAAGCCAGGAGCAACGCGGCTCACACCCGCCTGGGAGTTGGCAGGCGCACATGGCCGCGTGCCCGCACCCACCCAAAGGGGGTGAATGCAAGGGCAAAAACGAAAAGGGGATGCGCTATGGAGCGCAGGCTGGCTGGGGCCCGACGCGTGTCAGGCCCGCTGGGCTGGCGGAGGATCGCGTGCTGCAAACGGCCAGCGCACCTGCTGGGCCGTGAAGGGGTCTGCGCTGTGCGGCGCGATGGCGCCGGGTTCTGCGGGGACTTGCGGTGGGCGAGCCGGTGCATGCGCCAGCCCCGCCTCCAGCGCGTGGGTCAGGCACCAGGCGCAGGGGGTGTGTGTCTCTTCGCTGTGATCGTCGCTGGCTGTGGAGCTGGTTGCCAATGCATCCACATCGCCTGCGGTTGCCGAGGCTGTGGCGCTGCGCACCAGCTCCTGAATGTGCCGCGCCTCATGCAAGGGCGCACCCGCCAGCGCGTTGAACAACGCCACCAGCAGAAGCACGATGTGGAAAGGCAGGGCGGGGATGGTGCGGCGCAGCATGAGGGATGCGAATCATACTCAACTGCGGAGGTGAGGCAGGCGAGTCGGAAGTGAGTTGGAATAGCTGCCACTCGACAGTGCGCGAAAACTGCTTGTTTGTTTGCCTAGTCAGCGCTGTAGTCGTTGCTGCACGTCAAGTAGCGCCTCGCGAAACAGTGACGATGGCTGTTCGCCTTCTGTCTTTTTTATTAAATGTTCGATGATCGGTAGAGACATTGATTTGTACTCAGGAAATTCTGCTAATTGATAAGTGGCGATAGCTTGTTGAACTGCGGTAAGCACTTGGCCTCTTTCATCTCGCCCGGCGAACCAAATAAATATTTGCCGAAACTGCTCAAATCGTTTGTTTTTTGCTTCGAGCTTTCTCGCGTCTTAATATTTCCATGCACCAAAGAGGAAGGCGATAACGCTTCCGAGCGCAGTAAGGGGTGCAAGAAAATCTATGATGCTAATGTTCGACATATTTAATGCCTCTTCGCGTCATGCGTTATTTTCCAGAGAAAGTAGTGCTTGAATTCCTTCAGTTGGCTGTTTTCTTTTAGTTCATCTACTTTGTCTGAAACCATTTTTATGCCGCTCGCAGCGAGCCCGGACACTAGAGCAAGTTCAGGGGCGCCAAAGCAAGCTGCGGCGTTGAGTCCAACCAACCCAACCAACATTCCTTTTTTGCGCAACGACGAGAGAGCAGAAATCCTCTTGAAGGTCTTCTCTACATCACTTACGCCAGCATCGATGAGGTTGCGTTGAACATTTCTCACTTCGGCGGAAAATTGCTCTGTACCCACAGATGATTTAACGGTGTCAAGGGAGTTCAGCATAAGACGACTAAATGCCTCAAACTCATCGTGGTAGTCCTGTTTTACCTGTTGTAGAGTATTAATATCTAGTCCGTCCAGGTATGGAAATTTTAAAGAGAAGAGAACTTCAAGTTGTTGTCTATTTAGCCAGTCCGCGGAGTGATGGAAGCAGGGCGAGGTATTGAAGTACGCCGATAGGTCAACTTGCTGACGAATAAACTCCTGCTCCATTGCTAAAGAGGGGATGAATGGCGCGTACACGAGTTGGCCAGACTCCAGAAGTGATCGACCTGACCCGGATATCCATTGCACGATCTCTTTAGGAGTTCCTGTATGCATACTCATTGCATAGGCAGCATGTAGACCGCTCTTCAGGGTTTTGGAAGTCGAACTCCAGTACGGCGCAGGGCTCAACATGGTGAGGGGTGACGGGCGTAATTTCTCTAGTTGAGGAAGGACTTCATCGATGTAGCCTGGCTTGTAGTTCGAGGTCGGTGCTAAGTGCTCCGGTTCCATACGGGCAAGGTCGTGGGGGGCTCTGGTGACAGCCCACGCAAGACGATAGTGTCGGCAAGCAGAAACAGCTTTTGCGACATCTGTTCAAGCGCACGAGTGCTCGGGGCATCAACGATGAGCTTCAGCCCAGGCTGTGCAGTGAGAGCTGCTGAAAGCGCTGGGGTATTGGCGCGGTACCAGAAATTCAATAACGGGCCGAAATCCTCAGAGTCTTCTTGACTTGTGAAGTCAAACAAATCGCGCTGAATTCGAGACAAAAGCATTGCTTCCACCAAACTTTCGAACTTGTTACCCCGCGTAATGTAGTCCCGCGAGGTTGCGTAGCCCACTGGAAAGATTCCCTGTTTTCGAGCCGGTAGTGAACCGTTTTCTCAACTCAACATAGCCCAAGAAAAAACGCCAGCGTCAGCTGGCGTTTTTTGTAGTGAAGGAGTGCTTAGTCAGCTCTTTTGCACCATCTTAATGATGCTGGAAAAATCCAGCGCCCCATGCCCCGCCAAGCTATGCGCCGCATATAGATTCCGCGCCATGCCCCCCAGCGGCGTGGCCGCCTTCACCGCCATCGCGTTCTCTTGCGCCAGGCCCAGGTCCTTGAGCATCAGGTCGGTGCCAAAGCCCCCCGCGTAGCCCTTGCTGGCGGGTGCGGTTTCCATCACGCCGGGGAAGGGGTTGTACTTCTCCAGCGCCCAGTTGCCGCCCGAGCTGCGGCGCATGATTTCGCTGAGCACCTTGGGGTCCAGCCCGTTGGCCACGCCTAGGGCAATGGCTTCACTGGTGCCGGCCATCAAGATGCCCAGCAGCATGTTGTTGCAGATCTTGGCCGTCTGGCCTGCGCCCACGCTGCCCGCGTGGAAGATGTTGGCGCCCATTTTTTCGAGTACGGGGCGGGCGCGTTCCAGGTCGGCGGCGTCGCCGCCCACCATGAAGGTCAGCGTGCCAGCAATGGCGCCGCCGGTGCCGCCCGAGACGGGGGCGTCGATGAACGCAACGCCCTTGGCCTTGGCGGCGTCGGCCACCTTGCGGGAGGTGGCGGCTGCGATGGTTGAGCAGTCAATGATCAGTGTGCCCGCAGGCAGCTGGGCCAGCAGCTCGCCCGCGCCGAGGAACAGGCCTTCCACATGCTGGCTGGCGGGCAGCATGCTGATGACGACTTCGGCGCCTGCGACTGCTGTCTTGGCGTCGGCGGCGATGGGCACGCCGTCTGCGGCCAGCTTGTCGCGGGCGGGTTGCGAGAGGTCGAACGCGCGCACTTCGTGGCCTGCCTTGTGCAGGTTGTGTGCCATGGGGCCGCCCATGTTGCCGAGGCCGATGAATGCGATTTTCATGGTGTGTTGCTCCTGGATGTCGTTGTGATGTTGAAAGGGATTGGGTGCGGATTTGGTATGAATTTGATAGCTGGTAGCGCTTATCCATCAAGCGCTAGCAGCCAAAATGACTTGAAGTCTAGGGGCTGATGTCTGCCCCACGGCCGACCAGCTCGGCGCGCAGCACCGAGCGGTGGCAGCGGGCTTCATCCTCACAGTAGCAGCCCAGCGACATGGCGCTGTGGTGCGACAGCGCGGCCAGCAAATCGAGCGTGCGGCTGGCCTCGGGCTGGGCCAGTTCTTTGCGGAACTGTTTGGCGAAGACCTCCCACGCCTTGTCGCCTTCTTGGCCGCCGGGCACCTGCTGGCCCTGGGCCATGAGGTCGGCGCTGGGGGAGAGCAGGGGGTACCACACGTCGTAGTAGTCGCGGCTCGCAAACTCGGCCTTGGGCACGCCACGCGGCGGGCGGCGCACGGTGCCGATGCGGGTGCCTTCCCCGGCGGCGCGCGGGGTGCCAAGGCGGACGATGCGTAGGGGCATGGTGGTGGGCTCCGGGGTGTGGGTTGGGCGGGCGGTGGGTGGCGGTGGTTCGAGGCAGGCTGCTCAGTCGTCGGCTTCGAAGATGCTGTGCTTCTTGGCGGCGGCTTTTGTCTCCGGCTTGGTGCCGGTGCTGGCGGGTGCTTTCTTCGCTGCAGCCGGGGTGTTGGCTGTTTTCTTCTTGCGCGGAGAGGCCTTGGCCAGTGGGTTGTAAGCCAGGGCTTCTTCGACCCAGTAGTTCCACTGCGCGCGCGTGGCGTAGCCGTTGGACTCCACCCAGAAGTAGCCCTGCATGCCGCCGCCGGGCGATAGTTCGCGGGTGTTCTGCATCTCTTGCAGTTCGCCGTGGCGCTCGGGTGGCAGGCGCACCAGCAGCTCTTCACCTTTGACGCCAATGCACAACTTGCCGTCCACAAAGAAGCAGTAGCAGCCGAACATGGTCCGTTCTTCCACGTCGCTGCGGTGCGCGAGCGCCGTGCGCACAGCGTCGATCAGGTGCAGCGTTTCGTCGGAGAGGGGGCGGGCGGGCATGGGTTCTGATTCAAATGTGCTGCTACCGCCCGTTGGGTAAGCGCTAGCAGCTATGAAAACAGGAGTAAGCGCTCAGCGAATCACCTCCGTCGCATCCCCATCCAGCATGCGCCGCGCAATGATCACCCGCATGATTTCGTTGGTGCCTTCCAGGATCTGGTGCACGCGCGCGTCGCGCAGCAGGCGCTCCAGCGGGTATTCGCGGATGTAGCCGTAGCCGCCGTGCAACTGCAGGGCGTCGTTGATGACGGTGAAGCCTGCGTCGGTGGCAAAGCGCTTGGCCATGGCGCAGTAGGTGGATGCGTCACGCGCACCGGCGTCGAGCTTGCTGGCGGCCAGGCGCACCATCTGGCGGGCGGCGACCAGCTCGGTGGCCATGTCGGCCAGCTTGAACTGTAGGGCCTGGAAGCTGGCGATGGGTTTGCCGAACTGCTTGCGGTCTTGCATGTACTGCTGGGCAGCGTTGAGCGCGCCTTGCGCCGCACCCACGGAGCAGGTGGCGATGTTGATGCGGCCGCCGTCCAGGCCCTTCATCGCGATCTTGAAGCCTTCGCCCTCGCGGCCCAGCAGGTGGTCGGCGGGGATGCGCACGTTGTCGAAGCTGATGGTGCGCGTGGGCTGGCTGTTCCAGCCCATCTTCTGTTCCTTCTTGCCGTAGCTGATGCCGGGCGCATCGGCGGGCACGGCAAAGGCGCTGATGCCGCTGGCGCCGGATTGCGCATCGCCGGTGCGGGCCATGAGCACCAGCACGTCGGTGCTGCCTGCGCCGCTGATGAAGGCCTTGGCGCCGTTGATGACGTATTCGTTGCCGACCAGCTTGGCGCGGGTCTTGAGCGAGGCGGCGTCGGAGCCTGCGCCGGGCTCGGTGAGGCAGTAGGACGCGAGCTTTTCGCCCGTGGTCAGCAGCGGGCCCCAGTGGTCGCGCACGGCGGGCGTGGCCCAGGTGCCCAGCATCCAGGTGGCCATGTTGTGGATGGTGATGAAGGCGGTGGTGCTGGGGTCCACAGCCGCCATTTCTTCAAAGACCAGCGTGGCGTCCAGCCGGGGCAGGGCGAGGCCACCGGCGGCTTCGGGCGCGTACAGGCCACAAAAGCCCAGCTCGCCCGCCTTGGCGATGGCTTCCTTGGGGAAGATACCTTCAGCGTCCCACAACGCCGCGTGGGGCGCGAACTCGGCTTGCGCAAAGTCGCGGGCCGTCTGGGCAAAGGCGCGTTGTTCTTCGGTGAGTTCAAAGTCCATGGTGTTCTGTCTCGTCGTCGGTTCTTGTTGTTCTGGTGGCCTTGCTCAGGGCTTGGCGGACGGGTGGTCCAGCGTAAGCCAGCGCATCAGGCCCTTGCGGCGGGCCTCGGTCTCCGTCGTCAAACACGCGTGGTACAGGCGCGGCCACTGGGGCTGCGACTCGGCACTGCGCGTGGCCTGCTTGCAGCGCGTGGTGCGTTCGCGCTGCCAGGCGGTGTGCTCCTGGCGCAACTGGGGCCGCTCGTGGGCCGACAGGGCGCGCATCACGTCGCCGTAGAGGATAGCGATCTCGGTGTCTGCCGCCTGGAAGGCCTGCACCGCGCAGGCGTTGGTTTCTTCCACCGTGCCGCCGGGTTTGCAGGCAGCACCGGCCTGTGCGTGGGCATCGGCACCCATCAGCATCGCGCAAGCAGCACCGAAGACCATGGCCCATCCCCGCATCGTTGTCAGATCAATTTGCATGCCCCGCTTTTACCACCGCGCGCAGTCGTTGAAACCGGCGCGGCCCAGGCCAGTGCCACCGTGCAAGGGCCGCCATCTCACGGTTCAGGCACGGGTGGCGTCCCCCTTCCCGCGCAAAGCGCGAGAGAAGGGGGAAGGCGCGCAGCGCCTCAGGGGGATGTCACTTCAAGCTAATCGTTGTGTTCACACCATGCGACGTGGTGCTGTCATCAAACCAGCGGGCCGTCACCGTCTTGGTCTGCGTGTAGAACATGACGACCTGCTTGCCGTAAGGGCCCAGGTCGCCCAGTTTGGACGCGCGCGAACCCGTGAACGAGAACAACGGCACTGGCACGGGGATTGGCACGTTGATGCCGACCTGGCCCACATCGATCTCCTCCTGGAACTTGCGTGCAGCCGCACCCGACTGGGTGAAGATGGCGGTGCCGTTGCCATTCGGGTTGCTGTTGATGAACTCGATGGCTTCATCGATGTCGGCGGCGGGCACCAGGGCCAGCACGGGGCCAAAGATTTCCTGGTCGTAGATGGCCATGCCGGGCTTCACGTTCGAGAAAATCGTCGGGCCCACGAAGTTGCCCTTTTCATAGCCGGGCACCGTGGGCTTGCGGCCGTCCAGCTCCAGCGTGGCGCCGTCGGCAATGCCGCGTTCGATCAGGCTTTCCACACGCGAGAGCGCCGCACAGGAAACAAGCGGCCCCACGTCCGTGCCCTTTTCGGTACCACCGTTGACCTTGAGCGTCTTGGCCTTGGCCACCAGATCGGGAATCCACTTTTGCGCCTCGCCCACCAGCACCACTACGGGCAGGGCCATGCAGCGCTGGCCGGCCGCGCCAAATGCGGCACCGGCGATGGCGTTGAGCGACTGTTCCTTGTTCGCGTCGGGCAGGATGATGGCGTGGTTCTTGGCGCCCATCATGCATTGCGCACGCTTGCCGGCCAGGGTGGCGCGGTTGTACACATGGGTGCCCACCTTGGTGGAACCCACGAAGGAGACTGCCTTGATGTCCTTGTGGTCGCAGATCGCGTTGACGGCCATTTCGCCGCCGTGGATCACGTTGAGCACGCCGGGTGGAATGCCGGCTTCGAGCGCCAGTTCGACCAGGCGCATGGTCACCATGGGGTCCTGCTCGGAGGGCTTGAGCACGAAGGTATTGCCCGTTGCAATCGCCATGGGGAACATCCACAGCGGGATCATGGCCGGGAAGTTGAAAGGGGTGATGCCCGCGCACACGCCCAGCGGCTGCAGCAGGGTGTAGGTATCGACGCCACCGGCCACGTTGTTGGCCAGCTCGCCCAGCTGCAGGTTGCCGATGCTGGCAGCGTGTTCGACCACTTCGAGGCCACGGAACACATCACCTTCGGCGTCCGGCAGGGTCTTGCCTTGTTCTGCCGTGAGGATCGCGGCCAGCTCGGCCATGTTTTCGCGGATGAGCTGCTGGTACTTGAGGAAGATGCGGGCGCGGGTGCCGATGGGCGTCTTCTTCCAGGTCTTGAACGCTTCCTTGGCCGATGCCACGGCGGCATCGATTTCTTCGGCCGTGGCAAAGGGCACGCGGGCCAGCACCTGCTGTGTGGCGGGGTTGACCACGTCGCGCCATTCGGTGGTCTTGGACTCGACGAACTGGCCGCCGATCAGCAGCTTGACGGTGGGGGCCAGTGCGGCCACGTTGGTGGGTGCGTTCATGGGTTTGTCTCCAGGGGGTTGGAAAGGGCCCGCAATGCAGGCCAACCCGTGCATGTTATGCGTGCAAATATGTAATTACAATGCGGCAAAATGCAAGTTCAATGTGCTTTTATGCACATTCGAACGATGGTCGTCTTGACTGCGGCATACCCGGCGGGGCGCCATCGCATCCCTGCTGCGGGTAGTGGGGACGGGCACCGCAAAACAAAAAGGGCAAACGCAAGCGTTTGCCCTTTTTTGCACCCGTTCTCGCGGGGCGGTTTCGCTCAGTTTCTGGACGGAAATACGCCTTCCAGGGCAATGATGTAGTTCATGCCCAGATGGGGCTGCATGATGGAAAACGGCTGATTGCCCCCGGCACTGCCGGTCGTTGTGCTGCTCATGGGCAGTTGGGTATTGGCGGTACCGCTTGCCGCGTATTGCGCATTGCGCTGGTTGGACCCGGCTGGTATGGCCGTGGCGCCGGGTTCCTGCTGAGTGCCCAGGGTAGTAGATGCCAGCGGGGCAGGGGCTGTGTGCACATGGGCTGGCATTTGCGTGCTGTTGAGCGTCTGGGTGCGCTCGCCCCCAATCTCACCCACGAGCACTGGAGGAAACCCCGGCCCCTGTCCTGTGCCGACGGGAACCCGGCCGCGCAAGTCCGGCAGTGCAAAGGTGTTTACCCCGTCGCCGCCGTAGGTGGTACCGAGAATGGCAAACAGTGCGGAGTTTTGGGAGATGCTGAGAAGCTGGCCATTGCAGAATGCCCAATTCCTCGGGGCGAAAGTGCCCGAGAACATTCTGATTTCACCCATCATTGGATTCATAGGTATTCCTCGTCAAGTCAAAAAATAGCCGGTTGTCCAGCCGCCATGTGCGGCTGAGGACACGGAGAGGGCGGGATAGGCTTGGCGCTCACGCCAAGCCTGGGCATTGAGCACGGTGGAGCGCTCCCACAGCGGGCCGACGCTGTCACTGGCGGTATCGGCCCACCTGCGTACACCGCGAGGGCCACTTAGTGAGGCTGTGTGCAGCGTTGCCCAAAGGTCGTGTGCGCTGGTCCCCGGGGTGGCCGCCGCCAGGGCGGTGCCCAGGCTGAAGCCCGCCTCGGCACCCAGCAGTGCGCCAGCGGTCCACGCAAGGCCTGCCTGTGCGAAGCCGGCCTTCCAACCAGGCTCTGCGATGTTGGCGGTGGGCCAGCTTGCCACGGTCCATGCACGAACGCCCGAGGCGCCATCGGAAAGCCAGGGAAACCCCGCCAATTCGGCGCGCAGCGAGGCCGTCTGGGCTTGCCACCATTGGGTAAAACGGTTCGCCTGAGAGCCGGAGAACAACGCGATCACCACGTCGGGTTGCTGCGAAACAATCGCCTGTTTCAGGTCACCAAACTCTGGTGAGCGTCCTGGTGCGCCTGCAATGTGGCGGCCCACGATCTGCCCGCCCAATGAGCGCCAGCGGTGCTGGAAGGCCTGGATGAAGTCATACCCCGACTCGTGCCAGCCCATCGACAGGAAAGCGCGTGGGCCACATTGCGCATGCACCTTGTCGGCCAAGGCAGATGCCATGGCACACAGCTCAAGACTGTGGCGAACCTGCAGGGGGTGGTGCTCCGAAGGGGCTGCGATGTCGGCCCCGCTGTCGCTGATCCAGAGGGGCACACCGGCCTTTTCCGTCAGGGCCAATACCTTTTTTGCCAGCAAAGGGGGCATCCACCCCATCACGGCATCGATCTTGCCGTCCTGCAGTGCGGACCCGATGGCCTTGGCAGGAGCTCCAGGCAAGGGGCCTGCCGACAGCCAGGTCAGCCCGACCTGCGAGGCGCCAGCCTGCGCCAGGCCCAGCTCCACGCCTTGCCGGTAGTCGTGTGCAAGCTGCGGCAGCTTTTCTGATGCGGGCGCGATGCCCAGAATGCGCCATTGGGGGCGAGTCGGGCCGACGGAAGCGAGAACAGGTGCCGAGAGCTGGACGCCGGTGGCCGCCACCGCTCCGCCCGTGGCCAGGAAATGGCGCCGATGCAGGGGCGCGATCATGGCAGTGCCTCCTCAACCAGCGGATGGGAGGTCGCCGAACGGTGGGACTGGCGCAAGTCCTGAATCCTCTGGTAGTGAGGGGCGATCCATTGTGCAGTCAGGGATTGGAGATGGTCGCTTGCCATGCTGTGTTTGGTTTCCGTGTCTGGAACATAGGCTTGGTGGGGGTGCTTGCCGTGCCGTGTGATGCGTTCGCGCATCCGCACACGATCATCTGCGGACATTTGCCAGCGCATGTGCACAAGCACGTTGGTTTCGATGGTGCCGGGCAGCTCGGTATGGTCGAGCAGCAGCGTGCGTGCGGGGTCGAACTCCCGGGCCATGGCCGCATAGATGTCGCCCAGCACCCGTGCGCAGTAAAGCTCAGGGTGCATGGCGGCCAGCTCCTGCAGGCTGAGGCCATCCAGGCAGGCGCCCAGTGTGCCCGGCACCAAGAAAAATGCGCGCTCTCGCATTTGCGAAACCAGCACCGACAGCGGTTCCCGGGCGAGGAACACCCAGCGCGCTTCGGGCCAGGCCTCGGCCACCAGCGGGGCTTTGTCCGTGTTCCAGGCGTCGAGCTTGAGGCTCACGGATTCGAGCCGTGGGCTGGCGCTGTCGCAGCGCTGGGCCCAGGCGCTGACCCATGCGCGCAGTGCACGCACGACCTGCGCCTTGTCGATGAGCCCGCTGGGCAAGGCCTGGCGCAGCAGAAAGTCCACCGGAGCGGGCTCCGACAGCTGCAGATGGTGCGGACTTTCGGCCAGCGCCTGCGTGATGAGCGTGGAGCCACAGCGCGACACGTGGAAGATGACGAGTGATGGATCCAGGCCCGGCGACTGCTCATGCCAGGCCAGCAGGTCGTGAAGTGGCGTCTGGCGCCGGAACGCCAAATGGAAAGGGCGCTGCATCTGGCTCTGGATGCCGTGCTGGAAGAAGGGCTCGCGCAGCGGCTCGTCGAGCAGGCGGATCCAGTCCACCATCACCTGGCCCTTGGCGATGTAGAAGCGGATCGGGCGCCAGCCGCTGAAGTTCACAGAATCCATTGTTCCACCCATGCGCGGCGCCCGGCCTTCAGGGCCGACTCCACATCCGATGCATCAAATTGAAAGCCCGCGTCCTGCCCCATGCGCACCGATTCGTGCACGAACTCGGTGGTGTTGGTGATGGCGCTGAGCCTTGCGGAGTGCTCTGCATCTGCTCCCACAAAGTCACGAAACCGGATGAACTGGCTCCACGGGTCGCTGGGGTCGGGCAGGGGCTCGCCGCCATCGCTGGCGCGGAAGGCCTCGAACAGGCGCATGTCCACCGAAGTGTCCGCCACCAGGTGGACCCGGGGCTGGCTGCCCCGGTTGCGCACGCGGTGCGGGAGCGATACGTCCACGTACCAGCACTCGCCGGCCCGCAGCGGGATGCGCTCGCCATCAACATGGAAGAACACCTGCTCGCCCGTCTGCAGCGGCACATGCAGGCGGGCCTCGCCGCGCGCTGCGCACACACCGGCATCGGTGTGCTCCTTGATCTCGCAGCCCGGCAGCAACTGCATGAGCCGCACGGACTTCCATGGCAAAGCCATGGTGTCCAGCATGGCGCACAGCGTGGGGCATTGTTCCAGGGCGGGCGTGTTGGCATAGCCCGATGCCGCCACATCAATAGGGACGATGTCGATGGGGGCCTCAGGCGCAGAACGCAGCGCAAGCGCCTGCCACCCGCCGTCGTGGCGGCCTTCGTTGAAATGCGTGCGCCAAAGGGACGCAGGCAGTGCATTCACCTCGGCCAGGGCGGCTGCGGTGTCAAACCGCCAGGGCAGTCGGGCTGTCCGCATGCCCTGCACCATCAGGCCTTGCGGCTGCAGGTAAGAAAGCGAGGATTCCGGAGACGTCATTGCGCGCAGATGGCGTAAGCGCTGCAGGTGGTGGTCAAGGTGGGAACGCGGTAGGAATTCAGAAGTCGAATGCTCCAACTTTGCACCGAAGCGCCGCAGGTGCCGCCCACCGTGGGGTAGTTGGCGGCGATGAACACGCCGCCCGTGTCGATCCCGCCAGCCCCGCTGGCACCCTCGTACCCGCCCCCTACAACCTTCTCCCCGGGCAGGCAGCAAGCGGTCGCGTTGCAGCTGTCCGCCGTGCCCGTGCCGGATGCAGTCCGCACGTTGACATTGAGCGATCCCGCAGGGCCTGGGAGGCCAGTCGCACCCGTGGCGCCTGTGGCACCTGCCGGGCCCACCGTGCCCGTGGCTCCGGTGGCGCCCGTGAGACCTGCTGTTCCTTGCGCACCAGGGCTTCCTGCAGGGCCGGTAGCGCCGGTCGCGCCCGCAGAGCCCGTGGCCCCCGTCGGGCCTGCTGCACCTGTTGCGCCCGTCAGACCAGCCGGGCCTGTCGCACCGGTGGCGCCCGTAGCCCCTGTGAGGCCAGCCGGGCCCGTGGCGCCGGTGGCTCCCGCAGTCACGCCCGGTGCACACTGGCCGAGCCGCCCGGTCGGGCCGTCAAAACACAGCACATTGGCATTGGTATTGGCGGTTCCTGACAAGCTGGGAACCCGCACTTCGCCGGAGTCCTGCACGCGCAGGCGCTCGGTATTGGCGGGCCCCTTGATCACGAACCCTCCACCGGGCGGCGGGGTGATGCTCACATCCGCAGCATGGACAGTGAAAGTGGCCAGTACCAGGCAGGCCTGGCCAGCCCAAAGCGACTTATAGGGAAAGGTGGTGCGTTGCATAGAGGTCGGGGACTAAGGATGCGGGTGGGCAAAGGAGGGCAGGGTGTGGCCCACGGTGCGCAAAAAGAGGGGTGGCTGATGGCCAATGGCCACACAGGTGTGCGCCATGGCCAGGCGCTGCAGGCAGCGTGGCGCGTGGCTGGGCACAGGCGTGCCTGCGGGCAGCCCCGAAGGCTGCGCAAATGCGTTCATTTTTTCTCCCTTGCGCTGGACTGTTTCTGGCGGCCATCGCGGCCGCCATGGCTGTAAGGCTCTTGTGGTTGCGCTGCCCAGTTTCTGACTGGTGTCAGTGCGGGCGCAGTGTGCAATAAAAAGCATACTGTGTAAATTTCTAAATGACATGTATCACGCGATACATGTCCGACATAACGATCCAGGGGGCCTGGTCGGCCTGGAGCGGTCTGGTTTTGAGGGCGCTGAAGTGGGTGTTTTTCCGTCTTCACTGTGCGGGGCGCCACAATCGGGCCATGGATTGGGACCATTTCCGCTACTTTCTGGAGCTGGCGCGCGCCGGTACGCTGGTGGGTGCCGCACGCCGCCTGGGCGTGGAGCACACCACCGTGTCGCGCCGCCTGCAGGCGCTGGAAAAGCAAGTCGGCTCGGCCCTGTTTGCCCGTGCAGCCGGGGGCCACCGGCTGACCGAGGCCGGGCGGCAGCTGATGCCCAAGGTGGAGGCGATGGAGGCGGCCTTTCTTGCGGTCGAGAGTGCTGCACCGGGTGTGCGCCAGGGGCTGCACGGCCTGGTGCGCATTGGTACCACCGAAGGGTTTGGCAACCTGATCCTGGCGCCCCAGCTGGCCCGCTTTGCGCTGGGCCACCCGGGCCTGGTGGTGGACCTGCTGGCGCTGCCCCGGCTGGTGCACCTGTCGCGGCGCGAGGCAGACATTGTGATTTCGCTGGAACGCCCGGCGCGCGGCGCGGTGCTGGTGGTCAAGCTCACCGACTACGTGCTGCAGCTCTACGGCACGCGCGGCTACCTGGCGGGCCATGCGCCCATTCACACGGCCGAGGACCTGCGCGGCCACACCTTCATCAGCTATGTGGATGACCTGCTGTTCAGCAAGGAACTGCAGATCCTGGACGAGTTGCACCGCCCCGCGCATTTTGTGCTGCGCAGCACCAGCATCCTGGCGCAGTACGAGGCGGCGCGCGCTGGTGCCGGGCTGGCGGTACTGCCCGCCTTCGTGGCGGCGCAAGACCCGTCGCTGGTCCCGGTGTTGCCCGGGGTGGCGCGGTTTCAGCGCACGTTCTGGATGTCGATGCCTGCAGAGAACAAACACGTTGCGCGCATGCAGGCGACCTGGGCGTTCTTGCGCGAAACCGTGGCTGCGCAGCAAGGGCTGCTGCTGCCAGCGGTCAATGCTATTGAATGAGGAGCTAATAGCGCCTCATGGATAAGCGCCAGGGCCAGTTTTGACGGTTATCTTCGCCCAGCGCCGCCTTTCTCTGGTCTTTTCTTTCAGCTGCCGGGTCTCTAGCATGTGTGGCGGATGCAGGGTGGATTCGCCGAATAAGGAGGCTTGCGATGGCCAAGTACCGGATATTGAGCCTGGATGGTGGCGGGCTGCGGGGGCTGATCACGGGACGGTTGCTCGCGCGGCTCAATGTCCAGCCGCAGATTGCGGGCTGGCTGGATACGGTGGATCTGTTTGCGGGCACCTCCACGGGCGGCATCCTCGCGCTCGGCCTGGCCTGTGGCAAGACGCCTGAGGAAATCTGCACCCTCTACCAGCAGCGCGGTGGCGTCATCTTTGACGACAGCCTGTGGGACAACGTGCGCGATCTGGGCAAGACGGTGGGCGCCGATTACTCCAACAAAGGCCTGAGAACGTGTTTGCGATCTCGCAGGGGTCGCGTTGGAGCGCAATCGGGATGAGTGGATGCTCCGGATGCGCTGCATGGGCTCATGCCCATGCAAGCAGCCGGGGCTTCCAATCGCCCGATTTCGCTCCAACCCTTCGGGCAGCGGTCTTGGCGGGCGGTCTGCGGCGTTGTTCTTAAGACCGAACTCAAGGCTGTGTTTGGCGACCTGCAGCTCAAGGACATCCTGCGCAAGGTGGCCATTCCCACGTTCGATCTCGACAACGAGGAGGTGGCCGCCAAGCGCACCTGGAAGCCCAAGATCTTCCACAACTTCAAGGGGGCCGATTCCGACGGCGAGCAGCTGGTGGCCAGCATTGCGCTGTACACCAGTTTGGCGCCCACGTACTTTCTTTCCGCCGACGGGTACATTGATGGTGGCGTGTATGCCAACAACCCCAGCATCGTGGCGCTGGCCCAGGCCATCTCCCGCCGCAACCAGCCTGCGGAGCGGGCGGCGCTCGACGAGGTGGTGATGCTCTCGCTGGGCACGGGTGTGAGCCTGACCTACATCAAGGGCCAGGCGCTTGACTGGGGCTATGCCCAGTGGGCGCAGCCGTTGATCAATGTGCTGATGGACGGGATTGCCGGCATCTCGGACTACCAGGCGCAGCAGCTGCTGGACGACCGCTACCCCCGGCTGCAGATTGTGTTCAATCCGAACGAAACCATTGCGCTGGACGCGGTGGACAAGCTCGGCCGCATGGACGAGATCGCCTCCCACCACCCGCTGCAGAACACCGTGGACTGGATTCGCACTGCATGAATCTAGCAGGCGGTGTGACACAGGAGGCTGCCCAAAACCGCCAGCGCCCTCGTCGTGCCCTGTTGCGATTGCTTGCAACGTGGCCGGGGCAGGGGCGCGTCCATGCGGGCTGCAGTGGATAGGATCGTCTCGCCCTGTACCCCAACCCGACTGCCGCCTTCATGACCACGACGCCCGCCGCCCCGCCAGCCTCCCGCCCTGCGCCGCCCCCCATCCGCACCCGCCAGCGTGCAGCAGCCGTGGTGCGGCGCGCGGACGGCCAGGTGCTGCTGCACCGCCTGGAGCGAGACACATTCTGGGCGCTGCCGGGCGGCGCCATCGAGCCGGGGGAGAGCGCCTCGGAGGCCATTGCGCGCGAGCTGCACGAAGAGCTCGACACGGCCGTGGCCCTGGGAAACCTGGCCTTTGTGGTGGAAAACTTCTTCTGCCATGCCGGTGACTCGTACCACGAGATCGGGCTGTACCTGCATGCGACCCCGCTCCCCGGGTCGTTGCTGTCGGCCTCTGACGGGCCGTATGAGGGCGTGGAGGGCAACCAGACGCTCATCTTTGCGTGGTTCCCCCTGCATGAGCTGGCCGCGCTGGACCTGCGGCCCGCCTTTTTGCGCAGCGCGTTGGCCGAGCCTCCCAGCTCGGCCGGGGCGCTGCACATCGTGCACCGCGATGCACCCCAGCCAGCGTCCGCCATTGTGGATACTCCGCTGTCTTTTTCTTGAACCGAGGCCCTTGCGATGAAACTGCTCCAGGTTTGCCATGCCCGCAATGCCCGCCACGCGGCACTGATTTTTCTGGTGGCCCTGGCCGCCTGTGGTGGTGGGGGCTCGGCCGATGGGCCCACCGCAGGTGCCGATGCGCCATCTCCGGCCCCGGCCCCGGCGCCCGCACCGGGTGCATCCCCTGCGCCCTCTGTGCCCGGTGCGCTGTCGCCCACCTACACCGGCGAAGGCACGTTCTACGGCGCCACGGGCGAGGGCAACTGCACCTTCGACGCGAGCCCCGGCAACCTCATGGTGGCGGCGATGAACGGCCCTGACTACGCGGGCAGCGCCGTCTGCGGCCAGTTCGTGGCGGTGACCGGGCCCAAGGGGTCCATCACCGTGCGCATCACCGACCAGTGCCCCGAGTGCAAGACGGGCGACCTGGACCTGAGCGAGTCCGCATTCGCCCGCATTGCCGACCCCGTCGCGGGCCGCGTGCCCATCCGCTGGCACGTGGTGCCGGGTGATCTCACCGGCCCGGTGAGCTACCGCTACAAAGAGGGCAGCAGCCGCTGGTGGGTGGCCATCCAGGTGCGCAACCACCGACTGCCCATCACCGGCCTGGCGATCAAGCCCAGCGGCAGCGCGGACTGGATCGCCGTCGCGCGGACCGACTACAACTACTTTGTCCACCCCAGCGCAATCGCCACCGGCCCACTGCAGGTGCGCATCACCGCCCTGGGCGGGGCGACGCTGATCGACACCCTGCCAGAGCCCTCTGACGGGGTTGTCGTCGCGGGGGCGGGGCAGTTTCCATGATCCATGTGCCGGTTTCGCCCCTGCCATCCTCTGACCACCTGGCGCCGCACCGTGAACTCTCTTGAACTCCAGTCCTATCTGCACCAACACATTCCCTTGTCCCAGGCCATGGAGGTCACCGTGGTCGAGGCATCGCCGCACCAGGTGGTGCTGAGCGCGCCACTGGCCCCCAACATCAACCACCGCGAGACGGTGTTTGGCGGCAGCGCGTCGGCCGTGGCCATCCTGGCCGCCTGGTCGATGCTGCACCTGCGGCTGTCCGCTGAAGGGCTGGGCAGCCGCCTGGTGATCCAGCGCAACACCATGGACTACCTGGCGCCCATCGACGGCACCTTCACCGCCGTGGCCCAGGCTCCTGCGCCAGAGGTTTGGCAGCCGTTCACCCGCATGCTGCAGCGCAAGGGGCTGGGCCGAATCGCGCAGGCTTCCGCGCTGCACTACCAGGGACAGCCTGCGGGCCAGCTGGTGGGGGAGTTTGTGGCCTTTGGGCCGGGCTATCCATAGCCGTTGCAGCCGTTGCGGTACAACACGCGATCCAACGACTTCACCGGAGCACAGCACATGGGATTGTTTGACGGCGTGATGGGCAACGCATCCAAGATCGATGCCGCCAAGATCCAGGAGGAATTCAGCCGCATCCTGGCCCCGGGCGAGGTCGTGGAGCATGCCTACCAGCTGATCCGCGATTACTTCGTGTTCACCAACAAGCGGCTGGTGCTGGTGGACAAGCAGGGCATGACGGGCAGCAAGGTCGAGTACCACTCTCTTCCGTACAAGAGCATCACGCACTTCAGCATAGAGACCGGGGGTACGTTCGATCTGGATGCGGAGCTCAAGATCTGGATCTCTGGCTCAGCGGCGCCATTTCAAAAGCAGTTCAACAAGAAGCTCAGCATCTATGAGGTGCAGTCGGTGCTGGCTGGCTACGTGCTGAAGTAAGGCTCATTTCGCGGTTTCATCCGGGCATTGCGGCGGTGGGAGGCGCGTACCCTCGGCTCACTGGGCGAAGCGGTGGCCTGTCTTTTTGACACAGGCACCGAGGCTTTCGCCACACAGGAGTTCACAGCGATGTCCCCCCTTCTCTCTGGCCTTGCTTCGGTCGCGTCCTTGATTTTCAACGCCACCTCCGGCGGCCCCGGCAAGTCGGCCGCGTCGCGGCGCAGCGGGGCCGATGTGGAACCCGAGCCATCTGCCGTGCTTACCCTGAGCCCGCGGGCGGAGGCTCTGGCGGGCTTTGCAGGCAACGGCATCCTGGTGTCGCAGGGCAAGTTGGAGAACGCCCTGGGTGCGGTGGCACGTGGCAGCGCGGGTTCGGCCGCCAATGCAGCGTCGGCCGCATTGTCGGGCCGCCCGGTGTCCACACAGGATTTTCAGGAACTGCTGACCCGTTTTGGCGCCGACGATGCGCAAAAGGCGCAGCTGACGGCGGGGTTTGATGCGGACAAGGATGGCTCCATCACGCAGGATGAATTCTTGAAGGGCCTGGCCAAGACCAAGGGCGTCCAGGCGGGCAGCGATTTTTCGCAGGCCGTGATGCAACTGATGGACCGCAACGGCAATGCGGATGGCAGTGTGGCGGACAAGGAGTTTGCAGCGTTTTCGACCGCGTTTGCCGCGACGGGCGCCAAGCGGGCCGGCGTGGCGTAAGCGGCGGCTGTGTCTGGGCGCGATACGCGGTTCCACTCACAAAAAAGCACAACGGCCCACGAAGGGCCGTTGTGCTTTTTGCGGTGGCCGCGGCCTCTTTTCTGAGGCTGGCGGCATGTGCACGGTGCGGTCAGAGGTCTATATCCGACCCATCAGCAGCAAGATCACCAGAATCAGCACCACCAGGCCAATCCCGCCACTGGGTCCGTAGCCCCATGAGCGGCTGTGGCCCCAGGTGGGCAGTGCGCCGACCAGGATGAGGATCAGGACGATCAGGAGAATCAGCGAAAGTGACATGGCGGTTCCTTGTTGTGGGTTGCGGTGAATGCATTGTTGGGCGCATCCAGCGCGCTACCCGCAGGTGCCACGCCCGCACGGCGGTCAGGGTTTTCCGACACGCCGTGTGGGATGGAGGGCTGAGGTCGTGCTGATGGGAAAAGATGAAATGCTATCGAAAATATAGCTGCTAGCGCTTTATGGATAAGCGCTAGCGGCCAATTTTGCTCAAATTAGTGCGCCCCGGCTGCATCCGCAGCACCTGCGCCCCCCGTTCTGGCGGGGCGGCGGGTCAGCCAGATCAGCCCAATCAACAGCAGGAACAACCCGGCCGAGCCCAGAAAGATGTCGTTGGCCGCACGGGTGAACGCCTGCTGGTCGATCAACCGGTTGACCTGCGCCAGCGCCTGCAACTGGGTGAGCCCCGTGGCAGTCAGGCTGTCGAGCGTTTGCGCAAACACCCCCTGGCCTTGCACCAGCCCTTCGGTCAGGTGCGCGTGGTGCATGGCGGCGCGGCTCTCCCACAGCGTGGTGGCGATCGACGTGCCCATGGCCCCGGCGGTGATCCGCACAAAGTTGGACAGGCCCGCGGCGGCGGGGATGCGCTCTGGGGCAATGCCCGCCAGCGTCAGCGTGGTCAGCGGGATAAAGAAGAACGCCATGGCCGCGCCCTGCAGCAGGGTGGGGATCAGGATGTGGATGAAATCCGTCTGCACTGTGAACTGCGAACGCATCCACAGCACGATGCCGAACACGATGAACGCGCCCGTGGCCATGCGGCGCGGGTCCCACTGGCCCACCTTTTTGCCGACCAGCGGCGTGAGCAAAATGGCAAAGATGCCCACCGGCGCCAGCGCCATGCCGGCCGAAGTGGCGGTGTAGCCCATCCACTGCTGCAGCCACAGCGGCAGCAGCACCACGTTGCCAAAGAACAGCGCATAGGCCACCGACAGCGCCAGCGCACCAAAGGTGAAGTTGCGGCCCTTGAAGAGTCTCAGGTCCACCACCGGGTGCTTTTCGGTCAGCTCCCACACCAGGAACACCGCGAACGCCACCACGGCGACCACGGCCATGGTGATGATCTCGCCGGAGGCGAACCAGTCGAGCTCCTTGCCCTTGTCGAGCATGAGCTGCAACGCACCGACCCACAGCACCAGCAGGGAGAGGCCCACCGTGTCGATGGGCAGCTTGCGCATGGGCGTCTCGCGCTTGCGGTAGATGCCCCAGGTCAGCAGCCCGGCCAGCAGGCCCACGGGCACGTTGATGTAGAAGATCCACGGCCACGAGATGTTGTCCGTGATCCACCCGCCCAGCAGCGGCCCCACCACGGGCGCGACCAGCGTGGTCACCCCCCAGAGCGCCAGCGCCGTGCCTGCCAGGGCCCTGGGGTAGCTGGCGAGCAGCAGCGTCTGGCTGAGCGGGATCATCGGCCCGGCCACCAGACCCTGCAGCACGCGGAAGAACACCAGCATCTCGAGCGACGAGGCAAAGCCGCACAGCCAGGACGTGAGCACAAAAAGCAGCACGCTCATGGTGAACAGGCGCACCGCGCCAAAGCGCTGCGTGAGCCAGCCCGTGAGCGGCACCGAGATCGCATTGGCCACGCCAAAGCTGGTGATGACCCAGGTGCCCTGGCCGGGGCTCACGCCCAGGTCACCAGCAATGGCGGGGATGGAGACGTTGGCGATGGACGAATCCAGCACGTTCATGAACGTGGCCAGCGACAGGGACAACGTGCCCAGCAGCAAGGCCGTGCCTTGCAGCGGTGGGTAGGCGGCAGGTGGTCCGGGCGGGGCAGGGGGGGGTGTTGCAGCAGGCGCTGAATGGGCGGGTGCCTGGTCTGCAGTGGGGTTGGCGGCAGTCATGCTCTATTCACCCTGTTTATTGCACCACCGGGGACTGCATGGCGGAGGGCGCTGGGGCCGATGCATGCTTTCGGGCTTGCACAGGCGCCTGTCCGCTGACTTTGGGCGACGCCACGGCCACTGCAGCCTTGCTGCGGCCCAGGTTGGCCGCAATGATGTGCGCCACTTCGTCGTCGGCGGCCTTGAATTGCGCGTCGAACACGGCGGTGGCGGCCACGGGTGTGGTGCGCTGCGTGTCGGCCAGGGTCTTGCCACTCTGGTCGGCGGTGTCCACCTTCACTTCCATCGACAGGCCCACACGCAGCGGGTGCTCGGCCACTTCCTTGGGGTCGAGCGCAATGCGCACGGGCACCCGCTGCACCACCTTGATCCAGTTGCCCGTGGCGTTCTGTGCAGGCAGCAGCGCAAAGGCGGCGCCGGTGCCGGCGCCCAGGCCCGTCACCGTGCCGTGGTACGTGACCTTGGTGCCATACACGTCGGCTTCCAGCTCGGCGGCCTGGCCGATGCGCAGGGTCTTGAGCTGGCTTTCCTTGAAGTTCGCGTCCACCCACAGGTCGTTCAGCGCCACCAGCGTCATCAGCGGTGCGCCGGCTTGCACACGCTGGCCCACCTGCACGCCGCGCTTGGCGATGTGGCCGTCCAGCGGCGCCACCAGCTGGGCGCGCTGTACGGCCAGGTAGGCCTCGCGCACGCGGGCCGAGGCGCGCTGCACGTTGGGGTGCTGCTCGATGGAGGTGCCTTCGGTCTGCGTCTGGCTGGCGGCCAACTGCTCCTGGGCGGCCACCACGGCGGCCTGGGCTGCGGCCACCGTGCTCTTGGCGGCGGTGACCTGGGCGTTGGCGTGCTGGAACTCTTCCTTGCCCACGGCGCCGCTGGCCATCAGAGGGGCGCGGCGGTTCACGTCGTCCTGCAGGCGCGCGGCTTCTGCCTGGGCGCGGGCCAGGTCGGCGCTGCGCAGGCTGACCTGGGCCTTCAGGGTGGAGTTGTTGGCGAACAGGGTGCGCACTTCACGCACGGTCTGCGCCAGCTGGGCCTCGGCCTGCTCCAGCGCCACGCGGGCGTCGGCAGGGTCGAGCTTGACCAGCAATTGGCCGGCCTTCACGTAGTCGGTGTCGTCTGCACCGATGGAGACGACCGTGCCGCCGACCTGCGGCGTGATCTGCACCACGTTGCCCGCCACATAGGCGTTGTCGGTGGTCTCCACATGGCGGCCGTTGGCCCAGTGCCAGCCACCCCAGCCAATCGCCACCAGCGCAACGGCGGCGGCAATGATCGTGAGGCCGCGGCGGCGGGCGGTGTTGGCTTCGTTGGCGGTGAGGGGTTCGCTGTGGGCGGTCATGGCAGTGGTCTTTCAGGAATGTGTTGTTGTGTGGTTTTTAATCGGGTCGGGCCTTGCCAGCTACTCACGCAACTGGCGCGGCCGAGGCCAGTGCACCCGTGGAACTGGCTTTGCCAGGCCACTGGGTGCGTTCCCCTCCCGCGAAGCGAGAGAGGGGGAAGACGCGAAGCGGCTCAGGGGGTGTTTCATACCGCCGTGTCGTCCGTCCAGCCGCCGCCCAGGGCCTTCATCAGCACCAGGCGTGTGTCGAGCTGGCGGGCACGCAGGTCCACGGCCAGGCGGCGCTGGGCCAGCACCTGGCTTTCGGTGGAGAGCACCACCAGGTAGTTGCCCAGACCCGCGCGGTAGCGCTCCTGCGCAAAGAGGTAGGCTTTTTCGGCGCTGGCCACAGCGTCGTCCTGCAGCGTTTGCTGGCGGTTGAGCGACTGGATGGAAGCCATCGCGTCGCCAGCTTCCTTCACGGCATCGAGCACGGCGCCGTTGTATTGGGCAATGGCAACGTCCAGCTCGGCCTGGCGCCCTCCCAGCTGGGCGCGCAGGCGGCCACCATCAAAAATGGGCAGGCGCAGCGCGGGCGTCACGCCCATCTGGCGCGAGCTGCCGTTGAACAGCCGGTCCAGGCCCAGCGAGTTCAGGCCGATGAAGGCACCGATGTTGATGTTGGGATAGAACTCGCTGCGCGCGCTGTTCACGCCCTGGGTGGCTGCCTCCACGCGCCAGCGCGCGGCCACCACGTCGGGGCGGCGGCCCAGCAGGTCGGCACCCAGCACCTCGGGCACGGCGGTGGGTTGCAGTGCGGCGAGTTGCGGCGTGACCGTGGGCAGCGCGTCGGGCGCCTGGCCGGTCAGCACAGCCAGCTGGCGGCGGGCCAGGGTGATCTGTTCTTCGAGCGCTTCGATCTGCGTGCGTGCATCGGGCACGGCGCCCTGGGCCTGGGTCAGCTCGACCTGGCTATCGAGGCCTGCGGCGGTGCGCTCTTGCGTCAGGCGGCGTTGCTCCTCGCGCTGGGCCAGGGCCCGCACGGCAACATCGCGCTGCGCCACCAGCCGGGCCAGCGCCACGTAGCTGCGGCCCACCTGCGCGGCCAGGGTATTGGCGGCGGCTGCTGCATCAGCCTGGGCGGCGCGGGCCTGGCCGAGGGCGGCCTGCAGCTCGGCGGCATGCTGGCCAAAGAAGTCGGGCGACCAGCTCAGCGAGGCCTGCACGGTGCCGCTGTTGTACGTGTTGCCTGCCACCGGCGCGGGCACCAGTCCGTTGGCGGTGTAGCGCTGGCGGGTGGCGTCCACGCCCAGCGTGGCCTGCGGGCCGTTGGCGGCCTCGCGCACCTGGCTCAGTGCCACGGCCTGTTCCAGCCGGGCGCGGCTCACGGCCAGGCTGGGGTTGCCTTGCAGGGCCTGGTCGATCAGGGTGTTGAGCTGTTCATCGCCCAGCGCCTTCCACCATTGGGAGGGGGCGGCAGTTTCGGTGGCTGCAGCGTTCAGGCCGGCGGCCGACGGGGTGGTCTGCGCCAATGGTGTGTGGCTGGGGCCAGGGTTGGCGCAGCCGACCAGGAAGAGGGCGGCGGCCAGGGCAATGGCCGATACCGCCAGGTGGGCGACAAGGGCAGAGCGGGTGGACAGCGGAGCAGGGGCGGTGGGGGTCACGGAAATCTCCAGAATGGTTTTTGGGTGTTGTGTGGAGGAAAACGAGGGCGTTGGAAACGGGCATGGCCTGGGCCAGGGCCATCGGTGGCGCCCCCCTTCAGGGGGAAGGAGGCGCCGAAGGCGGCACAGGGGGTTTTCCGTTCACGAGCATGCGGCGCAGCATGGACAACAGCAGTTGCCATTCGTCATGGCTGAAGTCGCTGAGGTGGCCGTTGAGCACGTCGGCCAGCACCGGGGGCACCAAGGCGGCGATGCGTTGGCCTTCGGCGGTGAGCTTGAGCTGCACCACGCGCCGATCGACCGTGGAGCGCTCGCGCACGACCAAGCCTTTGGCTTCCATGCGGTCCAGCGAGCGGGTCATGGAGGCGGGGTCAGTCTCCAGGTCGCGCGCCAGACTGGCCACGGTGGCGGTCTCGTTCAGCGAGAGCTTGAACAGCGGCAACCATTGCGCATAGGTCAGTTCGTGGGATGACAGCTGCGCATCGGCCTGGGTGCGGATGGAAGACATCACCTTGCGCATCAGGTAGCCCACGCTGTTCTCAGGCTGCAACTGACCCGCGTTGTAGAACCCCGCGTGGGGCAAAGAAGGCTTGGAGGTGTCGGAAGTCATGGCGGTGAATTTAATTGACTAGACAATGATTGTCTTTGCAATTAAATAAATACCGCGACAATAAAATGGTTATAAGAAGCGATAATTTGCTATATAAAGCATAGCTTGTAACGCTTTTGGAATAAGCGCTGGAGGCCGATTTGGCACTAATTTCCATCGCTGGGCGGGGCGCGCGCTATTTTCCAGTGCCCAAGCGGGCTGACCGCGGCCGTTCTACCGCTCGGTCAGATGCTGAGCCCAAGCTGGTAGCGGCTGGGCCAGTGCCTTGACCTCGACGGGCGAGCACACCGCCACCAGTTGCGGTCCGGTGCCGTCGGCCTCTGCCGCGTCATACAGGTAGGCCACGTCGGCTCGCCTTACGGCCTGGGCCAGGTTGTCCATGGTGCGGGGGTAGCGGGCCAGGATGCGTTCGGGCGGCACCGCGTGCCCGCCTTCGCGCACGCGCTGCGCCACGCGGGCCAGCAGCCGGGCCGGGTCGTTCAGCGCCACGATGTACAGGGCCACGGTGTAGCCGCAGCGCTGAGCTTCTTCGATCAGCGCCAGTTTGGAGGGGTGCGAAAACACGGTTTCGCTGGCGAAGTCTGCGCCTTTGCTCATCAAGGCAGCGCGGCGTGCATCGGCCCAGTGGCGCGCCGCTTCGGACCGGGCTTCGGGGTCAGCAATGTGCTGCAGGTGCGCCTGTTCGTACAGATCGGCGTTCACAAACTCCAGCGGCGGGCCCAGGATGCCTTCGCGCACCAGGGCGCGGTACAGCGTGGATTTGCCCGCGCCGTTCGGGCCTGCCAGCAGGTGGAACCAGCGGGGTGGCGTGTTGTGGCGGGGCGGCGGGGAGGGCTGCAGGGCGGGGGCCACCATGCAAGGTCAGACGACAGGGGCGGCGGCTTTGGCCTGGTTCTCCAGCACCACTTCACGCACCCGCTGCGCCAGCGTGCCGCGCGTTTGGGCTGCCAGCAGGCGGGCAGTGAGTGCGTCCACCGACGCGGGGGCTGCCAGGGTGGCGGGGCGCGCGGCAGCGGCTTCATACTGCTCGATGGCGCTGCGGGCCTCTTGCACGCTCAGGCCCGTGTGTTCCACGATCTGGCCCAGCGTGGCCCAGTATTCGATCTGGCTGGCCACCGAGCGGCGCATGGGCTGCGCGGCCTGGCGGGCCTGCTCCACCAGGTGGGCGGGGAGCTTGACGGAAGAAAAGGCGGTGGCGGACATGGTGATCTCCTGATTGGCGCATTTTGCGCCAATCAGGGTGAACTGGCAATGCGCGTGGGGGCGACCTGGGCTTCGGGCGGTACCATGCCTTGCCTTCCGCCCCCTTCCTTCCTGCTCATCCCCGAATAGCCGCCAGCCGCCCCATGACTGCCACCACCACACCCGCTTCCGCCCCTGCTGCCACCGCACCCTTGCGTTTTGCTGTGATGGGCGCTGGCGCCGTGGGCTGCTACTTCGGTGCCTTGCTCGCCCGGGCGGGCCATGCCGTCACGCTCATCGGGCGGCCCGCCCATGTGCTGGCCGTGCGCGACCACGGGCTGCGGCTGCAGACGGCGGCGATGGATGTGCAGGTGCCCCTGGCGGCCAGCACCGAGGCCAGCGCCGTGCAGGGGGCGGACGTGGTGCTGTTCTGCGTGAAGTCGTCCGACTCGGAAGACGCCGCGCAGCAGATCCGTCCCCATCTGGCGCCTGGCGCGCTGGTGCTGACCTTGCAGAATGGTGTGGACAACGACGAACGCGTGCGCGCCGTGCTGAACGCCAGCACCCCCGTGGCAGCCGCTGTGGTCTATGTCGCCACTGCCATGGGCGGCCCGGGGCATGTGGTGCACCATGGCCGGGGCGAGCTGGTGATTGCACCTTCGCCACGCAGCGACGAGGTGGCCCGCCAGCTCACGGCGGCGGGCATTCCCACCCAGGTGTCAGACAACGTGCGCGGGGCGCTCTGGGCCAAGCTGGTGCTCAACAGCGCCTACAACGCGCTGTCGGCCCTGTCGCAGCAGCCCTACGGCCCGCTGGTGCAGGTGCCCGGCGTGACGCAGGTGATTGCCGACATCGTGGCCGAGTGCCTGGCGGTGGCTGCTGCTGACGGAGTGACGATTCCGGGCGATGTGCAGGCGGCGGTGCGCGGCATCGCCAGCACCATGCCCGGGCAGTATTCGTCCACCGCGCAGGATCTGGCGCGTGGTAAACCCACCGAGATCGACCATCTGAATGGCTATGTGGTCAAGCGCGGCGCCGCCTTGGGCGTGCCGACGCCGCTGAACCACGCGCTGCAGGTGCTGGTCAAGTTGGCCGAGATGAAGCGCGCTGCTGGCTGAACCGTGGGGCCGTCAGGCCAAGGCCGCCTCTTCCAGCAACCGCTCGCGCACTTCCTGCGCGGCCTGCACCATGTGGCGCAGGGCGGCTTCGGTCTCGGGCCAGCCCCGGGTTTTGAGGCCGCAGTCGGGGTTCACCCACAGGTGCTCCACGGGCACGACCTCGGCGGCTTTTTCGAGTAACGCGGCCATCTCCTGCACGCTGGGCACTCGGGGCGAGTGGATGTCGTACACGCCGGGGCCGATCTCGTTGGGGTAGCGGAAATCACCGAACCCCTGCAGCAACTCCATGTCCGACCGGCTCGTCTCAATCGTGATCACATCGGCATCCATGGCCGCGATGGCGGGCAGGATGTCGTTGAACTCGCTGTAGCACATGTGGGTGTGGATCTGCGTGTCGTTGCGCACGCCGCTGGCGCTGATGCGGAAAGCGCGCGTGGCGCGCTCCAGATAGCTCTTCCACCCCGCGCGGCGCAGCGGCAGCCCTTCGCGGATGGCGGGCTCGTCGATCTGGATGATGGCGATGCCGGCGGCTTCGAGATCACACACCTCGTCGCGGATGGCCCAGGCGATCTGGTCGGCCGTGGTGGCGCGCGGCTGGTCGTCGCGCACAAAGCTCCATTGCAGGATGGTGATGGGGCCGGTGAGCATGCCTTTCATGGGTTTGGCGGTGAGGCTCTGCGCGTACTGTGTCCAGCCCACCGTCATGGGCGCGGGGCGGGCCACATCGCCGTAGATGATGGGCGGCTTCACGCAGCGCGAGCCATAGCTTTGCACCCAGCCGTTGGCGGTGAAGGCAAAGCCGTCGAGCTGCTCGCCAAAGTATTCGACCATGTCGTTGCGCTCGGCCTCGCCATGCACCAGCACGTCAATGCCCAGGGCTTCCTGCTTGCGCACGGCCAGGGCAATTTCAGCTTCCATATTTTGCTGGTAATGGGCTGCGTCGAGTGCCCCGCGCTTGAAGGCGGCGCGTGCGGCGCGGATCTCTGCCGTCTGCGGGAACGAGCCAATTGTGGTGGTGGGCAACAGCGGCAGCTTCAGCCGTGCGCGCTGGGCCTTTTGCCGGGCAGGGAAGGCGCTGGCGCGCTGGTCGGCCCCTGGCGCGGCCGCAGCAATGCGGGCCGCCACGGTGGCGCGGTGCACACGCGGGCTGGCGCGGCGGGCGGCCAGGGCGGTGCGGGCGGCGTGCAGTTCGTCGTCCACCGCTGCTTCGTCTTGTGACAAGGCGGTGGCAAGCACGCGCAGCTCATCGAGTTTTTCCACCGCAAACGCCAGCCAGGATTTCACTTCGGCGTCCAGCTGCGTTTCGGCCTCTAAGCTGAACGGCACATGCAGCAGCGAGCACGACGGCGCCAGCCACAGCTCGCCCTGGTGCTTGTCGGCTACGGGCGGCAGCTTTTGCAGCGCCGCATCCAGGTCGGTGCGCCAGATGTTGCGGCCATCCACAATGCCCACCGACAGCACCTTGTGCGAAGGCAACCAGTCCGCCACGCCCACCAGTTCGTCGGGCGCGCGCACGGCATCCACATGCAAGCCAGCCACGGGCAGCTGGCAGGCCAGGCGCAGGTTCTCGGCCAGGGGGGAGAAGTAGGTGGCCAGCAGCAGCTTGGGCGCTGTGCGGGCGAGTTGCCAGTAGCTGGGCTCAAAGGCATGGCGCCACACATCGGGCAGGTCCAGGCCCAGGATGGGCTCGTCGATCTGCACCCATTCCACGCCCTGGGCCTTCAGGCGTGCCAGCACGGCCTCGTACACGGGCAGCAGTTGGGCCAGCAGGCTGAAGCGGTCAAAGCCCGCCGCCTTGGATTTGCCCAGCCACAAAAAGCTCAGCGGCCCCAGCAGCACGGCCTTGACGCGGTGGCCCAGTGCCTGGGCCTCGGCCACCTCGGCAAACAGGCGCTCGCTGGCCAGGTGGAACTGGGTGTGGGCGCTGAACTCGGGCACGAGGTAGTGGTAGTTGGTGTCGAACCACTTGGTCATCTCCAGTGCGGGCTGGCCTGCGGTGTGGTGCGTAGCCTGGCAACCGGCGCTGCAACCCTGGTGGTCGTCGGCGGCCTTGGCCGATACGCCCCGCGCCATTGCAAAGTAGCGGGCCAGCTCCGGCGTGTGGGCATCAAAGCCAAAGCGCGCAGGCTCGCAGCCCAGCAGTTGGATGTGGTTGGCCACATGGTCGTATAGCGCAAAGTCGCCCACGGTCACAAAGCCCAGGCCTGCATCGGCCTGCGCCTGCCAGTGTTGCTGGCGCAGCTGGGCGGCGGTGGCTTGCAGCTCTGGCTCGGTGCTGTCGCCCCGCCAGAAGGATTCGAGCGCGAATTTCAGCGCACGCTGCGCCCCCATGCGCGGAAAGCCCAGGGTGTGCGTGCGCACAGGGCGGCGGGTGGTTGGAGCGGCGAGCGACATGGTGATTTCCTTCTTCTGAATGGAGCAATGCAATGAAGGCACCGATGGTCGCGCGAGCTCGTTTATTATTCAAACGAAAGTTTTAGTCGATTAACTTGAAAATTAATAATGAACCAGTCGATTCTGGAAGTGCGCCACCTGCGCACGCTGGTGGCCTTGCGCGACAGCGGCAGCCTAGTGCGGGCTGCGCAGCTGCTCAACCTCACGCAGTCGGCGCTGTCGCACCAGATCAAGCTGCTGGAAGACCGCTACGGCCAGCCGCTGTTTGAGCGCAAATCGGTGCCGCCGCAGTTCACCGCCGTGGGTGAACGCCTGTTGGCCCTGGCCGATGCCATGCTGCCCCAGGTGGAAGGCGCCGAGCGCGACATCGCCCGCCTGGTGCTGGGGCAGGGTGGGCAGATGCGCATTGCGGTGGAATGCCACACCTGCTTTGACTGGCTGATGCCCGCGATGGACGCCTTTCGCACCCGCTGGCCCGAGGTGGAGCTGGACATCGTGAGCGGCTTTCACGCCGACCCGGTGGGCCTGCTGCACCAGGGCCGGGCCGATGTGGCCATCGTGTCCGAGGTGGATGCCGACGAGGCGGGCGTGGACTACCACGCGCTGTTTGGCTTCGAGATCCGCGCGCTGCTGGCCAACACGCACCCGCTGGTGGCCAAGCCGCACCTGGTGGCGCAGGACTTTGCCGACCAGACCATCATCACCTACCCCGTGCCCGACGAAATGCTGGACCTGATCCGCCAGGTGCTGGAGCCCGCCGGTGTGCGCCCCCCGCGCCGTACCACCGAGCTGACGGTGGCCATGCTGCAGCTGGTGGCCAGCGGGCGCGGCGTGGCGGCGCTGCCGCTGTGGGCGGTGCAGAGCTACCTGGACCGGGGGTATGTGACGGCGCGGCCCATCGGAAGCAACGGCCTGCGCGGCGAGCTGCACGCCGCCTGCCTGCCCAGTCTGTCGGCCAAGCCGTATCTGCAGGACTTTGTGCAGGTGACGCGCGAGACCAGTTTTGTCACGCTCAAGGGCGTGGAGTTGTTGTGATTGGCTCAGGCGCGTACTTGTCGCCCACTTCTTCGCGCAGCGGGTGGGTGTCGTAGACGATGTTCATGTCGCGGATGCGGGTGCTGCCCGCATCGAACGTGAACACATCCACGCAGGTGAACGTCACCTCGCGCCCATCGTTCAAGGTCCAGTCGTAGCGGAAATAGGCGGCCACCCGCACGGCGCCGCCGTTGTCTGGTTGCGCGGAGACGAACAGATCCAGCACGGTGATCACGCTGCCGTTGGAAGCCTGGGCGAGCTTTTGGAAAAAGTCCTTCGCGCGCATGGTGCCCAGAAAGGGCGAATGCACCACGCCATCGTCTTCAAAGCAGGCAATCAGCCCGTCGGTATGGCTGGCATGCAGGTGGGCGAGGTAGGTGCGGACGGTATCGATGGGGGTATGGCTCATACGTGGCGATGCAAAGGGCGCGGAGTGGAGTGCGTAGCTTCGCCAACTCCGCGCCGCACGACAAGAGACAATGGTGGCTTATACATAAAAGGTGTTTATGTATCTGCGCTACCTGCAATACCTCCACGCGGTCATCGAACAGGGCTCGTTCGCCTTGGGGGCCAAGGCCTGCGGCGTGTCGCAGCCTGCGATCAGCCATGGCATGAAGGTGCTGCAAGCCCACTTCGCGCAGCCCTTGCTGGTGCGCGAGGGGCGCCGCCATGTGCCCACCGACCTGGCCCGGGCCGTGGCTGCGCAGGCCCTGCCCCTGGCACGAGGGGTGGAGGCGCTGCCCCGCGCGTCAGCGGTTGCGGCAGACCGCCATCTGCTGCGGGTGGGGCTCACGTATTCAGCGGCGCTGGTCTGTGGACCGCTGCTGTATGCCAGCTGGTGTCTGCCCAACGCCCGGCGCTCGCTGGAGATGGCGACGGCCGATGAAGGCAGTCTGCTGGAAGGCCTGCTGCAGCAGCGATTTGATGCGGTCATTGCCCCCAAGCCGCGCAAGTTTGCGCATCCTGACGTGGTGGAGCGGCGCCTGTACGAGTTGCATCCCCAGGTCTATGCGCGCAAAGGCCACCCTATGGCCCAGGCCCGGTCACTGGCGCAACTGCAGGGCGCCGCGTGGGCGTGTGTGGGGCCCAGTGTCAGCGGGCCGGTGGATGTCTTGACGGAAGCGCACCGCGTGCGGCGAATGCCGGCCCCAAGGATGGCGGCGCGCTGCCCCGACTTTGCCAGCATGCTGCATCTGATGGCGCAGTCCGACCTGCTTGCCGTCGTGCCACATCCTGCTTTGCTGGGCGGGGCGGCCGCGCTGGTGGCGCCTCTGCGGCTCGCGGAATCCTTGCCGCTGTACGGCATGTGGCTGTTCGAACTGGGTGCCCGAAAGTCCCGGCTCGGCCCGGAGGTGTTTGCGCCCATCGGTTGAACATCGCTCACCGAGGTTGATGGAAAAATTGCAAGATTGCGAAGTGTTTGAAATTGGCATTGCAAGACTCCATAATCGCCTTTCTTCATCTCACCGCAGAGCCGTCGCACCATGCACCACCCGCACTCAGCCCCTTCACTTGTCCGCCCCTTGATGGCCTCTCTCGCGCTGGCGTTTGCCGCCACCCTGGCCCACGCTGCACCTGTGGCTGAGGTCCATGCGCTGGCCCAGAAGGAGCAGCAGCCGCTGCTTGACACCCTGCGTGACCTGGTGCACATCGAGTCGGGCAGCAAGGACATCGAGGGCCTGAACCAGATCGCCGAACGCATTGCCAGCCAGCTCAAGCAATTGGGCGGCGCGGTGGATGTTCTGCAGACCAACGACATCTACCGCCTGGACGATACGCCCGAGAAGGTCGGCCCCGCCGTGCAGGCCGTGTTCAAGGGTTCGGGCAGCAAGAAGATCATGCTGATCGCGCACATGGACACGGTGTACTTGAAGGGCATGCTCAAAGCCCAGCCGTTTCGCATCGACGGCGACAAGGCCTACGGCCTGGGCATCTCGGACGACAAGCAGGGCATTGCGCTCATCATCCACACCGTGGCCCTGCTGCAAAAGCTCAACTTCAAGGACTATGGCACGCTCACCGTGCTGATCAACGGCGACGAGGAAATCAGCTCGCCCGGCTGGCGCAGCACCATTACCCGCGTGGCAGCCGAGCAGGATGTGGTGTTGTCGTTCGAAGGCGGCGGTACCGATGGCACGCTGCGCCTGGCCACCAGCGGCATTGGGGCTGCCTACCTCACGGTGCAGGGCAAGGCATCGCATGCGGGCGCCAAGCCCGAAGACGGAGTGAACGCGCTGTACGAGTTGTCGCACCAGCTGCTGCAGATGAAGGACCTGTCGAAAAACGACGAAGGCCTCAAGCTCAACTGGACGGTGTCCAAGTCCGGCACCAACCGCAATGTGATTCCCGCCGAGGCCACAGCCCAGGCCGATGCGCGTGCCCTGAAGGTGGCGGACTTTGACGGGCTGGAGAAGTCGCTGCAAGAGAAGATCAAGACCCGGCTGCTGCCCGCATCCAAGGTGGACGTGAAGTTCGAGGTGCGCCGCCCGCCACTGGAAGCCAGCGAAGCATCGCGCCGCGTGGCGGGTTACGGCAAGGTGATCTACCAGGAGCTGGGCCTGCCGCTCAACGTGGTCGAAAAGGCGACGGGCGGTGGTACCGATGCAGCATTTGCGGCGCTCAAGACCAAGGGTGCCGTGGTGGAGGGCATGGGCCTGTCGGGCTACGGCGCGCACTCCAACGACGCCGAGTACGTGCAGATCAACACCATCGTGCCGCGCCTGTACCTGGCCACGCGCATGGTGATGGACATCTCCAAGGGTGTGTTGAAGTAACCGGGACGGCGCGCCCCTGGCGCGCGCGTTTCTAGGCCCTCGCCGACGCATGCCGGCGAGGGCTTTTTTACATCAGGCGGCCGGTACGGGCACGCGCACGGAACCCCTGGCGTAGAAGGATTCCAGGTTCTCCAGCACCAGGTCTGCCATGGCACGGCGGGTTTCGTGGGTGGCGCTGGCGGTGTGCGGGGTCAGCACCACGTTGTCCAGCGCCATCAGCGCGGCGGGCACGCTGGGTTCGTTCTCAAACACGTCCAGCCCGGCACCGGCGATGCGGCGTTCGGTCAGCGCTTCGATCAACGCGGCCTCATCCACCACACTGCCGCGCGCCACATTGATGAGGTAGCCGTGCGGGCCCAGGGCGTTGAGCACATCGCGGTTGACGAGGTGGCGCGTGCCAGTGCCACCGGCGACGGTCAGCACGAGGTAGTCGGCCCACTGCGCAAGCGCAGTCAACGACTCGAAATAGGACAGTGAGCAACCTTCGGCCGGGCGTCGGTTGTGGTAGCCCACCTCCATGCGGAAACCGCTGGCGCGCTCAGCCATCGCCTGGCCGATGCGGCCCATGCCCACAATGCCCAGGCGCTTGCCCGACACCCGGGTTCCCAGTGCGAAGCGGGCCTGGGGCCATTCGCCGCGGCGCACAAAACGGTCACTGGCTGCAATGCCGCGCGACACATCCAGCATCAGCGCAAACGCCATGTCGGCCACGCAGTCGTTGAGCACGCCGGGTGTGTAGCCCACCTGTACGCCACGCGCCTTGGCAGCACCGATGTCCAACGCGTCAAAACCCACGCCGAAACTGCTGATGACCTGCAAACGGGGCAGGGCGGCAATGACCTCGGCCTTGAGGCCGATGGATGCCGTCGTCACCACCCCGGTGAATTCCGCGCCCTGTGCGGCCAGAAAGGATGCCGGATCGGGCTGGTCGGCCAGACAGGCGACGTGGTACCGGGTTGCCAGTTCGGCCTCCAGCGCGGGAAGGGGCAGGCGGCCGATTTGCAGAATGCGGGGCTGGGAATTTTCTGTCATGGGCTTCGTTGAGCTGAAGTGCAAAAACAAAGGGCCGCACGCGGCGGCCCTGCGGGTTACATCATGCCGCCGTGCGCACGGCCTGGCGGGCCAGGAGCTTCCACTGCCCGCTTTGTTGCTGCCACACGCCCAAGATCTTGATCTGCACCTTGCCGGGCTTGCCCGAGTCGTTGGTGTCAGCCGTGAGGGTGTGGCGCACGATGGCGGTGTGGCCCACGACCTTGATGGTCTGGTCGGAGATGGCGATGGTCACGAAGTCGGACTTGCCTGCGACCAGGTCGCCGATGAAGCTGTCCTTGGTGTCCACACGGCCGCCGGAGTGCCCGTAGCTCAGGTCGTCTGCCACCAGGGGGGCCAGCGCGGCGGGTGTGGGGTCGATCATGGCCAGGCGCAGGCGTTCGGCAGCAGCGGCCACGGCCTGCTCGGACCCGGCAGATGCGGTGGTCGTCGCGTGGGTGGCGCAGCCGCTCAGCGTGACAAGGGCCAGGGCGCCGGCTGCGGCGAGGATGAGAGTCTTGAGCATGTGGTGTGTCTCCGTAATGGTGTTGTATTGGCGTGCCGTGCGGGCACCACGCGCCCGTGCACGGCCAGGCGCGTGGTGTGAGGTGTATGGAAATCGCTGGAAAAAAGGGCCTGGAAAACCAGGCCCTTGACTCACTTTCGAGGTGCTTACTGCGGGCCGAGCTTGTCGATGAGCGCCTTGAGCTCTTCCATCTCGCCGGGCTTCAAGTCCGTGAGCGGAGCCCGCACCGGGCCACCGTCGTGGCCCACAATCTTGGCGCCCGCCTTGATGATGCTCACGCCGTAGCCTTCCACCCGGTTGCGAATCGCCAGGTAAGGCATGAAGAACTCCTTGAGCAACTTGTGCTGCGTG